>NZ_JAAHHW010000027.1:0-1994 GCF_010692325.1 Moorena sp. SIO3I8 | reverse complement strand
TTTATTAATACCAACTCACTTATCTCAAGCTATGGATTGAGCAGACAAGTTCTATTTTTTGGAGCAACATATAGTATTGTGGCGATAGTGCCCTCTACAGTCAACACCAAAATGTAGCCAATTGCTTTTACGATTTAGCTACACTATTGACCCAATCTGCTGGAAATTTATCTGATTAAGCCACTCAATTAACCCCTAATTCCCTAGACAATCTACCTAAATACCAATAAATATCATTAAATAATTGATTTGTCAACTATCCCAAGACACCCATTTGATAGGCATGTTAGCACTATACATAATAGTATGTATTTGTCAATTAGCAAGTGTAGCCAGTTTAATCACGCTCATCAACCTAAATTAATTGTCTGCCTTGTTAGAAACCGCTAAAGTGTCGTTTGAGATATTGGGGAACTCTTAGTGATGACTATTGATCAGGTACTTGACATCCTCAAAAGTGTTGAGAAAATCAAGTTAACTCCACTTCAGGAATGGATATTGCACCAAGCCTGGGAAGGAAAAACCTATACCGATATGGCGATCGAAGCACACTATGGCCCTGAATACCTCAGAAAGACTGCCTATAAGTTGTGGCGATTACTGGGAGACATTTTTGGCAAAGCGATCACCAAGACCAATTTCCGGAACACCCTGGAAACAACCCCGATTACTTCCTACCATCAAGAACTAATTCAGCAATATTACCGCCGTCAATGCCTACGTAAAATTGCTGAATTTCCTAGTGGAGCACTTCCCCTACCATCTCACCTTTATATAGAGCGTCCTCCGATTGAAGAGCTTTGCTATCAAGCCATTCACCAACCCGGAAGTTTACTCCGGATTACAGGACCAAAAGAGACAGGAAAAACGTCTTTGCTATTGCGAATATTAGACCAGGCAAGAGAAAAACAATATGGCAGAGTTTACCTCAATTTTAACCAAGCAGAAACCGCCATTTTAAGCAATTTAGACCGGCTATTGCGCTGGTTATGTGTTAACATCAGTTACCAACTCCAGCTTCCCCAGCAACTGGATGACTATTGGGATAAAGACCTAGGCAGTAAGGTCAGCTGTATGAGTTACTTACAAGAACATATCCTAGAAAAAATAGACCATCCCCTAGTTTTGGCAATGGATGAAGTCCATCGGTTGTTTGAGCATACCCAAACTGCTAAAGATTTTTTACCCTTATTGCGCTCTTGGCATGAGGAATCTAAACAACTACCGCTGTGGCGAAAGCTGCGGGTTGTTGTGGTTTACTCGACAGAAATTTATGTTGCTCTGGAAACTTCCCAATCTCCGTTTAATGTGGGATTACCGATTAAGTTACCCGAGTTTAACAAACAGCAAATCCAACAGTTAGCTCAGCTTTATAGATTACATTGGTCAAATAGTGAAGCTGCTGACAAACTGATGGCTGTGGTGGGGGGACATCCGGGATTAGTGCAGCTTGCTCTGTATCACTTGGCTTATCATAATATTAGCCTAGAACAATTACTCGCTGAAGCAGCTACTGCTACGGGAATTTATAGTGACTATTTGCGGCAACACTTAAGTGTACTTAGGGCAAATCCTGATTTAGCTACTACTCTTAAACAGGTGGTTGCAGCAGATAGGGGAGTTGAGCTCGATCCAATCAGTATCTATAAGTTACAGAGTATGGGTTTGGTGAGTGTTCAGAGAAATCAAGTTACACTCTGTTGTAATTTATATCGTCAGTATTTTTTAGAACACCTTGATATGTTGAAGGTTTAAGGTTTAAGGTTTAATGTTGAAGGTTTAATGTTGAAGGTTTAATGTTGAAGGTTTAATGTTGAAGGTTGTCTGTCAGAATTAATTCTTAATTCTTAATTCTTAATTCTTAATTCTTAATTCTTAATTCTTAATTCTTAATTCTTAATTCTTAATTCTTAATTCTTAATTCTTAATTCTTAATTCTTAATTCTTAATTCTTAATTCTTAATTCTTAATTCTTAATTCTTAATTCTTAATTT
>NZ_JAAHHW010000269.1 GCF_010692325.1 Moorena sp. SIO3I8 | reverse complement strand
TCCTAGAGCCACAATGGTCAAGTCGCTGCCATATTCCTGGGCGGCTTTGAGCAATACATCAACAGCATCTTCTGAAGAAGGCTCCATGGTAAGTTGGGGATACTTGGGCTGCCATCAGCATTTTTGAACTGATGCAATTCTCCCAGTCCATCGGAGCCATGAATGCCTGCAGCATTGAAAGGAGGACGAACCAGAGGTTTTTCACAGCCTTTTGCCACTAGGGGAGGCTGGTTTGGTTGAACAAAATGTTGAGCGCAGTCCCCACCTAGAATCTTTGATTTAGGTGGGGTTAGCGAAACCAATAAACAAAGCGCAGCATCCTTATTCTGGCTTTTCCTGATTCTGGACATATGCAATCAGCTTTTGTAATGGAGCTTGTGTTCCTACTGAAATCAAAGCATAGCTGCCACCCCAGAACATCGGTTTTTCTGACCAGTAAAAACGTTTTAGATGAGCTGCATACTCTTTCCGCATTAGTCGAGAGGAAACAGTTTTGAGGTTATTTACTAGCTTTGACAAGTCAATACTGGGGATAGCTTCAAACAAAACGTGGACGTGATTACTCTCCCCCCCAAATTCAATCAGTTCACAATCCCATTTTGCTAGGGTAGCCCTAAAAATGTCTTCCAAGCGTTCGAGCATCTCCCCTGTTAGGGAATTGTTTCTGAACTTAGTCACTAGTACCAAGTGATAGAGCAACCGAAATGCCGAGTTGGAGCGAGTCTTGAGTCTCCTGAAATCCATAGAGCGGTATCGGCAACTAAATTGACAACTAAATCTTAGCAAGTTAAAATATATTTGGTATTGGTTAAGTCTTTCTCCATGAGCCGGAAGCAAGCTAAAAAGCGAACTAAGCGCAAAAAGTGGCAGTCAGCGTCGTTGATCAGAACTGATGTCTGGTCGCTGTCTTTGACTCGCCATCAGCGTAATTTAGCTATTCTGACGGTGGAAGAGTACCGCCATTTCCTAAAACCTTTGGTACTAATCGCCTATTGGAATTGGTCTGCCCTGTTGGGGTTAACTGCCAAAGAACGGGTGAACACCCTGGAGAAGTTGGTTCACCAGACCGCAGATAATCCCAATCCTAAATATGGTTGGTACTTCAAAAAAGCCATCAATAACCATCCATCGTTTCGCAAGTTTCCCAGCTACCTAAGACGGGCTGCCATCCAAGACGCATTAGGGATTGTTAGCAGCTTTGTGACTCGCTGGCAGGATTGGAAACGAGGCAACAGAAAGCACCGACACGACAAGTCCCCTAAGCTTACTGCCTTCTGTAACAGCTACCCAGCTTTGTACAAAGGTCAACAAATTCGCTATAACGCTAATTTTAACGCTGTAGACCTCAAGGTTTGGAACGGTAAGGATTGGGTATGGCTATTGGCTATTCCTGTTCGTTCGTCGGGAAAAAGCCGCCATCTAGGTCAAGACAACAAACTGATGTCCCCTTCCTTAATTGCTAACGGCCGCAGCGTTCATCTGTCGATGCCCGTCGAGATCGCAATTAAGGAACTGCCGGAATCTGATTGGGTTTGTGCGGTAGACCTAGGAATTAACACCACAGCGACCTGCTCTATCGTTAGTCGGGACGGTACTGTAAAAGCGAGGAAATTTATTTCCCCCGCCAGAGACATAGACCGCCGTGACCAACGCAAGCAGCGTATTGCCACTAAGTCCAAGCAAACCCGTAAGATAACCAAAAGGAATTTGCCTCAAGGGTTCTGCAAGGGATTGTATCGCAAGTCCAAACAGATCAACGAACACATTGCTCAAGTCGTATCCAAAGCTGTAATAGACTTTGGAATCGCTCATCAAGTGAGGGTGATTGTGTTTGAGGACTTGTCAAACTGGAAGGCAAAAGGGGGTAAGCACGGCTCTCTCCAAAAGCAACGATTCCACCAATGGTGTAAAGACCGGATTGTGGAACTTGCCATCCAGAAATTTAGCGAGTTAGGCGGGAACGTCGTCAAGGTTAACGCTAAATACACCAGTGCTTATGGGTTTGATGGGTCTGGCTTAATTTCCCGCAGCAACAAAAAGTATTCCCTCGCCAGATTCAAGAACGGCAAGCGCTATAACGCCGACTTATCTGCGTCTTACAACATCGGCGCTAGATATTGGTATGCCGTGCTCACTAACGCGAAATTTACTAGGGTCTGGGAAGGCAGAAGTTCCTCCCACACGCTGAGAACGCCAGTGACGCTCAGTAGTTTATGGAAGCTATCTGAGTCCAACCTAGCATAAGAATCCCCAGCTAGAATTTTTAATTTAGCTGGGGTGCGTTCAAAACTACTCCTCTAACCTTCAACCTGTTAACCTACCCTACGAGAACGCCAAGGGCGAACAACCTGTTAACTTTCAACCTTCAACCTTCAAGCTATTAACCTTCAAGCTATTAACCTTCAACCTTCAACCTTCAACCAGTTAACCTTCAAACTAAACAGTCCTTCAATCCATAAACTACCTGTTGCTGTTCCTCAACGGTAAGTTCTGGGAACATTGGCAGGGACAATACTTCATTACAGACTTGCTCAGCAACTGGAAACTGACCGATGTGATAGCCTAAG
>NZ_JAAHHW010000268.1 GCF_010692325.1 Moorena sp. SIO3I8 | reverse complement strand
AAGGATTGGGTAAATCGACAGGATTACTCCTGTTTCGTCCCCTTGGCACCGTGCGAACAAGTCTCCAAGTACACGGCGCGACCAATTCCTTTAGAACTCATTTATCATTACCTCCTCTTTTCTTAGGTTTACGGTTTTGTACCTTTTGGTTTTTGTTCCGTTTCAAAGAGGGTTTTTTTATCCCGGCTTTCAGCATTTCCTGTATGTCGGGATTGGAGGCACCCAAGGCGTGTATGGAGTGGTGGCAATCGGCATGTAAATATATTAGATTATCATACCGGTCGTTCCCACCTAAGTGTTTTGGTATGATGTGATGTATGTGTAAATCATCACTTATACCTAAGGATTGATTGCAAACAGGACATATATAGTTCTGTCTGTTTGCTATTTTATCCTTCCCCGCAGAAAGTCTTCCTTTTGCCGTTTTTTCTCTTTGTTTAGCTTTGCGCTCTTCCCAGTATTCTTTTAAGTCAGGGTCATCTGGGCTGTTTGTATGTTGCAGGAGAGTATGGCGTTTTATAGGAATCCAGGCGAGTTTTTGAAGATATACTTCTTTTAAGGATTTGTCTCCGAATACCCATATGTCATCCCTGCCGGGACATAGCTTTCCAAAGTATTTTTTGGATATCCAGTTCCAGCTTTTTTTGGGATGTTTCCGTTTCCCCCATCTTTTTAATTTCCAGAATATGTATGAATCCAAGGAATTAAAGGTTTTTTGGGCTACCACTCCATCCTGATAATTTCCCCATCCTTTTATTTGAGGATTAAGTTTATTAATTATCAGTTCTTGTGATAAGCTTTTGAATCTTTTAAATTCCTTTTTCAAGTTCTCTTTGAACTTTTTGATATTTTTTTTGGAAGGTTTTATGAGGGTTACCAATCCGGTTTTTCTGGCGGTTGTTTTATATTTCCTAAAATTCCATCCGAGGAAGTCAAATCCTTGTGTTAGATGTTGTATTTGGGTTTTTTCGTCTGAGAGTTTCAAGCCTTTTTTGATTAACCATTTTTGAATGATTATCTTAGCGTTCGCTGCATCTTCTTCGCTTTCAGTTAAGATGACGAAGTCATCGGCAAAGCGGATGAATGCTCTTTTCGATATGTTGTCCCAATATCCTCCGGATTTTTTTCTAGTATCTTTTCGCCATATATATTTAATTCCCAACTCCTTTTCCATGCCGTGTAGAGCGATATTTGCAAGTATTGGGCTGATTATTCCCCCTTGTGGAGTCCCTGAATCTGATTCAAAAAATACATTGTTGTCAATGTATCCTGCTTTAAGCCATTGGGCTATTAAAGTTTTGGCTGGAAATTTCCCTAATGTGTCTAAAAGTGGTTTATGTGCAATATTATCGAAACATCCGGAGATGTCGGCGTCTAATACCCACCACTTTCTATTGTTTTCGCCCTTAATGTTGTTGAATATCCTTTGTCTTGCGTCATGGGTGCTTCTGCCTGGCCTGAAGCCATATGAGGATGGTTCAAAGGTGGCTTCCCATTGAGGCTCTAATGCATTCTTGACGATACCTTGAATACATCTATCAATCATGCAAGGTATTCCCAGGGGGCGTTTCTTACCATTAGGTTTGGGAATATATACTCGTTTTGCCGGGATTGGTTTCCAAGCCTTGTAATCTTTTAGAGCATCGACCAACTCTCCCCTGGCTTCTGGATTTAATTTTGCTATTTTGTCAATGCCAGGGGTGTTTTTCCCTTTGTTAATTTGGGAGGCTTGTCTCACGGCTATGAGTATGTTTGAGTAGCTGCGTAGCATCAGGCGTTGCAGCTTGTTCACTTTTTTCCAATCGCCTTCACGAGTCGCGCGGAATATTCTACGTCTCAATTTCCTGACTTCCCTGTAGGCTTTCTTCCAATTAATGGAGTGCCAGTGGGTAGTTTGTTCAGTTACGATACCGTTCTTTGGGTTCGGTTCTATCTTTTCCATTACAATTAAGGATGAAAATGTATTATATTCCTCCCTCGGAATCAGTTCTGAAATTCAGCACTCTGCACGAGTTGAGGGATTTCCTCTATCCAACCGGTTATACGCTTTAGCGCTTTCCCGTTAGTTTTCACTGTGTTGGCTTTAGCTTGGTTCAGACTTTTACCGGATTGAGAGTTATACCCTTTCTTACGATTGGGCTACCCTATCTATCGACCTAAGCTAGGGACTCAATCTCGGCTTACCCGGTTACACACAAGGAAGATTCGAACTATAGGCTGTCGTCTCTACGCCGAGTCCGTGGAGTTCTCAGTTATCCAATATCTACTGGATTAACTCTTGGAGCTATTACTCCCATTACCGCTTTAGTAGGAGTATCAATTATTACGACGCTTCAATCAACGATTCCTTTCGTCAACCTATTGGTTCTTTCCTTAACGACCCATTGGCTTGCGGTATAAGTTACTGGTTACGCATTACCCTCTAGCTGTGAGATAAAACGATTCGGGATTATTCTAGCTAATGCCGGAATATCCATCTCGTAGTACCCCTTCGGGTAGGAACTTTGCTTGAACCCTAGCTTATAGGAAGGTTACGGAGCCTCCACTTCCTTGAGCGCCTTCTTCGGTCGCCCAGATAC
>NZ_JAAHHW010000267.1 GCF_010692325.1 Moorena sp. SIO3I8 | reverse complement strand
TGAGATAAGATCGATTCCATTGCGACAGAGCCGATCTTTGTGGGCAACGACAATATACTTGCAAGTGCCGCTGAGAACTCTGTCCAATAGGGAGTGAAGACCAAATCTTTTGAAGTTGAGACCGCTGCCGATGTCTCGGATGACTTCTGCGTCTGGGTAACGAGACTTAAGAAACTGTACTTGTTGATCGAGATCATCTCTTTGAGAGCGGCTTGAAACCCTTGCATATAGGATTGCTGCTCTTTCGTCTCTATCTGTTTTTTTTGTTGAAATAGAGACAACTGAGTCAAGATTGTATCTTCAAAGTCCTCCAGGGGTTTTAATTCCTTGGATTTTGCCTTCGTCAAGCCACCTTTCAAGTGTCCTGGTACTGACCCCGAGCCTGGTAGCAGCGACTCGGGGAGGAACATAGTTAATTTGTTCATTCATTGACAAATTTGGGTCAGTACACTGACATGATCAAACAAGATGTTGGAAAATGTCAAATATGTCGGGAAAACTATTTATCAGGACTTAACTCCCTTAGTCAACTATCTTGGTTATGGCTAATGGCTAATGGCTAATGGTAAATAGTCAACCAATTCCCAATCCGCAATTACCCAATCCTGATATCTGTTACCAAGGTTCCTGCCTCAACTGGATCATCGACTTCCACAGCCATAGTAAGGGTGTAGTTCAATGCTGGTCTGGGCTTTCCTCCCATTGCTTGCCAGAATTCACCCAAACTCTGTAGGTTGCTCTGACTCAGACTAACTGTCCTGATCGGAGGTTCCATCCCCATGAGGCTTCCCTGTAATACAGCCGCTGGAATTATACGATGACGCAGTAGCACTTTCATTACCTCCCCCAGCCATTGGTGCTCTTCTTGCTCTGGTCTTTGACCATTACCTGTAAGAGCGGACCAAGCGGTGATTAGGTAAGAGCAATCCACTCGCACTGGATTACGCCTTTTGGTTGCCCTACCGTTACTGCGTTCTGTTGACCAGGTGGTGTTGCGTAACTCCAGATTCTCACGCACATCGTAAAGAAAAAGATTAATCGCTGGTTTGACACTAAAATCCTTGTCAGGTGTGGCAAAGCTAATAGTAACTGACGAGATTAGCTCAGGAGGTAGTTCGCCCTTGAGCAATTCCTCCAACGTTCTATCCAGGTCATGAATCATCTCATTTCCTCACTCTTAGCCCAGGTCGCCAAATCATCGGCAAACTGGCTGAGGTCAATCGGCAATTTGAGTTGGCAAGTACCCACTTTAGTCTGCAAACTGTCCCTTAAATCTTCTCCGTAACAACAATACACACAACTTAAACGTGCTTAGTGAATTGTTTGCACAGTTATTTGAGTTATTACGAATCATCACATTAGGCCAGCATACTGACCAAAATCACCCTCTATTAACACTTTTCCCATCTTCTGATACTCTCGCCGGACTGCACGCAGCAGGTGATTCATCTTGACAATTCCACCATCATCTGCTGCTATAAAAGCAGCAGCCAGAGCAATATTACGAATATTGCCCCCAGCAATCTCGCAGTTACGGGCGATAAAATCTAAATCCAGTTCCTCAGAGCGAGGTACAGGACTAGGCCAGATTTGCTCCCAGATCCGGCGGCGGTCTTTGAGATTAGGAAAAGGAAACTCAATAATAAAACGTAATCGCCGGACAAAGGCATCGTCCATATTAGTGCGGAGGTTGGTGGTCAAAATCGCCACTCCTTCGTACTCCTCCATCTTTTGCAGGAGATAGCCAACCTCAATATTGGCGTAGCGGTCATGGGCACTGCTGATTTCAGAGCGCTTGCCAAACAGGGAATCTGCTTCATCAAACAGGAGAATGGCGTTAGCATTGGCAGCAGCTGTAAAGATGCGATTGAGGTTTTTTTCTGTCTCCCCGATATACTTACTGACCACTTGGGACAGGTCAATCTTATAGAGGTCAAGCTCTAATTCGTGGGCAATAATTTCCGCTGCCATGGTTTTACCAGTCCCTGGTGGGCCAGAAAACATCACATTCAGTCCTCTGCCCAGGGAAAGCTTGCTCTGGAAGTCCCACTCTTCCCACACCAGCTGTCGATATTTGGCTTGATTACAAATTTCCCGCAACTGAGCCTTTTGATTAACTGGCAGGACAATATCATCCCAGCTGTACTTAGGCTGAATCTGACGTGCCAATGAACCTAGTTGATGACCAGATTGGGCACGGGCTGCTGCAAATAGTTCCGACAAGGTGGGTTTTTCAAGGCAGTGTGGGAGGTTGGGAGTGTGGGGAGTGGGGGGAGTGTTTTGGGCAATTCGCCAACGGGCTCGATTACAGGCATCGATCACGGCATCAGTAATTTGCTCGGAATTGAGGCGGAAGCGATCGCATAAAGCATCTAGCTCTGGTCTGTCTAGGGAAATACCAGCTGCGGTTAGTTGATTCTGCCAACACCAGCGACGAACAGTAAACTCAGGGATGGGAAAAGGAACAGTAACCATTCCCATTGCTATAGTTTTCTCTGGCCTCCAGGGTTTTTCACCAGCGAGGATAGTAATTCCTTGATGGTCTGCTATGATTCTTAGCAGAGATAGATATTGAATGGAA
>NZ_JAAHHW010000266.1 GCF_010692325.1 Moorena sp. SIO3I8 | reverse complement strand
TCTTACGTTTACATCTCATTTATAAACGCGCTCATCAATGTTACATTTCGTAATATAACTTTACATGTAGGCATATAATTGTCCTCTGACATCATGTCAGGATAATTACCCTTAATAAAAATCTCCCCCATCTCCCCATCTCCCCATCTCCCCACACTTCCCACCCTCCCCACCCTCCCCGCGCCCGGGCCCCTTAATTATGGGTATTCAACCAGACTTGATATGACGGGGTGACCTGAGGCTTACAAGGGTAGGTTTTTTACAATTAGGGAGAGTCAGAAACAGCGAAAGAGCTAAAACCGTTGAAGGGTAAAGGTTCCAGACGACCAAAAGTTCATGTATGGTGGGCAGTGCTTAATACAGATCACCTTACAAAGCCCGTTGGTAGGCACTGCAAGGGCTGTTGAGTTTGAATCCCTTATGCAGATAAAAGTTCATGCAGTTTCTATGTCAATTTTTGTAGCCTGAAAAATAGCCCGACGCAAGGCCCACGGGAGATTCTCCAAAGTGCTGTCGATACCAATGTTGGACATCACAGAAGGAAACTGTTTCCATGGCAGTTTTAACAAGTTCAGAGGTCAACTGGGTGGTGAGCAGAGGCAGTGTCAAGAGTAAATGCCCCATATGCTTGAGGGATGACCTTTGGGAAAACAGTTTATATTTACCAAAGAGGGACTCGATGATATCACGGATAGGCAAGTAGGGGCTGTTTTGGAGGCAATGCTGTGGTTTCATGGTCAATATAGGCAATTAACGTAGGCGATAAGTCCTCTAACCGTTTCGATCAGGTTAAATCAGCTGTTTGTTTGATAAAGTCTGTTTTCGAGTGTTGGTTAAACCCTTGATGGCTTTTGCTGGTATTGAAGGGTGCGCACTAAGAAAAGCATCTGGTTGAAGGGTTCGAGGGCCTCCTGATAGTCCGACACCCAACCCAATTTTTCCGGAAAGTACCGTCTACCGAGGTCAGCGGTTTGGCAAATTAAGGAACCAACTTCAAAGAAAACTGCCTCTGAAAGACACCCTTTGAGGGCTTCAATAAAGGCTTTCTGGTCAGGAAATGGCTTTTGTTTAAGGGGTTTTAAGGCCCCATTGACCTCAGCAGTTAACTGCTCACTCAAGGTTTTTAAGGCACTCGGATCGCGCGCAGTAGCCGGGATTGACCCTTGAGAAATCCTGCTGCTTCTGATCGGCCAATACGAGGCCCGGCCCACTCCAATCAGGTGTCAATATTGAAGTATCGAGCTTTGGCTCGTTGTGCGGGTGGTCTTAAAAAAGATAATGGACTCTGCTGCAACTGTTGACGGCTGCGGGTACACCGACTGACAAAGCGTTGATAGATTGGATCGAGCTCTAACTCACCTTTGAGTAATCGGGCACTTTGATGGGTGACATCATAGGTCACCGGCACAGAAGGATGAGCTTGATGGTACAACCGAATGCCCTTATAGAGATCACTGCCTTGGTCCCAGACAAGCTGTAAGGGAACCCCGACCTGGTCACCAACCGCTTCGAGGATTGGGTAGATCAAGTCTCCGAAGAGTGCTCTTCATGACCTTTAACGCTAGTAATGACAAGTCCTGATAGCACAATTTCCCAGATGATTGCTCCACGATGTTCTTCCACCGGGCTTGGCTGATTCCTAACACTACTAAGCATTTGTGAGCCCCTAATTCCAGGGTCAGATCGGCAATGCACACGCCAGTCGTGACGGTACTCGCCCCGGACGCTGTAGCAAGTATAGTCCCATCCGCAATACCCATTGCCGAATACTACTATAACTCGGGTTATACTTGACCGATGAACCGACTCAATAGGGCCAAATTTTTCGAGGCTCCCCGGAAACTGCTTAAACTTTCAACCACTTTCGAGATGGCTAAGCTAATCGTCAATGCTCCATAATGGTGGCTGGCTAACAGAGTGCTTTGGGTTTCAACAATCCCAACGGTGGCAGAGCCGCCTACGGACGGGGGGGGACTGCTGTCTGATCAGACAGGGGGCTAACCGATGGGGATGAGCTCTGTTGACGATACGCTCGCACCTCCTTTTCCGCTATCTGGGCTCGTCGAAACCACAGGGCTCGACTTTTCTCGCTTGTCCCGGATCCGGATTTCTTGTGCTCGCAATTTCTGTTGCTTCTCACTCGCTCTTTGCTTCCAACGATCACGGCTTTGCTTAAATAAATTGGCCAGACGCTCAATTGAGCTAAAGTATCCTTGTATCATGGGCAGATCCTGGCAACCTGGTCACACAGATTATGCATGAACTCATACCATCAATCAAGTCCTAGAGTGAACAGCCTAGGCAGTGCCTACCCTAGGATTAATGACAATGGTGCTCATGCATAGAATCTTGTGGTCGTCGGTAGTAATATTGACTAATGTAAAGGAAAATTAACTTAATTTAAACCAATACTGTGAAATCCAATCTATCACTGCCCCATCACAACACCTTCAAAGGGTCCCAGTTACCGACTATAGTCACAGATAGCCTCACGGTTTTGTGGGGGGACTGGCTAAAGTTACGGGTGCGAGCCACCCAAGTCGTTGCTAGTGGGCTAATCTCCCCAGTGATCTACATATTGGCA
>NZ_JAAHHW010000265.1 GCF_010692325.1 Moorena sp. SIO3I8 | reverse complement strand
CTAATATCATGTCAGGATAAGGGCGACCGATGAAAGACGCTCAAGGAAGTGGAGATTCCGAAATCTCCCAATGTAGCTAGGGTTCAAGCTACGTCCCCACCCGAAGGAGCACTTCGAGATGGATATGGCGGTTTCGACTACCTTATTCCCGAATCGATTTGTTTCATAGCTAGAAGGTAATGCGTAACCAGTGACATATACCGCATGGTGATGGGTCGTTAGGGGAAGAATCATGATTGTTGATGAAAAGAATCGTTGTAAGCGTCGTTAACATGGATATTCCTGCTAAAGCGGTAATGGGAATACTAGCTCCAAGGATTAGTTCAATTTGTCCTGAACAATCGATTATAAGCACGACTTGCTTATAGAACCCCACGGACTCGGCGTAAAGACGGCAACCAAAGATTCATATCTTCCTTGTGTGTAACCGGGTAAGCCGAGATTGAGTCCTTAACACAGGTCGATAAGTTAAGGTAGCCAAATCGTAAGAGGAGGTATAACTCTCAGTCCGGTAGAAGTCTGAACCAAGCAAATGCCAACAATCCGAAAGGAAACAGGAAATCGCCTAGGGCGTATAACTGGTTGGATAAAGGGATTTTCCCTCAACTTGAAAGAGTGCTGAATTTCAGAGCTGATTCCGAGCGGACGGAATTACATACTTAATACACCTTCATTGTAATGGAAAAGATAGAACCGAATTCAACCGAAAACGGTATCGTAACAAAACAAACCACCGACTGGCATACCATCAATTGGAAAAGAGCCTATCGGACGGTCAGGAAATTAAGACGTAGGATATTCCTCGCGACTCGCGAAGGCAAATGGAGAAAGGTGAATAAACTACAACGCTTAATGCTGCGTAGTTACTCCAATATACTTATTTCCGTGAGACAGGCTGCACAACTTAAATATTGGCAAAAACACCCCTGGCGTAGATAAAATCGCCAATCTAAATCCCAAAGTCAGGGCAGAGATGGTCGATGCTCTCAGCCGATATAAAACATGGCAGCCAATCCCGACAAAACGTGTGTACGTACCTAAGTCCAACGGTAAAAAACGTCCATTAGGAATTCCTTGCATGATTGACAGATGCATACAAGGCATGGTCAAAAATGCACGCTTAACCTCAATGGGAAGCCACCTTTGAACCAACATCATACGGATTCAGACCAGGCAGAAGTACCCATGATGCACGACAAAGGATATTCCTTAACATCAAAGGCGAGAAAAACCGTAAATGGTGGGTACTAGATGCAGACATTTCAGGATGTTTTGACAACATATCCCACAAACCATTAATGGATGCAACAGCAAACTTCCCTGCCAAAAAACTTGTGGAACAATGGCTCAAAGCGGGGTACATCGATAAAGGTGTATTTCACAACACAGAAACCGGAACTCCACAAGGGGGAATAATCAGCCCACAAAAGCGCTAACATTGCCCTACATGGCATGGAAGATGCATTAGGAATTAGGTACAAACGGATAATAAACTGCATGACCTCTTCCGGAGAATCTTGGTCCAACACCTCCAAACGGAGTCTAATCCGCTACGCCGATGACTTTGTTGTTCTAACAGAAAGCAAAGAAGATGCGATGGAAGCTAAGGCAATACTCTCCGAGTGGTTGACTGAAAAAGGATTAGAACTATCCGAGGAAAAGACCAACGTAAAACATCTAACCGAAGGCTTTGACTTCCTGGGCTGGAATTTCCGTAAATACCAAACCACAAAACGCAAATCGGGTCTCATAACTCTCATCAAGCCTTCCAAAAAGAACGTGCAGAAATTCAAGGATGAACTCAAGAAACTCTTTGGAACCTCTAAAGGAGTACCAACCACCAAGGTAATCAAAGACCTCAACTCCAAAATCCGGGGATGGGGCAATTACCACGACGGTGCAGTATCCAAAGAAATATTTTCAGATTTGGATAATTACATATCTTGGAAGCTAAAACGATGGGGTAAACGGAAACATCACAATAAATCATGGGAATGGATAGCCGATAAGTATTTCGGTTGCCTATGCCCAGGTAGGGATGATAACTGGGTATTTGGAGACAAATCCGAAAAACATGCATACGTGCATAAACTCCGATGGATACCTATCCAACGTCACACGCTTGTCCAACACACTTTCAGTCCCGATGACCCAACTCTGGTCGAATACTGGGAAAAGCGAAGCCTTAAGCAAAGAAAAAAGACAGCGAAAGGAAGGTTCACGAAGGGTAAGGATAAAATAGCAAACAGACAGAACTACATCTGTCCTGTCTGCAATCAGCCTCTAGAGGCTTTTGATGAAATTCACGTTCATCATATAACACCATCACACCTCGGTGGCAAAGACACATACGATAACATGATTTATCTACATCAGGACTGCCACCATTCCATCCATGCCTTGGGGGCTGACTTACCAGACATACAGAAAATGCTGAAAGCCGGGATAACAAAACCCTCCAAGACACGGAACAAAAGCCAAAAGGTACAAAACCGCAAGTCAAGGAAAAGAAGTAGCAATGATAAGTGAGTTCTTTTGGAATTGGTTGCGCCGTGTACTTGGAGACTTGTTCGCACGGTGCTTTGGGGACGAAGCGGGAGCAATCCCGCTGACTTACCCGATTTAC
>NZ_JAAHHW010000264.1 GCF_010692325.1 Moorena sp. SIO3I8 | reverse complement strand
TCGTGGTCATCGCCGTGTGGTCGTGGCCCGGGCGGCGGGGGCGGCATACCCCCCATGCCGAGGCGATTATGGCCGCCGCCGATGACGATGTGATCGTGTACTGGCGGCCCGGTTGACAGTTTTGCGCCGCCCTGACCGTGGGTCTGGGCCAAGCCCGCAAGCGGGTCACGTGGGTCAACATCTGGCAGGATCCGGATGCCGCCGCCTACGTCATGACCTTGCGAAATGGCAATCAGACCGTGCCGACGGCGGTAACGGGTGCCGGTGAACAAATTGCTTGCCATCGCATTGTTTCACCAGTTAGCCAGTTTTTGAGGATGATCGCTTCTTTTTCTTGTTCAATCCAGCGGTTTAATTTATCCCAAGAATAAAGCAAAATTTCATGGGCAATTTCAACAGTGGCCAATTGTTTTAAGAGGTCACTGTTACTAACCTGTAGCTTTGCTGCACTTAAATCTTCAGCACTACTCACCAGCAAATTTTCATCAATAAAGGTTTGCAAGGTATTTTGGACTAATTTACCGACAAATTCCCTACGATTGGCTCTTCTGCTAACTGTCTTACTACCATACTCAGTATCAACAATATTGACCAACTTGACAAATATTTGCTTAGTGGCTGACTGTTCCTCTTGGTTCAGATTATTATAAATTTCATTAACTCGCTTTTTGAGTGCGCCCCTGACGCCGTCTAAAGCCACATAATTTTTCTTGTTTAAAGTGCGGTCTTCAATATAGGGACGACCATCAGCTCCAACAGTCTTACACTCAAGTTGCCAGAGCATATCTAAAGTGTATTGTAATAAGGGAAGATACCCTTTTTGTCCCTCTACCTCTTTGATAATTTGTTCAACTAATCCTTTTTCAAATACCACTCCATGTTTGGCGGCTGGCTGTTCAATCGCTTGTCGTAGCTCATCGGGATACATTTCAGTAACCAGATGTATATTATTTTGATTGGTGATCGCGCCTAAAGTTGGATAGAAACTAAACTGCTCTAAGAAGTCAGACCGCATTGCTAGCAGAATTCTAACAGAACTATCTTCTTTTTTTGCAACCTGGACAATTCCTTCAATAAAATTCTTTCGTTTTTCTAAATCATAATCAATAAATAATTGCTCAAATTGGTCAATAAAGAAAAACCAGTGTTCCTCATTTTTTTTTAATTTGTTAATCAATTTAAGGAGTGTGTTGTGTTTTCCTTCTCTAACAAAATCAACATCTAATTTCCTAAATTGATAATCCTTTTCTTCACTGAGTAAACAGCGATATAGAGACTCAAACGGGTCTTGATTTGGTGTAAATATAAAATCATAAAATTTCGGGGAATTTAGAGACTTCTTGAGATCAGGAATTAACCCCGCACGCACGGCTGATGATTTCCCACTTCCCGAAGCACCTAATACCAAGCTAAAGCTACTTTTCTTTACTGCTTTGAATAATTTAGCAATGAGCGCATCACGACCAAAAAAGTACTCTCTGTCTCCAACGTTAAACCTTTTTAGTCCTTTGTAGGGGGAAGACTTAATTAGTTTTTGTTGTGTAACTTTATCAACTGAAATTTCAACTAGTTGACTCTCGATATAAGTTTCAATTTGTTGAGGAGTAAAAGTAAAGTTACCATTAACAGTGGTATCCTTAACAAGGTTATCTTGTATCTGAGATTTACGCTCTGGACTTGGCTGACTCATGTTTAACTATTTGTCAAGTCTTTTTGACGCCTTCTTGAACGGGTGCAAATTTAAAATCTCCACCAACAGTATTTCCACTCGCCGTGTTGGTTTGAGTTTGATTGATTATCTGTTGTCCACCAGGTTCGTCTTTGAGTTTATCAAGTAAATCTTGAGCTAATTGAAGAATCTCAGGGTCATCATTGACCTTAGCTGCTTCAACTTCTTCTCGCAACATAGCTTTGCGAGCATCAGAATCTGGTTTCTTTTCAAATTGGTTAACAGCACCAACTAAATCACTTCCCGAACCAAATTTTTTCTTCAAAGCAGCTTTGAGGGCATCATAACTGTTACTAATAGCGGCTTTGCTCAGTTCAGAGGCAACAGCAGCCACAATTGCCGTTGTAACAGGGTCCATAGTTTATCCTCCATTATCTAGTAGTAGTAGGGAACAGGGAGTAGGGAGTATGAAGTATGGAGTAGGGAACAAAAATTATTACAATTCATTTGGTGTTGAAGTGAATGCTGGATCGCTCCTCGATATAAACTACAGTCGATGAATCGGGATTCCAGGAATACTTACGTGTGAATAAATTTCCTTGTGTTCTTTATTCCCATGGTGCTTAACCTGATCAGGAAAGGGTTCACTACCGGGTCAATCCCGTGGTCTTGGTGAATCACTCCAGTAGCCCCAGGGTAAACACATCTACCGATGGAGTGTGATCGCATGTTCAAAGAGAGCGTACGCACTTCGCATTCAGGACTTCCGAGCCGGTTATGATTCAGGAGTATTAGTTACATCGGTAAAACGGTGTAATCCGGCGCAGGTTCAGTTGGCTCGGCGGAGGAAACCGGACTAAGCATTGACAAGGCACTGATAGCCCCCCTTACTTGCTCGGGTCGCACCTCCAAGTACTTGTACAACTCATCCAATGTCCGATGCCCGGATATTTCCTGGATTACCCGCAGGGGGATT
>NZ_JAAHHW010000263.1 GCF_010692325.1 Moorena sp. SIO3I8 | reverse complement strand
CTAAAAGAAAAAGATGATGCGGTACGCTCCCAGGACTTTGATCGAGCTGGGGAACTACGCGATCGCGAAATGGAAATAAAGGCGGAAATTCGCTCAATTGCCCAAAGCAAGAAGGACTGACACTATCCCATTATCTACTTTTCCGATACTTCCTAGATATTGCCGCGCTACATAGTCCGTTTTTTTTCCTTTCTTTCTATCCCCGGTTTCATCTATTATGACTGTAATTGCTTGTTCTTTTAATTTTTCTTTGATTTTCCTTAATCTTCCCTTCTTTAGTTCCCTGACTGACCAAGGTGAATTGGCGATGAAGTGATGTAGTGACTGGGCTGATTTTATCCCTACTACTTTGCGGTGCGACCCGTGGCGAATTTAATTCGCCTACGGAAAGCGCACCGGAGCTATTTCTGGTAAGGATTTTCTCTTTATTGCTGAGACTATTCCTAAGTGTAAATATTTGAAGCATTCATAGTTCCTTACTTCTTTGAATAGGTCTTTATAGGTCTGACAATATTCATCTATTATTGATACTGTTGCCTGGGGATCCCTGGCTAAATGTTTGAGGATTTGTTCCTCTACATCCATTGCTGTGCCTACCTTGTAGAGTTTCTTTTTTTTCTTTCTCTACTTATTATAACCGGAGAGTGACAGAAGAGGGATAAAGGAAGCCAAAGCTGCTAAACAGAATGCTAAGGATCACGGATATCAGGAAGAGTTAGATAAGTGGGTCACAATTGTGGATAAATTCGAGATACAGCGAAAGCGTTTAGAGTCTTTGAGTAAGGAGGATTTTCCTTTTGGTCATCCTTTCTATTGGGCTGGTTTTGTTTCGCAAGGAATTTAGAATGGAGAATGAAGAATGAAGAATTTAGAATTTAGAATTTAGAATTTAGAATTAAGAGTTTAGTTTTGTAGGGTGGGCAAGGGGAAATAAATTGGTTGGAGGGCTTGGGTTGAGGAATTACCTTGCCCACCAGGATTAACGGTGGCGAGCTTGGCTTTTTGGTGGGCAAAAGTCCTAGAGTTTTTCCTACAGGTGATCTGTGTACACTTTTTGCCCACCCTACAATATCTTACTTTTTGGTGGGCAAAAGTTCTAGAGTTTTCCCTACAGGTGATCTGTGTACACTTTTTGCCCACCCTACAGGATCTCTAAATTCTAAATTCTAAATTCTAAATTATGACTAACCTTCAACCTGCTAACCTTCAACCTGCTAACCAAAAAAAAGTAGCCGCAGAAATACTTTCCACGGCTAGAATTTTTAGACTATGCACTCAATTTTATCAGCTATCCAATCCTGATCGGATGTGATTAGCCTTTGGCAAGGGGGGGAAACCCCCCCAGAAATTTAAGGTGTTAACGCCAAATCCAATATCTGGTGATCATCGTAATATATTCGTCTGGAGTTCCAGTGGGCTGAAGAGGACCCCATTCGGAAATTTGGATGTAGCCGAGGGCATTCAGAATATATGCGGTATGGGTGATTTGCTGGCGAGACCCTTTCAAAATGTACGGAACAATGAATCCGTTTGAATTATTGTTTGAATTGGGCTGAGAGTTTTGAGTCATAGTCGAAAAATTGTTTTTGAATTTTATAATTATAATTATAATGATTATAATTTAAGTGGTCAAGGAAAATTAAGAATTATAGCAATCGAAGTATAGATTAGGACGTTAACTGAACAGCTAAATCAACTCTCTCTCTAAAATCTTCGATAGTACCTTTTGATTTTCTAACCCGATTTTTAATCGGAAACCAATAATGTTCTATTTTATTTAAATCAGGAGAATAGGGGGGCAAATAGTAAAGTTCACAATCCGCTGCTTCAACTAATTCTCTAATTCTTTCTCCTTTGTGGAAGGTGGCATTGTCTAAAATTATAATTTGCCCTGGATTTAATTCAGGAATCAATTTATCTTTAAGCCATGTCTCAAATACTGAACGATTACAAGAACCCTCAAAAGTCAGTGGCGCTATCAGTTTTCCTTCAAGCAAACCACTCATAATACTGACTCTTACACTTCTTTTTCCTGATTTTAAGTCAGAAAATCTTTTTCCTTTTTCATTCCAGCCATAACCATAGTCTTCACGATTATCCATTCCTGATTCATCTATATAAACTAACTGTTCCGGCTTCTTTTGACTAATTTTTTCTCGAAACTCTCGCCTTTTTTCTTCATCTCTTTCTCGATAACCGTAAGTTTTTTTTTCGGGTATAACCAATTTTTTTTAAGCCAAAACCTATAGTCCTATCACTAATCTTTTCTGACCACGCTTCTGCCATTTCCTTCTGAGTTGAGCTACCATGAGCACGGGACTTACTCCCGAAATTTATCCTGCGTCAGCTATTTTCGGATTATATCCCTTTTGATAACCCTCTTTTGCCCTATAATCTCCTGTTTCCTTTCTCTTTTTTAACCAGAGGTCAATTGTATTTCGGCTAATTTTAAAGAGACGACTAGCTTCAGTTTTTCCCATGCCATCGTCAATAGCGCCCATGACTTTTGTTCTTAAATCGTAACTGTAAGGAACTGCCATTTAATTAATTTATTAACAATCTTTGACTTTCTGACTAGTGGGACTTTAGCGCAAATTATAAACAAAAATCGTGCTACTCTATATAGAGTATGCTTTTTAGGTTCGTATTCTTCTCCACTCAATCCGATGAAAGAAACCGTTTCCACAGCAATGCCCCCCTGCTTT
>NZ_JAAHHW010000262.1 GCF_010692325.1 Moorena sp. SIO3I8 | reverse complement strand
CCAACTGCGGAGTAAAAGTACCAAAGAAGCTAAAAGACCGCATCCATTCTTGCCCTCATTGTGGTTATGCCGAAGATCGAGATGTGAATGCGGCTAAAAATATATTGAAGTTGGCGGTGGGGCATCACGTCGGTAGTAAAGCTGTGTGATTCGTTGGCTATAAACCTTATCCATAAAGGATTTGGGGGACTAGCCGCAAGGGTCAAACCTTGATAACTTGAAAACCATGTTGGTGAAATACCAACCCTCGTGAAATCCGAGTGACAGCCTTACCCCTAACCACTGAGAACTAACAAACTCTAGGTTAAAGCGGGGTCGAACAGCGAAGCACTGTCAGCCTAAAGACGGTGTTAGTAGCAGGCAAAGAACTCATGAGTACCACAAGGAAGATACGCCGAACCATCGTAATGCTGGAGTAGCGAAATAAAGGCTGAAACGCTACGGACAAATAGTCAAAGGAATACAAAGGATTATAAGGTTAGTTTTCCTTGTAATGATTTCCCTAAATTCCCGGTGGAAAGTATCACTCTAAAAGTTCAACAGAATGGTTATCAGGAACGAAGTAACCCCCATAGGTCTCTTGAAGAGGTCGGTCCTCAAGTAGGTAGTTAGCCGCAAGTCCTATGAGGGAGAGATTGAGTCAGAAGCTAAAGCCTAGAGTAATGTCTAGGATACGCCGACAGACTCACGTGATAGGAAAAGGTATAGCTATGAGTAGCAATCAATATGTCTAAAACTCGGGGGTTTACCCCACAGTCGGAATGGAATCAGGTTAATTGGCGAAAGCTAGAAAGAACCGTATTCAAGTTGCAAAAGCGGATATACCGAGCCTCTCAACGTGGTGATGTTCGAGTGGTAAGAAAGCTGCAAAAGACTCTGATGAAGTCCTGGTCAGGAAAAATGCTAGCGGTAAGGAAGGTAACCCAACAGAATAAAGGTAAAAAGACTGCCGGAATAGATGGGAGAAAAGCTTTGAAAAACAAGCAGCGCCTAATCTTAGCAGCCAGCCTTAAAATTTACAAAAAACCTCAACCAACCCGCCGAGTTTGGATAAATAAGTCCGGTCAAAAAAGTGAGAAACGCCCTCTGGGCATCCCAACTATATACGACCGAGCACTACAAGCCTTGACCAAACAGGCTCTAGAGCCAGAATGGGAGGCCAATTTTGAACCAAACTCATACGGATTCAGACCAGGAAGGTCATGCCATGATGCTATCGAAGCAATATTTACGGGAATCGCACAGAAACCTAAATGGACTCTTGATGCCGACATCTCAAAATGCTTTGATAAAATCAACCATGAAAAACTTCTCACAAAATTAAATACCTATCCCTCCATGAAGCGATTAATCAAAGGATGGTTAAAAGCCGGAGTAATGGATGAAGGAACATTCTCCCCTACTATAGAGGGCACCCCCCAAGGTGGAATAATATCACCACTTTTGGCGAATATAGCCCTCCACGGAATGGAAGAACGAGTTAAAGAATACGCTGAAACATTACCCGGCAGAAAAGCAAGGAATAGACAAGCGTTAAACTTCGTAAGATACGCAGATGATTTTATCATCATGCACAAATCCAAAGAAGTGGTAGAAGAATGTCAGAGAATTATAGAAACATGGTTAAAAGACATTGGCCTGGAACTAAAACCAAGTAAAACAAAATTGGTTCACACCACAGAAGGGTACGACTTCCTCGGTTTTAATATCAGGCAGTACCCTGTAGGAAAAAATCAATCCAAACAAGGTTTTAAAACCCTCATCAAACCATCAAAGAGAAAAGTGAACGAGCATTGGGAGCAGCTATCTAAAGAAATAGATAGATATAGAGCTGCTCCCCAAGAAGCCCTAATCAGGCGTCTTAGACCCATTATAAAAGGATGGTGTAACTACAATCGCGCAGCGGTAAGTCAGGAAACATTCAAGGGACTAGACAACAAGCTCTGGAACAAACTCCAAAGATGGGGATACAGGAGACACCCTAACAAATCCAAAACCTGGGTAAATAAAAAGTACTGGGGGACTAAGACTGAAAAACCTAAGAACCCATGGGACACACCTATAGTGGACAACTGGATATTCATGACCTCGGAGGATAACTACCTACCGAAACACGCAAAGACAAAAATTGTTAGACACGTGAAAGTCAAAGAATCCAGAAGTACATTTGACGGAGACCTAACGTACTGGGGAAATCGCATGGCAAAACACCCTGAGATGTCCAGCCAGAAAGGAAAACTTCTGAAAAGACAGAAAGGAAAATGCGCCCACTGCGGTCTCACCTTCAAGGAAGGAGATGTGATGGAAACGCACCATATAATACCACGCTCACAAGGTGGAAACGACCAACTCAAAAATCTTGAGCTACTCCACCTACACTGCCACGATGAAAAACATAGAATCAAGGAGAATCTAGATGAAAATCCATTCTAATGTAGAGGTACCACTGACAAGAGATTCCGTCGCGAGGAGCCGGATGAGGGGAAACTTTCACGTCCGGTTTTGGAGACGAGTCGGCGGGGGCGACCCCACGGCTTAGTTTAATTACCGAGTAACCCAGGCAATGGCCGGTGTTGGTAAGAAGCCCGCGTTGTCCCGTTAGGGCAACGTCGGGAGTATGTCACGAAGCACAGTCTCCTGTTATGCACCAATGACCAATGAATAATTACCAATAACTCATTGCTCAAGCATCCAATTGAATCGGACAGCAGCTTAACATTAGAATGAAGACCACACTTCGAACCCAATTGT
>NZ_JAAHHW010000261.1 GCF_010692325.1 Moorena sp. SIO3I8 | reverse complement strand
ATTTCACGAGGGATGGATTTTCACCATCATGGTTATCAAGTTGTCAAGGTTCAGTTTCCTGAGACCAGGCGGCTAATCCCCCAAAACCCTTGTAGGGTAAGGTTTATAGTCAACGAATCGCACCTTCCCGAGAAATTCGTTTTAAAAATGGTGTAGAAATCAACGCCAGCAGGAAAAAAGGTGGTAAAATCACTAAAATTAGCAGCGCCATCTTCCAACTGTACCAAAACATCAACCCCACATAGATAAAAACTGTTAGTAAATCTAGCAGGATAGATAACGCCTCACCCGTGAGAAACCGCTCAATTTTACGATTTTCCTGAATCCGGGAGGTAATATCACCCACAAAACGAGACTCAAAGAAACCTAAAGGTAATCGCAAGGTATGGCTGATAAACCCCACAATCAGTGCTAGGTCTACCTTATTCGCCGTGTGGTCAAGCAAATATTGCCGCAACCCGGTAATCGCCACCCGAAACAGAGTAAACATCAGCAATCCTAACCCCACAGCAGTTAGGGTGAGGGTGCTCCGTTGCACCACCACTCGGTCTAAAATTATCTGGGTAAATATCGGTGTAATCAGACCAAATATCTGGATCATCAGGGAAGCAATAAACACCTCCAGCAACACGAAACTGTGAGGTTTTACCAACTCAAAAAATTGCCAGAAAGACGTCTTACTCCTGGCTGCCTGACACAAGTGGCTCAAAGCACGCAATTACATGGTTTATGAGAAAAAGGGCAGAGTGTTATGCTGACGCTAGAGCCATTACACAACTAGCAATTTGAGCATGTCTTACTCTACCCAATTTCATGATCAACTAATGAGCTTTTTGCGTCAATACAGCCGCTACCGCGATCTGCGTCACATCAAAGCTCTAGCTTGGATGGTGAGCGCCTTAATCTGTAGTGGCCAGTTTTGCCAACCGGCCTGGGAGCCTTATGTCCCGAGTCGTGCCAAATTTGCCCAAAGTGTTGAACGCGCCTTGGCACCGCTTTTTGAGCAATACTCGCCATTTGTGTGAAGTCGCTGTATATTCCCCTAGTATTACTCGCCTTAAAAGATTGGCAGTCCCACCGTCTATATCTTGCCCTCGATACCACAGTCTTATGGAATCGCTACTGTATGATTCATCTATCGGTGGTCTGTTGTGGTCGCGCCGTACCATTCCTATGGCGGGTACTGGAACACAACAGCGCGGCAGTAGCCTTCGATACATATCGACCCTTGTTACGTCAAAGCCAGTGGCTATGAAGTCAACATCCTGATGTGATGTTGAAAGCCCATCGGGGCAAAGCAAACCACGATCTGATCAGTTGGTTACAAGCTAGCAATTGGCACTACTGCCTACGATTGCCCTGTGATGTACTGCTTCATGGTCCCCATCGCTATCCCGTTGAAGTCAGCTATCTGTGGCCACCATATGGAGTTGCTGTCTTTTATCGTAATGTTGGTCTATGGCAAGATGGAGTACATCGTTGTAATCTTGTATTAGCCAAGGTCAAAGGGGTCTTCGAGCCCTGGGCCGTTATTACCGATGAGCCTCCCACCTTACTTTCTTTGTGGCAATACGGTTTCCGTTTTAGGGTAGAGGAACTATTTTTAGATAGCAAATCCGGAGCCAAAGAAGCTCGAAGACTCTCGCATTCGCTCAGCTGTTGCACGCTTAGCGGCTTATGCCCGTGGCTGCCGTGGCCTTGCTTTACGCCACCACCCAAGGCATGGCTGTTCAATCTTGTTGGCTTACGGCGACAGGTAGATCCCCATTGGTTTCGAGGCCTCAGCTATCTCAAAATTGGTCTGCGTTGGCTCAAGGGCGTAGTCAATAAAGGTCGGCTACTTTTAACGCCAGTACCATTGTTGCCAATAGATCCACAACCATGCTTTGCTAGCCATAAAGCCAAGTCTGATTACTACGACCAGATCTGGTTTTCGCGCATCCGGTCATGGAGCGTGTAGAACCTGATCAGCCTAGTTTTCACATAGATGTGTCAGGCAGTCAGGCGCTATAGTTCCAAACCCCCCTGCTGCAACTTCTTAAATGGATCCAGAATTAAATCCATAATCCGACGCTGGCGGACAATTACTTCTGCGGTTGCAGTCTCCCCTGGGCGGAGAGCAATACATTCCTTTGGTGTGGGCATACAGGTTTTATTGAGTTTAATTTCTAGGTCATAAGTAGGCACTTTACCCTGCTCCGTTTCCGTCACCTTGGAGGTTGGGTAAATTTTGATTACCTTTCCTTCTACTACCCCATAGTCTTGGAAAGGATAAGCATCAAACTTCATTTTCACTGCCATTCCTTCCCGTAAGGAGCCACTTTCTGAAATAGCGATCTGCGCCCGCAGGGAAAGGAAAGACCCCTGTGGGGCAATCTCGACTATAGTATCTCCAGGTTGCACCACAGCCCCGGCACTTTTGATTGGGGACTGAAACACGATTCCCTCGATCGGAGCAGCTAACATCCTTTGATTTAACTGAAATTCCAAGGATTTAATCTGACTTTTAGTCTGAGATAGTTCCGCTTGGAGGGTAGTAATTTGGGTTTCTATATTTTTCAGTTGTTCCTCACTTTTTAGTAACGCCAGTTTACCAGAATGAACGTAACCGTTCAGGGGGGTAGAAGTGGGATAGCCAAAAATTGCCACCAAACTATGGTATAGCAGTCGCCATCATAGTTAGGACAAAGAAAACGAAAAGCCCTTCCACTTATCGTCCGATTTCTGTCATGCCTTTTCCTTACAGCGAAGACCTGCGCCAAAAAGTAATTCAGGCGATCGAACTC
>NZ_JAAHHW010000260.1 GCF_010692325.1 Moorena sp. SIO3I8 | reverse complement strand
GATAGGTTTTTGCCTCTAATAAGTTATCAAGATTTATCTCCTGCTTACCTAGATCGACTTCAATAAAACCAATACCATGTTTTTTGGCTTGACAGACAACCTTTATGGGACTAAACAATTTCTTTACCAATCTCCCTCCTAAAATTGGTACGCTATCAACTATTTGTTGACATGCTTTTTTCAGTCTGCGAGCATCAATTCTATTTTGGTACCAACTGATCGTCCCATAATAAGGACTAAACTTTCCAGCTGTGATATCAAAATTTGAAAGCTTATACTCACAATCTACAGTGCTATTCGTTATTAATTCTAGGTTTTCCATAATAGCTGTTAGGCAGGAATCATATACATTGGAGAAGGTGCAACAGTAAAGGCGCTACGTACAGGCTTGATAACACGGTTATCAGGTAGGGCTAGTTTTAGGTTAGTCAGAATTGTCGCCAGGATTAATTTCATTTCAAACAAAGACAACGCATATCCAATACACCGACGGCTTCCGCCACCAAAAGCCACAAATTCATAAGCTGAAAACTGTCGGTCTAAAAAACGCTCTGGTCTAAAATGATTCGGTTCTGGATATAAATCTTCTTGCCTGTGGGTCAAATATATACAAGGCAAAATGTATGTACCTGGCTCAAAGTGGTAGCCCATAATTTCTATAGGCTCTTGGGCAATACGATACGCTCCCAAAATGGTGGGTGGGTATATACGTAGGGTCTCGTGACAGACTGCATTCAAATATGGAAGCTTAGTAATCGCACTTGAATCTGGATTATCGCCAAGAGTGTCTAACTCAGCCATAAGCTTCTCATAGACCTGTGGTAAGCGGTGAATCCAGTACAATGCCCAGGTTATACTCATGGAGGTTGTTTCATGACCTCCTAGTAACAATATCATTAAATCGTCACGCAACTCCACATCTTTCATCGGCTCGCCTTGCTCGTCGCGAGCTTTCATCATTAAGCTCAGGATATCTTCACCTAATAAAGCTGGATTATCCTGACGTCGCTTAATTTCAGCATAAATTATGTCATCAACCTGCTGGCGAAGGCGCACAAAACGTCCCCATAAACTCCAAGGCCCCCAATCTTGCTGTAGGGCATGGAAGTACAAAACAGTAGAAGTCAAAGGACTACTCATCAAATTCAGAAGTGAAATAAATGTTTGGTTAAGCTGTTGGAAGCGAGCTTCTTCATTTACCCCAAAAATAGCACGTATAATAAATTGCAGTGAAATATCTTGCATCGAAGCCTGGACGTGAAACTGTTCTCCTTTTTTCCACTGCGTCATTTGTTGCTTAGTAATGTCACAAATTAACTGACTATAAGCTCGCATCCGCTCACCATGAAAAGCAGGCATTAACATTTTTTTTCGATGTTTGTGAAGATCGCCATCTAACAAGGGTAGTGCATTTTCACCTGAAAAAGCGGTTGGTAACTCTTTCATAGCTTCCCCTGTATTAAATGTTTGTGGGTTGGCTGTAAATATCGTCTTCATAGCTTGGGGATGACTGACAAACACCGTTGGAGGATAGTTCAAAAAACGTATTGTAAACATATCTCCATAGCGTTTAGCACAATCCTCTAAGTAATTGAGAGGATTAACAATGATATTAATAGACTGTAGTAATGCTGGTGTTTTTGGCCCATCAGGAAATTTCATTATTCTTCTCCTATTTTTGTATTTATGGACGGGTTTATAATTTAATCTGGGATAAATTTAACGGTGTTGTGGAGTGCTGAGTGCACCACCACACCGCCTTAAAAATAAGCCTACGGACGCTCCATAGGGTTAGCTGTTTGTGCTTTTTCTAAGGAGGATTTTAACTTTTCGGCTAGAGCACCAATGTATGGCTCTGTCATAATTGTCAGATGGTCTCCTGGAACAGGATGAAGTTCTACTTTTCCAGCAGAAAACTTACTCCACCCCCACATTGGGTCGTTTTTTCTACTGTCGTACAGGAGCCTATAAATATCCACACTAGGAGCAAGTTCTATTGGCACTTCCTCACTAGCTCGCAAGAGAGTAATCTGAGTTGGATAAACCTCCTGTGGAACGTAGCAAGCATTTTGATTTGCTTTAGCCACTTGAATAAGACCGCGAATTTGCTTAACTCCAGTTTCAGGAGGGAAAAGATTCACCTTTTGAAATTGCTCGTTAACATAGTTCAATTGATCATCAAAAGTTAGCTGTTGGAGAAACTCGTATGATACATCAATGTTTTTTCCAAACATACGGCCAAATATACCAGCAATGCTAGTTAGCATTTTTGCACTATTCCAATCTAGATCTAGCTTATGGCTGCTAGATTCTAATTTATCCGTATCTGGTGCATGCATATCTAGAACAGCGAGTAGAGCTATCTCATCCCCCTGCTTTTGTAATTGCTGGGCGACTTCAAAAGCCACTAATCCACCAAAGGAATGCCCCCCTAAAAAGTATGGACCTTCTGGTTGAATGGACTTTATTAATCCAATGTAGTGGGCTGCCATATCCTCAACTCGTGTGAAAGGTTCTGATTCTCCATCAAGACCAACAGCTTGCAACGCATAGAACGGTTGCTCTTGACCTAGATAGCATGACAAGTGATAAAAGTAAAGAACATTACCGCCTCCTCCGGCTATGCAGAAGAAGGGAGGCTTAGAACCAGACGTTTGAATCGGTACTAGCGAAGACCAGGAAATATACTCTTGTTCCTCGCGGAGAACCGTTGCCAGTTTTTCAATGGTCTGACCTTGAAATAAGGTTGCTAAGGATAAATTTCTTTGAAACTGTTCTTCAATTTGAGCCATCAAGCG
>NZ_JAAHHW010000026.1 GCF_010692325.1 Moorena sp. SIO3I8 | reverse complement strand
CTTCAATCAACTCAAATCACTAACAATTTGTTAACGGCCTTGGTGTAAGGGAACGATAAATTTGCCCAAAATCCCGAGTATTAGTCCAAAATTCTCCCCATCTCCCCATCTCCCCATCTCCCCATCTCCCCATCTATTTTTTGCGAGAATGAAACAGCCCTGCCTTAAGAAGGGGGGCGGGCAATAGGCAAAAGTTGACGTGCATTAGCTTTTCAGCTTTTATCAATGTCAAACACCTTAATGGGTAGTACTATAAGTAGCCAAACTTTCAGGTAGCTTGCGGAAAACATCACGTATAACACTAATGAGGATAATCTCATGAGAATCTTCAATCAATTGGAATCCAATGTGCGAAGCTACTGCCGTTTATTTCCCACGGTGTTTAAGAAAGCACAAGGAGCTGTTCTAGAAGATAAAGAAGGTATTAAGTACATTGACTTTCTCAGTGGAGTGGGTACGCTCAATTACGGACATAACAACCCACAACTCAAAGAACGACTGCTGGGTTATCTCGATTCAGACGGTATTGTCCATAGTCTCGATTTAGCAACCGTAGCGAAAGAGGAGTTTCTCGAAGCTTTTGAAGCCATAATCCTCAAACCCAGGCAATTAAATTACAAAGTTCAGTTTCCTGGACCAACAGGAACCAATGCTGTGGAGGCAGCTCTAAAACTGACCCGCAACATAACGGGACGGGAAACGGTCATTGCCTTTTCCAATGGCTACCATGGGGTAACCCTAGGTTCCTTAGCAACAACTGCCAACATTTCCCAGCGAGACGCTGCAGGAATCACCACCGCAGGCGTAACTTTTATACCTTATGATGGGTACTTGGGTTCGGATATTGATACTACAGAGTACCTAGACAAAGTCCTTTCCGACAGAGGTAGTGGAGTAGCGCTTCCAGCAGCAGTGATTGTAGAAACAATTCAGGGAGCAGGTGGGGTCAATGTAGCCAGCTTTGAGTGGTTGCGATCGCTTGAAACAGTCTGTCGTAAACATGATGTGCTTTTAGTTGTAGACGACATCCAAGTGGGATGCGGACGGACTGGTTCCTTTTTCAGCTTTGAAGAAGTAGGTATTTACCCTGACATTGTTACTATCTCCAAATCCTTGAGTGGTTTCGGTCTTCCTTTCTCATTGGTACTGATCAAACCAGAATTAGACCAGTGGAAACCAGGTCAACACAGTGGCACCTTCAGAGGACCTAACCTAGCCTTTGTTACCGCCAAAGCAGCCTTGGAAATCTATTGGCAAGATGAGAGTCTTTCAGCCTCTGTTAGACAAAAAGGAACTATAATGCAGCTCCGATTGGAGCAGATCGCAAAAAATAACTGGGAGGCCGGTTTTTCCGTTAGAGGCAGGGGCATGATTCAGGGCTTAGACTGCAAAGATGGCAACCTCGCTAATAAAATCATCCGAACAGCCTTTGCTAATGGGCTAATCATGGAAACAGCTGGCGCACAGGGGCAGGTGATTCGATGTCTGCCGCCTTTAACAATTTCCGAAGAAGTATTAGAGAAAGGGCTAGACATCCTCGAAAATAGTGTCAACCAAGTCATCCAGGAGACAGTTTCTAAAAAATTAGTTGATTTAGGAGCATCGGTTTAATTGCTTATGACTGCTGCATTTGGAAATTCTCCAGAAGTCAAAACCCGGATAGAAAAAATTGAAAACATCTGTGGACGGGATATAGGTAATGGTATAGAGCCCCTTGTGGAGGCTGCCAAGGGGGGGCTGCTTGGTGCAGCTCGTTCGATTGCCGAACATCCATCCCCCCATGTGGCTATTATTACAGGCTTTTTTATTCCCCACGGCACTCCTCCGGCAGCGGAAAATGATGGCCCCATCGGTTGCGCTCACCTAGCAGCGGGATTACTTAGAGTTGGAATCCCTGTCCGTCTGGTTACCGATCCTTTATGCCTTAATGCTGTCAAGGTTGCTGCTCGGGCAGCAGGAATACCTGCTCAAATTCCTTTTGATGTAGTTCCTGTCGATGCAGGGAGTGCAGAAGATCCCTCCGTTTCTTCTATTGTGAATTTATGGAAAATTGCCGAACCACCAGTTTCCCATGTTATCTCCATTGAAAGAGCAGGCCCGAGTTACGATGGTACTGTCCGAAATATAAATGGGGATGATATCACTGTTCATACTGCTCCTTTACATTTCCTATTTACCCTCAGTGAAATCATCTCCATCGGCATTGGTGATTTGGGCAATGAACTTGGTATGGGAACACTCTCTCAAGAGCTAATTGCCAAAAACATCAAGCATGGAGAACGAATCGCCTGTTATATTCCTTGCCATCACCCGATCGTTTGCGGTGTATCAAATTGGGGAGCAATGGGGTTACTCACTGCTCTTGCTTTACTCCGACCGGACTTAAAATCTAAGTTAACTGAGGGATTAACCTTAGAGACCGATAAACAGATTTTGACAACTCTGGTTAATGAGGGAGCAGCGATAGATGGAGATACCGGATTGCAAGCTCTCACAATTGAGACTTTACCCTGGGAATATCATGGCAAAGTGTTGGCAGAAATTTTAGAAGTCGCCGGTTTGACAAACTCAGTTTGAGAGCGCAGCTCCAATGCTTTCCTCCAAAATATCTAGCCCTTGGGTCAAAGTTTCGGGATCAATCGTTAATGTAGACTGAAGATTAATCACTTCTTTGTTCACTCCCATGGGTTCAAAGATTAAACCCCGCTTGAAAGCTTCATTACTAACTTTTTTAGCCAGCCCCTTTTGTTGGCAGGCGATTCCTTGAATCAAACCAAGTCCTCGATGTTCGCCGCCGACTTCTGGATAACGAGCGATCATGTCTTTGAGTCGCTTCTTCATTACCTCACCTTTGTCCGCGATTTCCTGGGCAAAAGTATCTGTCTCCCAGTACTCGTCGAGAGCAGCTGTGGCAGTCACAAAGGCTAGATTATTGCCTCGGAAAGTACCAGTGTGTTCCCCTGGTTTCAAACAGTCTAAATCAGGTCGAATCAGCACCACAGCCATCGGGTTTCCATAGGCGCTTAAAGATTTAGCCAGACAAACTAGATCGGGTTTTAACCCTGCCCGCTCAAAGCTAAAGAAAGGGCCAGTTCTGCCACACCCGACTTTGATGTCATCAACAATTAGCAAAATCTCTCGCTCTTGAGTGATCTGGGCAAGGCGTTGAAGCCAAGGAACACTAGCAACATTAATCCCGCCCTCAGATTGAACGGTTTCTAGGATAACTGCTGCGGGTTTTTCCTGATTTAGGCTCAGGTCATCAACCAATTTTTCTAAGTAATCAAGACTGTCGTCTTTGGTGCCATTTTTATCCTCGAACGGAACCGTTAAGACATTACCGAGGGGAATGCCCGCAGCCTTTTGATAGGTAGGATTAGGTGTAACAGCTAGGGCACCTAAAGTATGACCGTGGTAGCCTTTGGTAAAACAAATGACTGTTTTTCGACCAGTCACTTTACGGGCTAGCTTCAAAGCAGCCTCGGCAGAATTGGTTCCCGTAGGACCGGTAAACATAACTTTATAGTTTAGTCCTCGCGGTATTAAGATTACTTCCTCGAAACGTTCTAGAAACTGCTGCTTAGCAGAGGTGAACATATCGAGGCTGTGGGTGATAGCATCTGACTCAATGTATTCCAGGAGACGCTTTTTGAGCTTGGGGTTATTATGTCCGTAGTTGAGGGCACCAGCACCTGCCAAGAAATCTATATAAGTACGCCCACTCTCATCTATCAAGGTATCTCCCACTGCCTTGGTAAAGACTGTTGGAAACAATCGACAGTAGCTTCGGACTTCTGACTCAAGCTTGGTAAAAATGTTCATATGCTAAACCTGCCTATTGTTAGGATTTTCAAGTAGGTGAGACAATTCTGTGTGGTGTACAAAACGCGAAGCGATTCCATTTGCTTAACTTTACTTTACGAACACCGTAACCTAGAAAACTATATACTATTTAGGGTGACTATAGCAATAGTCAAGTTATTAATAAAAACTAAAATTTTTATTAATAACTTGCTTAAGCCAGAACTGGTATATCCTGATTAAAGAGCAAGTTTAACAATTCAAATAGGATAGCTATAGTCTAAATTTTGATCAGTCTCATAAACCAACAACAGCCTGGAATTAACTGGAATTAACTATGCAAAAAATTCAATTTACTGAAGCTCAGACCGAGGCATTGTTTGATGATCGCGAACGAGACAAACGTTTTCGCAGTTTCTGGGATCCAGAAGGCAGTCTTCACTGGGGTTACTTCGAAAACTTAGCCGAGGCTCGGCCTGAGGACTTTGTGCCAGCCTGCAAGCGCTGGGATGAATATATGCTGGAACAGAGCGGTATTACTGCAGACTCCCGGGTACTAGAAGTTGCTTGTGGAAATGGCAACGCTGCCGTTTGGCTGGCTCAGCAAACGGGATGTGAGGTAGTAGGAATCGATATCAGTAGCAGTTATATCGAGAATGCTCGAGCTAAGGCTAGTAATTTCCCCTCTTTGCGGGTGAGCTTCCAAAAGGAATCAGCCACTAACCTACCTTTCCCAGATGGCTCCTTTACCCATGCCTGGAGTCAAGGCGCTCTTTACCACATCCACGAGCTTGATAAAGCTCTGGCGGAGGTTCACCGTGTCCTAGGGGTAGGAGGCATCTTCCTGTTTGATGACTTGGTAACACCAATTGAGGAAGTTAGTGAGGCAGCCCGCAAGTACGTTTACAACCGACTGCTGTTTGAGCCGACATTTAGCCCCGAAGTCTATGCAGAAAAACTCACTCAGATCGGATTTAACGTTTTGCAGATAAAGGACTTGAGCCAACACCTGAAAAAGAGTTACGAATTGGTGTCCGAGCTAGCTCGGGAGGGCTATCCAGATTTGAGCGCTGCCTTTAAGAAAACCCAGGAGGCAATTGCCGCTAGTGAGTTAGGCTGGTGCTTTTGCCTCTGTGAAAAGGTTAGTGATGACTAATCCGTGACAACTTAAGACAGCTACGCCATAGCTTGAGTGTAGATTCAGTGTAGCTTGAGGGTATGCGATTGACCTTGGCCTTTAGGCCAAGGTCAATCGCATCCAGGAGATGGGCTATATATCCCATCACTCCTCAGAAGTTTTGCCCAAAAACAATAGATTCTACCCCTAACCAGCGCAACCGGCTACAATAGCAAGTGTTGAGATTTGTGTAGTCGTGACCGGCATAGGGAAAGCTTATGGCTGCTGCTGTATTAATCCAGAACCTCCAAAAACGCTATGGAGATGTCCACGCCGTCAAAGACATCTCCTTACAAGTTGAACCGGGTCAAATTTTTGGCTTACTCGGTCCTAATGGTGCCGGGAAAACCACCACCATTCGTTGCCTATGCACGCTCACGGCACCCGACGCTGGAAAAATTGAGGTATCTGGCATTTCAGTACTGAACAATCCTAGGGCAGCACGCCGCCGCATAGGCTATGTGGCACAAGAAGTTGCCCTAGATAAGGTACTCACTGGTCAAGAACTACTTCAATTGCAAGCCGACCTCTATCATATTCCCAAACCAGTTGCCAAAAAACGCATCAATAAACTCCTTGACATTTTGCAGCTCAAGGAGTATGCCCATAAAAAAACTGGCATTTACTCCGGTGGTCTGCGTCGGCGGCTGGACTTAGCTGCTGGCTTACTCCACCAACCTGATGTTTTAGTACTAGACGAACCCACAGTAGGTCTTGACATTGAGAGCAGATTCGTGGTATGGGAACTGTTACAAAAGCTGCGGGACTCAGGAACAACATTACTAATCACCAGCCACTACCTCGAAGAAATAGATGCATTAGCTGACCAAGTGGCAATTATTGACAAAGGGTTGATCATAGCTGAGGGGACACCATCTCAGTTAAAGGATAGTGTTGGAGGCGATCGCATTACCCTGCGCATCCGGGAATTCTCCCCCATTGAAGAAGCCAAGCAAGCCAAACATATGCTGCAGTCTCTGCCCTTTGTGCGAGAGGTGATTATTAACAGCAATCAGGGGAATTCCCTTAACCTTGTGGTTAAACCCCAAAGCAATGCCTTAATGATCATTCAGCAAGCGTTAAAAGACCTTAGTTTACCAACCTTTGGGATTGCTCAGTCGCGACCTAGCCTAGATGATGTCTACCTAGCTGCCACAGGTAAAACCCTGATGGATGCTGAACTGGCTCAGGCTGGGAAACGGGATCTCAAGGCAGAGCGGAAACAAAATATGGCCTAAAGGAGAGATAGGGTAGAGGGGAAAGATGGGTAGATTCTCTACCCAAAGTTTCTTATATCTTCTTTGATCAATAACTGATGTCTAGGTTAACTATTCAGGAGTTTTGGGAAAAGTAAGTCCGAAGCCTCAACCTGATCAAGTAAGCGTGCAGATACATGGACTTCCCAAGTTAAGGATTTCGCTCACTGCCGAAATCCTTAACAAACCCTTGACATTATTACTGCAAATAGATATAGACATATAGTAGTAACAGGATATAATACCAAATCCGGTTAATATTCTAATTTAGATAAATTAATCAGGAAAAAGACGAAAATTAGAGGAATCCAATGAGCAAAGACCTCGAAAATATCAAAATGATTGAGTTTCAGCAGCCCATTAACTGCTGCAACGTCACTGCGATCGCTTATGCATTGACAGCACTAGAATGTCCAACGACTATTGACGATATATTCTACGTAACCAGACTGCCGATTGCCTCGGTTCTAGATGACGGGATGACCCTTGCTGAGACCTATGACACCTTAACCAAGTACGTCGAGGGTGCTAAATTACCGTTCTCTGTAATCATGGAGCATTTCGACAAACCGAGCATGACACTTGATGTCTTTATCAAGGAAGTTGAAAGGGCAGTCTCGGATAACAAGGATATCCACATCCTAAACTTCAGTGTTAGCATCGCCCACGATAATGTCAATTTAGGGGGGGGTCACTTCTCCTTGGTGGCAGACTACGACTCAACTACCAAAGAACTGACTGTCGCCGACACCAATCCCAAGAAGTACACACGCTTTTGGAAATGTCCTATAGAGCAAATGTATAAGGCTTGCGTAGACAAGGATAGTTCCTCGTCACGCTCCCGTGGCATGATTGTAGTCCGGAAGCTTGAGGGCACAGAGCAGTAATTGACATAGTCCAAGACTAACGCTATGGGTTATAGTCTTGGATTCTTGGTAGCAGCTGGCATCGGTGCAATCTTTGATGCATAAGCAATATCAATCTTTTGTTACTCTCCGAAGTAACCAAGTAACAAAAAAGCCAGATTATCCATCAATAAAATAAGGTTGAAATTGATTCATAACATGAATTAAATCGTGCAACCCAAGCCATAACTAAAGATTATTAAAAACAGTTTGGCATCCACTTTCATAATTCCATTGTTGATGGATAGAGAAATCAACACCAGTATTTTTGATATCATAATAAATTGGGTGAGATTGGTTTAAGGAAAAAAACAACGACTGAATTATAAAGGGATTCTTTAAAATAGAACCTAGATAACCGCCATAATTCTTGCTTCAAAAGCTGCCCTCTCAACAGGGTTAATAAAGATTGCTCCAACTATTGTAAGAATCTATTCCACGAATGAATATGAGTAAAACCCTTACCCCTCCTAAATCCCAATTTAACTGGCAACCAGACCTTACTGCACCAATCCCAGTCAATGATACTCCTGGTGTAAGTGAATTTATCCAAGAAACCCTTGCCCTAACCAAACGCCTGTTTATTCAGCTGCAACGGCGTCCTTCTACCTTAATGGCTGGTATTATCCAGCCCCTAATGTGGCTAATCCTATTTGGGGCATTATTCCAAAACGCTCCTCAAGGGATTTTTGGCGAGAGTTTGAGCTATGGCAAATTCCTAGGTGCAGGGGTGATTGTGTTTACCGCCTTTGCCGGAGCACTCAATGCTGGCTTACCGATCATGTTTGACCGGGAATTTGGTTTCCTCAACCGCTTACTCGTAGCTCCGTTAGTATCTCGCTTCTCTATTGTTGCAGCCTCAGCCATATATATAATCGCTCTGAGTTTGCTGCAAACTGTGGCAATTGTCACCGCTAGTTCCTTTTTAGGAGCTGGTTTACCGAACTTAGCTGGTCTGGCGATGATTGGCTTGATTGTGTTCTTGCTGGTGGTGGGAGTCACAGCTCTCAGTCTCGGACTAGCATTTGCTCTACCCGGTCACATTGAACTAATTGCAGTCATTTTTGTTACCAACTTACCCCTACTGTTTGCCAGCACAGCCCTTGCTCCTCTCTCCTTCATGCCCAAATGGTTACAGGTGGTAGCCAGTCTTAACCCCCTCAGCTATGCCATTGAACCAATTCGCTATCTCTATCTTCACAATGACTGGTCTGTTGGTAGTATTGTGATGCAGGCTCCCTGGGCATCTATTACCTTTGGCCAATCCCTGTTGATATTGCTTGGTTTTAGCACAGTCGCATTACTCGCAATTGCCCCACTACTGAGCCGCCGGTTGTAATTATTCTTCCTAGGGCCGCGGGCCCTAGGATCCCGTGAAAGAATTAATATTAACTCATCGCTTTTTCTGGATGGTTGACTATTGACAGAATCGCGTCAACAGCCCAAAATGAACCTGTAACAATTGTGCAGGTTAACTGTGCAGGTTAACTCAGGTTAACTATATATAAATCTATAGCAGAATACCAGTGAGATTTATCCATTGAGGGGGGATTTCTATGACAATCAGCAACCAATCTGTTTTTACTGTAGCTGTATTGAGTGTAGCCCTTGGCATTACTACAGCGTTACTGCACGGGTCCGCTACTGCCCAAAGTATAGGTACTATTCGAGCGGATGAAAATTTTAATAATCCTAACGAGCAAGACACGTTTGGGGGGTTTGGAGACAGTGGTTTCAACGCTTTTGATTTAATCCATAATGCCCAATTGGGTACAGTTGACATCAATCAGTTCAATCAGGGACAGTCTCAGAGACTAGACGATGCTGCTTCTGAGTTTCGGCGTTTACAATTGGAACGGTTGCGCAATCCCCAAATAGTCTCTCCAGAAAACCAATATCCAGAAAACCAGCCTGCTACGTCTGGAGTTAGCGAAAGTTACTGATAATCTTAGACATTTTGCATCAGGTTTGGATCACGATTGATATCAAGTTCAGTTAATCATTTGATTTACAGGTCATACCATAGATAAAATAGCAGTTCTCAATACCCAATTGAGAACTGCTATTTTATGATATAAACTGTCGGATATCAAGCTCAGAAATTAAAGGAGATAGACCTTGAGGTAAACGTTTGGGGCATCGGGTAATTATCCCAGCTGTAGTTTCCCATTAGATGAAATAAATGATAGATTCCTGTGTGAATCCAGTTTTCTAAATACAGCTTCTGCTCTGAGGATAACTGGTGTAATTCTTGGCTTTTCGATGATGCTTCACTATTGTCTATAACTTCGTAATGATTCGGAATTCTGCTAAGGACATAAACAATTAAATCCTCGCGTATGTTAGACTGGTAAAACATGTATTGATAGGGAAACTCCGGATACGTTGCTAAGACGTTTTCAATTTCTTTAATCACTATCGATGTAGTTACGTGAACAAGGGTTTTACCCATAGTTTACACTCCTTTTGCCAACCGGTTATTGTCCACCGGTTTATTAATCAATATATAGCGTATTTTAAGCCCTGTTTTAAGTCAATGGAAGTATTCTTAACTGCTGATTAATTGCTGCTAATATTTCCTGACTCTCTACAGGTTTGGTTAGATAATCATTGGCTCCCAGTTCCTTAGCTCGAGCATAGCCATCCTCCTTGGAATCACTGGTTAGAAATATAAACGGTGTTTTCGCTGTATTTAACCTATCTCGTAATATCTGTAGAAGCTCATACCCATCAAGGGATGGTATATTAGTTTCAGAAATAATTAAATCAGGTCGGATAACTTTAGCTAAATTTAACCCGAGCCAACCATCTTCTGCAGTAAGGACATTAAAGCCTTCTAATTCCAGTAAATCTGAAAAATTTGAGCGCAACAGTTTATCATTTTCAATTAATAAAATTGTTTTGTTCATCGCTCCAGCCTCTATAAATTCATGATCAAGATTAATCCCCAACTTGCAGAATCTGTTCTAGCAAGAGGCGATCGCTAGTTGAGCTACCGAAGCATAACTTATCTTTTGCCAGAGTACTGAGATCTAACTGACCATTTGGTTCAACGCTAAAATCTTGACCCAACACTAACCCTTGCTCCTGAAGCTTCTTGATTGCGACAGTCATCGCTACTGCCACTAAGTCAAGTTCGGGCATCAAATAATCGGGATGACGCAATAGCCACTGACAAGCATCAAGGTTAATCTCTGGTAGTCGATAAACCGCTGCCAGTAAGACTTGCTCAATATAAGTGGGACTGGGTAAAACAGTCAGAAAGTCTTTAAGAGATTTGATAAATGTTGAGTCTTGACTCTGAAATACATCCACAGCTAATCCGATGTATGACTCATAGTCCTGGGCTTGGCTGGTACCCATATCTCGTTCCTTGGTCAAGGGCAAACTCTTGATACCCAGGACAACTGGTGTGAAGGTTTGTCTCCTCTGGTGCTCTGGGTGGTGAGGATAAGCTAAATCGATCCTAGGACTGATCGTGGGACTCAGGGATAATTGCTCCAAAGGAGTGGCGTTGGAACAATTACTGGAACTGCTACCTTTGTTTGAAAAAATCATACCCATACCCCGAAGTTCAACCCAAGATCTATTTACCTTACCTAAAAATATAAATTAGGGCGCAAATGTGAAGAGATTGTGATTAGACTTCGCGGCAGTTGTCAGGGAATAGGGAATAGGGAATAGGGAATAGGTGTCAAAATTGACTTAGAAGCTATCCAAAATGATTGCTTAGTTATTTTTGCAAGAGGTCTATTGGGTAGGGTGCTAACTTATGGCTAATCGGTAAGATCTCAAAGGTGAGTGCTATGGAATCTTTTTACCTCACCCAATTTAGAACTGCGTTTGCCAGCAATTAATCTATCATGAAGTTCTTGATAATTGGCTGCCGGGTTGGGAGTTTCAATAAAACCTAGCACTGCGATAGCTCAATCGAGCCAATTAAGAATCCCTTGGATTTCCTCGACCAATTCCATAGGTTTAAACGGCTTGGTAATAACTCCAGTTACCCCCAAATCTAGAAACTGCTTTTGCTCGCTGCTCCTAGCTTTAGCTGTTAGCAAAATGGTTGGGATGTCCGCTGTCACTGCATTAGCTTGTAACTGTCGAAATGTAGCCGGTCCATCCAGCTCGGGCATCATGACATCTAGGAGAATAGCATCAGGCTGATCTGCCTCAGCCTTAGCTAATCCCTCTTTACCAGAAGCAGCTGTCAACACTTCCCACCCTGTTGCTGCTTCTAGAGAAAATTGGATGATTTCTCGAACCCCATCATCATCATCAATCACTAAAATGCGCTTAGTTGTCATCTTTCCCACCTTCTGCTGCTGCTGTTTGTTCTGGTAAGGTAAAATAAAAACTGCTGCCTTCACCAACAGTACTCTCAACCCAGATTTTGCCTCCGTGCTGCTCCACTATATTACGGCAAATCGCTAACCCTAAACCCGTCCCTCCCTTTTTACGGGCATCGGAGGCATCAACCTGTTGAAAACGCCCGAATATACTTTCAAGTTTGTCAGCCGGAATTCCCCTACCTTGGTCTTTAACGGTAAACAAGATCGTGGCACTGTTTGGGTCAGGGGGTGAGGTTTTTTCTGGTTCCTCTGGCTGTTGGAGTTCTACAGTTAACCATAGGCTAGAACCTCTGTCTGAAAATTTAATCCCATTGCTGAGTAAATTGGTTATGACTTGAATAATGCGATCGCTATCAGCCTCGAATTCAATTTCAGATTCAATGGCTTGGGGCGAGACTTCCAATTTAATCCCAGCTCGATTAGCCATCACCTGCACCTGATCAACAGCTTTAACCATCAACTCAGCTGCATTCACTGGCTGCTTCGACAAACGGATCTTACCAGATTCCAGACGTTCCAGCTCCAAAATATCGTTAACTAGTCGCACTAAACGCTCAGCACTATCAGCGGCAATGCCAATCACACGCTGTCCTCGTTCAGACTGAGGTTGAATTAGACCAGTTGATAACAGGTTCAAGGCACCATGAATTGACGTTAGGGGGGTACGGAGTTCGTGGCTGACCACGGACGTGAATTCATCTTTCATCCGTTCAATAGCGTAGCGCTCAGTAATATCTTCCCCAATACTCATGGTGCCAATTGCCTCTCCCTGGAGATTTTGGAGTAGGGTATTATTCCAAGCAATGATTTTTTCTTGCTTTGACTTGGTGAGAATCGAGTGCTGATAGTGAGGTTTAAAGTCTGGCTCTAGGATGTCCTGGAAGTATTGCTGTACTGACTGTTGCTGGTAATTGGGCAGGAAGTTTTCAAACCAGTCCTTGCCTAAAACTTCTGCTTCTGTGTACCTAGTCAATTCTAGGAAGAACGGATTGACATACTCCACTTTACCCTCTCGGTCTAGTCCCACCACCACCAGTCGCACATTTTCGAGAAGGCTGCGCCACCGTCGCTCTGATTCCTGTAAACTAGCAATTAACTGGGTACGTTCTTCTTCAAATCGTTTGCGTGAACTAATATCTCGCTGCAACACTAAGATATAGCTAATGTTTCCTTGGGTATCATGAACCACTGAGTAGGAGGAGTCTGTGGTAAGAACAGTCCCATTTTTGCAGACAAACTCAATTTCTTGACGATGGGTTCCCTGCTCCAGTAAAACTGGAAACTGTTGCTGGCAAATATTTTGGTATGTGGGGGTAAAGAACTCTTCTAAGCGATTACCGATCAATTCTGATTCAGCATAACCCGACTGCTGGATGACAGCCGGGTTCACTTGCTCAATCATGCCCTGAGTATCTAATATATGGATAAAATCTGGGGCAGATTCAAACAACGAGCGGAATCGTTGTTCGCTTTCGAGTAAAGCAGCTGTGCGCTGTTGAACCCTAATTTCTAATTCTCGATTGAGTTGTTGTAATTCTCGATTGAGTTGTTGCAGTTGAGCTTCTTGCTGTTTACGCTCCGTGATATCCGTAGTGATGCCGTGAAGATGTACAGAGGTGCCATTATCACGCCTAACCACACGAGCGCGATCGTTCAGCCAGCGAATTTCTCCATTACTGAGCTGAATTCTATATTCTAAATCCCACGATTGACGACGGTTTTCTTGAACAGCTCGCCATGCCTTATCAACAGGATCAAAATCTTCTGGCACAACAAACTGTCGCCATAAGTTGTCTTGATCGCTAAATAGCTCGAAAGTTGGGCGACCGTAAACTTGCTCGAAGGCTATATTAACATAGCGCAGTATCCCAGAAGGCAGTGATACTGACCACACCACGTCTTGAAGAGAACTCATAATTGCTCGGAGCCGCTCTTCGTTGGACTTCAGCGCCTTTTCATTTTCTTGAAATGCTTCTTCTGTCTGCTTGCGATCGCTAATATCCGTAATTGAGCCAACCACTCGCACTGGATCACCTGCTTCATTCCAAAGTGCTTGTGCCTGGTCAAGAATCCATTTGTAACTGTCGTTGTTGCACCGTAAGCGATACTCTTGAACATAATAGGAGGTTTTCTGGGCTAAGTGATCCTCCATGGCTTTGATCACCTGGTCTAAATCATCGGGATGGATGTGTGTCCGCCATTGATGGTTATAGTTTCCGATGTCGTAGCTTTCATCATACCCCAGCATTTCCTTACATCGGCTGGATACAAAGGTTTCATTGGTTTTGGGGTTCCAGTCCCAAATTCCCTGATTAGCTGCCTGTAGTGCCAATTGCCAGCGTTGCTCACGTTGCCGTAAGGATTGCTCTGCTAAAATACGCTCTTCAATTTGAGATTTTAGCTCCTGGTTGAGCTGCTCAAGTCCAGCCAGACTAGGTGAATTTTGGATTCGAGGTATAATAGAGTATAATTTTATGGCAGTGTAGACAGAAACTATAGCTGTAATTGCTTTAATAGAGCCTGATAGCCAGTAAGCTGGATCCCAAACGGTCCATAGTTCCATCAGGTGAGTGGTGCCACCGCAAATAATAAACGCCCCAAACAACATCAATAGTCCCTTGAAAGGCAGATTCTGCCGCTGCCTAATCAAGTAGACTAGCAGTATGACAATCAAATAGTAGGCTAGGGTAATGAGAGCATCACTGATCAGGTGCAGCCAGATCACGTTAGGCTGCCCAAGGTAGCAGTTACCTTGGGGAATAAACGTTTCGGCAAATAGGAGATAGTCAAAGAAATTGATCATAATCAGGTTGACAATTGACATGATTGCTGACAGTCAACCGTTAACCATCAACTGTGAATAAAATGTGATCAACTCTACTATGTCCGATCTCCAAATTCTATGTCCACTAACTGACCATAGTTATTTATTTATCTGACAACATTTGATTCTTCTGTGCTATCATACTAAGTCTTAGTTGGCTGCGCTCAATGCGATTCAACACCCGAGCCAAAAGTTCTGGTTCCTTGATTGGTTTTTGTACGTAATCATCTGCCCCTGCCATAAACACTTGCTGCACAGTTTCAGCATCTTGAGCAGCTGAGAGAAACAGCACCGGTAACTCACCCCAGCGAGGGTCATTGCGTACCACCTGACACAGGTCAATACCGCTAAATTCCGGCATTTGCACATCCAAAATCAGTAAATCGGGAGTACACTGCTCTATGGTCTCCCAGAACTGTTGTGGATCGTTTAGTAAAGTCAATTGGAATCCCCAAGGTTCTAGCACAGTGCGTAGATGATCCAAGATTTGAGGGTCATCGTCAACAATCAATAGCTTTGCCTGTGGTGGACCAGATTGTTGCAACACTTTAGCGATCGCATCCATCACCTTTTGAGGTGCTACAGGCTTCTGAAGAAAACCCCGTCCCCCCAAACGAGCCACTTTGACTCGTTCAGCAAAACTCTCTTGAACCGTAAGTACTACCACAGGTACAGGGGGCTCAGTTGTTTTCAGTTCTGCTAACAGCTCTAAACCATTTCCCGCTGATTCAGGAAAACACAAGTCTAGGAGTACCACATCGGGGCGGTTACGAGCAATTGCTTTTCGGGCTTGAGATATATCACCGGCCACCTCAACCTGCATTTTCCCGGCTGCTACCTCTGAGGCTAACCCTTGCGCTAGTTTTACATCATCATCCACAATCAATAGTCGTGGGGAGTGGGGAATCGGGAATCGGGAGTTGGTAATCGGGAGTGGTTGACTTTGAGTAGGTTTTGGAAGGTTATCCTCGGTCTCTAGTTCTTGTCGTAGTTCTACCACTAGTTGAGACAGATGTGCTATTACCTCCTCACTAGCTTTTTTCCCAGATTGCAATATCTGCTCAATCTCACGGGATTTGAGAGAGCCTTGATCAAAACCAAAGCTACCGAGGGAACCGGCTAGGGTGTGTGCCTCCCCTAAAGCCTCCTGTCGCAACTTTCCGGTAAGATTACCATCTCGCCAATCCGTCACCGCCCGCTCCAATACATTGAGCCGCTTGATATACTTTGACTTCTGCTGCTCCCAAATGGCACTTAGTCCTGATTGCTTTGGTTCTTCGGATTGAGCCTTAGGGACTGGGGAAACGGAACTATCACTCTTGCTCTTTGATTGTTTCAGGTTAGATGGTGTCTTTTTAGCTACTTTTTTGCCTTTGTTTTTCTCAGTCTTTGTTTGACCTGAACCTTCCTCAGGCAGTTGTCTGAGCCGATACCCCAAGCCGTAGACGGTTTCAATTAAATCATTTTTGACTCCAGCTTCCTTGAGTTTCCGCCGTAAACTTTTGATATGAGCTCTAACGGCATTTTCTGTAGGGGGTTCTTCAAAAGACCAGAGATTATCTAGCAGGAAACTTTGGCTAAAGATGCGGTGGGGATTCCGTAAAAACAGCTCTAATAGACCATACTCCTTAGGTGTCAGATGTAATAGTTCCTGATCGTAGCTGACCTGGCAGTTACTGGGGTCAAGTTCGAGCAATCCCCACTCAAGCACAGGGAGTAGGGGGGTGCTGCTGCGGCGCAGCACTGCTCGAATTCGGGCTAATAATTCAGGTATGTCTAAGGGCTTGACTAAATAATCATCTGCTCCTGCGTCTAAAGCTTCGACTTTGTTAGTGCTGGTGTCTTGGGCAGTGAGGAGTATAATCGGAGTGCGATCGCGTGCGTTTCGCAGCTGCTTGCACAAATCAATCCCCGTGAGCTTGGGGAGCATCCAATCTAGCAAAATCAAGTCATACTTAAATATCTCTGCTAGTGCTATGCCCTCATCCCCATCTGTAGCTAGATCAACCTGATAATGTTGACTAGCTAGCGCTGCCGTTACCACTTTGGCAATACCTTCATCGTCTTCTACTAGCAGGATTCTCACGAGGACCTAACAGCTCCAGCACCAAGGGGATGGGTTAGTTTCTTGATTATATAAATAGAGATTATATAAATAGTCATGACTTCGCCCAAATTCACAAAAATTTAGACGAAGTTTGAGGCTTTTGACTTAGCTTAGCCCATGGCTGTCAAGATATCTTGAGCGTGGGTAGCAGTTTTTACCGTCTCATCAACGTGAGTAATTTTGCCCTCGCCGTTGATAATGTAGGTTACCCGCTTGGAGTAACCGCCACCATCAACATCATAAGCCTTGGTGATTGCGCCATCGGTATCTGCTAGCAGGGTGAAAGGCAGACCATACTTTTCCTTAAATTGTTTGTGGGATGCCTCATCATCCATACTGACACCGAGTACCACCATGTCTTTACCTTGATACTCAGTGTAGTTATCCCGAAAGCTTTGGGCTTCCTTGGTGCAGCCGGGAGTATCGTCTTTGGGGTAAAAATAAAGCACTACAGTTTTCCCCGCAAAGTCGGACAGTGAAACGGTATTGCCTTCGTCGTCTTTGACAGTAAATGCTGGTGCATCCATGCCAACTTGAAGAGCCATAACTTTTGTTTCCTATAGAAATATACTGAACTTATGTATAAAGTTTACAGTAATACGACTTACCTAGTAACTCGACTTTTAGGGTGCCTTCTCTTTAAGCATCATTATACATAAGCGCGTTTGTTGCCCAGTTTTGCCTGGGTCTTGAATAAATTCCAAAATTTCTAGAGTAAACCACCAGAGGTTGGCCTCTAATGTCAAAAAAACCTTAATATAGAAATAATCGGCGGTCAGTATAGTTCTGAGATTTAGTAACTGTGGCAAGAACTTCAATTCAGTCTCAAGGTAGCCAGCCTATTCAATATCCTGACCGAACTACTAAGCGTGCAGAGCAAGCAATGCGCTGTTTGCCATTCCAAATGCCTCTATTGGCAGCGATGCGTTCTAGCAGTGTTCCACTCTTATCTATAGTAGGTCTTGAAGGTGTGGAGAGAAACTACACAACGCGCCCTAGGTCGGAATTGGCAGTAGAAAGCGATTTAATGTGGTTGATTCAAGTGGGTGTATTACGTCGAGAAGTAGACGGTCAGGGAATTACGGATAGTTTTCGACTGACACCTTTGGGTCGTCAGTTGTTAGAAAAGTGGGAACGGCTTGGAGAAACCTTACCTCCACCCTCACTATCAGATCGACTCGATCATACCTTGAATCGCTGGCTAAGATTGTCGGTTTAAATCAAGTTGGTGACAGGGTGATATCTCAAATTATTGATCATCTAGGCTAGTTCTGACGCCCTAACCCTGAATTATGAAAGCGATTATGGTGGTGGGTACTACATCCCACGCAGGAAAATCCTTGATAAGCACAGCTCTATGTCGCCTTCTTTCGCGACAAGGCTGGCGTGTCTGTCCCTTTAAGGGTCAGAACATGGCTCTAAATGCCTATGTGACACCTAATGGCGGAGAAATTGGACATGCCCAAGCAGTACAAGCTTGGGCTGCGGGTGTCATTCCCTGTGTGGAAATGAACCCAATTTTACTTAAACCCCAAGGTGACATGACCTCCCAGGTCATTCTTATGGGTAAAGCCGTAGGGAAGGTTAGTGCTGGGGAGTACTACGAAAAGTACTTTGATAAGGGTTGGCAGGTGATTGAAGAATCACTGCGACGTTTAACCAATGAGTTTGATTTAGTCGTGTGCGAGGGAGCTGGTAGCCCAGTAGAAATTAATATCAAGCACCGCGACTTGACCAATATGCGAGTGGCGCGGTACCTCAAAGCTCCCACCTTGCTGGTGGTAGATATTGACCGTGGAGGGTCTTTTGCTCAGGTAATCGGTACTCTCGAACTCCTCGAACCAGAGGAGAGAGCTTTGATTAAAGGTGTCGTGATTAATAAGTTTAGGGGTCAGCGATCGCTTTTGGACCCCGGGATAAAATGGTTAGAAGAACGCACTGGTATTCCTGTCGTTGGAGTTATTCCGTGGATTGATATACTGTTTCCCGCTGAAGATTCCCTTGACTTACTAGATCGCAACACCAGGAACAAGTCCAATAAGGAAGTCACTATCGTAGTAATTCGTTTACCTCGAATTTCTAACTTTACTGATTTTGACCCCCTCGAAGCTGAACCCAGCGTCTTTTTGAAATATCTGTCACCAAACGAAACCTTGGGATATCCAGATGCAGTGATTCTCCCAGGGACAAAAACTACCATTGCGGACATGATGGTACTCCAAAAAAGTGGCATGGCTGAGCAAATTCAAAACTACGCTGCCTCAGGTGGGACAATTTTGGGAATTTGTGGGGGATTCCAAATGCTAGGCAAAACCCTAGTTGATCCCGATGGATTAGAGGGTAAACAGGGACGTCATCCAGGATTAGGCTTGTTGCCCTTAAAAACCTTGATTACCAGTGGCAAAGTTGCCCGTCAGCGGATGGTGACCTCCAATTATCCCCAAGTTGGCTTACCCATTACCGGTTACGAAATTCATCAGGGGCGTTCGCGACTGCTTGAGGCGGAGATGGGAGATAATAAATCTGCTTATCGAGCGTTATTCGATGACCATGGTTTGGGCATTGTTGACGTGAATCAATCAATTTGGGGCAGCTATCTCCATGGCATGTTTGACAATAGTCCTTGGCGACGTTCCTGGTTGAATCAACTGCGCTCCAGACGAGGGCTACCTTCTCTCCCTACTGGGGTTGTCAACTATCGGGAACAACGAGAAGCGCTTTTGAATTCACTGGCTGATACTATCGAATCTCATCTTGATTTAACCCCGATTTTAAGGTCTTAGACCGTTAACTATCAGATTAGTTTTTTCAAAAGTAAAAAGTAAACTTGAGAAGGGAAAATGGAAACTGGAAAATCGTTAAGGGAAATTATAAATTAAAACTTAAACAATTAACTAAAAAATTAACAATAAAAAACTAACAGATGAAATGACTAATCAAACATGAGTGTAAGCGTTCGCTTTCTACCAGATGATGTGACAGTTGAGGCCGAAGTCGGAGAACCCATCCTTCTAGTGGCTGAACGTGCTGGTGTGTTCATTGCCACAGGTTGCCTGATGGGTTCTTGTCATGCCTGTGAGGTAGACATAGAAAATGGACCGACTGTCTGTTCTTGTATCACTGCTGTACCTGCAGGTTATGAACAGCTGACGATTAATCTCTACTCTGACACGAATTGGTAGTCTATAAATACCATGGCAATTGGCTTTGGTCAAGGTCACTATTAGAATTTAGAATTTAGAATTTAGAATTTAGAATGGTGAATTGGGAATTCTACATTATCAATTCACCATTCTGCATTCTGACAGACAACCTTGGCCAAAAGGCCACGCGCTTCGCAGCAAAGCGGGACGAAGTCCATCGCGTTCAACCTACCCTACACCGAATCGCCTTGGGTTAACAACCTTGAACCTTGGCCTTTGGCCACGCGATCGCGTTCAACCTCCAACCTTCAACCTTCAACCAATTTGCCATTAGCAATTTTCTCTGGTAACTGCTCAATAATGCCACCTCCAAGCACCAGCTCCCCGTCATACAGAACAGCAGCCTGTCCTGGGGTGATGCTGAATTGTGGTTCATCGAACACTAATTTGATCCGATTTCCTTCTAGAGGAATCACATTCACAGGTACAGCAGGTGAGCGATAGCGAACTTGCACAGAAGCTCGAATCGGAACAGTAGGTTCCTGAATCGATACCCAATTGACCCGATGAACCGTACATTCAGGTTGGGTGGCTTGGTGGCGTTCCCCTACAATTACCCGATTCCTGGCTGCATCCAGGGCAATCACATACAAGGGATTGGGAGCAGCTATACCTAGCCCTTTCCGTTGTCCAATGGTGTAGTGGTGAATTCCCTGATGTTGCCCTACCACATTTCCATCCAAGTCCACGATGTCACCTGTGGTTTGGGAAATATACTTGTCCAGGAACTTCTGCATAGAACCGTGGGATTCGATTAAACACAAGTCCTGACTTTCTGGTTTATCAGCAGTCTTGAGATTATACTCAGCAGCAAGGCGTCGCGTTTCTGTTTTCTTCAGTTCTCCCAAAGGAAATAGGGAAGCCGCCAGCAGGTCTTGAGTCAAGTCATACAGGAAGTATGACTGGTCTTTTGTCAAGTCTAGTGCTCGCCGCAATTGATAGCGATCGCATTCGGCATCATAAGTAATCCGGGCATAGTGACCTGTGGCTATTTTATCAATCCCCAATGTCTCATGGGCATAGGTCAGCATCGGACCAAACTTCACTGCCTTGTTGCACTGAGAACAAGGCAGTGGAGTAATCCCCGATTGGTAACCTGACACTAAGTAATCCACAATGTTTTCCTGAAAAACATCGCGACTGTCCACAATATGGTGGGGAATCCCTAATTGTTCACAGATAAACGCTGCATCGACCATTCCCTCAGAGCAGCATTGACCCTTCCCTTTCATTAACCAAAGGGTCAATCCTACAACTTCGTATCCTTTGTGATAGAGGGTGGCGGCAGCTACGGAACTGTCTACCCCACCAGACAAGCCAACGACAACTTTATTCATCAACTCAACAGATTTCTGCCTTAGGGAGGTATTGCATTGTATAGTATTATTGTAGTCCTCCTGACCCTTAAGTCCTTCTACCTTAAGTCGAGTGGGCAAAGTGGGATTTCACTCCTATCCTGGAATCATAGAGTATTAGGATAACTCTGGGAGTATCAGTGTTCATGGCTGGTTTTGGAAATTTGGTTCAAAAAGCGTTTTATCTAGGCGTCGGTATAGCTGCAGCAGCAGGGGAGAGAGCTGGGGGAACCTTGTCCGAAGTGCGAGGTCAAGCTCAGAAACTGGTAGATGAACTGGTAGAAAAAGGGGAGATGACTACCGAGGAAGCCCGTAAACTGGTTGAAGATTTAGTGCAACAGGGGCAACAGCAATCCTCTCAAGCTAACCCTAATGATCCTAAACCTGAGCCGCGCCGGATTGAGATTATTGCTGATGAAGAAGAATCAGCACCACCTGAAGAGCAGAATGTTGACAAACTACGCGAGCAGGTGCAAGCTATGCAAGAAGAATTACGTCGGCTCAAGCGCTAACTTATAGCACTTATCTAGCACTTATAATCAACTTGTCAACAACACTGGTTTAGCACATCATGGTGGTTGAGTAACTATTTACTATGGAAGATGATTGGTCTAAAAGTATTTATGAAACCCTGGAATCAGTGGCTAATATGGTCGATGAGTTCTTCGAGGGTGTCAGTGAGGTGGTTGAGGAGTTTGCCAATGAAGTTGAGGAGTTTGCCAATGAGGTAGACAATGCCATTGGTGCGGAAATTGACCAGTGTTTGCAAGAGATTGTTGAACCGTTTGTTGAGATTTATTTTGACTTTGAGGTTATGGTCAGTGAAACAGACGAGGATTTTCCTGATTCCGTGACACCATCCTCACAGAAACATCCCGCTTGCATAGGTTGCCGTCATTATCACGGTCAAGCCTACGGTGGAAATTTATTAGTCTGCGCTATGCATCCCTATGGTTGGGACACAGAAGATTGTCCTGACTGGGAATCCCATCCTAGAAATTCCTCAAATCGTTTCTAATCCTAGCAAAACCAATGAGTAATTCCTTTACCCAGGAACAAGCATCACCAGAAGTAGACACACCCCAGATTAAATACGGTGAACAGGAGATTGCCCAAGCAAAACTTATTACCTTTCCCAATCCCCGTATCGGTCGTCCCTATCACATAAACATCACCTTACCGGAATTTACTTGCAAGTGCCCGTTTTCTGGTTATCCGGACTTTGCCACGATTTACATCACCTACGTTCCCAATCAACTGGTGGTAGAACTAAAGGCCCTTAAGTTGTATATCAATACATACCGCGATCGCTACATCTCCCATGAAGAGAGTATCAACCAAATTTTAGATGACTTCGTAGCCGCCTGTAACCCGGAAGATGTCACCATCAAGGGGGATTTTAACCCACGGGGTAATGTTCACACCGTTGTAGAAGTGCGACACCAAAAGTAATCGGTACAAAGGTCATAGGTAATCTTGAGGATCCAGTAAACAATTCCGATATAAACGGAAAATATAGCACTTGCGATCAATTCAGATTGACCCTAGGTGGTGGCAACATAGAACTCTTGAGTTTTTGTTTCAACACTAACCAAAGGAAGACCGGAGCATCAAACAGGTATCGCCGCCACAACCGTCGGGGTTCAGATAATAGCCTGTGTAACCATTCCAATCCTACCTCACTCATCCATACAGGCGACCTTGGTTTAGTGCCTGCTTCAAAATCAAGGGTGGCACCTACTGCCATGAAGATTTTAATGTTTGGTAATTGATCTTTGTACTTGTGTATCCACTTTTCTTGTTTAGGCGAACCAACTCCCACAGCTAGTACTGTAGCTCCAGAGTTGTTAACCATTTCTATGATTTCTTGGCATTCAGCTTCATTCTTCTCAAATCCGAATGATGGGGAGTGCGCAGCGATAACAATTTCTCTGCCAACTCTAGCATTGACATTTTCTTGAGCTTGTTTAGCGACTCCTTCTCGTCCACCTAAGAGAAATATTTTAATAGTTTCATTGTTTCTGTGATAATCATAAAAAGCTGGAAAAAAGTCAGATCCAGAAATTTTTTCCTGTATGGGTGACCCCAAGAACCTCGACGCATAATACACAACTTTACTATCACATAATCTATAATCGGCAATTCGATATGCCTTCATGAATTCAGGGTCTTTTTGTAGCTTTACTAAGTGATCGACATTGGGAGTAAAAATAACCCCGCTATCGAGCCGCTTTAAAAGCTCTGACTTTGATATATTATCAATCTCTAAGTTTAGGATTTTGACTATTTCTCTCATGTTTAACCTTTTTACGATGTCTCTCCTAGCTAAGGGATAAGCACTAAAAACAGCCAAGCTTTTCCCAACAATCTTCAGTCTTGGAGCCGAACTCAGTCAATTGGCCATTTACCGATCGGCTAACCAAGTTAGCTTGATACTGTTTCGAGCAAGATTTTATTTGGGAAAGAATAAAATTACATTATCACAGTTTTAGTAATTTTATAGTAGCTCTGAAAAATTATTGGTAAATCCCCTTTTGTCTAGATAGCTGAACCTATAGATCTCCTCTAATTAAACAACAGTAATCCCTTGATGTAGATTACACCAGGGGTTGAAACTATCTCAGGAATTTGACAGAAATCTATTTTGGTATTAGCATTCAACTCTAGTTCACTGTTTTAAGAAGCGATGAATTATCGTTCATGACAGTGTTAATTATTTCACGAAATATTTAATCTAATTGTCACAGCATGAACTAGATCGTATCGAGGGGAGAATTGGTTACTAATCATAACATTCTAGATTAGAGTCAACTCTGATTGAATCAATCAGGCTGTCTGTCTGGGAATGATTCAATTTTCCATCCTCCTAGTAACTTTCGTTCTGCTTAGAGTTTAAAACCCTCAACTAATGTTATCTCTATAATCCTTAGAAAAGGTAGCCTTGTCTAGGCTTTATTTAGGCTTTATTTAAGCTTTATTTAGATGTTATGTATTAGGGAATTAATTTAATTGAAATTACTTGTTTTTACTGTTGCACAAGTCCTCCTTTATGGTTGATTGATGATTAGTTAATGGTGGATTTTACCATTAATATCATAGCCTATAGGCGAGTCCAGGCTAGTATTTTCTCTGAGCTTAATAAAATCTTTAAATAGTCTTCATCGACTCTACATAAATGAGCTAACGATGGTAATTTTTACTGATCGCGAGTCGTTGTGTTGATCAGGTAGTCTTGATCAGGTTTATGCTTTATTTTAAGAAGATTTTTTAGCAGGGAGGAGCTCGCCAGCCGAGTCTGAGAATTAGTCGAGCTAACAAATGCCTCAACTCTTTGCTACTTATAGAATGAGACTAAATAGTGTGATCGATAGCAGTAGTCTTTACAGAAACTTTATAAAAGTCTACTCTAAGATTCATCGATCCTTCAACCTTCATCTATGTGAAGCCGACTATCGTTATTTGTAAGGTTAGATGCTGAGCTAAACTAGGCAAACTAATTAACCTACCAGAAAACTATCCACACATCTACCAACCACAACAATGAGAAACCCAGTAATTGCCATTGGCTTGGATGCTGCCGACCCTGCCTTGATAGAGCAATGGATATCTCAAGGGCATCTGAAAAATCTGCGTCGCTTACGAGAACAGGGATCTTACGGACGTCTAAAGACATACGAATACTACCGGGCTGAGACTCCGTGGACAACATTCCTCACTGGTTGTACTCCTGAGCAAACAGGGTACTGGGCACCTCTGAAAATTAAGGAAGGCACTTACGAAGTAGAAGACATTCAAGCCTACGACTTTGCTGAGTATCAACCCTTCTATGCCTTGGGAGATGACTATCGGGTGGCAGTCTTTGATATACCTCAAGCTCCCCTGTCCAATCAGGTCAATGGGTTGCAAGTCCTTGCTTGGGGAGCTCACTCTCCTCAGACTCCCAGTCATTCCATACCCAAATCCTTGCTACAGGATTTGATTGATAAGCATGGTGAGCATCCTGTCTTACGCAAAGACCATGCCAGTATTATGGATGTGGAAGCACTCAAGGGTCTTCAGGCACAACTGGAGATTGGTATCGCCCGCCGGGGTGCCATTTGTCAAGACTTGTTGCAGCAGATGCCGTGGGATTTCTTCTTAACAATCTTTGGTGAAACCCATACTGCAGGGCATTACTTCTGGCACCTGAGTCAGCAGGATCATCCTCTCTACCCATCTGTAGGTGCTAAATGCCCTGGAGATCCCGTGTTAGAAATTTTTGAAGCTATTGACGAAGCCATTGGTGGAATTTTGAGCAAAGCCCCGGATAATGCCCAGGTCGTAGTATTTGCTGCCCATGGTATGGGGTCTAACGTCATGGATCTACCGAGTATGTTGTTCCTGCCAGAATTTCTCTATCGCTGGAGTTTCCCAGGTAAATATGGCATTGGTCGTGGCAACTATGGTCAACCCCCAGAACCCCTAGTCAATGATGCCAGGGCGAAAAAGGGTTGGATGGGGAAAGTGTGGAGCCTCAAGCATGAATCGAATCCACTCAAAGGTTTTTTAAGACGTCAACTCCCTACCAAACTTTTCAATCCTATCGCACCCTTGTTTGGTTCCACTCCTGGACCAGATCTCATTTCTCCGTTCAAGATGCAGGCAGAATCCGATCCATTCTTTTTCCAGAGTCCATCGTGGTACCAACCCTGCTGGCCTCAGATGAAAGCATTCGCGCTGCCTAGTTATTCGGAAGGATATATCAGGATTAATCTCCAGGGAAGGGAACCTCACGGTATTGTCCCCCCTGATCAGTACGATGCTGTATGTGAGGAATTGACTCAAAAACTTTACCAGCTTAAAGATGCTCGCACTGGGGAACCAATGGTGAAGGAAATTATCCGCACCCGCCAATCGGCAACTGAAACTGGTCCGAAATTACCTGATGGTGACTTAGTCGTGATCTGGCAAGAAAAATATGCCACTGACGTAGTAGATAGTCCCGATATTGGACGCATTGGTCCAGTTCCCTTTAATCGTACTGGTTCTCACCGCTCTGATGGCTTTTTGGTGATTCAAGGACAAGATATTGAGCCAGGTTCTAGTTTACCAGCTGGTCATTCTCTAGATTTAGCCCCCACTATTCTGAATTTGATGGGAGCGCCGATTCCTGACTATTTTCAAGGTAAGCCCCTCTCGGCAATTAAAGAAACTGTTGTGGCTGGTTAACTGAAAATTAACTAGTGACTAATTTTAATTAGTCGCAAAGGGAATTGAGTGTTTTCTGTTCAGTGTTTTTTGTTGAATGTTGTTGAGTGTTGATCGTAAGTCAACACTCAAACACTCACCGAAACCCCCCTATACTAAGTGTTATCACGTGTTATCACTAAGTAATAGCACTAAGTAATAGTTGTGAACCCAGAGATTCTTCAATGTCCATTCTCAAGTTTTGGATAGCAGGGTTAATTACTACCGTAGCAGCAATAGGTGTATCCGTTCCCAGTTGGGCTCTACCACTGTCTCCTGGCGATCGCCTTAGACTCTTTGTGGCTGGCGAAGAAGAAATCCCGGAAGCTGAACGCTTCAGTGCCACCTATGAAGTTAATCTGGATGGTTACATAAAATTCCCCTACCTAGACCCGATACTGGCAGCGGGTCGAGAAGTATCAGAAATCGAGCAAGACCTAGTCAAGGCTTTGCTGGAAGGGGGCTTTTTTCATGCTGATTTCCTCAAAGTCAGCATTCAACTCTTTGAGTGGGCTCCAATTCAGGTAACTGTGGGAGGAGCTGTTTTTGAACCTGGTCGGGTTTTGATTAATGATACGGATTCTAAAGGTCGAGACTTACCGGCATCGATTGCTACTGTCTCAGGAGACTATCCTCCAGAACGCTACCTAACCTTTGCCATTTTAACGGCTGGCGGCATCAAACCAAATGCCAACATTGAACAGGTGCGCTTGGTTCGGGGTGAGCAGGAACAGGTAATTGATTTATCTGGTGTGTTCACCGGATCACCAGTGGAGGATATTCCCTTGATTGCTGGAGACCAAATCATTGTTCCGACTCGGGAGTTGCCTCAATATTATCTAGCCAGACCTTCCCAGCTGACTCCCTCAACTATTCCTGTGTTTATCTCCAATCTCACTAATCCCAATAATGGACGTGACCTTAGAATCCAGGAAGTTGAATATGGCTCCCGTCTATCTCAAGCTGTAATTGCTGCTAGTTGTGTTGGAGGCACAGAAAGCACAAATGCAGATCGCCGTGCTCTGTTACTGCAAACTGACCGTACTACTGGGGAAACCCTGGCAATAGAACGTTCTGTAGAGGACTTGGTGAAGAAGCCTAATGATGACCAAGTTAATCCAGTGCTGATGCCAAGAGATAGTGTCGCTTGCTATGATTCAACGGTCACTAATGTCAAAAGTGTTTTTGACTTTATTGGGGATATCTTCAATCCCATTCGGATTATTAAAGACATATTTATACCATAATTCATATTTAGGATAGCTCAAATGTTATAATTAATGCATCTATCACAAGTTATAAGCTCACGAGATCTGACTCTTCATCAGGGGTGTATTGGCTACGGGTTTAAGCCATTGCTTGATAGTGGGGTAAAACTCTCTGCCAAGTCTTTCATAATAGAACAAAATATCAAAAATCATAACTTAAGACTACAACTTAAGACTACAACTTAAGACTACAAATGTGGATTTGCCAGGTGAGATGCTCCAATGACTACTAATTATAAGACCATAGCCCCATATCCCTATGAAAAATCAAATCTCATGCCTCTACGTTGGCTATTTTACTTGTGTTTGGGGATATCCGTTAATGCCGGAATTTGGGGCTTAACATTTTTTTATTTGAAATCAGCTCAGCCAACTTATACCAGTACATGGGCAGTATCACTTCCTGTCTCAGGCTCATCCACCAGAATTAATATCCCAGAATTAGGGGGAGCGAGTTCAGATGTTAGGTCACCATTTGGCGATCGCTCCCATGACCCGAGGGAAAAGATGAAATTCATTGCGGAAAGTAAGCCGGTGCTTAAGGATGCTGCCAGTATACTGAACATGTCCTCTCAAGAGCTGGGCAAGCCTAGGGTCAAAATAGTAGACAATTCAACTATGATGGCCTTTGAAATCAAAGGAGACTCTGCTGAGGAAGCCCAACAGAAAGGTTTTGCTATGCACCAGGCTTTCCAGGAGAGACTTGAACAACTTAGGCAAGAAGAAGTAGTAGAAAATCAGCTACCAATTCAAGCTGATTTGGAGGCAGCTAAGAAAAATTTAGCAGATATTCAGAGACGTCTGTCTGAACACAAAGCTAGAACTGGATTGAACTCGAAAGAACAAGTTAACCAGCTATCATCCACTATAGAAGCCTTACGACAACAACAAATCGATTTGTTAGCCCAAGGGCGAGAAGCAAAAGCCAATCTCAGCAACCTCTCAGCTAATCTAAAGTTGTCATCTGGGCAAGCTGCTGATGCTTTTGTACTTAAGGCTGACCAGATATTTCAGCAAACCCTAAGGGAATACAGTCAGGCTACGGCAGCCCTGACGGTTTTGAGTTCCAAATACGGTTCCAAGCATCCATCTGTAGTAGACGAAAAGAGCAAGCAAGAAAGTGCTAAAGCAGCTTTGCTAGAGCGTAGTCAATCTCTGTTAGGTCGCCCCATGTCTTTGGCAATTATCGACCAGCTCAGTGTTAACTCTGGGCCTGAAACTGGTTCTTCCAGGGAAAATTTGCTGCGCCAAATTGTTGAGGTGGAAGCACGGCAAGAGGGTGTGGAAGCTAGAGCCTGGGTATTAAGCAACCAGATTGCTGAGCTGGAAGCCAAACTCAGACAAATGAGCCAGGATGCCTTGAGGATGGAGATCCTAGAACGCAATATGCGCATTGCGGAAACTATCTATGCTTCAACCTTAACTCAATCAGCGATTGGTCGATTCAACCAATCCCTTTCCTATCCCCAAGTTCAGCTGCTAGCTGAACCAAGCTTACCCCCAGACGCGATAGCACCGAAAAAGTCATCGGCTTTACTTGGTGCAGCAGCTGGTTCCTTGTTAATTAGTGCAGGACTATTTTTACTCTGGTTACGTCCCCATTTGCAAGGTAAATCACAGCCCTCAATCTACAACAAAGTAGAATCGTTTAACTCTGATGTTCCACCCTTACGTTCTCAACCATTAAATAATAGCTTGACAACATCTAATAGCTTAACATCGCCAATAGGAAACCAAAGAAAAGATTTTTGATGCAACTAATCCATTTTTTATCAAGCTAGACATCATAGACTGGCACCAGTAACCTAAGCCATTAGGCAGGCTTTAATGAAACCGCAAAACTTTGAAGAAAAAGTAGTTTTCTATTATATAATTTCCACCTACTTATTATTTGTTTTAGGTGCACAGTTTGTTTTTGCCCCAGCCTTAGCTTGGCTGCTAACCTTTTATCTAATTAAAAAGCTTTGGCAGCAAACATCAGATACTCCACCGGAAGAAAGGATTCGGATTCCGATTGGAGTCTGGGTCTGGATTGTTTGCATATCATTCATTGGCTTAGCCTTAGTTATGGGTCATTTAGATTGGGGTTTCTCAACTGTTAAAACTATAAAATCCTTTATTAACTCCTTTTTGAGAACTTGGGCGCTTCTGGCCTTATTTCCTTTAATTGGTTCCCTCAACATCCGACCACAAATAATCTATAGAGCAATTTCTATCCTTTCTCTACAAACTCTGATCTTGGTACCACTTACCTATGGGTTAAGTCTGACTGGGTTAGAGATGCCCTTGTATACTAGCAGCCTCATGGCAAAAATTGGGGGTAACAGTGAGCGTTACTATGCCATCAGTCCTTACGTGATAAAAAGTGGTGAAACACGCCTTTTCTTATTTGCGCCTTGGGCTCCAGCATTAGCATTTGCCTGTAACGTACACTTTTTCCTTAGTAGTAGAGACCCGGACATAAAGTGGCGTTTTATTGGCATGATTGGCTGTGCTGCTGCAATTGTGGGTTCAGTATCCCGGATGGGGATAATCTGCTTAGTCGGTATACCAATACTGGTAACATTTTTGGTCAATCTAACCGAACCCGCCATGCAAATTACGGCAGGAATAGGCAGTTTTCTTGGTGGTCTATTTGGTCCCCAACTGCTGATGATAGCTAGAAACTTGAAAGACTCTTTTTCCAGTCAAAGATCTGCTTCTTCGCGGGTTAGATCGGCCTTAGCCAGGCTTTCTCACCGTAAGTGGGAAGAAGATGCACCGATTTGGGGTCATGCCATTATAGTGGGGAAAGGCCCTGATGTTGTCGCTAAAATGCCTATTGGAAGCCACCACACTTGGTATGGTGTTTTATATACTCATGGAATCGTCGGGTTTATGGGAATCTTAATTCCTATAGTCTATACTTTTATAGAGCTTTTAATTAAAGCTCAAAGGAGTAAACTTGCCACAACAGCACTAACAATACTATTAATTTGTATCCTGTTCTCGTTTGGGGAAAATATAGAAACATTAGCTTACCTATACTGGCCTGGTTTGGTTGTAGTAGGAATGGCACTAAAATAAAAATGCTCAAAGGGTTTGTCTAGACCTCTTGTGGTAAATTACCATAGTATAATTTTATACATCAAAATGATAATCGCTATGCCCACCATATCTGTAATAGTTCCAGTTTATAACGGAGAAAAAACTATATTAGAAACGATCCAATCGATTCAAGCACAAACGTTTTCAGATTTTGAATTAATTATTATTAATGACGGCTCCACTGATGCCACATTAGATGTAATCAGTACAGTCAACGATCCTCGATTACAAGTGTTTTCCTATGAAAATGGTGGATTACCAGTGGCTCGTAATCGTGGCATTAGTCGCTCTAGGGGCGAGTTTATTACGTTTATAGATGCTGATGATTTATGGAAACCTGATAAATTGGAGCTACAGTTAGCAGCACTGCAAAAAAATCCTGAAGCTGGAGTGGCTTACAGTTGGACTGCCTTTATAGATGATAATAGCAAATTTTTGTTTGCTTGGCAACCACTTTATTGGGAGGGGAATGTTTATCCCCAATTACTAATTCGTAACTTCATATCCAGTGGTTCCAATATCATGGTAAAGCGGAAGTATATTGAAGCCGCTGGAGAATTTGACCCATGCCTAAAATCAGTTGAAGATTGGGATTATTACCTCAGGCTAGCAGCTTTATGTCCTTTTGTACTGGTTCCTAAATACCAAATTCTCTACCGTCGCTCTTCCCAGTCAATGACCTCTAAAGTGGATGTGATGGAGAAGGCGAACCTAATTGTAATTGAAAGAGCCTTCAAGGCAGCTCCACCAGAACTTAAGTCTCTTAAAAATAAGAGTTTAGCAAATGCCTATCGTTATCTTGGTAAGCAGTGTATAGCTAATGCTTTTGATGATGAAGGAGTAAAGCTAGCTAGTCAAAAACTCAGCTATTCCATAAAGCTTTATCCCAAATTTTTGCTAAGCAAGGAAACTATCCGTATAATTTTAAAACTATTAATTCTTAAACTTATGCCTAAAAAAATAGCTGGACATTTAATCGAAATCATCGGCAAAAAAATGCCGCTGGTATCTGTTGATAATCAAATTATTTCAGAGCACTAACTACCACTAAAATTTTACAGATATCAGTTTCGACAGATATCAATCATCACAAGGATGGCAGCATGGGAGATCCACTGTGAACATTGTCAAAACAATTGGGAGTACCATCAAGAATAAACTAGGTAACAGTAGCACTTTTACTCGCAATCTTGGTTGGATGGGAGTGGCCCAGGCATTTATTCGGGTTTCCCGCTTAGGTGCAACGTTTATTTTGCCACGCTTCTTAACTCCCCATGACTTTGGATTAGCTGCACTGGTTCTGACGACCTATGAATATTCACAAACAGTAACGCGGATCGGTGTTCATTCTAGGATTATACAGGCGGAAGCCGATGAGCTAGAAGACATTTGTAATAGTGCTTATTGGTTAAATTGGGTACTTTTTGGAAGTCTATTCGTTTGCCAGTGTATTGCTGCTTTTCCAGTTGCGTGGTTTTATAAGGATAACCAACTTATTTTACCCATTTGTCTATTAGCATTTAACTTTTTGATTGCTCCTTTAGGGGCAGTACAGTCAGCACTAATTCAAAGGGATAATCGAATTCAGATAACGGCTACTGCTCGCGCTATAAGATATGCCACCGCCAATATTTTAACCGCTGTCTTTGCTGTTCTTCATATGGGAATGTGGGCGATAATACTTCCCATACTAATAGCTAGCCCTATAGAATTTATTACATATCTTTTCAAACATCCCTGGCGGAAAACTGGATCTTTCACAACCAAATACTGGGGTAAAATTTTTAGCTTTGGAATCAATTTCCTGGGGATTGAACTTTTAAAGACTCTCAGGGAAACTCTCGACTATCTTATCATTGGTCGCTTTATAGGAATTGACCTATTAGGTGTTTACTACTTTGCTTATAATGCTGGCTTGGGAATTAGCTTAACTATAGTCCAATCGATTACTACTGCTTTATACCCTGCCCTATGTGAAGTACGGACAAACTTATCGAAATTTAAGCAAACATACTTTAACAGTCTGAAGACGATTGGAAAAGTGATTGTTGGTTTTGTTGCTTTACAATCAATTCTAGTTCCGTTGTATATCCCCATTATGGTTGGGGAAAAAATTCATACGGACGGCTGGAGTATGGTTGTTCCCATCGTCATTTTAGTTTGCTTATCAGCAATTCCTAGACCCTTTGATATTGCTGGTTTTCAGCTTTTAGCAGCCATTGATAAACCGCAGATTGGCTTGCTCTGGAATGTCTTATTTACCATGATATTTTCCTGTAGTCTACTGATAGCAGTGAAATGGGGAATCATCACTGTCGCTGTATCGGTTTTACTCGTTCATGCCCTTTTAATTCCCTTATTTGTGGTTTGGTCTGCTAGGTATGTCTTTGGTAAACCTGAAACCTCTCCTGTCACCTTAGAGCATACTTTACTCCAATCTCATACTATACTCCAATCTCACGATGAGACTGATACTGATCAGTTTTATGTCAGCCAATGGACTTTATCCTTAGCCAGTAGTGGGACATTCCCTAACACTCAGGTTTATGAATTTCGTGATGCTGACAGTAATAACAGTAATAACAGTAATAGTAGTGCAGGCTTAAGCGATCGCATTGATGATCCCAGAAAACACCTGAAGTTGATAGCTGAAAGTGTGACGGTTTTAGAAGAAGCGGCAAAGCAGCTCAATATATCTGTAGATAGCTTAGATAAGCCTTCGATTCAACTAATCGATAACTCTACAATGATGGTTTTTGAAATCTCAGGAGTCACCCCTGAGGAAGCGCAACGGAGAGCCTTCGCTATTAATCAGGCGTTTAACACAAGACTGGAACAACTCAGAAAGCAAGAAATTGCTCAACAAGAAAAAACTATCCCAGTGTATATAAAATCAGCCGAAAACGATCTAGAAAAAGCACAGCAACGCCTAGCTGAAAAAACGGCTAACATAGGATTACCCTTAAACCAGCTCTTAGAGACAATAGAAGCACTACGGCGCAAAAAGATTGAATTACGGCGCAAAAAGATTGAATTGCTGGCTGAACTAGTTAGCACTCAGTCTGATCATAGTCATTCTACCAATCCTCAGATGATGAATCCTGTTCACCATCAGCCTCAAGCTAGCTTATTCCAAGATTATCCGCCCTTAGAAATAGATGATATTAAACCACAACTACAAGGTAGTGAAGACAAGGCCAGGGATCTAGAGTTTCAGATTTCTCAGCTTGAAGTAAAACTTAGCAAAATGTCCCAAGATGCCTTGACTCTGGAAATTCTAGAGCGAGATTTACGCATTGCGCAAACCGTCTATTCCTCTGTTTTAAGCCAATGGAAAATAGTTAAGTCAGACTCATCTATTATGTATTATCCCCAACTGCAATTGGTAGCGGGTCCCACCTTACCTACCAGATCACAAATGCCAGACAATCTAGTACAATTGGGCAAAAAATTGTGATCAGTTCCTGGGAATATGATAGTGCTCAGGAAGCAATTTTTAGTCGTCAGTTGTCAGTTTCAACTATTTATATCTTTTTTTTTATGATTTTTTGGTAAGTAAAAAAAATAAATCAAAACTATTTATCTTTAAAACCAGTGTTCAAACAATGAAACATGTTTCTGTCATTATTCCAGTCTACGGAGTTGAAAACTATATTGCAGCAGCGGTGCAGTCTGTTCTGGAGCAGACCTATACCAACTTTGAAGTGCTCATTATTGACGATGAATCCCCAGACAGTAGTATAAAAATTTGTCAAGAATTCTCGGATCAGCGACTTAAGATTATTCATCAAACTAATCGGGGACTTGCTGGAGCGCGAAATACAGGAATTCGCCATGCCAAAGGAGATTATTTAGCGTTTTTAGATGGAGACGACTTGTGGTTGCCTCAGAAACTGGAAAGACATATTGAACACTTAGAAAACTTCCCAGATATCGGGATTAGTTTTAGCCGTTCTGCTTTGATTGATGAAGCTGGAAATTTTATGGGTGCCTATCTAATGCCTAAGCTCAGTAATATTACTATATCTGATTTGTTTCGAGAGAGTCCGATCGGGAACGGTTCGGCTGCTGTAGTTCGTCGGGAACTCTTTGATACAATTAAGTATCAGGATAATGTTTACGGCCCTACAGAAGATTATTACTTTGATGAAAACTTTCGTCGTGCTGAAGATATTGAATGTTGGCTTCGCATCGCTATTCAAACTGACTGGAAAATTGAGGGAATACCTGAAGCACTAACCCTGTATCGCATTAATACACAAGGGTTGTCAGCCAATCTCTTCAAGCAGTTCGAGTCCTTGGAACAAATGATTGAAAAAACCCGTTCCTATGCTCCCACAGTGACCAGCCGATGGGAAAACATTTCTAGGGCTTACCACTTGCGGTACTTGGCTAGGAGTGCGGTTCGTCTTAAAGTAGGTTCAGATGCTGTGACATTTATACATCGCTCATTATCCAATCACTGGCGTATCCTACTAGAACAGCCACGGCGAACAATCTTAACCTTAATAGCCGCTTATATACTTTGGTTATTACCAAAGTATATATATGCTCAAATTGAATTGCTTGTCTCTAAGCTGCTCAAAAAGGTTAAAAAACAGCCTCTTCTCCAAAACTAGTACCGCTGCGCGGAATTCAAAATTAAAAATTAAAAATTAAAAACCCTTATAGAGTAAGATTATTCGATAAGGGTTTCCCTAGTTGGGAATCCTATATTTATTTACGTTGTAATTTCCTACCATGGTAAAATAATTTCAATGTTTGAGTATATGAAAAAAGTATCGGTAATTATTCCAGTATATAAGGTTGAAAACTACATAGCAGCTACAGTAGAATCTGTGCTCGCCCAAACCTATGAAAATTTTGAGTTGCTACTCATTGATGATGGTTCTCCTGACAACAGTATCGACATCTGTAAACAAATTAATGATCCGAGAATTAAAATTATTCGTCAGGATAATCAAGGAGTATCAGCGGCTAGAAACACTGGGATTCGCCATGCTCAAGGAAAGTATATCGCTTTATTAGATGGAGACGACCTCTGGGTTCCAGAAAAGCTAGAAAAGCATGTTTTTCATCTAGAAACATCACCCCATGTAGGCGTCAGTTTTAGCTATTCTGCCTTCATTGATGAAACAGGAACTCCGTTAGGAATCTATCAAATAGCCAAAACTAAAGATATAACTACAGATTATATCATGTGTCGTAATCCCATTGGGAATGGTTCAACACCAGTGATTCGGCAAGAAGTGTTTGAAGCAATTCGATACCGAGAGGATCAGGCTGCGGAGGATGCTTATTTTGATCCTAAATTACACAATGTCGAAGACGTGGAATGTTGGCTGCGCATGGCGATTAAAACTGATTGGCACATGGAAGGTTTGCCAGAGCCGCTGACTTTATATCGTATTCATTCACAAGGGCATTCAGCTAGTATACTCAAGCATATAAACTCTCTAGAAAAGGTGATTGAGAAAACACGTGCCTATGCTCCAGAGGTAATTGCTGAATGTGAAAACCCAGCCCGCGCCTATTATTTACGGTTTGGTGCTCGACGTGCACTCAGCATCAACGAAGGCTTGATGGCAACAGAATTGTTTAATAAGGCTTTAGCGACTTACTGGCGTATTTTGCTAGAGGAACCCCTTCGTACTCTGTTGACGGGGGCTGCTGCTTATTTGCTCCGACTTTTACCTAAAACTATTTACCAGCACATGGAAGCTGTGGCTTTAAAAACCACAGGAGCTTCACAAAAGCGCCGAATTTCTCAGGAGCAAGCTTAGTATTTGATAGGGTGCTTTACAAACACTTTGTCAAGCTTGTGTAAAACTTTGTTTATAAAACTCCTCAACCCCCATTATTTTCGGCTAGAAATTAAAAGTTAGGGTTTATACGCAGCTAAACAATGAATCTACCTTTAACGATAAAAAATAACCTGAAAGAGTTATTGATTGGCACAGCGTTTGAGACTGTGGCAAGAAGTATTGTTGATTTGATCAAGCCTCCTAGCCAAAAGATCCTGACCAGCCGGCAAGATGACACCTATGTCTATCAGATTATGAAGCGGATTTTAGACAAATCCTCAAACTGTATCGATGTGGGTGGCAACATGGGGAGTGTGTTGACAAAAATATGCCAACTGGCTCCCCTCGGTGAGCACTATGCTTTCGAGCCGCTGCCCCGGCTGGCTACTCGGCTGCAAAAACGATTCCCAAAGGTTGATGTTAGGCAAATTGCCTTGAGTGATTTAGAGGGAGAAAGCACCTTCTGGCATGTTGTTGATGCCCCAGCACTCAGTGGTCTAAAACAAAGAGACTACAGCTATTGGGGCTATAACAATACTCAAACAGAATCCATTGCCATCAAAACTCAAAAACTTGATGACATCCTTCAAGCTGACTTCAAGGTTAATTTCATTAAGGTAGATGTAGAAGGAGCAGAGTTTCAGGTTTTCAAAGGTGCTACCCGAACCTTAAAAACTCATAAGCCTTACCTAGTCTTTGAATTTGGTCATAGTGGCATGTTTGATTATAAAACAACCCCAGGTATGATGTATAATTTGCTAGTAAACCAGTGTGGTTTGAATATTTTTAAACTTAACAGTTGGCTAGAGGGGTTAGCTCCACTCAGTGAGACGGAATTTACAATAATCTGTGAAGAAGACTCTGCTTGGAATTTCTTGGCCACGCCTTAGCAATAGCTATAAAACACAGGAGCATTGTGTAGGATTTAGGAAAAACTGGGTAACAAATCCTATAAATCCCTATAAATCGCTATAAATAGTACGGTTGGTTATTAAAGTACTCTACTAGTAGAGTTACTGGGGAAGTCTTGTCCTAGTTGCTGATCTATTATTTCTATGATTGACTTGCTTGCGATCGCACTCAGGGTGCTTTTAGGCTTATTTATTTTTGCGATTGGGCTAACCCTTGCTAAGTGGATTGCCAATCACCCGATTCGAGCTATTACCCAACCAAACCCTTGGTTTAGACAAAGGGTTACTCTAGGAGTGATGATCCTGACTAGTTTGATGATGCTCGGGTCAATTGTATTGGTCACTGATATCGTTAAGGTAAATTCAGGACACGCTGAGGTAGTTAGCTCTCGGAAATACCAGAACAACATCCGCCTCGGAACAACTAATGTAGCGATTGGAGGTGGTGGTTATGTCACTGGTGTTTACCTCCATCCACTGGAGAAAGACTTAGTTTATATTCGGACTGATGTTGGTGGCTTCTATCGTTGGGATGAGGGGAAGCAACTTTGGATTCCCCTGACAGAACACTTTCCCCTCTCTCAGAGTAATTACTATGGAGGAGAAGCACTGGCTGTTGATCCCAATGATCCAACTATTGTCTATATTGCGGCTGGAAAATATCCCTGGGCTGAACCAGGAACACTATTTAAATCTACCGATAAAGGACAAACTTGGACAAAGTTGAACCTAGACCTCAAGATGGGGGCTAACCACAAGAAAAAATGGCTAGGAGAGAGACTAGCCGTTGATCCGTTCAATTCCAATATTATCCTCTTCGGCTCTAGAGAAGATGGACTCTGGAAATCATCGGATGCTGGTGCAACCTGGGAAAACGTCACCTCTTTTGCAGGTAAACCAGATAACAAAATTGGTATTACAGCTATTGTCTTTGATAAACAGGTACCGGGCTTAGTGTATGCTTCTCCCTATGGAGATGGCATCTACAAATCTACTGACTCTGGGGTCAGCTGGACTCAGGTAGCTGGTAGCCCAAAAACAGTCAATCGCATGGCTGTGGGAAACAAGAATATCCTCTACGTCACCAGTACCAGTAATCCTGGAGTCCACAAGTATGCCAATGGTGTCTGGAAAACCATGAAACCAGGGGGATCTAATCGCATTTTTGGTACGCTCAGTGTGAATCCTGCTAATCGTGAGGATATCTTAGTTGCCCTAAACCGCACACAAAAAACTAAATTCTACCGTTCCCTGGATGGCGGCGCTACCTGGAAACAGCAGCTGACTTCTACTAACAACACTATTCCCTGGTGGCCGAAGATATTTTTTGCCAATCATATGGCAGCTATGGAGTTTGACCCGAAAGTACCGGGAAGAGTTTGGTTTACGGATTGGTACGGTGTATGGCGGACAGATGATCTTAATGCTAATCCCGTTGTTTGGACTAACTATGCCGCTGGACACGAGGAAGTGGTTCCGTTCACTCTGGTTTCACCACCCCGTGGTCCGATACTGGTAAGTGGGGTGGCGGATGTGGATGGTTTCTACCATAACCAAGGATTAGATACTTACCCGTCTCAACGACTTGGTCTGGGGGAACCTGGTAAGTCATTCCAGGATACCTATAGTATTGCTTACTGTGAAACTAAACCCTTGCAGATGGTTCGGGTTGGTGGTAACCGCTGGAATTCAACCTATACTGGAGCCACTTCCACCGATGGTGGTCTGACATGGCAACAGTTTGCTTCATTTCCAGACAATACGATGCCAATGCGGGTCGCTATGTCTGCTACTAACCCTAATTTATTTGTTGTGACAGTTAGTCAAGGTCAGCCCCTGCGCACTACGGATGGAGGGCTGACCTGGCAAAAGGTTTCAGGATTACCCAATGGTCCCGGTGGTCCATGGAATTGGTCTCAATCTTTAGCGGCAGACCCTGTAGATGGCAATACGTTTTATTACTATGCCAAAGGCAAAGTCTATCGTTCCAATGATGGCGGCTCATCCTTTCAAATTGTGAATGATTCACTTCGCAATGAAGGTTGGCATTCCCTGAAAACGGTGCCAGGGGTTAAGGGCGAAATTTGGCTGAGTCTAGACCGCAAGGGTTTTTATCGCTCTACCGATGGCGGTAAGTCATTCGTGAAGCTGCCTTCAGTAACCAGAGCTCACCTATTTGCTTTTGGTAAAGCACCCCAGGGCAGCGACACTCCAGCACTATATATTTATGGCAATATTGATGGAAATTTTCCCAATCTCGAAAATGGGGTTAGGAATCGGGAAGCTAGAGGAAGCTTAGCAAGCTCAGCCAAAAGCAGTGCTGAAGAACCAGGAATATTCCAGTCCCTTGACATGGGACGCACGTGGAGACGGATGGGCGATCGCTCCCGACCAATTGGCAATATACCTAGTGTGATGGAGGCGAGTAAGCAGGAGTTTGGACTTGTTTTTATTGGTACCAATGGTAGGGGAATATACTACGGATCACAATAGGGTTAATTTTGATTGATTGCCTCAGATTTTTATAAAATTTTCCTTGTAATTCGGGTAATCCTTATTGAATAGGGCATACACTAAATTACTGACTTGTTTCGTGTTAATCAGGGAATAAAACTATGGCACTCCTGCAATTTTTAATCATTAGCGCCATTTGTATGGTGTTAATCAAGTTTGTTGCTTCTTGGTTTGGGTATGGCAACATACCGATACTGAATAAATTGGTGACAATTATTCTCAGCGTCTTCGTGACCTTTGAAATTATTCAGCTGGTGCAAGCCATGATTATCAAATTTGGTTGAGGGCTGTTCGCCCTTGGCGTTCCCCTAGGGTCGGTTGAGGGAGGGTTGTTCGCCCTTGGCGTTCCCGTAGGGTAGGTTGAAGGTTGAAGGTTGTTCGCCCTTGGCGTTCCCGTAGGGTAGGTTGAAGGTTGAAGGTTGTTCGCCTTTGGCGTTCCCGTAGGGTAGGTTGAAGGTTGTTCGCCTTTGGCGTTCCCGTAGGGTAGGTTGACCTTCAATAAGATGCGATCGCTTAAATTATTAATAAGTTACTAAAGTTAAAAGTTGACTAGAGCGTTTCTCCTACTTATGAGGTAAAGTCAATTTTCTTACCCCTACTCCCTACTCCCTACTCCCTATTTCCTACTCCCTACTCCCTACTCCCTATTCCCTACTCCCTACTCCCTACTCCCTACTCCCTACTCCCTACTCCCTACTCCCTATTCCCTACTCCCTACTCCCTACTCCCTACTCCCTATTCCCTACTCCCTGTATTACCCGTTTCTAGCAGTGTCTGGAAAATCAAATAGGCTGAAGTAGCACCAGGGTCTTGATGTCCAGCACTGCGCTCCCCTAAATAACTGGCTCGTCCCTTCTTAGCCACCAACGGAATAGTATTTTTCATCCCTTCTTCTGCTGCGTTGACGGCCTGTTGCAAGGCTTCTAGCATACTGTCTCCTTGATCTACAGCTTGTGCAAAGGCATTGGCTGCGGGTGATAGAGCATCTAACATGGTCTTATCTCCCAAGTTGGCTTTGCCTCGCTGGACGACTCCCTCCACTGCTGCTTGGAATAGTTTGACCATATCCTCTTTTGTCAGTTCTTGCTTTCCTGCTACTGCTGCACTTGAGCGCAAGAACAGGGTGCCATAAAGTGGTCCACTGGCACCTCCGACACTGGAAATTAGAGTCATGCTGACGGTTTTGAGAATACTGCCAATGTCTTTATCTGCCACTTTAGGAAGCTGAGTGATCACCTTTTGAAAGCCACGATTCATATTGATACCGTGGTCAGCATCACCAATAGCAGCATCAAGTTCGGTTAGATAGTCCTTGTTTTGTTCTAGTACAGTAGCGACTGCTTGTAACCACTGTAGAATTTGATGTTTAGTTATCGTTACCATAGTGGCATAGTGGGTCAGGGGGTGAGAGCCTCAGGGTAGCAATGAGCAATTAGCAATTAGCTAAGCTTTACGATACTGATGCTCCCAGATATCATATTAATCATAGTCCCCAACGCAGGGCTGGTGTCTTGACTGGTGCATCCCAGAATTTAATTAGCTCATCGTTCATTTTGAGTAGGGTAATCGAGCAGCCTTGCATTTCTAGAGAGGTAATATAAGGACCAATCAGACTACGCACGATTTCTAGTCCCTTTTGTTCACAGATTTGGGCTAATTTGCGATACACAATGTACAGTTCCGACAGGGGAGTACCACCCATGCTATTCACGAATGCCAGAATGCGATCGCTTTTCTGAAAAGGGGGGTCAGTTATTTCTAACTCTGTCCATTCTGCTTTATCTTCATCCCACTCTCGCACTTTGCGGCTATAGGCAGAATCTTCAAGAATCGATAGCGCTAGCATTTCAGTTATCTCATCTGCTGATTTGAGGCAGATTCGTTTTCTTCCCGGTTCCCCGTGAATGCCAATCCCAAATTCTATTTCTGCTTCCCCCAAGTCAAACATGGGACTCCCCTTAGCAGGAGGGGTGCAGGATGTCAATGCCATACCCATGCTGCGTCCATTACCATTAACCTGGCGACAGAGATTAGCCAGTTGTTTGAGGTCATAACCAGCAGCAGCAGCAGCGCCACAGATTTTCTCGGCTAATAATGTCGTCCCTACCCCGCGCCTGCCTTGAGTATAGAGGCTATCTTTAACCGCTACATCATCATCAATTAGGATATTGAGCACTCGGATGCCTTCTGAGATAGCTAATTCCGCAGCTAACTCAAAATTCATGACGTCACCGCTATAGTTTTTGACAATATTAAGAACCCCTGCACCACTGTTGACTATTTTGGCAGCTTCTAGCATTTGGTCGGGGGTGGGAGAGGTAAACACTTCACCGGGACAGGCGGCATCTAACATTCCGGCACCCACAAAGCCCCCGTGCAAGGGTTCATGACCACTACCACCACCGGAAATAATCGCTACTTTATTTAATATTGGAGCATCAGCACGGTAGATCAAGGGGGGGTCAAGATTAATTTTGAGCAGGTCAGGATGGGCTACAGCCATGCCTTCTAGGCTTTCTCTGACAACATTATCGGGATGGTTGATTAATTTTTTCATGATTGATATCAGTGGTAATGGGTCATGGGTAATTGGTGATGGGTAATTGCCCCAACTTCCCCTTCTACCAATACTGCCATCCCTTACACCCGTTACTCATCTGTTGCCCGATCTTCTATCTATCAAAAGTCTAAAGCAATGCCTATTCTCACTCCCACAACGAGATAAATAAGCATTGCTTAATGATTCAACGCCCTTTTGTTGAAACTACAATTTGTTTTGGCTTGGAAATATAGCCCTGCGCTATAGCACTATATTTCAGGAGTGCGATCGCAAAAAAACTATATCCCTAGTTCAGTCATGCCCTGTTCATACAACCTTTAAGCAATAATGATGCCATGGTTCAACCCAAATGGTAGTATAATCCCGATCCGAATTTTCCACAATAGGGTAACAGATGAGGAGATTCAACCATGACCATAACCAAACCAATGTCATCTCAACGATATGCAGAATTTGACCAGGTCTTCCAGTTGTTTGATGCCAATGGTGATGGATTCATCAGTCGTCAGGAGATCATCGATGCTCTAGAGATTCTGGGACAAGGCATTTCCCTTCAAGACCGAACCAATCTTTTCAATCTGCTCAACAAAGATGATGTTGTGACACGGGAGGCCTTTATGGAGTGGATGGTAAACCGCCAAGATCTCGATATTAGGGCTGATCTACGACAGGTGTTTGAACTGATTGATGTTGATGGTAGTGGCAAGTTATCGATTGACGAATTCACCCAGATTATCCGTTGCTTCAACACGACCGTAACTGATTCATAAATTGCTGCCTTGGTGAGAAAAGCTGATTTAAATGGAGATGGCGAAATTGATTTTGAAGAGTTTATTGCCACTCAGACTTATGAATCGGCTCTGAAGATTTCGATCGCAGGCTTACGCAGTTTCAAAAAGATTTTACTTCAGTACCAAAAAGTCGAAAAATTTTCCTCAATTGCGCTGATTGAAGTTGATTCGGAATTAGGAGCGGGAACGCGCGGTCAATCCATGGGAACTGCTGCTTTGAGAGAAGCTGCCATCCAAAAACAGGCGGCACGGATGCATGCTCACAATGGTGTGTTGAGTCTGGATAGTTTACGAGTACAAACAGAAAATTGGGCAGATGCTCTGGGACACAAACATCAGTACGCCAAGTATATTCACAAGCTATACCAAGTGCTGAGCCGAACCACCGATGTAGTCGCCCAAACCCTAAAGGAGGGGCTGTTTCCAGTGGTACTCGGTGGCGATCATTCAACGGCAGCAGGGATAATCGCCGGAATCAAAAAAGCCTTTCCGAATCATCGCCTGGGAGTGGTTTGGATTGATGCCCATGCTGATATTCACTCTCCCTATACGACTCCATCGGGAAATATGCATGGGATGCCTGTGGCGATGGCGACTGCCACTGATAATCTGGCCAAGCAAATCAATGAGCTTGACTCAGACACGGTAAAACTCTGGAACCTGTGTCAAAAATTAGGGCTGGCAGATAGCGCGAATTTTAGCATTGAGGATTTGGTGTATGTCGCGGTACGAGATACGGAAGAGGCGGAAGACCACTTGATTGAAACACACCAAATCCTAAACATGACCAGTGAGCACGTTCGTACCTTGGGTGCGGATGTCGTTGCCCAACGGTGTTTAGAGAAGCTAGAAGGGGTGGATCTGATTTACGTTACCTTTGACGTCGATAGTATGGACTCGACAATTTGTATGGGAACGGGAACCCCAGCTCCAAATGGGATTTTTGTCAAGGAAGCCTGTCTGCTCAACGAAACCTTGGTTAAAGATCCACGGGTGTGTTGTTGGGAAATCTGTGAAATTAATCCCCTGCTCGATACCCTCAACACCATGGTGGAAAACTCCCTGGGCATTTTTGAAACTGTAGTGGATGCCATTGCCAATCGCCTAGAAGTAACACCGAAAGCATAAGAATGAATATAGATGAATATAGAGGTTTTTAGCCTAATATTGAAAACCGCTATCTTGTTCAACTATGATTAAACCTTCTATTCCCCCAGCTACCCCTGACCCCTCACCGCTCCATGAACTAATTGCCAACCTAGTACTTTTCAAACCCCATCGGACTAAGCTATTTCCCTGGTTGCTACCTGGTGCAGGCACATTGCCATCTCTCAATCAACGCTTAGCCGATCAACCTCTGTGGGATTTTTTGAATTACAACTTGCGTGGCATTGGCCAGGTGATCTTTGTCAACAACCCCCTCAGTGGCTTATTGATTCTGATAGCACTGTTTATTGAGTCACCTTGGGTAGGGGTGATGAGTGTAGTGGGTGTGGTGGCTTCAACCGTAACTGCCATCTTCCTTGATCTTAATCGCGATAGTCTTCGCAACGGTATTTTTGGCTATAACGGGATTTTAGTCGGAGCAGCACTTGCTACGTTTGGGGCATCCGGGAATGGTAACTGGAATCCCCTCTGGATCATCGCTGCTATCATCTTTTCTGCTCTTACCACTCTGCTGATCAAGACCGTCGGAGTCTGGTTTGCCAGCAAGCTGAAATTTCCCCCCCTAACCTTGCCCTTTATTGCGGCAACGCTGTTATTTCTGGTGATTGCCCTCTCGATGCCTCAAGCAGTTTATAGCTTGGGGCCCACGCCCACTCCCCCACCTATGTTGGAAGCGATCAATTGGTCGCAATTTGCCACCTCGGTGCCGATTGGGTTTGGGCAGGTGTTTTTAATGGACAAGTTTGTGGCTGGGGTGCTGGTCTTGGCCGCAGTTGCCTGGTGTACACCGATTGGGGCAGCTGTGGGATTATTGGGGGGAGTATTCGGTACCCTGGCGGCGCTAATAGTAGGTATCCGTTCTGACACCATCTCGGCTGGACGTAATAGGAGGACTACTCCCAGGCAGTTTTCGGCAATCATCGGCAAAAGCCATAAGTATAACCGTCCTTTCTGTGAACTCTGAGTAAATTCTTGAGGTGCAAGTTTATCGCCTTTTTTCCGGGAACTGTGTAATTAAAGGAGTTACCTTTACTCCTGGGGTTAACTCTTCCAAACTCCCCCGTCAAAAGGTTTTTAGCTATATCGCCACTGGACCACCCCTTAATAGGCTTCAACGGGTTGTACCTAATGGGGTAGCCATATTTGTTCAGTGCAGCTTTCTGCCTTCCTCCTTGTCCTTTGCAGGTAACCAACAGTGGTTGAGATGTCTTTAACACCAAAGTTTTGATATCTCCAACACAAGCGGCATCAATCCAATGCTGCTTAGGTAGTCCCAACCTATTTCGGTTATATTTTGTCTGAGCACCCGTGCCAGTGACTACAGGTTTTATTTCTTTAAGTACCTTCACTATCTTGTTCCGAGTCGCATTTACCGCTGCTGCATCCCTTAATGGTTGTTTTGCCTTGTTTTTGATTTTTTGAAGTAGACTTGGCTTCTTTTTCAGAAACTCCTCTACGGGTTTATTTCCTTTGCGTTGATTGCATTTTTCACAGGCCAGACAAAGATTCCCAATTCGGTCGCTTCCACCTTTAGACTTTGGGGAAATATGCTCTATCTGTAAAGGGACATTTTCTTGGCCACAGTAACTACATTCCCTTCCCCATTTTTATAACAAATATTCTCTAACTTCGTAGCCAGCTAATTCCCCTTGTTGGTACTCAATACCACTAATCTCAGGGTTCTGCATTTTTTGGGTATCAAACTTAACTCTTTCAATCCAGATCTGATTGACTGGACAGAACTTGATCAGTCGTTTCACCCAGGTTTCAGTGGTCAAGACCCTGTGCTCCAAGCTAGGAGCAATCCAACCCTTCGGACGTCTGCGATTAAGAAACCTTGGTTTTCTATAGCGGGTATTGCGATTACGTCTTCCACGCCTAACGGCACTTCTGGATTCTAGTTTTTTCTTTATTAATCCTCCCCTGTGCTCTAGTTCCATAGCCCAAACAACTTGATCGTCTTGAACTAAGGCAAACCCAGTGGTTTTACTTCCCGGATCTATTTTGATTTGACAGAATGAGATAGTCGGATTCGCGTTCGCGCAGCGTCGGCTTTGCCGAATCGCAGTCTTAAGGATGATCGTAAATGGATACATTCTAAAAACAGCAGCTTTTCCTCTGTCTAGCAAGCGGCGAGCTTTCTTTGGGTGGACAGGATTTAATGGTTGTTTGTTCGTGTCAATAACAAATACGTAATTTTGCATTTTTAGTGCATCTCAAATCGGTTATGTTTTCCGAGTGCTTCGCACACGCTTGCGCGAACGGCAATGTTGTAATAGCTTGTCGTGTCAACCACACATTTTGCCTTCAACTTAATAGTTGACGATAGAGCTGGAAGCTGGAGGTCACTCCCAGGTATCATGACTAAAACAACGTAGGAAACTAATCCTTAGCCTGCAACCTAGCTAAATAACTTCCGAGTTTTGCCGGAAATTACCAAGGCTTTTACTAGGTGAGTTTGGTGAATTGTTATTGCGTCAGCAACGATTGATGTCTCACTATCAGGACTTCATCACTTATTTTATACCAATTGATGCTAATCAGGATGATGCTATCAGTATCGATGAAATGAATTTAGCTTTTGTTAGTGTAGGTGAATCACCCCTTAGTGTACAGGAAGTGAACTTTTTATATGGTCGCATGAATGGAGAAGCGATGACCTGGAATCGCTTTATTGAAGTTTTATTGGTGACTTGATCGACAGGGGTTGGTGAATGTAAGCATACAGCGGTTTGCAATTCAGTTAGGTACAAATTTCTGGATTTTAGGGAACAGGGAACAGGGAACAGGGAAGAGAGAAGAGGGAACTTCGGATCAGGTAAAACAATCCTGACCTGATCGTTATGCAAACCGCCGTATGCTGATAGCTGATAGCTGATAGCTGATAGCTGATAGCTGATAACTGATAGCTGATAACTGATAGCTGATAGCTGATAGCTGATAGCTGATAGCTGATAGCTGATAGCTGTTCGCGTAGCGTGCGCGTAGCGCTTAAGCTGATAGCTTAGCTAATCACTATCGACTAAAACAGTAACCGCTGCAACAGCAATCAGCATCTCATCATTTTTATCATTAAGTTCTGGAATCGCCCTGCCTTGAACTACCATTCCACCGGACTCAAGGGATAGAGTTTTCTGACCGAAAGGGAGTACAGCCAGTACTTCATCTTCCCGGACTTGCTCTGGGTAAGGCACGGCGACTTGAACTTCAACTATCATTTGATTGGGATGCTCTAAACCAGCTACTTCCCAAACACCAGGCAAGGCATTGTGAGCAATAGCGTTGCGTACAGCTCTTGCTGCTGCTACGGTTGGGTCTTGACCGTGTTGGTCTACTCCCATTCCCATTTCAATAATTAAGCGTTTACGAACCATGACGAGTATATTGAATGCGTAACCGTTGAATCGGATCATCCTCTGATTCTGGGACAGTATCACGATGAATTTCGACTAAGCCCAATTCCTGAAAGTAAGCTAGTTCTGTATCCGACAACGGCCAAGGGGGACCATCTGGTTCAGTGTCGCTATCCCGAAACCGAGTAATTACTAAGAGGGTTCCTCCTGGGGCAACTAAGGATGCGATCGCATTCATAACAGTTGACCGGACCTTCAGGGGTAAGGCTTGGATATTACGGCATTCAAAGACAAAATCAAATTTGTGATGCCATGCTGGATCTAAGGCGAATAAATCCGCCACTTGGTACTTGACCTGGGAATCGGGAAATCGGTTTTGGCACCATGCGATCGCAGTCGGGGAAATATCAAAGGCAGTTACTTGGAAACCCTGCTGCGCCAACGCTTCCGCATCATCCCCTAACCCACAACCAACTACTAGGGCAGAGCGACCCGACCCTTGGGGTGTATTATGCTCTAACCAATCCTGTAGATAGGGATGGGGTGTATTACGCGCCCAAGGTATTTGCCCCGAATCCCCATTCGCTTCGGAATATAAAACGTCAAACCATTGAGATGGATTATCTTGGCGAATTGATTCCAATGCCAAAAGTTTGACCTTCTGCTGTAGTCCTTGTGGTTGTTGCTCGAACATAGGTCTGGGTTTGGTAGTGCTTCCTAAGTTTAACTGTTCCAATCTCAATCCCCATCTTGTCAGGCAGATCAGCATACCAGTAACAACTTACCAATTAAGCCATTTGGCTGATTTTTGCAATGAGGGGTGACACCCCTCATTTACTCAGGTATATTTGAAATATAAGATGCACCCTGATGATCGAGAGAGTCAGTAACACGGCTCTCTTTTTTTTTGCCTGTTGCCTGTTGCCTGTTGCCTGTTGCCTGTTGCCTTTTGCCTTTTGCCTTGCCCGTAGCGCTGTATCACTCCTGCCAAGACTCAAACCGACCTGGCAAAAGTACTTTTCTGATAGTGTTCACGTCAATTCTTGTCCACTGTTCCCTGTTCCCTGTTCCCTGTTCCCGACTTCTGCAAGAAGTCTAATATATTATTGTCTAACCGCAAGAGCCGAATCTAGCTGCAACGCTTCACCAGCAAGCATCTCGGCCTGGTTGATACTCAACTGTGTAATAACTGAAATCACAGTAGCGATCGCAGGTGGATTCACACTCAACTCATCCACCCCTAACCCTAATAAAATCGGTATCCCTACTGGATTCGATGCCAACTGACCACAGACACTAACTGTAATCCCTGCTTGATGAGCAACGCTTACCGTTTGGTGAATCATCCGTAGCACAGCCGGTTCAAGGGCATCAGCTAGCTTCGCCACCTTGGGATTAGTACGGTCAGCGGCCATTACATATTGACTCAAATCATTAGTACCAATGCTGAAAAAGTCCACTTCAGCCGCTAACTGATCAGCCATGGTTACTGCTGCCGGGACTTCTACCATAATCCCCACTGGCATCTGTTCATTAAAACTATACCCTTCTTGGCGCAACTCGGCTTTAGCCTCTGCTAGGATTTCCTTAGCAGCCCGTACCTCTTGTACTGAGGAAACCATGGGAAACATCACCTTAATGTTGTGTCCATAACTCCCTCGTAGAATCGCCCGCAGTTGGATTTTGAGCATCTCTGGACAATCCAAACTCTGACGAATTCCCCGCCATCCTAGGAAAGGGTTAGGCTCTGGGGTGTGCGGAGCAGAGGGAGCATCAGAGGAAGCTAGATTCAGGAAGGGAATGGGCTTGTCACCGCCAATATCTAAAGTACGAATCGTTAGGGGATGGGTACCCATAATTTCCGCAATGGCTTGATAGGTTGCCAACTGCTCTTCTTCCATCGGAATAGTTAAGCGTTCCAGATAAAGAAACTCGGTCCTAAGTAAACCTATCCCTTGAGCACCACAATCGAGAGCCAATTTAGCATCAGCCTCTCCCAAAACATTTGCCATCAAGGGAATTGTGTGTCCATCTTGAGTAATGACCTCCCTAGGTAATTCATCCTTACTGTTGCTCTGTAGCTGTAATTCTTGCTTTTGTTCCTCAGAAGGCTCTACCCAAATTTGACCGGTTGTCCCATCCATGGCCAACTCCGTACCAGCTGGCAACGACAACAGATCCTGACCAACACCAACCACCATCGGTATACCGAGCATATTGGCGATCAGGGCACTATGGGCTGTAGCACTTCCACTAGCGCAACAGATACCTAGGACTTGGATCGGATTTAGTTGCGCGACCTCAGAGGGGGTTAAATCAGCAGCAACCAGAATACCAGGCTCAGTAAACTCTATAGGACTTACGAAGTTTAGTTGGTTTTGCCCCCCTGCCCCCCAATTTTTCGGTGCGACCCGTGGCGAATTTAATTCGCCAACGGAAAGCGCACCGGGAGGGGTAATGATGTCAAAGTCCCCCAGAATTGGGGGATTTAGGGGGCATTTGCGTAAGTCCTGATCTAGACAGGTTTCTTTCCTATTCGTCAGTAATCGCAACACTCGCCAGCCGACATCGATCACATCATTTCCCCGAGCTTGCATGTAGGAGTCTTCCAGAGTTTGGTAATTTGCTACGGTTTCATCGATCACAGTTTTCCAAGCCGCCCCTGCTGATAGATGCTGGTCAACTATAATCTGATAAGCTCTATTAACTAGGGCTGGATCTTCTAAGTAGAGCAAGTGAGCCTGAAAAATATCTGCCTGATCGTTAGTAACAGTATTGATCAGGTGTTGAAGTTGCTGTTGTGCTGTTTTAATAGCAAGTTGTAGGGTTTCCCACTCCGCTTGAGGATTATCTGTTTGCTCTTCAATAATGTCTGGAAGTTTGGGTTGGTAGACAATAACCGCTCCGATAGCAATCCCAGCAGCAGCGGGAATTCCAACTAACCTATCAAGTGTGACGGATGAAGGGTCAAGGGATCGGTTACTGGAAGGGTTAGAGTCTTGGTTGATGTCTTCTTTTGGTTTATCTAGTTTTTCGCCAAAATTGTTATCTACTAGCTGCTGCAACGCTATCAAGGCTAATTCGGAATCTTCTCCTACTGCTTTGATGACTATTTCATCTCCCTGTTGGATACCTAAAAGCATCACATTATTAATGCTTTTTCCATTAACTATATTGCTAGTTTTGGTGATATTTTGTAGGGTTATTTCACAGTTAAACCGATTAGCTGTAGTAACAAATTGAGCAGCAGGACGAGCATGAATTCCCTGTTGATTCTGGACAGTAAGATGGATTTCTTTGGTTGTAGAAGCTGGGATTGTAGACTCTTTAAAATTGGAGGTTGATTTATTCTCAGTACTATCAGTACTATAGGACTTAGGAAGTTTAGTTGGTTTTGCCCCCCTAACCCCCCAAATCTGGGGGGCACTATTCTCAAAGTCCCCCAAGTTTGGGGGATTTAGGGGGCAATGGGTAAGTTGTGTACTATCAACAACTGATAACTGAGAGGCTTTAGCAGTTAAGGCTGATCTAGCTTCAGCAATAACTTGGTCGATATCAGCACCAGCCGCAGCTTGGACAACCGCTGCGATCGCACCTTCCACTAATGGCGCTTCGCACAATCTTACCTTGGGTTTCTGCTCTTCATCCAGAAACTCCAGTGCCATTTCCGCACTCAGCACGGCACTGCCTAGATCCATCAATACCACTACCCCAGCATCGGAGTAAACAGACTCAATGGCAGCTTGGACTTGCAGCACATCGGTACCAAAGGGATTTTCTGGGTCATCCATACCAGCTGCGATCGCAATCGGTACCGATGTCTGAACCATCTGTTGAGCTAATTCCTTGACCCCAGCGGCTAGCTTAGCACTGTGGGAGATAATCACAATTCCAATCATAAGGTATATAAGCGCGTTTGTATCTGGGTTGTGAACATACTCCCAAAGGCAAGAGGCAAGAGGCAAGAGGCAAAAGGGAAGGCATTGCTGATTAATAGAATGATGGAAAGTAACTGAGGAGTACGCAAATAATCCTAATGGCTGGTGTTATTATGCCCGGTGTTTGTTTGACAGGGGTGAAAATCAGGGAGCGGCTGAAGCTATTCAGAAAGCTGATCATCTATGCTCGAATAATTGGCTAGTTTATGGGGCCTTATATAAGATTTTGAACAAGTCACCCCTTATCCCTTTCTTAGCAAGAAAGGGATAAATAACCTGAGGGGGGATATTCTTGTTATTATAAACCTATCTACAGCGTTTTGTATAACTAAAATGACACCATCATCTTCCCATCACACTGTAAGGCGAGGACGGGTTTTTCCGGAGAAACGACTGTCTCCTGAAGAAAAAGCCAGAATTAAAGCAGAAGATGCAGTGTTTTATAAGCGTTGTCGAGAGGTCTTTGAGCGAGTACAACCAGAATTGATTCAAGAGCATTATGATTGGTTTATTATTATTGAACCTGATAGTGGGGAGTATTTTATCGATGAAGATAAAAAGGTAGCACTTTCCAAATCCCGTTCTAAACATCCAGGTAAAAAGTGTATTATTATGCAAATTAATGAAACGGGAACTTGTGGCAGAATATGATCCAAGGTGAATTTAATAGTCGAGGGGAGTTATTTTTTGAAATTGGCTTGATGTCTGCTGATGGGGAGGTTTTTCCCGTTATGGCACTGTTAGATACAGGGTTTACAGGTTGGTTAGCTATTGATAATCAAGATGCTGAGAGTTTAGGGTGGGTGCGTAATAATGAACCACAGGATATGCAAACAGCCCAGGGAGAAGCACGGTTTAATTTATATGAGGGAAAGGTGGTTATTGAGGAAGAGGAGTTTACGGTTGAAGTGTTAGGAGGAGATGAACTGGTAAATAGTCTTTTAGGTGTTTTGTGGTTACGAACAAAGCGTTTAGTTGTAGATTTTCCTATGGGAGTGTTAACCCTAGGATAAGCGATTGGCCTATGGCCACGCTACGCGAACACACCTGACAAGATAAGCGATCGCACTTGGTTAACGCACCCGACAAGATAGGCGATCGCACTGGTTTAACACCAGTCGTCGCTGTTACCCTCCGACTCCTGGTCACTTGCGCCATCTGGCGATTATGGATTTCTTGTTGGAGGATTTTGAGACAATTCCTAAACCGTTATTGGAGCGATTGTTATCGAAGGAGGTCAGAATGAAGAATTTATAATGAAGAATTTATAATGAAGAATTTATAATGAAGAATTTATAATGAAGAATGAAGAATTTATAATGAAGAATTTATAATGAAGAATTTATAATGAAGAATAAAGAATTTATAATGTAGAATGAAGAATTTATAATGTAGAATGAAGAATTTATAATGTAGAATGAAGAATGTAGAATTAAAAATGGTGAAGGCAGAATGGTGAAGGCAGAAGGCAGAAGCCAGAAGCCAGAAGCCAGAAGCCAGAATTCTAAATTCCCAATTCTTAATTCTTAATTCTTAATTCTTAATTCTCAATTCTTAATTCTCAATTCTTAATTCTTAATTCTTAATTCTCTACGCCACTCTGCTGCTTTTCGATCCATCTCTTTGATGAACCAATCTTTTCCATCCATATACGATTCAATATTGTCTGGATATTTATTAGCAAGTTTTCGCTTAATTTCACCGTATTTATGGGCATCCTTAGGATGGGCAATCATATAATCTCGAAAGGCTAAGTGACGCTCTACCTGTAGCGAATTAAGCTCAAACATATGAACATGATGTGTTCTGATTCCTATTTGATTATGTTTGCGGAAATAACGACGACCTGGTATGCCGTATTCACCCATTCCTTCATAGCCTATTGTGTCCATCCCTGAACTATTTTCATCTACTTTGGTAATGTCTTTGACCTCAACCAAAATATCAATAATCGGTTTAGCGTCTAGTTCTGGAATAGATGTACTCCCAATATGGTGTACAGCAACTAAGTTGTCGCCGACGGCAAGAGCAATCTGCTTGGATTCACGCTCAAATTCATCTGGCCACTTCGGGTCATGGGGAACAACTTCAACTTTTCTTGACATAACTACAGCAGTTTGAAATTGGGTGAGGTACTTACTAGCAGTTGGTTTGAGGGAGCAGGAAGCAGGGAGTAAGGAGGAGTAGTAACAAACCAGAAATTAAAGAAATCCAACAATCTGCCCAACTGGGTAACCTGTTAAGTATGGTTTGATTAGACTTAACCTTGGCTAGGTCTAGACTACCTACTTAGATCTAAGTAATTTACTATAACTATGTCACAACCGACTATAGAATCAATCCTTCAAGAAGAACGGCTGTTCCCGCCACCAGCTGACTTTGCCGAGAATGCCCAGATTAAGAGCATGGCGGAGTATCAGCAACTTTATGAACAAGCCAAAGCTGACCCCGAAGGGTTTTGGGCCCAGCTTGCCGAACAAGAACTAGACTGGTTTCAAAAGTGGGATACCGTATTAGATTGGCAACCTCCCTTTGCCAAGTGGTTTGTTGGTGGGAAGATTAATATTTCTTACAACTGTCTTGACAGACACCTCACTACCTGGCGTCGGAATAAAGCTGCCCTGATTTGGGAAGGGGAACCGGGAGACTCCCGCACCCTAACCTATGCCCAGTTACACCGGGAAGTTTGCCAGATGGCAAATGTGATCAAACAACTGGGAGTGAAAAAAGGCGATCGCGTTGGCATTTATATGCCCATGATTCCCGAAGCTGCTATTGCCATGCTGGCCTGTGCTAGAATTGGTGCTCCCCACACGGTTGTTTTTGGTGGCTTTAGTGCTGAAGCCCTCAAAGACCGACTGGTAGATGCTCAAGCTAAATTAGTAATTACTGCTGATGGGGGCTGGCGCAAAGACAAGATTGTTCCTCTCAAGATCCAAGTTGATAAAGCCTTAGAGAATAATGGCGCACCTACAGTAGAAAACGTCCTAGTGGTAGAACGCACCAAGCAAGGGATTGACATGGAACCAGAACGAGACCACTGGTGGCATGACTTGCAACCGGGAGCATCTGCGGATTGTCCAGCGGAACCCATGGATAGTGAAGATATGCTCTTCATTCTCTACACTAGCGGTACCACAGGTAAACCGAAAGGGGTTGTTCACACTACTGGTGGCTATAACCTCTACACCCACATGACTACCAAGTGGACCTTTGACCTCAAAGAGACCGATGTCTACTGGTGTACTGCTGATGTCGGCTGGATTACCGGACACAGTTACATTGTCTATGGTCCATTGTCCAATGGTGCTACTAGCCTCATGTACGAAGGGGCTCCCCGTCCTTCCAATCCCGGTTGCTTGTGGGATGTAGTAGAAAAATATGGAGTCACTATCTTCTACACTGCTCCCACTGCTATTCGTGCCTTTATTAAGATGGGAGACCAGCATCCCAACGCCCGTGATTTATCGTCCCTACGTATCCTAGGAACTGTGGGTGAACCGATTAACCCAGAAGCCTGGATGTGGTACCATCGGGTGATTGGAGGAGAACGTTGTCCCATTGTCGATACTTGGTGGCAAACTGAAACCGGTGGCTTCATGCTCACCCCCTTACCCGGTGCTACTCCCACTAAACCCGGTTCCGCTACCTTCCCCTTCCCAGGCATTATTGCTGATATTGTAGATTTAGACGGCAATCCAGTTGGAGAGAATGACGGTGGTTATTTAGTGATCAAACATCCTTGGCCAAGTATGATCCGTACTGTCTATGGGGATGATGACCGTTTCCGCCGCACCTATTGGGAACACATTCAACCAAAAGATGGCCAATACTTCTATTTTGCTGGAGATGGTGCCAGAAAAGACTCCAATGGCTATTTCTGGGTTATGGGTCGTGTCGATGATGTGTTGAATATCTCTGGTCACCGCTTAGGAACCATGGAAGTGGAGTCAGCACTGGTTTCTCATCCTTCTGTAGCTGAAGCCGCCGTAGTCGGTAAACCTGATGAGGTAAAAGGGGAAGATGTCTTTGCCTTTGTGACCTTAGAAGGGACTTATAGCGCTAGTGACGAACTCAAGCAAGAACTAAAGCAGCACGTGGTCAAAGAAATTGGTGCGATCGCACGTCCTGGTGACATTCGCTTTACTGATGCTTTGCCCAAGACTCGTTCCGGAAAGATTATGCGACGGCTATTGCGATCGCTAGCTGCAGGTCAAGAGGTTGCTGGAGATACGTCCACTTTAGAAGACCGCAGTGTTTTGGATAAGTTACGGGAAGAGGCTTGAAAACCAGGCTTCACGTAAATAGTCAGCTATCAGCCATCAGCTTATGGGTTACCTCACAGGCTAGAAGCCTGTGCCACGCTACTTGAGGTGCTTTTGAATCAAATTAGCTGACGGCTGACTGCTGACTGCTGAATGCTTACACTTACTCTTTTACAATAATCGGAATCATGGCTGTCTTATGTTGAAAGTATAAGCAATCAGTAGGTGGATAAACTTTGAAGATGATGATACCTTTAATATCCTTTTCTGGAACACCTGCTTCAATAAGATAAGGAACTTGAGTTTCATTGAAAAGAGCTTCCCAGGAATCGTATCTATTCTTGAGAACTCCTGTTGACGTCAAATTACAATAGCTTAAAATTCCACCCTTCTTAAGCAGGGGATAAACCTTTTTGATAAATGGAAATTGGTGGGTGTGTTGTTCATCTGCATTCAAAGGATAAGTATCATAGAAAATACCATCAAATGATTGATCACTAAATGATTCTAATACATCACATGCTAAGCCCAAGATAGGGGTTACTTTATTAACTGCACTGTTTTGGAAATCAATCAATCGTTTAAAAACATCGTCATTGGCTTCTATAATCACATGTTCTTCTGGAGCATAAGACTGAATAGCATGAGCCGATATTCCCAAGCCAAAGCCACATTCTAAGATCCGACCACCATGGCGAGTGACTAACGCCGCAAAAGCCCCCATATAAGGGGTTTCCCAACGTTCCATAACCGGATGTCCTTCGATCACCAATTTTTCATCGGTTAGGACTTCTTTTTGAGCAGACCATCGTTGGGGATCCGCGCTTGTTTTTAACCCTTGATAACCGCTTTCAAAATTCATAGTCTTGACGTCTTGACACTCTTAACTGGTAATTACTATTGTTAGTTTCTAACCACAAATCGGTTGATAGTTTAAATTTGGAAAATAATCTTCACACCCACCTTTTCGGCGAATGTCCCAAGTTGCACAATGAAAAGACCCCCCAAATTCAAAGACATGTCTAAAGGGTAAAGGAAAAACCTCAAATCCATGCTTATCCAACAATTCTTGGAGAGGTTTTTCTCTTTCCTCACAGATAACCTTTGTCGGTGATATACTCAGAACATTCATTGACAACCACTTACTGGACTGGCAAAACATTGGCATTTCATCATTCGAGCAAGTCGGTTGAGGAACTGTGATAAACTCCCAGCCATTGTCTTTAAATATCTTCTCCTCCTCTTCCCGTATAGGTCTTTCAGGGTTTGTCAAAATAAGACCTGGTCGCAAAGGAACAAACGTACAGTCAATGTGTGAGGGGAAAAAATCAAGGGGAAAATGAACAGGGTGAACCCGAAATCCTCTTGGTTCTAGGTGCTTTTTTAACCACCGAATTCCTGTTCTATTTGTTGTCATCGATTCCTGAACTAATATATCCTTTCCTAATCGGCTACAGTCAGCTGCATCAAAAATAACTTCATCTTGTGTAATACAAAATTCAAAATCATGCATACGCTTAAATCTTTCTTCTAAAGACAGCTCCCAGAAATTCTCTAGATACATACTATCCTGCATAGTCGGTTTAGGCGCAGCATTCCAAATCATATGGTCGTCTTTATTCCAATATTCATAGACTAATTTCCGGTAAGGTAAGTATTCAAAAAATCTTGCTCTCTTCGACATAGTCGCTTCCAGTATTTCATTACCAAAGGTAATCATGACATCCCGAGGACAGACTCCACAGTATTGATTAGCAACTTCAAAGTAAGGGGTTTTTATAGATTTTGTAAAATCAAATTTTTCTGGTCTTATTACTATCACATCGTGGTCTTTTAATAAATAAGCCAGTCCATTTAATTCCTCATTAGCTTTTTCAAGGACTTTAGGGTCTTTAGGTCCACTGGGGAAAGGAATGATTTCCGCTAAATTCTGATCTCTTAATTTCGGATGATTCCCTGGTTCTTTTGGTTCAAAGCTAGCGTAGTCTGCAATTCCTACCACCATTTCTTCCAATTCATCCCATTCATTCCAGGAATTAACAATTTTTTCCGACATTTCTGATCTCCTTATCTATAACGTACTAGCTAAATTTTGCGCGTTGCCTAAATGCGGAATGATTTTAATAGTTTTGTATAATGGGCATCTTGCGTGGAACTGGCATCTTGCCAGTTTCAATCTGTGGAATGGGCATCTTGCGTGGAACTGGCATCTTGCCAGTTTCAATCTGTGGAATGGGCATCTTGCTGGTTCCAATCTGTGGAATAGGCATCTTGCTGGTTCCAATCTGTGGAACTGGCATCTTGCTGGTTCCAATCTGTGGAATAGGCATCTTGCTGGTTCCAATCTGTGGAATGGGCATCTTGCTGGTTCCAATCTGTGGAACTGGCATCTTGCCAGTTTCAATCTGTGGAATGGGCATCTTGCTGGTTCCAATCTGTGGAATAGGCATCTTGCCTGTCCCTTGATCTCTTGGGGCGGGCAGGATGCCCACTCTACTCCTATTCATTCCAAGATTCCGCAACGCCAAGTTTTGGGCGTTGGATAAATGCGCGATAATGTTAATAGTTTTTAGGCGCGCTTTCCAGTGGCCGGGTTCCCCGGCCTTGGGTCGCACCTGTGGAATGGGCATCTTGCCGTGGAATGGGCATCTTGCGTGGAACTGGCATCTTGCCAGTTTCATGCTTATTTTCGGTTCAAATAGCTTTTAGGAGAAGCACCCCTAAAAAATACAGATGATGCTGTTATCAAAGTTTAAATCCATAACAGCTGACAGAGTTTCCCTTCAGCCACGGCAAAAATCAAATTGAGTATAAGTAGAGTACCTACAAATACAGAATCAATTTTTTGACATTTATCATTTGAATTTAAAACAACTTTTTTTATTTTTAAGAACAGGTTAAAACAGATCATCACAAATTTGCTTGCACTTTTCAAGCAAATTTACATTTTTTTACAAAATGCTCAATTTATTTCTAGATTTTCTTAATATTATATATAGTTGATTGTAAAACATAATAAGTAGTCAACTTGATACGATATGACTAGTATTTTTATTGATAGATGATAGTCAACCGTTAACTGTCAACTATCAATAAAAATCGCAAAAACTCGTTCACGTAACACATTTATTATTCTTAAATAAATTTTTTATACAATTACTTGACAAAACACCAATTTATATCACCTCAAATCCCAGCACCCTAACCCAAGATAAATAACAAGACCATTTCACCAAAAAGACTGACCACGAATAAATTCATGGTGTCGCCGTTAATGCCCTAACTAATAGGTGCACCATTTCGCCCCTCCCAAACTGATGCGCGATGATTTGTCATCACCAGGACTTACGCAACCTATCTATTTCTAGGGTGCGTAAGTCCTGTTCATATCAAAAAAATTAATCATGAAATTTGTCTTTTAAAGCTTGATCAAACCCTTGATCAAACCTTTGTATACTAGACCTAAAGAAGCCAAAATCTCAAACTATTCTCGAAAATCCTTTTCTGTGGCCTGTTGTCTATTTTCTCTTTCTCCAAAACCTTTACTTCTAGACAGAGGAGCTGCAATCCGTAACACCTTCTCCAGTAATGAAGGAAAGAAACGCTGACACCACACAGCTAAATGACTTTGCCATCCCACTAAAATTTCCGATGAGTTTTTCTCCAGTTTGGAAACTAACACCTTAGCGACTTGTTGGGGAGTCATCGGCAACACCCAGCGAAACAACTGTAATCCTCGCGCCATATCAGTATCTGTTAACGATGGCAGTAAAGCGATTACCCGGATATTTTCTCGCGCTAACTCTCCCCGTAACGCTTGAGTAAAACCAACAATCCCAAATTTGGTAGCGGAATAGCTTGCCATCGTCGGTGCTGCCACCTTACCCATCAAACTAGAAACATTCACAATAGTGCCTTCTCGTCGTGCTGCCATGCGTCGCCCAATTAAACGAGTCATCGTGTACATACCCATTAAATTCGTGGCGATTTCTTCCTGAGGTGCGACCCGTGGCGAATTTAATTCGCCAAGGTCAAGCGCACCTAAAAATTTTGCAGTTTGGATTCTAGAAAAGGAGCTTGATGAGCAACGCCTACACTAACAACAGCAACTCTCAACTGCAATATTTATTAACATAAACCTATTGTTTTTTACATTTATATACGAAAAATTAATACATCGATTAGGATGAATCAGTCAGTCAATATTGCTTAAATCCCTTGCCAAATCGAGCATTGAGTCATTTTATGCCTGAATCTTATTTTTTTGTTCAACAATAAAAAATATGAGAAAATTAACAAAGTGTTCAGGTAGATTGAAAAATTCCGCTCATCCTAGACTTGGCTAGTCGTGGCATGAGCGGGTCATTTGGTTCAAGTAGATTAAAAATATCCGCTCATCCTAGACCTGGCTAGTCGTGGGATGAGCGGGTCATTTTCCAATCAGTATCAAATAACTAGTAAGTACACAAGTACAACAATTACACACAACTGTGAATGCCGATAGAGGGAAGAGTTGCCAAAATGAACTCACCCCCCACCGAGAATAGCATTACACAGTAGCATTACATAGTAGCATTACACAGTCATGATGTCTTTTTCTTTAGCCGCGAACACTTCATCAACTTTTTTTGTGTATTTATTCGTCAACTTCTGAATCTCCTCCTGCAAATCCCGTGACTCATCCTCAGAGATTTCCTTATTTTTTTCCTCTTTTCGGACAGAGTCAACGCCATCACGACGGATATTGCGAATCGATACTCGACCTTCCTCCGCAAACTTACTTGCCATTTTGACAAATTCTTTACGACGCTCGCTAGTGAGTGGAGGAATATTTAACCGCACAACTTCACCATTGTTGTTCGGAGGCAAATCCAGATCCGAAAGAGTAATGGCTTTCTCGATCTGGCTCAGCATACTTTTGTCGTAAGGTTGGATGGTGATTGTACTAGCGTCTGGCGTGTTGATATTAGCCAAAGATTTCAGGGGGGTTGGGGTACCATAGTACTCAACCATCACCCGATCCAATAGACTAGTACTGGCGCGACCCGTTCTAATGGTATTGAACGCCCGTTGAGTGGCCTCAACAGCTTTCTGCATACTGGTTTCGACATCAGCTAATTTCACAGGAACCTCCCACTATTGTTCCAACAGTTTCTCCCATAACAGCGCGGTGAATATTACCCCGCACCCTTAGATCAAATACCATAATTGGGAGGTTATTCTCTTTACATAATGCGATCGCAGTACTATCCATCACCCGCAAATCCTGACTTAGGACATGGCTGTAAGTCAGGCTCTGATACCGTCGGGCATTAGGATTCAGGTTAGGATCACAATCATAAATACCATCAACTTTAGTTGCCTTAAATATTACCTCAGCATCGATTTCTGCCGCTCGTAAAGCAGCCGTAGTGTCAGTGGTAAAGAATGGATTACCACTACCTGCACCAAAAATTACCACTCGTCCTTTTTCCAGGTGGCGAATGGCACGACGCCTGATATAGGGTTCTGCCACTTCCTGCATTTCGATTGCAGTTTGCACCCGTGTCGGGATATCGTTTCGTTCTAGAGCATCTTGCAAAGTCAAGGCATTCATCACTGTCGCAATCATACCGATATAGTCAGCAGTTGCCCGATCCATCCCCCCCGCTGCAGCTTTGAGTCCGCGAAAGATATTGCCACCACCGACAACGATTGCCATTTGAACACCTTCATTCAAAACGGCAGCGACTTCAGCTGCTATTTCCTGAACCACTTCCGGTGAGATGCCGTAGCCCAAATTGCCCATCAAGGCTTCACCGCTCAATTTTAGTAAAACCCTTTGGTATTTTATCCCCATGCCACGACTCTTTGTTATGAAATTGTTATCCACATCAAGATAACAGTCAAATTTGTCATTCGTCATGGGTCATAGCTGATCGCTGATCCCTGGTCGCTCATTTTTAATCCCAGCTTAAGGATTATCGCCACTGAATAGGACTACCAGTTACCTTAGTTGATTGTGGTGAAATGTCTTGCCCTGCTAAAAGAGACGCGATCGCACTGTGTAAGTAATCGGCTTGTACTGCGTCACCATCTTTTGGATTATCATCAATCTATCCATTATAGCATACAATTCCATTATTGTCAATTAAAAATGCCTCAGTGGTTTTCTGGGCACCAAAGCTGTGAGCTACATCTTGAGTTGGATCCCAAAGGTAAGGAAAATTCAATTGCTGATCTTGGCAGAACTGCTTCATCTCCTCAAAACTCTCTGCGGGGTACTGATAAACATCATTGGCATTAATGCCCACTAGGGTAAAACCTTGATGTTCAAACTGGTCTTGAATGTGTTTGAGTCTTGGGATGTAGCAATTGACATAGGGGCAGTTGTTGCCTAAGAAAATAACTCCCACTCCTGAGAAATGTTCTAAGTAACGGCAGAGATGGTGAACCTGCTCATCAGTTCCCGGCAATTCAAAATCCGGAGCATAACTGCCAATGGTGATGATGATGTTTTCTATAGTCATGGGTGATGGGTGATAGGTGATGGGTGATGGGTCAACCCCCTTTAGCATGGAAGCTTTGCTTAAGGGGAGATGATGCGATCGCCAATTAGCTCATAGACGAATTTAGCATCAAGGGTAAATTTCCCGACCCAATTCTACATCGAGCCTATTGACCTGCTCAGAATCTAAAAGAGCTTCTGGAGCATTTTGGCAACCTCTACCATAGGTTGTCGTGGCTGAATAGGCAATCCGTAAAATCACCACTCCTGCAGCTGACGATTTACCAGAGTTAGCCGAGTTTGTTACACAATGTAAAGGTAAATATGGCATAACTTGGGATTTTTTGAGCATGTCCTCCTCTTTCACAGCCCCAATCAGGGATCAGATTGAAACAAAAACCTGGATGTGGCAGGGCTTTTCGATTGGGTATAAAGCTTACGGTAATTCTGGACCAGCTGTGGTGATGGTGCATGGCTTTGGGGCATCTTCCGGACATTGGCGCAAGACCTTGCCAGTGTTGGGGGAAACCTGCCGATGTTATGCCATTGATTTGATTGGCTTTGGCGCTTCAGCTAAACCAACTCCTGGTATAGAGATAGACTATACCTTTGAAACCTGGGGGCAACAAATTGCGGATTTCTGTCGGGAGGTGGTTGGTGGTCCGGCATTTTTAGTCGGAAACTCTATTGGTTGTATTGCCCTAATGCAAACCGCTGTAGATAATCCAGAGCTAGCCAAAGGAGTCGCCCTGCTCAACTTTTCTCTACGACTACTCCATGAGCGTAAACGGGCTGAACTCCCTTGGTATCAGCGTCTTGGCGCACCAGTACTTCAACGATTCTTAAAAATTAAGTGGGTTGGCCAGTATTTTTTTAGTCAGCTGGCTAAGCCTAAAGTAGTGCGTAATATTCTGTTGCAAGCCTACTGTCGTCCAGAAGCCGTAACTGATGAACTGGTTGATCTAATCATGGCACCAGCAGCTGATCCCGGTGCAGCTGATGTTTTTATTGCCTTTACTAGCTATTCTCAAGGACCACTACCAGAAGACCTGATCCCAATTTTGCCTTGTCCTGCCATCATACTATGGGGCACCGAAGACCCTTGGGAACCCATTGACTTAGGACGAGAATTAGCGAAATTCCCGACGGTAGAAAAGTTTATTCCTTTAGAAGGTTTGGGCCATTGTCCCCAAGATGAAGCACCAGAGATAGTCAACCCGATTTTGCTCAATTGGATTGGGGAAAATCAGGTTTAAGGTTACCCAGTTTAAGGTTACACAGTTGAAGGTTGAAGGTTGAAGGTTAGTGGGTTGAAGGTTGAAGGTTAGTGGGTTGAAGGTTAGTGGGTTGAAGGTTGAAGGTTAGTGGGTTGAAGGTTGAAGGTTAGTGGGTTGAAGGTTGAAAGTTTAAGGTTTAAGGTTGAAGGTTAGTGGGTTGAAGGTTGAAAGTTTAAGGTTTAAGGTTGAAGGTTAGTGGGTTGAAGGTTGTTCGCGTAGCGTGGCCGAAAGGCCAAGGTTTAAGGTTTAAGGTTGAAGGTTTAAGGTTTAAAGTTTAAGGTTTAAAGTTTAAGGTTGAAGGTTGAAGGTTACCCAGTTACAATCGCGATCGCAAATCCCCCAACACCTTCCCAACGCCACTAGTACTCTTAACCCAACACCTAACCCCTAAAACCATTACCGTAACATTCAACGGTCAACCCTTTAACAACCTTGGCCTTTGGCCACGCTACGCGAACAAACGTCAACCCTTTAACAACCTTGGCCTTTGGCCACGCTACGCGAACAACCGGTTAACCTTCAAGGGGTTAACCTTGGCCAAAAGGCCACGCTACGCGAACAACTTTCAACCTTGGCCAAAAGGCCACGCTACGCGAACAACTTTCAACCTTCAACCTGTTAACCTTAAACCCTTTAACAACCTTGGCCAAAAGGCCACGCTACGCGAACAACCTTCAACCGTCCTTGACTGCTACTAGCTCTAATCGATAGCGATAGAGAGCCACAGGTTTTTCCAAGGCTTTAAAGTAATCGGGGTCTTGTGGTGACAGATAAACTGCTGTGACTTGGTCAGCCTTAATCATCGGACTAGGTGATTTATAGAACTGATATGCTGTTGTGGTTTCTACTTCGTTGAAAAAAGGTCGGCGAGTACCGCGAAAGACTTGGTTGACAACTTCTGTGGCAATAAACTGATCCGGAGCTGGTATTTCAGAAGCGCGACCAGTAATCACTGAAACTAGTTGGCTCCCGGTGCGCAGAAGGGTAACCTGACGATTAGGGGAATTGGGGTCTACTTTGACAGCTCTAATTATGGGATCGCCTAGGTAAGCCCTAGCAATATTCAACCCATTGAACGCTCGGTCAGCAACCACGTCTTCAGCAACCACCTCTGAGGTAGGTTTTAATACTGATAGATTTTTTCTATAACGTCTAGTTCTAAAGGGAATAAACCAATCCCCAAGTCCTGAGCTTGATTTCCCAACTTGTTGAAACCGCACCAGAAAACTAATGGGCTCCTTGAGATGACTGCGATTACCTTCAAATCCTGGGGTGACTATTTCTGGTGCTAGAGGTGCTATCTGCTCGATCAGAGTGCTGGTAACTTTCCAAGTCCCCTTGATCCAAGTGGGATATACCAAATCCCCCGTCGCCGCTGTGACTGGCGGTTTGCTTTTCCAATCGGGAAACTGACCTAAACGCTGAGCTAACTCTCCTGCCTGAGCCTCACCACCAACCAGGAGCAAGGTTAACACCAGACATAATCCCAAAATTCTTCTCACACCACAATTCCTCTCACCTTAGACTTGTAAGCTATCTTGCCGGTAAGGCAGGTCACCCCATCTAAGCGGTGAATCAAAGCAAGAGGGGAGTGCTGACCATTACCATTTTAACTTTGGGTGTCTGCGCTGTCGGTGTTTCCACTGAGATATCCTGTTATATATCCTTTAGCCTAATCCAGGGCTAACTGTCAACTAGAGTTCACTCTCGCGAAAACTGTCCAAAATCTGTAGAGTTCTTGATAATCGATGATTTCACTTACTTTTACTTCAATTACTGGTAATTAAAAATTAATCTTACCAGCTTACCATAGAAAGCTTGAAACTATGTGGCTATATCAAAAAGATTTAGTTAAGTTAATATAAATTAACCGGAACAAAGTTAATCAGTAATGTTAATAATAAAAGTGTATATATAATACTAGTGTATATACTTATATCTTAATAAAGGCTTCAAGATTTCAGTTAAGGTCACCAGCCTGATGTTTACCAAACCCTGACTCATAGTACTATTCCCCTCAGTATTGTGATTCAGTGTAATTCAGTGTGATTCAGTGTGATTCAGTGTGATTCACTCCTAAGCAGCTGATACCCCAGGGTGCATCTGACCTCAGCTTAAAAACAGACGTATTAGGAAATTGCTAATCTCATCCTGTAGTTGACTAATGCATTTTGGAATTCAGGATAGCCGATTAAAAACGATATTACCCATGAGCCAAATCAAATTAGCTGTGAGTCAAATCAGCCAGTCCCTGGCAGCCGTATCTTTGTTGGTAGCCCATATTGGTGTCATGCCAACTCAAGCCCAGCCCATTCAAGCCGATGGTAGCACTCCGACCCAAGTCACCCTCGATGGCAATCAATTTGACATTGATGGTGGCATCCGCTCTGAAGATAATCTCTTTCACAGCTTTCAGGAGTTTGGTCTAGACCAAGACCAAATTGCTAACTTCCTATCTCAACCGGATATACAAAACATTCTGAGTCGGGTCACCGGTGGTAATGCTTCTGTGATCAACGGTCTAATAAAAATCACAGGGGAGGGCAACCCTAGCCTGTTTTTAATGAACCCAGCAGGGATAATTTTTGGTGCTAATGCCCAGCTGAATGTCCCCGCTTCATTCACCGCAACTACGGCGACTAGGATTGGCTTTGGTGATGACAATTGGTTTAATGCCTTTAGTGCCAATGAGTACTCTACCTTAGTCGGTACACCCAGTGCCTTTGCGTTTGATACATCCGAGACACCGGGACTAATTTTTAATGAGGGTATAGAAATCCTAGAAGGAAATAACCTGACTTTAATCGGTGGTACTGTCATCAACACCAATCAACTGGAGCTTCCAGAAGGAACAATTACTATAGCTGCTGTGCCTGGGGAAAGTTTGGTAAAAATTAGCCAGCCAGGAAGTTTGCTGAATTTGGAAGTTGAACCCCTAACCTCAAATCCCTCCACACCAGAACAATCTTTTACACCGCTCTCTTTACCGAAGCTATTAACCGGGGATGGTGTCAGTCATGCCACAGAATTCACGGATAATGGTGATGACACCGTGACCTTGACTAGTTCTGGCATCACTATAGCGCCTGGGGATGTAACTGTTAAGGACCTAACAGCACCAAGGGCAATCCTGTCTGCTAATAATAACTTGACTCTCAAGGAAAGCCAGCTATCTAGCACCGGGGACTTAAGCCTATTGGCCAAGAATACGGTACTGATCAGGGACACAACAGATAATTCCTTCCAAGCTGTAGCAGGAGGAAACCTCAAGATTCAGGGGGATGGGGGCATTGATATCCTAGCACTGAAGAATCCCAACACCCGCTTCCAGAGTGGTGGCAACTTGACATTGGTCAGCGATGGCAATATCTCTACAGATGCTCACTTTGCCAGTGGCGGTAATTTCTCAATTGAGAATTTAGCTGGTCAACCAGGTAACTTTTTTAGCGTCCAAGACCCAATTATCACTGCTGACGGAGATGTTAGGTTTGGGAATTACACAGGCTCTTCTCTTAAAGTAGAGTCCACAGGCAATATTGAAGGTGGCAATATCAAAATCACTGCACCAGATACTGGGCTAGCAGATTTAGACCCAGATTCAGCTTCAGAGATTGGCCAATCAGATATTAATATTTTAAGAAGTAGCCGTGCCGTGATTTTAAGGGCGGGTTTGAATAAAGATGAATTGAGCAATCAAGTTGCGGTAAATTCTGGAGATGCTTCATCTCAAGTTACCGACAATTCTGGAGATGCTTCATCAGGCAGTATCACTATTGGTAATATCGACACCAGTGTTAATACTAATGATGATGCTCTTGTAATTGAAGGTAATGCTGGTCCTGTAATCTTATCTGCTCAAGGTGACATTATTTTTCGCAATATAAATAGTGATGTTATAAATGATGTTACCCAAATAAGAACCACAGAAAGAAATGGTAATAATTCTGGTAATGTATTTTTGGAAACTAAAAATGGCTCTATTAAGATAGAGGGAGAAAAACTCGATATCAACACTGAGGTTTCAGGGGGTGGTAATGCTGGGAAAGTAACGTTTCAGGTTCCAAATTTAGATAATCTCGTAGATATTATCGACTCGGATAAGTTGAAGATCACGACAAGAGCTCGGGGTAGTGGTGATGCTGGTGATGTAGAGTTTGTTAGTCAGGAAGAGTTCAGCCCAGAGCAGGAAATAAAAATAAGAGATCAAATCCCGGAAGATATAGATTTGCAGGCTTCCGTTGAAGAGAGGGATGGGAATTTGAATATTAGGCTTTCCCCCACAGATACTAATACAAAAGAGGAAACAAACCAACAAAACGACACAAACCAACAAAACGAAACAAACCAACAAAACGAAACAGACCTTATAGAAGAAACCGACCTTATAGACAATCGTGAACCCGACCTTATAGACAATCCTGAAACCGACCCTGAACCTAACCTTAAGCCTATCTTGGACGAAGGTGATGGAATTGTTAAAGACAAACCCTCTGACACAAGGGAGTCCAACACTAGAAACAATGGTGACCAGCCTGTCGTTTCCACTCCTGGCAAGACTATAAGTGACACCCAAGAGCCCTCTAGCTCAGACCCTGGTAGTTCAGACCCTGGTAGTTCAGACCCTGGTAGTTCAGACGCTAGTAGTTTAGGACCTGGTAGTTCAGAACCTGGAACCCCTACTAATTCATCTCAATCAAATTCCCCAACTGAGGAGGTTTCACCTGAAACTGACCCAGTTTATTTAATTGAAGAAGCCTTCACCAAAGAATATCAGTCACACTTTCAGCGATCGTTCAAGACCAAAATCAACACTCAGAATGATGTCCGCAATCGGACTCGGGAGCTTGAGAGGGAGACAGGGCTAAAGACTGCGGTGATTTACGTCAGTTTTGTCGAAAACTCTAGTACCTTACCAGGCACTCGATGTCAAAGTCCCTCAATCCCTGTTTCCAAAATCGACCGACGGTTTGGTTACCGACTCTCTGAGGTGCCTCAAGCACCAGAGCGTTGCTTACCAAAACCAAACGACCAGCTGGAACTGTTGGTGATCACCGCTGAAGGTAATCCAATTCTGCGGCGAATCAATGGTGCCAGTCGTGATCAAGTCCTAGCTGTGACTAATAGATTTCAGCGATCGCTTAGCAATCCCGACAGCTTGGATGCCAAAGCCCACCATTACCCAGCTGAGCAAATTTATCAATGGATCATAGGGCCCTTGGAGAAGGACTTAAATAACCGCAAGATTCAGAGCCTAATATTTGCTATGGATGAGGGTTTGCGCTCCCTACCTATAGCAGCTATCTACGATGGGCAACAATATCTGGTTGAGAAATATGGTGTTAACTTGGTGCCTAGTCTGAGCTTAACCTATTCTCGTCACACAGATGTGAGACCCTTCCGGGTTCTGGCAATGGGAGCATCGAAATTTCCTTATCAACAGCCTTTGCCTGGGGTAGAAGTGGAGTTAACCACCATCACTGAAAAACTGTGGAAAGGTCGCTCTTTTCTCAACGAAGCCTTTACTCTGGACAATTTAAGGGCTCAACGACAACAGCAGCAATATGGGATCATTCACCTAGCCACCCATGCAGAGTTCAACTCGGGAACTCCTAACGATTCCTACATTCAGATGTGGAACTACAAACTAAGGCTGTATGAAATGCAAAATCTGCTTTATGAGCCATCGGTAGAGTTGTTGGTACTCAGTGCTTGTCGAACTGCTTTGGGCAATCGAGAAGCGGAGTTGGGTTTTGCTGGGTCAGCCTTTCAGGCAGGAGTTGACTCGACTTTGGCAACCCTTTGGTATGTCAGTGATCAAGGTGCTCTGGGGCTGACTACTGAGTTTTACCGTCAGTTGAGAAAGACATCGAGTAAAAGTGAAGCTTTGCGACAGGCACAGTTAGCGATGATTCAAGGCAATGTGCGTATCGAGAATAATCAGTTATATGGCTCGGGCAAGAACATCTCGTTACCGCCAGAATTGTCAGGAGCAGGAAAACAAAGCTTTTCTCATCCCTACTATTGGGCTGCTTTTACCCTAGTTGGAGATCCGTAGTGAATACCAATTATTCACTGCTCATAATTTTGATAAGCAGTAACAATCCTCTGAACGAGGGGATTACGGACAACATCCTTATTGGTGAGTTCGCAGAAAGCAATACCTTCTACAGATCTTAAAATTTTTAGGGTTACCGCTAATCCTGAGGGTTGGTTGCTAGATAAATCGGTCTGGGTGAGATCACCAGTGACTACCATCCGAGAACGTGAACCCAAACGAGTCAAAACCATTTTCATCTGGGCTGGTGTGGTATTCTGAGCTTCATCAATAATCACGAAGGCATTATTGAGGGTGCGACCTCGCATATACGCTAGGGGAGCCACTTCAATAATGCCCCGTTCCATTAAATTGGCAGTCTTCTCTGTATCAATCAGTTCATGGAGAGCATCATAAAGGGGGCGCAAATAGGGATTAATTTTCTGCTGCAAGTCTCCTGGTAAAAAGCCAAGTTTTTCACCAGCTTCTACCGCTGGTCGTGTCAGAATCAGCCGTTCATATTGATTATTTAGTAACGCCTGAGCGGCGATTACCACAGCTAGGAAAGTTTTGCCAGTGCCTGCTGGTCCCACACAGAAGGTGAGGTCATGGCTTAGTACAGCTTTGATATACTGCCGTTGCCGGAAGGTTTTAGCTCGGATTACCTCACCCCGGCGAGTATGAGCCAGCACATCTTGATGTAAATCTTGTAATTCATCCTGTCGCTTAGTATCTAAGGCATGAATTGCAGTTTGGATGTCTACTCCTGTAATCCTTTTACCTTCGATCCAATAAATTTTAAGCGATCGCACTAGGGATGATACCCGCTCCACCTGTTTCTGGGTGCCAGAAATCAATAACTCTTGCCCTCGCAGCACCAGATGCGCACCGGTTTGCCGTGATAGGGTTTTCAGGTTTTCTTCCTGGTCTCCAACCAAGGCGATTGCACTTTCTGGGCTGGGTAGCTCAATTGTTTTGGATACTTCACTCAAGGTTTATCAACTACAGGCTTGCTGTCTCAACTATCGAAGTTAACTGGTAACTTAAAGTAACTTAATAGACAACTCAATCTACCAATCTTGACCAATCTTCAAGGTTTCCTGCCATTGGTAATGAGAGGTACAGCAGCCGGATGTTCTTCACCCCCTTTTCTCCATTGTCCTCTCATTACCCAAACCTTCAAAACTATTGCAATAGAGAACTTAGGAGGGAAATCTTGGAGTTACTCTAGGTCTGGCAACTCGGCGAGGTAAATTTCTTCTGACAATGGTTCTACGACTAGGGCCATTGTCTCGACGAGGGCTACTACCTGAGCCTGAGCCTTCATAGATATCCAAATAAACAGTTTGGCCAGCAGCTTGGGCTGCTGCTTTAATTACTGTCCGAATCGCTTGAATATTGCGACCACCCCGACCGAAAACTCGCCCTTTATCCTCTCCATTAAAAGCTAGTCGAATCCAGACACGCTCTTTCCCATTTGATTTCTCACAGTCTACGCTGAGGGAGTCTGGTGATTCCAAGAACGGCTCGATTAAAAATCTCACCAGTGCTGAATAATCTGGGTCATCATCTCTAACAGAAGCAGATAGGATTTCAGGTACGGATTTGTTCAAAAACATTAGCTTTTTGCAAGATATTACGCACGGTTTGTGTTGGCTGAGCTCCATTTTTGAGCCACTTCACTATTGCTGGTACATTCAGCCTCGTTTCATCATTTCTTGGATTATAGAATCCCAGTTCTTCTAGAGGACGCCCATCACGGCGTGCACTGCTGGGAATTGCCACTATTCGATAGCTTACTTCACGCTTTTTACCGAATCGTTTTAATCTGATTTTGATCATTGTACCTAATTAATTCACCTGTTTGATTTTAAGCGATCTTTGGGGGTTTGAAAGTGAACAGGTTGAATTGTGAAGATTGTAACTGACTCAGCAGGCAAGCCGCTACCTGTTCACAATCTTCTCAGCTACCCTACTGCGCACGCCTCAGGGAACGGGCTAACCTTCAGGCTAACCTTCTTCTGTGTCACCTTTTACCGCGTTACCTTCTACCAGCTAACCTACCCTATGGGAACGCCAAAGGCGAACAACAGGCTAACCTACCCTACACCGAACGCCAAAGGCGAACAACAGGCTAACCTTCAGCGTAACCTTGGCCAAAAGGCCACGCTACGCGAACAACTTTCTAACCTTGGCCAAAAGGCCACGCTACGCGAACAACCTTCTAACCTTCTACTGGCTAACCTTCTACTGGCTAACCTTCTACTATAATTGCCCAAATCCCTTCTTCTTCTTAGCTTTTTTCTTTTTCTTGCCAGAGCCACTACCACGCCAACCAGGTAGATTACGAGGATTTCCACCACCCATACCACCTAACATACCACCTAACCCCCCCATGGCTGGCATCTGACCTTGACCCATTTGCTGCATGAGCGATCGCATTCTGGTAAATTCACTCACCAGACCCCTGACGTCTTTTTCCGTATGACCAGAACCTTGGGCAATGCGGCGGCGGCGGCTCGGAGAGCTAGCTAATAAATCTGGGTTACGACGCTCCTCAGAGGTCATGGAGCTAATCATAGCTTCGGACTGCTTGAGCTTGGTTTCCCCTTGTTGAAGTTGAGAAGAACTGAGTTTGCCCATCCCTGGAACTAGTTTCATCAAGCCACCAAGGGATCCCATGTTCTTTAATAGGCGCATCTGCTTCAAGAAATCGCTGAAGTCAAATTTTGCTTCCAGCATTTTCTGTTGCATCTGTTCAGCATCAGCGATGTCAATCTCTTCCTGGGCTTTCTCAACCAAGGTCAGTACATCCCCCATACCCAGAATCCGGGATGCCATGCGGTCTGGATAAAATGGTTGTAGTGCCTCGACCTTTTCCCCAACCCCAACAAATTTAATCGGCTGACCTGAAATTTGCCTGACTGAAAGGGCAGCACCACCACGACTATCCCCATCAAGTTTGGAGAGAATTGCCCCAGTAATGCCGATTTGCTCATGGAAGGTGCGGGTCAGGGTTGCTGCTTCCTGACCAGTCATGGCATCTACCACTAGTAGGGTATCGTGGGGTTGGACGGTTTCTTTGATGCGGGAGAGTTCTCCCATCATCTCTTGGTCGATTTGCAGTCGTCCCGCTGTATCGATAATTACCGTATCGATAGCCATTGCTTTTGCCCGTTCTACCCCTTGACGAGCAATGTCTACTGGGTCAGCTTCTGTACCTAACTCAAACACAGGTACATCAATTTGTTGACCGAGGGTGACTAATTGATCAATGGCTGCGGGTCGATACACGTCTGTAGCCACTAGCAAACAGCTACGTTCTTGCTTACGCAGATGTAAAGCGAGTTTTGCACTAGCCGTAGTTTTACCAGTACCTTGTAGACCAGCCATTAGCACAACTGTTGGTGGGGTGTCTGCTTGGGCTAGGGGAATATTGGTTTCCCCCATCACTTGCACCAGTTCGTCGTAGACTATTTTGATGAACTGCTGGTCAGGGCGAACACCTGATATGACTTCACTGCCTTGTGCTTTCGCTTCTACTCCAGCAACGAAATCTTTGACTACTTGTAGGTTGACGTCTGCTGATAAGAGGGCGCGACGCACTTCTTTTAGGGCGTCTTGGATGTTAGAACTAGAGATCTTGTCCTGACCCCGTAGTTTTTTCCAAGCATCTTCTAAGCGTTCGGCGAGAGCATCAAACATACGTCAATTGTCAATTGTGATGGTTTTGTTTTTATGGTTACTTTACTGAGTCGCCAGAGTTTTGATATACCACACCTCTTAGCTACACACCTTACTAGCATAGCGCTTTTGGGGATTTTAGTTCAATCTGGTTGGTAAGCATTTAGCCCTGGGCTATTCGTGAAATTTCTTGAAATGGTTAAAATCAAGGCATGACTTAAGAGCTACTGCGGAATTCGGTGAGCGCGTGAATCAACTTTCTGTGCAGAAGATTAGGGCTAGTGTTTCTGTATGCCAACTTCCACCACCCTTAAAACCGCCAGATGTATTGCGGGTAATTGTTCCGAGTGGAACCTTGCGTGAGGTTGATGCTTTCAATCGGGGGATTGAGATTTGGCGAGCACGTGGCTACCATGTTCAATTACCACACAACTGGAACGCTAGGGAAGGTTACCTAGCTGGGACTGATAGTCAGCGACGCCAACAGTTGCTCGAAGCGTGTCTTGACCCCAAATGTCGCGGCATTCTCTGTGCTAGAGGAGGTTATGGTAGCGCTAGACTTCTGGAAGACTGGACATGGCCAGAACAGTTGAAGTGGTTGATTGGTTTTTCTGATATTACTGCTTTACTGTGGAGTCTTGGTCAGATAGGGGTTTCCGGTGTTCATGGTCCGTTATTGACTACTATTGCTGGTGAACCGGAATGGTCACTCAATCGATTGTTTGATTGGGTGGAAGGACGACCCATAGCTCCCTTGAAAGGGGTTGGTTGGGGAGGTGGTAAGGTTTCTGGTGTGTTGCTACCAGCTAATCTTACGGTCGCTACTCATCTGCTCGGTACACCCCTACAACCTTCATTATCAGGAGTTATTCTTGCTCTCGAAGATGTCACCGAGGCTCCCTACCGCATTGACCGGATGTTGACTCAGTGGCGCATGAGTGGTGCAATGGCCGGGGTGAAAGGTATTGCCTTAGGGCGGTTTAGCCGTTGTGCTCCTCCCAAGGATGTTCCTAGCTGGAGTGTGGAGGAAGTGTTGCGCGATCGCATTTGGGATCTGGGTATACCGGTTGTCTCTGACTTGCCTTTTGGTCACGATGGGGTTAACGCTGCCCTTCCTGTCGGACAGCTGGTTGAACTAGATGCTGAGGCCGGGAGCTTGAGTTGGGTTGGAGGTTAGCAGGTTAGCAGGTTAGCAGGTTAGCAGGTTAGCAGGTTAGCAGGTTAGCAGGTTGCAGGTTGGAGGTTAGCAGGTTGGAGGTTAGCAGGTTGGAGGTTAGCAAGTTAGCAGGTTAGCAGGTTGTTCGCGTAGCGTGGCCTATTGGCCAAGCTGGAAAGGTTGTTATTCCCTTTGTTTCCATCACCTTTTAACGTTCGCGTAGCGTGGCCTTTTGGCCAAGGCACTACCTTCGATTGTAACTTATTATTAACACTTTTTTAATCTTCTCAAATCAGGAGAGTAAACGGAATACCAGCATGATAAGCTGACAAATACACTTAAAAAAGTATAATAGGATAGATGCCATATGGCTGGGTCAACCCAGGTTCCTTATTTGTTGAGGGCGGCTCGTGGTGAGAAGTTAGAGCGCCCCCCTGTGTGGATGATGCGACAGGCAGGTCGTTATATGAAGGTTTATCGCGATTTACGGGATAAGTATCCGAGTTTTCGCGAGCGCTCCGAAAACCCAGACATCGCGATTGAGATTTCTCTACAACCCTGGAAAGCGTTTAGACCAGATGGAGTGATTTTGTTCTCAGATATATTAACTCCATTGCCAGGGATTGGTATCGATTTTGATATAGTCGAAAGTAAAGGGCCAATCATTAACCAACCGATCCGTACCCAGGAACAAATTGACCAGCTACATCTGTTGGATTTAGAGAAATTTGGGTTTATCCGGAAAATTTTGAAGGCGCTACGGGACGAAGTGGGCAATGACGCAGCAGTGCTGGGCTTTGTCGGTGCTCCCTGGACTTTGGGCGCTTATGCCATTGAGGGTAAAAGTTCTAAAAATTACTCCATCATTAAAGGGATGGCCTTCTCACAACCAGCTATGCTACACCAATTCTTGGGTAAGCTAGCTGATGCGATCGCTATCTATGTCCGTTACCAAATCAATAGCGGTGCTCAGGTAATACAAATGTTTGACTCTTGGGCAGGTGAACTGAGTCCCCAAGACTACGAAACCTTTGCCTTACCCTATCAGCAGCGAGTAGTAAAGCAGGTTAAAGCCACTCACCCAGATACCCCCTTCATTCTCTATATCAGTGGTAGCGCTGGAGTGCTTGAACGCATGGGACAGTCGGGGGTTGATATGGTCAGCGTAGACTGGACCGTAGACATGGCAGAAGCTAGAGCAAGATTGGGTGATAAGATGAAAGTTCAGGGCAATATCGACCCAGGAGTGCTGTTTGGGTCACAAGCTTTTATCCGCGATCGCATTGTCGATACTATTCGCAAAGCTGGCAACGAAGGTCATATCTTAAATCTCGGTCATGGTGTTTTACCCGGAACTCCAGAAGATAACGTTAGATTCTTCTTTGAAACTGCCAAACAGGCAGATCAATTAATGGCTGTTCATGCATAATAGTCGATAACACAACAGAGAGTAGCAATCTAGTACATGATTAGCGTTACGCATGGGTAACATACCCGCATGTTTTCAACAAAACTCCTCTGGGAATGTGGTACAATGCCCCTATGCAATAACCAAGCAATAACAGTATTAGGCTTGACATCCAGATAATCTTCTACAAGAGTGGGTAGCCTGTGAAAAGGTAACTGAGTAAAGCCATCAGTTTTAAATCTCCCGAAAATAACGGAGTAGAGTAACAAAGTTGTCACCTCAAATTCAATATTAGGTTGGGTTCCAGCCGATTTGAAGCCTGTGGATAGGGTGCTGCCGACAGTCCTAGTTGAACAAAATGTCTCGCGCAGTCCCCACCTATAATCTTCGATTTAGGTGGGGTTAGCGAGACCAACAAAAAACACTACCTTTTCTTATTCTTTTGGCAATTCTAGATTAATCATATTTGTGTTAATATAATTTAATAGCCTCTAGAGTGGGGTGTGACTAGACCATGGGT
>NZ_JAAHHW010000259.1 GCF_010692325.1 Moorena sp. SIO3I8 | reverse complement strand
TTCCCTGCCATCGTGCCTGCTCCAGAATCCTGGCCATCAGGGAGGTTTTGCCCATTTGCCTGGGAGCATAAATCCGAATCAAGGCTCCGGGTTGCAAAATGGCATGATATGAGCATGCTTCGATGGGGGGACGCTCTACATAAAAAGGGGAATCTAGAGGAACTTGACCTCCGGGTAATTCCAGGATTGGGGAGCTTGAAATTCTACGGCTGCTCTCCTGTTGCCAATCTCTTGCGATACGTTTGAGGACGACCTGAACGTTTTTTTTGTTGACCTTTGTCCCCAATACTTTAGAGAGCAAGTGCCATAATTTGGCACCAACTGTCTTGACATGGGCACTAGAAAAACAGTAAGTTTCCGCAATTATATCATAAGTGTGATTTTCCCAAGCTCCCCGCAATACATCAATTTGGACTTTATCCAAATGCTGGTCAGTTTTGGCAAACACCAAGCATTGCAAAAGTTCGATTGCTTCTTCAATATGCATTAATTTTTTCAAAAAATTATCAAACTATTCAAGGTATTTTAATTCAAAACTATCTTGAATAGTTTGATCATAAAAAAAAAACAAAATAAAGAGTTAAGTTTAAGGATACTCATCGGCAGCTTTAGTAAAAATTTATAAATAAAGTATACTTCTTTATCAGTAATTCATAAACCAACCTATAACTTTACAAACCCTTGATGAATATCGATTACTTCTTTACAAAAAGCTTATAAAGCTTATCCCTGAATCGTCCTACTTTTTACTACTGACTTTTCTGCCATTGTTATTTAATTTAGTGAGTAAATTATTTCACTAAATACAACCCAATAACCATTTTCTTTTGGCGGTAAAATTATGGCTAATTCAACTCTCATGACCAAGTCATCAATGGCAATAGCAATAGCAGGATCTATTGTTCAAAATTCAGCCGTTTTACTGGGTGCTACAAGCATGATTTTCCTGTCCCTAGGAACTGCATCAGCACAAGCCGTTACTCTCAGCAATGGTTCCCTAGAAGTCACAATTCGAGAAGACAACGGTGCGATTGATACCGTATTATTTGACCAAATGACATTCTTTGCTAGTGATTTTTTTAACCCAGGAGCTCCTATCTCCGACTTTGGTTTTCAAAACGGGACAAACACATCTACTTTTGTCAGAAACACCACAACAGGTGTTACCCAACAACCCCTAAGTGTTAGTAGCAGCGGTGACTCTGTGTCCGTGACAGGAACATACACTGGAGGGGGTGCTAATGTTGATTTTACCCGCACCTATTCCCTGGTTCCCGATTTTAACGTGTTGAGCATCTCAACTGAATTTGTTAACAATGGTTCAGACGTAGCGCTGCGTTATTTTGACACGTTTGATCCAGACCAGGGTATTGATCAAGGAAACGGCTTCGGCACTTTCAATGATGTGTTGTCACTCTCAACGGATGCTGGATTGGCAACAGTCGGTCAAGCCACAGAACAAGATGGTCTTACAGTAGTCTTGGGGTCACTAGACCCTGATGTGACTGTTGCTTCTGGTAATCCTTTTGCGATATTTAATGGTTTTGATTTGAACAATTTCTTTAATGATCCATTTGATGGTAATGGCGATTTTGTAGACCTGGGAACACATATTGGTATTGAATTACTTCTCGCTGCTGGAGAATCAGGTTCTTTTAAGTACCATCACGCTTATGGACAATCAATAACGGAGGCTCAGGAGCAGTTCATCCTGGCAAAGTCCATTGATGTCCCTGAACCGGCTTCGGTTTTTGGTCTACTAGCAGTAAGTGCAATAGGTGCTGGTTCAGCACTAAAGCGCAAACAGGCCATGAAAGCTTAGAATAGAGCCTTAGATAACTGAATATTACTGATGGGAGAGCGATAGCTAAGAATTACCAAGATGCTTCGCTCTCCTTATTGTTATGGTATGGCTAATGTATCGCTGCAGCTGTTAAATTTTGATCATATCCCCGCCAGACACCAACTAATACTCCTTGAACCTGGACATGTTTTGCCATAATTTCTATGGGGTGGTATTTAGCATTAGAAGGTTTAAGAGTAACTTTATCACCCTTACGATAGAAACGTTTCAAGGTAGTACCATGTCCATCCACCCGTGCCGCTACAATTAGACCATTCTTGATGTCATCGGGATCAGGCACTGGTCGCATAATCACCACATCCCCTTCTGCAATTAGGTCTTCGATCATGCTGTCTCCAGTAACCCGCAGAGCAAAATTACCTGGTTGATAGAAAAAGCCAGATATATCCAACTCCTCAACTGTGTCGGTGAAAGGTTCCACTAGGCCCCCGGCTGCGATCGCTCCTAATACAGGAACTCCCAAATTACAATGCCGCAGCAGCCTAATCGTCCGGGCTTTTCCTTCAGTCCAATCAATATATCCCTTGCTACGCAAATGTTCCAGCCTACTCTGAATCGGTGCTGGTGAGCGCAAGTTCATTGCTCTCATCATTTGCCGGATCGAAGGGGCATGGTGTGAGATGCGAATATAATTAACCAGCCAATCGTAGAGTTCTTGTTGAGCAGATGTGAGGTTTTCCATAAGACTCTTGACAAAAAATGGTCGTTCTTAGTGATTGCTCTATAGAACATTGGTACTATCAACTATTGTCATTTGTCCAGAGTATTGTTCGGGAGTGGAGGGTGGGAAGTGTGGGAAGTGTGGGAAGTGTGGGGAGGGTGGGGAGATGGGGAGATGGGGAGATGGGGAGATGGGGAGATGGGGAGATGGGGAGAGTGTGGGAAGTGTGGGGAGATGGGGAGATGGGGAGGGTGGGGAGTGTGGGGAGTGTGGGGAGATAGGGGGTGGGGAGAG
>NZ_JAAHHW010000258.1 GCF_010692325.1 Moorena sp. SIO3I8 | reverse complement strand
GTTGACGACGGTAATGGAGTTAAGTCGTTGGCTCTTACTAGCTATCGCCCAAATAGTTGTCAGAGGTTAGATATGGGAAGTGTGGGGAGAGGGGGAGAGGGGGAGATGGGGAGATGGGGAGATGGGGAGATGGGGAGATGGGGAGATGGGGAGATGGGGAGATGGGGAGATGGGGAAATGGGGAGATGGGGAGATGGGAGCGATTTTTATTAAGGGTAATTATCCTGACATGATATGAGGAGCGCGATCGCATATCGGTTCATGGCAAAGGCATCTAAATTCTAGAAGCCTTACTCAGCAGAAAAGATTTAAAAATTCGTAAGCATTCAGCGGTCAGCGGTCAGCCGTCAGCCGTCAGCCGTCAGTGGTCAGCCGTCAGTGGTCAGCCGTCAGTGGTCATATCAAATCCGGATAATTGCCCACACTTACGATATCCAGACAACATCTTTCTCCCCCTGCTCCCCTGCACCCGAAGCTCCCCTGCTCCCCTCACCAGGAAGTATGGTTATTCAACCGGATTTGATATCAGTGCTCAGCTTATTGTATTCAAAAGCTATTCCTAAAGTAGCGTGCCCATAGCCCATAAGCTAATGGCTGATACGCGACACGCTGATACGCGACACGCTGATAGCTGAATACTTATCAAAATTCCTAAGCAAAAATACTTATTCAATGACTCTCATATCCAGTAGGCATTTCCAAATAAGATGCGAATACCACTGCATATCGGTCAAATCCAGAACCATTAGGTTTTTTTGACTTTCTCAAACTTACCTAACATTTTTGATGCAGTCGCTTTTGAAATCATAAAAATATGAGAAAATGCAAAATCACAGAGTAAATAAGTCAGTCAGTTGACATGGGATGGCTGGAAAAGGTCTCTGGATTGGTGGTCTTTAGACAAAAGATCAACCACTGTTTCCTTATGCCTACCAAACTGACTTCTGCTGACTTCCCCCTGACCAGTATAACATCTTGACCCAAGGGGTTTCGGTTAGTGGAAAAAGTTGGCTAAATCAGCATTTTTATAGCTGATATATTTGCTGTAGTTATTGTCTTAACCATATTCCTAAAACAAATCACTGTGATTACCAAAGGAGCTGCCCATGCTTGAAATAATGAGTATTCAAAAAGCTGATGAAACCAGTCAATTAAAAAATCCAAAAAAGGTAATAATTACTGGCAGTTTGTAAATAATTATCCAAATCAACGAGTTACCTACAGTAAAAACTGTTAAAAACGGCTGGCAGGAATTTAATGTTGATTGCGATGGCACGATTTTTACGATTAAGGTCAAACCTAAAGTTTGGAAAAAAATCACGACGGCTAATGAGATGTATTCCATGTGGGTCGCTGTTATTACTGGCAAACTGGGAGCGAAAATTAACAAAGGGTTTCGGGTAGAGCAACCAGGCATTCAAGTATTTGAGAAAAAACCCAAGGCACCGAAACCAGAGAAAGCACAGCTACAAGCCCAATCACAGGAACAGCTACAACCACAAGCACAAGCCCAATCACAGGAGCAGCTACAGGAGGAGCTACAAGCTCAATCACAGGAGCTAGCCCAATCACAGGAGCAGCTAGCTCAATCACACGAACAGCTAGCCCAATCACAGGAGCAGCTAGCTCAATCACACGAACAGCTAGACCAATCACAGGAGCAGCTACAAGGTCAATCACACGAACAGCTACAGGAGCAGCTAGCCCAATCACAGGAACAGCTACAAGCACAAGCCTAAGCAAAGACCAAGAATTGGGCGTTAAACTGATTTAATCTGAACAGTTATTATCAAATTTCGTTAATCGTTAATTGAGAATTAATAATTTTAAATTAACGATTAACAATTAACAATTAACAATTAACAATTTTTCGGGATTCCTGCTCCAGCGGGTCGGTTCCTCAGCCCCCAAGCCACAAAAGGTAATGTTATGCTAGCTTCAACGGCTAATTGTTCATAGCGTTCATTGGTTTACAGGCTTTAGCCATAAGCCATTTCCTATAGGCTATCTCCAGATGAGCGATCGCATAACTCATATCCTTCTGATTGATGATGACCCAGTATTCCGATTGGGTATAAGGACTGCCTTGCAAGCCTTCGAGGATCTACTAGTTGTAGCTGAGGCTGATACTGGTACAGAAGCCCTATCAAGATTAGCGGCACTAGAGGCGACCAACTCCGTGGATTTGGCAATTTTGGAACTAGCTTTGGATCCCCCTAATTCAAGTGAAGGGATAGCCTTATCAGGATTGCCACTGTGTCAGCGATTACAGCAGGAGTACCCTAACTTGCCAATCTTACTACTGACCAGGGAATCTCAACCCACTGTACTAGCAGCAGCTCAAGCATTGGGTGTAAATGGGTACTGCCCCAAAGGAGTAGCGATCTCTACCATTGTTGAAGCCATTGGTCAAATTATTGAGGGTCAATCCTATTGGCAGACACTGTCTAACTTACCTACTGTATCTTATAAAGCTGCAGGTTTTGCTCCCTGGTATCAACAGTGGCGTAAATCAGGATTCCAACAATTTGAAGCGGCTTTAGCCCAGGTCAATAGTCAGCTGCAAAATCCTCGTCTTTCCAATTGGGATTGGCTGTTTTGGACTGGACGCCGTCGAGAACTGTTGGTAGCCCGTTGGCTGGCGGATCAGCTATTACCTGCTAGCATCATTCTGGTGGAACCGTCACGGGACAATTCCTTAGTCCCAATGCCTAAACCGGAAAGGTCACTGACTGTTGCGCCAATGGCTCAATCCCAGCTTAGCCCTAACGGAGCACTAGTTGAGCGGAGAGTTGAGCGGACAATGGTAAAACTTCAATCTGGTTTA
>NZ_JAAHHW010000257.1 GCF_010692325.1 Moorena sp. SIO3I8 | reverse complement strand
GACGAGGGTCTTCGAGCTCTGCAAAGGCTTCTATAATTGCGATTTGAGACACAAGAGTAGATGGATTAGACTAAATTTGCGCTCAATTATACCATATCTTGTTTATATTTAGAATGAAATAGCCCTGCCTTTCCTATAGGATATCATGTTTTTACAAATCTAATTCAGTCAGTGGAGTTTCATCTCCAGTTTGATGTTGGTGAAGGCTAATTTATTAGGGAGCAGGGAGCAGGGAGCAGGGAGCAGAGAGTAGGGAACAGGGAACAGGGAACAGGAAAGTGGGCAAAAATTTTGTATGCCTCATAGGTATGATAAACGCTATCATAAAAATTACACCTAAAAAAAGCGTAAGCATAACTTTAGCGATGCATCGTTTTTTTTTATTAACTTTAAAATTATAGCAATATAAGTATAGTTTAGGATATATTATTTGGGTTTATATGATGTCAGGATAATTACCCTTAATCCAAATCTCCCCCATCTCCCCGCGCCCCCTCCCCACACTTCCCACACTTCCAACCCTCCCCACACTCCCTACTCCCTACTCCCTCCTCCCTAAAACCCAAGACGAAGGTACCTCACCCCATTGAAAACTGCTATAGTTATGACTGAAGGTAAGACTTCATGATAAAAACCCTGGGAGAGGATTTCATGAAACGACAAGTAAGACAAATTACGTTAGGAATGACTCTGATCGCTTGCTTAATGGGTTCAATTGCCTGTGAGTCAACGTCCTCTGTTAAAAAAACTAAAGTTCGTTCTGCCCATAGTAACTGGATCGAGGAACAGTTTCAAACCGAGATAGTCAATATTGGTCTGGAAAAACTTGGTTATGAAATAGAAAAACCGAAAGAAATTAGCTATCCGGTTATTTATGTGTCTGTGGCTAATGGCGACCTAGATTATAGTACTATTAACTATGAAAGAGGACACCAAGAATTCTTTGAAAATGCTGGGGGTACCAAAAAGTTAGAGCGAGTTGGAGTTCTTACTCCTGATGGGATACAAGGCTATCAGATCGATAAAAAAACTGCTGATAAATATAATATTAATAACCTGGAACAATTTAAAGACCCAAAAATTGCGAAACTATTTGATACAGATGGCAATGGTAAAGCCAATTTAATCGGTTGTGATCCTGGTTGGTTTTGCGAAATAGTAATCGATCATCACCTGAAAGCTTACGGATTAGAAGATACGGTTGAACACACTAGAGGACAATACATTGTGCTACTTGCAGATGTTATGACTCGCTACAAGCAAGGGGAAAGTGTTTTATATTATGCTTATAATCCTCACTGGATATCTACCGTATTAAAACCGACGCAAGATGTAGTTTGGTTAGAAGTTCCCTTTACATCTCTTCCTGAATTGCAAAAAAATATAACCGAAAAAGAAACCTCAGTAGACGGAAAAAATCTCGGATTTGCTGTGGATCGTCAGCGCATTTTTGCTAACAAGAAATTTTTGGCAGCTAACCCAGTTGCCAAGCGTTGGTTTGAACTAGTTCAAATTCCGGCTGAGGACATTAACGTTGAAAGCCTAAAGATCAAAGAGGGTGAGAACACTCCAGAAGATATACGCCGCCATGCTAAAGAATGGGTTGAGAATAATCAAGAGTTGTTTGATAGCTGGATAGAAGAGGCAAAAAAGGCAGGAGGGGATTCTATTTAAAAATAGGGAATAGGGAATAGGGAATAGGGAATAGGGAATAGGGAATAGGGAGTAGGGAGTAGGGAGTAGGGAGTAGGGAGTAGGGAGTAGGGAGTAGGGAGTAGGGAGTAGGGAGTAGGGAAAAAATTTGTGTATCTCATCGGCATTATAAAGGCTAGATAAGTAAAAATATATCAACAAAAAAAGCGTTCGCTTTTTTTTATTCCCCCTAAAACTTCCAAAAAAAAATTTTTTTAAACCCTTGACAAACCTATTAATAATCATTATTATTATAAATATAACGACGAATTCAATCTTTGATTCATGTCAAAAAACCCAAACCTAAAAAAACAACCTGTTGAGCACACTATGAAAGGCTCTCGTCAAGCAGTAATGCATAGTATGCACATGCTTTATGTCTTTGGCTATGCAGAGATTTGCGAGTGGAGCCCTCTGGAGCCGACTGATGTTCCAGACGAAGTGATTACTACAATGATGAAGTATTGGCTGTTGCCATAACAGCTTAAATTTCTGGGGGGTTTTCCCCCAGGATAAAGGCTCCGGTCTGGTCGGATAGCGTGACCTTTGGCCAATCAAATAACATCACATCAGGTTAGGTTTGGGATCTGACTGACATCAAAATTTAAATCCACTTACTGTGGCATTGAAAAAGCCGTGGACATTATGTCTACGGCTTTTTTTTATGTTTGAGACTTGTATTTTTTATCTGTTGCTTGTTGCCTTTTGCTTTTTGCCTTTTCCTCAAAATATTTTATAAGATCATGTGGTCAACGATACCAGCTACTATGCAGCAGTGGTCAAGATATTGTATTCTAATTGGAGATGCTATTGGTGTCATGCTTAAACAATACCATAGTTCTTTCCTCCAACCTGCGGAATGCAGGCTCTAAACTAATTTGGCTAACAACCAAGTTTATTCAAAAATTAGAGGATGTAAAAATGATTCAGGTTATTCAGGCAAACGCGACTTCATCGGAGCAAAGTTTTCCCGAGAGTATCCAGCGCTTAATTAGCAATATCAAAAATCAGTCGGCAATGGTACCGACCAGGGCTATTTCATTCTAAAAAGTTGCTTAAGCGTGTCTAGACCAAAAGAACAAAGTCGTTGAGCTTGTGCCATATTTTTAAACATTTGGTCACGGTATAAATTGAGTGTAAAATTACGAGCTATGG
>NZ_JAAHHW010000256.1 GCF_010692325.1 Moorena sp. SIO3I8 | reverse complement strand
TGTGTAAGCATTCAGCGGTCAGCGGTCAGCGGTTGGCCAGTGGCTGACCGCTGATAACTGATATAGTAATCAGTATTAGTTATGTTATTTAGGAAAGGGAGTAGGGAGTAGGGAGTAGGGAGTAGGGAGTAGGGAGTAGGGAGTAGGGAGATGAAACTTGAAGGTATATTATAAGTATAAATAACCCTATATAGTTATTTAGTGTGTTGTTTTTTGCGATTGACCTTGGCCAAAGGCCTCAGCTTCCGCGCTTATGCGATCGCGTTTTTGATTCTCAGAGGGCGATGCATCTAGCAACTGGGTTTCTAATCAATCACTTGCTTAGACAGCATCTCTGGCACCAGTATCAATCAGTAGCGTTGCTGACTATTATTCCGGGAACTACTCAACAATCTTGTACTCTGCTATCTTCCATTCTCCCTCTTCCTGATGAAGGGTGTAGCGAATTACGCTGGTATCAAAGGCAGTGTGTTTATCCCTACTGGGTTTACCATTGACGTAGAGAGTACGGTCTTCACTGATCGTTACTTCAATGGTGGCGCAATCGCCACTAGCAGCAAATTTATTAACCTGATCAATACTTTGGACGCCATAGGTATAGTAAGCGTTCTTGTTCTCTAGCCGGTAGTGATAAAGATGTAGTGATTTTGCTATGGTCTAATACCAAATCCTGTTCCCAAACCCCCCTTATCTGCATAGCCATAGATTCCTGGCATACAAAGATTTGGTCGATTTTTATAAAGGGGTTTTGACAAACGGATTTAGTATAATGGTAACTTCTCAATAACCGCTGTGGGGTGAAAGAGATAGGTATAGAGTTAGCCCCCTTGTCAAGAGTGCATAAATCTGGTTAAACAAAGGTATGCTAGAAAACTCTGTGCAAGTAAAAAATGAGCAACTCAGCGACCTTCATGAGGTCGAGGAGCTGCGTGCGCTTGTCAGACAACAGGCTGAAACGATAGCAGAACTAGCCAAGCACAATCAAGAGTTAAGCAAGCGCATCCGTGAATTGGAGGAAGAGTTACGAGCGAAAAAGAAACTGAATAAAAAACCCCAACTCAGTGCGAGTAAGCTCAATCAAGGGAAGCAGCTAGAACTTAAGCAAAGGAAAGGTAAACGTCCGGGTTCAGCTAAACGGAGTAAGAAAGATAGCTTCGTGGTGGACACCGAATGGAAAATAGAACCCTCTCAACTGCCAGTTGGGGCAAAATTTAATGGATACCGAGAATATGATGTTCAAGAACTTCGCATAGAAAGAAATAACATCCGCTTCTTGTTAGCCGAATATGTGTTACCAGGTGGAGGGGTAATTAGTGCTCAATTACCGCCACAGTATCAGAATACAGGACATTATGGCCCGCAACTAGTGGGATATATCTTGCACCAGTACTATCACAATCGAGTGACGCAACCTTTGATTCATGAGCAGCTACTGGAATGGGGTATCGAGATATCGGTTGGTCAAATCAATTCTATCCTCAGCGCAAAAATAGATGTGTTTCACACTGAACAGGCATCGGTTTTAGGGGCAGGATTAGAATGCTCAGAGTATGTTCACACCGATGATACCGGAGCACGACACAGTGGGAAGAACGGGTATTGCACGGTGATTGGTAATGAATGGTTTACTTTCTTTGCGAGCACCCCCCAGAAGACTCGACGCAACTTCTTATCGGTATTACAAGGCAATGCCCCGATTTATGTACTCAATCAGGATGCCCACCAATATTTAGCTTCCTATAAGTTAGCCGACAAGCATATGAACCGATTGAGTTTTGGTTCAACGGTGCTAGGGAATAGCCCTGAGCAATGGCAGGACTATTTAGACTCTATTGGCATTGTGCAGACCAAAGTAGCACAGAGGGTCACCGAAGCCGCTCTGCTGGGTGGATTAATCGAGAGTGGCATTAACCGAAAATTGCTGATTCTCTCAGATGGAGCCAGACAGTTCAATATTCTCATTCATGGGTTGTGTTGGGTTCATGCTGAACGAATCATCCGCAAATTAGAGGGGAGTACCGCTGAATTTCGAAACAACATTGAGGAAGTCCAAAGCCTTCTATGGGAGTACTACCAACAGTTAAAAGCCTATCAAGATCACCCGAGTGCCGACCAACAAGAGTACCTATCTGCTCGGTTTGATGAAATCTTTGGTCGGTGTTATCTGCACCACCCCACTCTGAGCAACGCATTGAACCAATTTAGACAAAACAAGGAGCAATTGCTTCGGGTGCTCGACAAACCCAATATCCCTTTGCACAATAATGCCGCCGAATCTGACATCAGAGAATTTGTGACCCGTCGAAAAATCAGTGGTGGCACTCGCTCTGAGGCCGGACTTCAAGCCAGAGATACCATGATTGGTCTGAAAAAGACCTGTCGCAAATTAGGGATTTGTTTTTGGGCGTATTTACTGTCCCGCTTGCGAGGGGATGACAAAATCCCCCCCTTACCAGATTTGATTCGACAAAAGGCTATAGAGCATCGACTGGTGGGTAGCCCTGCCTGATAAATTGCTGATCCAATTTGTCAACCAGCGGTTATTGAGAAATTGCAGTAATTGGGAAGGATCAAGGATAAAGCTCCATCAAGTATTTCCTAATACTGGATACTTAGGTGCGCTCTTACCATTAAGAATTCAATTCGCCACGGGTCGCACCTGAAGGAAATCCTACTAATCAAAATCGTTATGACTATGATATATTATTTGTAAAGGTTCGTAAATAATCAATTAGATTTGATACCATTTGTGTGGTTGGTTACAGATCATGGTCTGGCCATGAAAATCGGATATTGGGTAGATCATTTTCTTATCCATGAACTCCCTCTCAAGATGTATGTATTTAGCCAGCACTTTGAGAAATAGTATGGGTAGCACGGTTTGAGGTGACCACCACTTGATCAGCAATCTGTAGCCAACTGACACCCTAC
>NZ_JAAHHW010000255.1 GCF_010692325.1 Moorena sp. SIO3I8 | reverse complement strand
CGTTGTCTGGTTGTTTCTATTTATTAGTATAAGTTCCCTAGATATAGCTCTACTATTTTCGTTTTTTGAAAAACCTAAAACCATACAATTAAATCATCAAATTACTACTATTCAAGAGCTTATTTTACTGATAAAATACTTACCGACAATGATCGCTTATAGGCGAAAGTTATTAATCGATACATTACCATTTATAAATTATGTCAAGCTTCCCCCAATCACGTTGTTATGGATAAGAAATCTGGTGATGCGCTCTTATGCTCCTAAGATACATATCGGCGAAAAAAGCATAGTCGTGCCATGGTTAGAGGATCCAGATTTGACATACATAGGTGATCAGGTCGTGATTGGTAGTGAATGCAGTATCGTCGCTCATGCTCTTAACATATCTAACGGACAACTGAAATATACATCAGAGCCGATTGTTATTGGAAACTACAGTACCATCGGTGGAAATAGCCGAATTGGAATAGGGGTCAAAATTGACGAGGGAGGTATTGTAGAAGCAGGAAGCAATGTGCTGCCATACACGCGCATTGGACGTGGGGAAGTCTGGGGTGGCAATCCGGCAGTTTTGATCCGAAAACGACATGAATATTCGGATAGTCCAGAAGTACAGTCTTCAGTTCAGCAGATAAATCAATCTGAATTAAATGCCATAATTGCTAATGCTATTCATTTGCCCCCAGAAGAAATCACGGATGAGCTAGATAGCTATAACTGTATGGCATGGGACTCCCTAGCCAAAATGGCAATTGCTGCTTCATTGTACGATCGTTTTGCAATTCGCGTTCCCCCCAGGGAAATCTTCAAACTGGATTCCCGAAAATCCATTGAGGAGCTAATTTTCGCCCATACCAATAATGACCTTCCAGATAGTTCGGTGGCTGAATCACCCCCTGATGGAAATACCAACGCAATACCTGCCAACCCAGAACTTCTTCCCCTTTATCCTCCAGAAACAGTAACTCAGGCTCTTGCCCGTCTTTCTCAAGAGGAAGTAGTGCAAGCGCAAGCCAAAAAAACCATTGTTGTCGCGGCGACTTTTACTGTACAACCTTTAGGTTCGACTTTGGAACTTTGGTGCCGAGCTTTCCAAATGCCATTTTCTGTAGAATTCGCTGAATTCAACCAATTGGAGCAAACTCTTCTTTCTCCCAATAGCGATTTTATTAATAACCAAAACGGGTTAAATGTGGTGCTTACTCGTCCAGAGGATTTGATCTCTGACGGAGATCCTGATGGAATGATTAGAGCTGGTCAACTACTGGAAGCAATCATTAGTTATGCCTCAAGGAAAAAAGGTCTGATTGTTTCAAATTTACCCCCAGTAGTTTCGCCATTTTTTCAAGGAAAAGACCTGCAGGTGGAGAAACTGCGCCTTTGGTGGCAGGAGCAACTAGAAAAAATAGAAGGTATCCATATCTTAGACTTCAAGAGCGTTGTTGAGGAAGTTGGACGACAGAATGCCAGTGATGCCTCATTGGAGGTGATAGCTCGCGCTCCCTATTCACAGACTGTGTATCAGAAACTCGGAATTGCAATTACACGTTTGGTTCGTAGCATATTCCTTCCGGCGAAAAAAGTTCTAGCACTTGACTGCGATAATACCTTATGGGGAGGTGTAGTCGGCGAAGATGGCATTGATGGTTTAGCATTGAGCAACGACTATCCGGGTCGTAGTTTTCGTCTTTTTCAGGAAATGGTTCTAGATTTGAAAAAAGGCGGTGTTTTGCTAGTGCTGGTGAGCAAAAATGAGGAAGCGGATGTCTGGAATGTATTTGAAAACCATCCTGAAATGATACTTCGCCGAGGAGATATTGCTGGTCATCGAATTAACTGGCAGAAGAAATCAGCTAATTTGCAGGAACTAGCTAAAGAATTAAACTTAGGCTTGGATTCTTTTGTGTTTATGGATGATTCACCGGTCGAGCGTCTTGAGGTGGAGACTAATACTCCAGAGGTAACCGTTGTTCCCATGCCAAAGGATCCGGCATATTATGCTGAAACTCTATCAAAGCTCTGGTGTTTTGATGCCCGTAGTCTTACTGCCGAAGATACGATCCGAACACAATTGATGGTTCAGGAGCAACAGCGTCGAGACTTTCAGCAAAGCGTAAGCAACCTTGAGAATTATCTAGAATCCTTAGAATTGGTTGCCGAAATTCGCTTGGCGGAGGAAAGAGATTTGCCACGGGTAGCACAACTGACCCAGAAAACCAATCAGTTTAACTTGTCTTTAATTCGCCGTTCTTTGCCCGAAATTCAAGAGATTCAAAAATCTTCATCTATTTTGGTACTGAGTCTTAAAGACCGCTTTGGTGATTATGGTTTGGTTGGTGTAGGGATTCTCAAACCGGAAAACGGATCTTTGCTTCTAGATACTTTTCTAATGAGTTGTCGTGCTCTAGGACGTGGAGTAGAAGAAGCATTTTTATACACAATGTTTGATTTTGCTACTCAGAAGGATTTGAAGAGGATTCTTGCTCCTTTCCATTCAGGTCCACGGAATGAGCAAGTAAAGACTTTTCTTTTGAACATGGGTTTTGAGCAAAAGCAATCAGACCTTCTAGAAGCTGAGGTGGCAAACTCTCCTAAGAAGCCTGGGCATGTAAAGATGCTGGTTAATGTCTTAGTCTGAATTATCCTTGCAGCTGTGAGCAGTAAAAATTGTTTCCAGTAGGTGATCACAATTCAGCCGTCGGAAGAACGCCCATGCTTCGGAAGCAATGCAGCGGAGTCTTGGGGAGGCAGTGCCATCATGCGGGGTTCTCCCCCACTCGCCCTTTGCATGGCTGACAGGTGCGGAAGCAAGTTCCCCACACAGACCCATGCGCCACTCGCTATTGCATCAAGACCATGTAAACAGCTAATGTTATGTAAGCCTGGTCAAAAAAGCTTAAGTAGAGACGTTATTATAACGTCTCTACTTGCTTTATTGACCAGGCA
>NZ_JAAHHW010000254.1 GCF_010692325.1 Moorena sp. SIO3I8 | reverse complement strand
AATTCCTGTAGAATTTGGACAGCAATCACATCCTCTCCATGACCATTGCTCAGGCATAGTAAACGCATGGTTAGTCAGGTTTTAAGATAACTAGGACTTTGGTTGGTTGAAGGTTCGAGGTTGAAGGTTTAAGGTTTAAAGTTTAAGGTTTAAGGTTGAAGGGTTAAAAATGAAGGTTAAAGGTTCGAGGTGTAAGGCTTAAAGGTTAAAGTGTAAAGTGTAAAGTTTAAGGTTAAAAGTTTAATGTGTAAGGTTGAACGCGATGGACTTCGTCCCGCTTTGCTGCGAAGCGCGTAGCCTTTTGGCCAAGGTTCGAGGTTCAAGGTTAGAGGTTGTCTGAGAAGTCTCATTTGCTACAATTACGGTCGATGCCCGGTATTATCCGGGGCACCTCCGCTCCAGAACCGTGCGTGAAAGTTTCCCCTCACACGGCTCCTAAGTATCTTTTTGGCTCCAGTGGATTTGCTGGTGACAGCTTTGGTGAACCGCCATTAGGTTGTTCATTTTCCAGTTGTCATGGTTTCCATCGCTGTGATGGAGGTGTACTCTCTCTTCACCGATGAATTTCATCTTGCAGTATCCACAGGAATGGTTCTGTTTTTTCAAGGCTTTTGCTGTAACATTGTCATATAGTTTGGAATTTCTTCCGCTCCAGTAGACTAGGTCTCCGTCATAGGGAGACTTAGTCCCTTTGACATTTACGTGCTGATTTTGTTCATATCCAACTGCTGGAAAGGCTTTTTCACATAAGTCGTTGGCTTGATACCGGTTTATCTTCTTTTCCTTTCGGAATTTACGATGTGCGGTTTGTTTCATATGCCAGAGACTATCACGTGTTCCGCTCATATCGCAGCTTTTATGATAATTCCTCCATCCACGTACCTTAGATGCTAATTTTTCTGCCTTTACTTTAGCCCCATAGTTCGAGTTGTTGACTACGGCTTTTATCTTCTCACGTATGTTCCGGTGGTTTTCCACTGAGGGAGTAGACCGAAATTTTCCGTTTTTCTGGACGCGGAAGTTCCACCCCAGGAAGTCGAAGCCGTCTGTCGTTTTGGTTAGCTTGGTCTTTTCTTCACTGATTTCCATACCTCTTTCTGCCAGGAATTCCTTAACTTTTTGAAGTACTTTGTCAGCATTGTCTTTTGGCTTGAGTATAAACACCATGTCATCTGCATATCTAATGCCTCTGATTCTGGGGTTTATTTCCTCTATTCCGTTAAGTGCAATATTGGCGAGAAGTGGGCTGACCACGCCTCCTTGGGGCGTTCCTTGCTCCGGGAATTCCGGATTGATGCCTGCTTTTAGACATCTGAATATCCCTATCTTCAGACCCGCAGGTGCTAGCAATCTATCCATGATGGAGTCGTGGGAGATGCGGTCAAAACATTTCTTGATGTCTAGTTCTATTACTCTTTTGTTGATGCCGTTTCGGTCTGATTTCAGGTTTAGGAATAGTATTTTTTGTGCGTCTTGGGCACATCGGCCTGTCCTGAATCCGTAACTGAAGGCACTGAACGTAGCTTCGTGAGCTGGTTCTAGAGCGTATTTTGCTAGACATTGCCATGCTCTATCTTGGATTGTTGGTACTTTCAACATTCTCGTACCCCCATTCTTCTTGGCTATTGGGATTTCCCGTAAGCCTTGGTGCGTCCAATTTTCCGCACTGGAGCCTAGTCTTTTAAGTACCTCGAACCTTTCTTTGTAGGTTAAGGAGGCTTTCCCATCTACTCCGGCAGTTCTTTTTCCTTGATTGAGTTGTGTTACTTGTTGGATTGCCAATAGTTGTGCTGAGCGGGATTTAATTATCAGTTTTTGTAGAGACCGAGCTTTTCTTAAGTCTCCAGCTTGAACTGCTTTATAAACTCGTCTTTGTAGGCGGAATAGGTTCTTTTTATACTGTTTCCAGTTTATCCTTTTCCAGAGGTCACTATATCTATTTGACATGTGTCTACCCATGCTCTCCTTTGATTTGTTTATCTTGATACCCGCCACCAGTTTCTGATGGCATCTTACCCGACAGTAGGGATTCGGCAAGGCAGTTGCTTACTGGGGTTTCGACCGTTACCCAGACCTATTGCTGTCGTTTTTACTTGTTCCATCTGTTAGATTGTTTTGGTGATTTAGGGCAGTCCATTTTGCCTATCCTTTTCTCGGAGATTACAGCTGTCCTTGAAATAACGCTGTGAGAATGAAAGGATGAAGTCTCGCATGTACTAGTCAGATTGCGGCTTCGGGGTAAGACACTTTTTCAGGACTTTTGCTACTGTTACCCTTGTCACCTCCCCATTAGCGGCAGAGTGGCACATCTGATTTACCTCTGATTCCGCCCTGTTGCCAGCTTCACTCTAATGGAATGCCGTCCATTTCGGTGTGGCCAGATAGGGATTCACTTCTCTCCTAAAGGGGTGGACTTTCACCACCATCCATCAGATAGTTAGGAATTTTGGGTTATTACCCGCGATTCCCCCTAGTCATACCCTTCCTTTTTCAGGAAGCTCCTACTAGGAACAAGCCGCACTTCAAGCCCCCGTTGGGTAGGATTCCTTCCTACAGCACGATTCGCCGTGTCCTGGTCACCCTAGATTACCACCAGTACTCTGCGGCCCTGGCTCGCTTCTTTGGAATTGAACCTTTGCCCTTGAGAAACCTTAGCTGTAGATGGTCTTGTCTTACGGGGCTCATACCAAAATGTATAGTGATCATCCCGGTTCTCCACCTCACCGAGGGATTATGCTGGTTAGTTTATCTGGTTGAGCGGGGTAAGATTGCTCGAACCCGATCAGGTGGATAGCAAAACAAACGTGCGTCAAAGCCAAGAGACGAAACCTTAGGATAGGGTCGCCTTAATCAAAAAGTTTTAACCCTTTTATGCATAGCCGACTAACCATAAAGGCGACCCTATCCTTACGGTAACTTCAATACGCGAGTTTATTACACAACTGGCTGTCAAGGGTGTGGTGTTCGCCTTTGATGCGATTAGCACTCAAAAAAAACGGCTCAGTAGAT
>NZ_JAAHHW010000253.1 GCF_010692325.1 Moorena sp. SIO3I8 | reverse complement strand
GCATATTTCCCTTTTGTTACCAAAAGGTATTGAGTCCAACCTAAAAGGTTGTTTTACGTGAGGGTAGGTGGTGTAAATTACCCTGGGGAGTCGGCTCCCCGCTTTACTTGACCAGTTCAGGTCGCGCACTTTCGCCTCACACGGCTCCTAAGTATCTTTTTGGCTCCAGTGTAATTGTTGGTGGCAACTTTGGTGTACAGCCATCAGGTTGTTTTCCTTCCAGTTGTCATGATTTTCATCAATGTGGTGAAGGTGTACCTTTTCCTCATTAATAAATTTCAACCCGCAATGCCCACAGGAATGGTTTTGCCGTTTTAAAGCTTTTGCTGTAGCGTTATCATAGAGTTTGGAGTTCCTATTGCTCCAGTAAACCAGGTCTCCATCATATGGAGACTTGGTGCCTTTGACGTTTACGTGCTGATTTTGTTCATACCTTACTTCTGGAAAGGCTTTCTTGCATAGCTCTGTGGCCTTATGTCTGCTAATTTTCTTTTCCTTTCGGAACTTTCGATTTGCAGTTTTGGTCATGAACCAGAGACTATCTCGGGAACTGCTCATGTCACAGCTTTTGTGGTAATTCCTCCATCCACGCACGATTGGTGCTAGCTTTTTGGCTTTTACTTCGGCTCCATAATTCGAGTTATTGACCACGGTTTTAATCTTCTCACGTATGTTCCGGTGATTTTCCTCTGAGGGAATGCATCGGAATTTTCCGTTTTTCTGTACGCGGAACTTCCACCCCAGGAAGTCAAATCCGTCTGTCGTATTAGTTATCTTGGTCTTTTCTTCACTGATTTCCATCCTTCTTTCTGCGAGAAAGGTTTTAATTTTCTCTAGTACTTTTTCAGCGTTATCTTTTGGCTTGAGGATTATTACCATATCGTCAGCATATCTAATGCACCTATTTTTTGGATTTATTTCCTCGATTCCGTTAAGTGCTATGTTGGCGAGAAGTGGACTGACCACACCTCCTTGGGGCGTTCCTTGCTCCGGGAATTCTGGATTGATGCCTGCTTTTAGACATCTGAATATCCCTATCTTCAGACCCGCAGGAGCTAGCAATCTATCCATAATGGAGCTGTGGGATATGCGGTCAAAACACTTCTTTATATCCAGTTCGATTACTCTTTTATTAATGCCGTTTTTTCTTGAGTTCAGATTTTGGAATAGCATTTTTTGTGCGTCTTGGGCACTTCTGCCAGTCCTAAACCCATAGCTGTAGGCACTGAACGTTGCTTCATGAGCAGGTTCTAGAGTATATTTTGCTAGACATTGCCATGCTCTATCTTGGATTGTTGGTACTTTCAACATTCTCGTACTCCCGTTTTTCTTGGCTATGGGGATTTCCCTTAAGCCTTGATGCGTCCAATTTTCCGCACTGGAGCCTAGTTTTTCAAGTACCTGGAACCTTTCTTTGTAGTTTAAGGATGCTTTCCCGTCTACTCCGGCGGTTCTTTTTCCTTGATTGAGCTGTGTTACTTGTCGGACGGCCAAAAGTTGTGCTGAGCGGGATTTCATTATCAGTTTTTGAAGTGACCGAGCTTTCTTTAGGTCGCCAACTCGAACTGCTTTATAAACTCTTCTTTGTAGGCGGAATAAGTTTTTTTCGTGCTGTTTCCAGCGTTCACTCTTCCAGAGGTCACTATATCTATTTGATATGTGTCTACCCATGCTCTTCTCAGATTTGTTTATCTTGATACCCGTAGCCAGTTTTTCGACTACATCCTACCCGACAGTAGGGATTAAGTTTGGCATAACTTACTCAGGTTCGACTAATTCCTTAGACCTATTATTGCTGTCGTTTTTACTCGTTCCATCTGTTGGATTGTTTTGGCGATTTAGGGCAGTCCGGAGATGAAACCTTAGAATAGTGGAGCCTTACTACAAAATTTTTAACCCTTTTACCCATAGCCGACTAACTATAAAGGCTCCACTATTCTTGCGGTAACTTCTAACCACTTTGCCTATCCTCTTCTCGGAGATTACAACTGTCAATGGAAAAACGTTGTGAGAATTAAAGGATAAAGTCTCGCATATTTGACAGATTGCGGCTTCCGACTTAGACACTTTTTCAGGACTTTCACTACTGTTACCCTTGTCGCCTCCCCATTAGCGGTAGTGTGGTTAATCTGCTTCGCCTCTAATTCCGCCCTGGTGCCAGCTTCACTCTACAAGTTGCCGCTTGTTCGGTGTGGCCAAGGTAGGGAGTCACTTGTTCTCCTCAAGGGGTGGGTTTTCACCACCATCCTACAGATAGTTAGGATTTCTGGGTTTTCCCCGCGAATCCCCCTAGTTTTACCCCTCCTGTTTCAGGAGGCTCTTCCTAGGAACGAGCCGCACTCCATTTGTCGGTGCGAATGATCTTAGTTGGTGTTTTCACAATCTCGACTGAATCGCTAATATATCACTATGTTAACCCATAGTGTTTAGACATGTCAACTCCTCTCCGTTCTTTTGCTCACACTGTTTCACTAATCAAGGTTCACATAGTGTTTGTCACTAAGTACCGCCATCCAGTGATTACTGGGGATATAGAAGAGGACATCAAAGATTTAGCCAAAAGTATCTGCGAGAAAAATGACTGCATCCTTGAAGATGCTAAGGCGGATTTGGGAACGAAAGACCATATTCATCTTTTAATCGATTTAGCTCCCAAGGTATCAATTTCCAAACTTTGCAACACCCTCAAGACAGTAACGAGTAGAGAAATTAGAAAAAGGTACGCAAAAGAATTGGCTCCCTATTACTGGGAACCAGTTTTTTGGAAAAGAGGATTTAGCGCTGTTTCCTGTGGAGGCGCTTCTCTTTCTGTACTGAAGCAGTATATAGAAAACCAAGGCTATGACGATTGATTTGCCTGCTCCTTAACCCCCACCTGGCAAGCCGAGGTGGGGGAATGCGTCGCATTTTTGTTCAACCTGATTGACACCTATTTTGTCGGACAACTGGGAACCAAACCCCTAGCAGCTATGAGTTTCACCTTTCCGGTGGTGATGACTTTAGGTAGTCTAGCCATGGGGTTGGGGGTGGGAGCATCCTCTGTGATTGCCCG
>NZ_JAAHHW010000252.1 GCF_010692325.1 Moorena sp. SIO3I8 | reverse complement strand
GGAACAGGCAATAGGGAATAGGCAAGAGTGAAAAAATCTTGTGTACCTCCCACACTCCCCACACTTACCACACTCCCCACGCTTACCACTCTTACCACACTCCCGACTCCCGACTCCCGATTCCCGACTCCCCACACCCCACACCCTTAGTTACGATATCGTTGTGGTGCCCAATAGTGTAGTCTCCCCAACGATGATGCCTGGTTTACTCTCAGTGGGCTCATTAATAATTTGCATACCGGGTACTAACACCCGCAAGGCATAAAACGTGTGAGCTGGTTTCTCCTGATTCACAATTGCCTTAGCAATTTCTTCCTGACGTTGAAGCTTTTGAGGGTCTCGCTCATTCAAGGTGATTGTCACCTGGAAGTAGTGAGCAGGTTGTTCAAATTCGTAGATTTTGACGTCTTCTTGAGTGTAAAGTTCTAGCATTTGCTTCACTCCCGCCTTAGTCCCCCGTTGGCGATAGAGAGGGACAATATTGCTGATAAATCGGCGTTTAGTCTCCTCAGTCCAATCATCTCGCAAACTTAACGCCACCCAACTGGCCAGCCAAGGTATAAACTCAGTTGGTGCTATCTCTGACTCTACTGGTAAATCAGGATGATTATAGGGATTGAAGTAAGTAGGGATACGGTCAATGTACTCTTCTAGAGCCAACTGTTCAGGATTTGGATCATCAGTATCCCTAGGTAAAAAACCCAGGGTAATCGCATCTTAATCCAGTTCTAAAATTACTCTAACTTGACCATTAATTTGACTGTACACTGCAAGTTATGACATGCACAAAGCTGATGTATTTAGTGTTCAAGTCCCGCAAAGTGCTTTGGATATGTGGCTTGAGCTATATGAAGAAGTCCATGACCTGATCAAAGTTGTCCTCAAACTTGCCTTGACCTGAGGGAACCCCTCACTCAGCCCCACTGGCTGCCAGAATTTTGATCACAAAGTCATTGTCCATCCCGGCCTTGTAACGCTTCATCTTCAGACTGAGTCGGGACGGTTCGCGCTTGAGTAAATTGACACTTAAACGGCGCAACAGCCCCAGGTTTTGGGCAGCATAACCCTGACGAATCCGACTCGCATCTTCGTTGAAGGTGACATCTAGCACCCAATGCAGACTATTTTCAATAGTCCAATGGGAGCGAATGACCTGGTTATGGCCCTGAGCATCCGCTTCGAGACTACTAATGTAAAAGCGAACTTCCTTGGTAGTTTTGTTCCATAACTCTCGCGTAGTCTTAACCATCACTACGGTGGTTAAGCCTATCCACTCGGGTTGCCGATGCAACGGCGGTAATTGACTCACTGGCACCGCCCAAACCTGACGAGTATCCCTGCGGTGATGCCCACTTTCGATACTCTGATGGTGAGTGAACTCAATCCCCTGCCAGTTCTGAGCTTGAGCTTGCTTAAACCAATCCTTTACTGACTGGCTGAGCTGACCTTGGTTGCCTTTGAGAGCCAAAACATAGTCTCCTTCGGCCTTCTTGATTTGCCCAGGGATGGAGATTTGGGTTCCCATCGCATCGAGGGTCACCACAGCTCCCTTAAGGTTAAGCAACAACAGCCTCTGAGGTACTGCCTTGATTTCATTGGACTTGCTCTCGACCTTTTGCTGAGCCAGCAAAGCGCCCATGTTCGCTGCTCCAGGCACTGACACTGTGCAGAGCTTTAAGTTGGCTTTCTCGGTCATAAGAACCTTTTACCCTCTTGCCATCGATATGAATCAGGCTCACACCTAATTTCTCGGTGATGCTGCTGACCCAACTCAGGAAACTGGTTTCTAGCTCTTGGGGTTCGAGCCGACCCAACACCCGACCAAAGGTATCATGGGAGGGAATCCCATAGGGTAAGTCCAAAAAGGTCTCTAGCCACCCAAGCTTGGCTTTGCCGTAGGTCTCAATGGCGACAAACCCATCGGCTCCAGAGAGGATGGCCAAAATGGCAATGGTGACTATCCCTAGCAAACTGTGATGCTGGGTTCTTTCCACACGGGGATCCTGTAGGTGTTGAAAGTGTTTAAGAACACTCTTTCTAAGAATCAATGCCTGTTGTTGTTGCTGAGGTGTCAGCACAAGTTTGCCAAAGCCTTTTGACATGACCAACGATGGGGAAATAGAAACTTTTGTTGATCCTCAGGTTAACTGCTTGGGCTTCTGGGAGGTAGACCCACACACCTAACTATTTGTCAAGTACATTTTATACAAAATTAAGATGCGATTACCCTGCGTCAGTCTGGGAATTGAATTTAGCCAGTGATTGGTCATTCTTGGGCGCGTTCGCGTACCGTGACCGTAGGTCAATCGCGTACCGTGGCCATTCGCGTACCGTGGCCTTTTGGCCAAGGCCAAGGCCAATCGCATACTCTGACTAACTAATCTGGTATCCTGGTCTTGCTCAGGGCCTCATGATCCTGTTGAGTTTTGACTAGAGTTTCTAGATGAGGCAGATTCGCGGTTGGAGTATCCGCTAAAGCTTCAGCAGTACTTTGATTCCCTTGTTGATCCCGTTCCAAAATTCTCAACCAATCTAAAAATTCACTAGTACCTGGTATTTTTTGCCAACTTCTCAATCCCCGCAGTTCTCCAAATTTTTGGATAGCTGCTTCGGATACGCGGGTAATATCAGTTTTAAAATGACTCTGGATAATCTGTTTTAGGGTAGCATTTTCTGGAAATTTAAGGTAGTAAAATAAACAACGACGTAGGAAGGGTTTTGGCAATTATTTTTCTCTATTACTAGTGATAATAATTAACGGTAAAAAATATCTTCGTTCTTCTTTGGTTTTACCTTTTAAAGCATCAAAACGAACATTTATTACTTCTTTAACTTGGAATTGCAATCGCTCTAATCCTAGGAGCAAGTCATTAGGAAAATCCCGATCTGCTTTATCAATTTCATCAATGAGAAGCACCGAAGGAATGTCATTTTGTGATTGCTTAATTGCCTCGCCCAACTCTCCTAGGGTAACATAATTTCTGCGGTACAAAGGTTGCCTGGGATTACCTGCAGTTTGACGTTCCTGAATGTCATACAACCGACCTATGGCATCATAATCATAAAGTAAATCCTGGCCTCGACTGGTAGAGCGGAT
>NZ_JAAHHW010000251.1 GCF_010692325.1 Moorena sp. SIO3I8 | reverse complement strand
GGAGAGCATTTGCTAACTTTTCCAAACTGACTTTCTTGATTAATTGTAAAAGATTAATCAGGATTTTTAAAAAAATATAATCGGCTAGACTTAATTGACTTTTTAGGTGGTTTTGGTAGAATGTTGGGAACATTGTCAATACGTAGGTCTTGTTGCAAATTTAGAGACCTACTTTTTTTTACCACAAAATGCTACTAGCTTTACATAGCAAGCATTTCAGCCTGTTTCGTCACCCCGTCAGAATTCAGAAATATGTTGGTAGAGTAAAAGAATCTGGTCGTTTACAAAGACGACACAGTAGTTTTTATATAGGCTTACATGCTCAAACTTGGGTCAAGTTTAGTTATGAACTTATTGATTTAATACAATAATTAATGAAACTTAATCGTAATAAACAGAAGTATTATTTACGAGGAATGAGAGCTAGATCGCTTGCCCTGTCTGCTTTATAACTATTTTCGTCACCCCCCCAGGTTAAACCCCAATTTCTTAGTTCCTTATATAACCCATTTTCTACTGCAATCTTTGTATCGCATTTCTGTCTTAAACAAAAGTATGTACCTTTTTCTGATAGCCAACTTGCCAACTTTGGTGAACAAAATTCTCGATCACAAGCGCACAACCACTATATACTCATCTATTTGCCCTAATAACACCTCAAAACTTTTTCCTGTCTTGATGCAGTCGCTCATGGGGGAAACCCCCAAGACCGCGCTGCATCGCTAATACCTCTTGCTGTTCTTTGAGGTTACTACTTCCTTTTTTTGATAAAAAACTCCAATATACTGGCCATGCTCTTTGGTTCCAGATTACACTGACCATCAAAATGTTTATTTCTCCCCAGCTTGTTCTGTCTAGAGCTAAATATATAGTATCATTAGCAGGGCAATCGCATCTAAATCAGGAAAACCAACGAAGCTAAAGTGATTGGACTTGTTTTCCACAATATTTCTCATTTTTGGTTGGTTAAAGGAGCATGCCAACGGGGTCGGAACAATCTGGCGGCATGATGGGGTTGGGATGTGCTTTGTTGTGGTTTCCTCTAAGAAGTTGTGCAGTCCTCACTGTGCTGGTCTAGCAAAACCTAACAGGAATGATTGCTGAGCAACAGGTTTATGACTTTGTCATTATCCATGGCCGCTCGGTAGCGTTTCTGGGCAATACTTTGCTTAGAGGGTTCTCGTTTGAGTAAATTCAGCGATAAGCGTCGCAGCAGTCCCATATTCATTGGTCCATGAAGGCGTGCGAATACGGCTATGGTCTTCGCCAAAGGTGACATCATTGATCCAAGGTCGGCTATTTTCAATCCCCCAGTGGGAGCGGATCGCCTTCCCTAAAACCCTGGCATCTGCACCTAAGCTGGTGATGTAGAAACACACCTCTGTAGTCGTTTTATTCCAAAGACGTCGCTCTCGTTTGACCATCACCACGCGCGGGTTTTGCCCTGCCATTTCGAAGGATTGGGCAAATCGGGCAATTGGCTGATGGGCACCGCCCACACTTGTCGATGCGTTGGTCCGATGATGACCTGCTTCTGTATGCTCGTGATAGCTATACGTGGGTCCCCTCCCAATGCTTTTTTTCAGCCGCCTTAAAGAATGTCTTCACTGCCTTGTGGAGCTTGCCTTGATTCCCTTTGAGTGCCAGGATATACTCCCCACCTTGGTCTCGGATTTGGGCAGCAAGATCGCGCTGAGTACCCATTGCATCTAGGGTGATAATCGCACCCTGAATATCCAATAGATTCAGTAGCTCTGGAATGGCTGTAATCTCATTCGACTTGCTCTCTACCCGTTGTTGGGCCAAGACCAGATGGTGTTCTGAAGCCCAAGCACTGACTGTATGTAAGGCTTTAAGTTGATGCTCTCGGTCATAGGAGCTACGGGCTGTTTTGCCATCTATGTTGATCAGCTTAATCTCCAGCTGGTCGGTAATATGTCCGACCCAACTCAAAAAACACTCATGCAACTGCTGGGGGTCAATCAACCCTAAGACTCTCGAAAAGGTATCGTGTGAGGGAATACCATGAGGCAATGTCAAGAATGTCTCTAACCATTGCCGTTTCGCTTTTCCATAGGTTTCAATCCCTACCATGCTATCCGCCCCAGATCGGGTGGCCAGGATGGCAATAGTTATGATTTCGACCAGTAAATGCTGTGGCTGCCGTTTCACCCGAGGCTCATCCAATCTCTCAAACTCCTTAAGCACACTACGTCTGAGCTTTTTCAGCGTAACCGAAGGAGGGGATATGCTAGGAGCACCAAAACCTGTTGACATGAGGATTGAAAGGATGTGAAAGGGACTGATTCCATCTGTTTGTAGTGTCCTTCATTCCAGAAGAGTTGTCTAGTCCTATCACTGACTATGTTAAATACCTATTTTGTCAAGTACAATTTATACAAAATAGCTGCAATTACCCTGGTATCATTAGGCTTAAACATACTCCTTAAAAGACAGTTTACACAGGGAAACCAAATTTTTTCCACACCTAAGTTTTCCTGTCTCAAAAAACGCCGTAATTTCTGCCGACGACTTTCAAACAAAATTGGTAATGGCAGTGCCGTGGGCTTTCCACTCTAACTTCACTTGTTTAAATAATTGAAGACTTGCTACCACTAGACTTAGTAATAGATAAGTACTGCGGTTGAGTTCCTTTACCAGGATTTATTGGTATTCTTTTGCTATCATTTTCCTTAGATAGGTCGGCTTTGCTATATTTGACCTATCTTTTTTTTTATCTGATGGCTGTATCTTATGCTACATCTAGCTTTCCCCTACCTCTGTCACCCTGCCAGCTACATAAGACAATTTATTTTTCTCTAATGTTCTAATAAACTGGCTACTTTCACCCTAGAGACTATCCGCTAATACTAGTTCTATAGTTAATCCTTCCTCTACTAATTCTTCTAGGATTTCTGAGGCTAACTCTATTTTATTTTTGTACTTATCTTCCTGTTTTAATGTTCCTCTTGGTTTGAAGATTTTGCCTACCAAGGGAAATGTTATATTTTGGGACACGACCTGAGCATTAATGACACTATCCCATTATCTACTTTTCCGATACTTCCTAGATATTGCCGCGCTACATAGTCCGTTTTTTTTCCTTTCTTTCTATCCCCGGTTTCATCTATTATGACTGTAATTGCTTGTTC
>NZ_JAAHHW010000250.1 GCF_010692325.1 Moorena sp. SIO3I8 | reverse complement strand
GGATAATTACCCTTAATAAAAATCGCTCCCATCTCCCCATCTCCCCATTTCCCCATCTCCCCATCTCCCCATCTCCCCATCTCCCCATCTCCCCATCTCCCCATCTCCCCATCTCCCCATCTCCCCATCTCCCCATCTCCCGACACTTGCCATATCTAAACTCTGATAACTATTGGGGGGATTCCATCAAAGCGGCGCGTCAAAGAGCAGCGCGCCGCCATCCAAAACCTGAATCAGATTGAGCTTAGGGCTTCGAGTTAGCCTACTGCTAAGCATTGCTGCAGATCAGCAATGCTATTAACGTTTTCTAAAATTAACTCGGGACACATCCGTTTAATTAAGCCAGTCAGCACCTTACCTGGTCCGACTTCCACCACTTTCTCAATCCCTTCCACTGGTAGCCTCAGAGAAATTTCTCGCCATCGTACTGAACCAGTAATTTGAGACTGGAGTTGATGTTTTAAGGTAGCTGCCTCGACCGTGGGTACAGGGTCCACATTCGATAATACTGGTACCTGGGCGTCAGCAAAGGGGACAGACAGCAAGAGTTCCTGGAACTGAGCCGCTGCTTCAGCCATTAAGGGAGAATGAAAGGCACCGGACACTTTTAGAGGAACAGCCCGTTTCACTTTAATCTGACTCAGCAAATCCTGAACTGCTGTTGGTTTACCTGAAATTACCACTTGAGCAGGACTGTTATCATTAGCAATAACAACATCCTGTATCTGCTGGATTTTTTCTTCAAGTTCTGGGCGTTTGAAGCCAATCAGAGCAACCATCATGCCATCAGAAGCACTATCCATCAATTTAGCCCGATGTTGGACTAGGCGTAGCCCTGCCTCAAAGTTAAATACTTTGGCAGTGTAGAGGGCAACATATTCTCCCAAGCTGTGACCCGCTACTAGATGGGGTCGTTCCCCTTGTTCCATGAGCAGATCAGCCAGGATACTCTCAACTACGTATAAGGCAGGTTGAGTGTAGAGGGTTTGAGATAACTGATCGGACTCCCCTTGACAAATATCTAGGACAGACCAGCCTAAAATTTCCTCAGCTTGCTTAAACTTAACCTTTGCAGACGGCAGGTCTAATAAGTCCACTCCCATACCTGGTACCTGGGAACCTTGCCCAGGAAACACCCATGCAGTCTTTATCATTTATTTATTATTTATTGGTCCTCAAGAATCAATTATCTGCTATTGCTGTACGATTTGGTGGTCTTATCGGTTTCAATTATGTCATATGCGCTGATTGCTGAGTGCTGACTACTGAGTGTTGATATGAGTAGTATCCCTCTTCTGTCACTTTCCGAATTCAATGATTAACAAATAAGCCAGATTATCCAGAATAAAAAAAAAATGACATTGATTAATTTCACTAATTAGCTGATTCAATCCCACCAATAAATTACTATTAGGTAAAATATCTAACCAGGGAAAAATAATCCATAACATCATGATGGGTTGAATCAGTAAACGAAAATTGTTTAACACATTATCCCATCCACCTTGATGATTCCATTGTTGATGATTACTCACCTGGATATCATCAGTATCTGTCACCTCATTGGCCACTTCTGCCGATTGATTGAAAGATAAAAAAGCTGGATAATTTAAACTAATCATGGTGTACACAAAAAATTATTTACCACCATTTTTCGATATCCTTAAACTTATTAAAACGGTAATCTGTCCATCCTAATTCTTGTTTACACTGACGAAAAGCATACTCTACCCATGTTCTTAATCCATACAAATCTCCCAAGATTTTCTTGAGATTACCTTTCAAATTAGTCATCACAAAAGAAGTTCCATTCTCTGGCATAGTTTTTGGGTCTGTGGTTATTTCCCAGTAAGTTATGGCTCTCCTTTTTCCATAGACTATTTCTCTAATGTATCTAGTTTCTGATTTTTGATTACTAAATGTTCTGGTAAATTTACACCACTTATTCGCTCTAACCCTCTGTGAGGATGGCATCCAGACTCCATGATTACTCCTAATTGCTACTACATAAGCTAGCAGGGCGACAAAGGGGATTGAAAACTAGACAGGGCAAGCTCAATAGCACGTTGACCCTGATTGTAATGGAGAATCCAACGACGATTAATTTGCAAAAGTTCAGACAAATTTTGTTGGCACAATTGCTGTAGGTGGAGCCAATTATGAAGATGTTGACCAATATAAAAAGAGCTATGTCTACGTTGTGAATTTGAGGAAGTTTCCGGTCGTGCTACATATTTTTGAATGCCAATACTCTTAATATTTTGACCGTGAATCATGGCACTAGTATAAGCAATAGCAACGACAACAAGTAGAATATTCACGCTGCTGAGGTTTGAGCTTAGAACCTTCAAGATTATAGCCACCTGCTTTAAAATATCGAAACATCTATTCAATATCAAAACGCTTTTGATAAGCTCGAATAGCTATGTCTAAATCCACCAATTTAGTTAAGATATACCAAGGTTCTTTTGTTTTAAAGCCTTTGTAGTTTCTTGTCTTGATGCAGTCGCTCATGGGGGGGGACCCCCAAGACCGCGCTGCATCGCTTTCCACTTAGCCGCAATATTGAAAGTCCCAAAGCCAGTTTGCTGAGTCACCTGTCGGTCATTGATAAAAAGGTTCATCCCAGGAGTTAAACCCCCTGGGGGGGGCGACGATAGCGATTGAAACGATTGATACGTCAAGAGTGTAACGATCTGTGGTAGAAAAAGATAGGTCTTTCATTGTCAATAAGACCTATCTGTTGAAAATGTTACCATTATTATATCAAAACCATCTAAAATTTAAACTAAAGGATCGTAATTCTATTTTAGCAAATATTGTAGTTATTCTACTACAATCAATCAAAAGAGAAAGCCATTGAAAAATTAGCCAATGCTTTACCTCTTGGAATAAAGTTTGAAAGTATAATAAAAAGACTACAGCGCTTTTTCTCTTTGCCAACTTTAAATTTTGAAAATATTTGGTTTCCTATTCTATCTAATTTACTAGAAACATATTTTGTTCGCGTAGCGTCGGCGAACGCCGAAAAAAATGACCTAGTTTATATAGCAATTGATCGGACAAATTGGGGTAAAATAAACCTTTTAGTAACTAGCCTGATTTGGGACAAAAGAGCTTTTCCAGTTTACTTTACTTTGATGCCAAAATTAGGCAGTAGTAATTTTAAGGAACAAACAACT
>NZ_JAAHHW010000025.1:22347-77074 GCF_010692325.1 Moorena sp. SIO3I8 | reverse complement strand
TGGCCTTGATTTGAAACTGTTGAGTGTTGAGTGTTTATAGCAAAGAGAACAGTGAGTAGGGAGTAGGGAGTAGGGAGTAGGAAAATTATGATCAAAAATGGGCACAATTAATTTAGTAATACTCTAGTATTTATTAGAGCAATTATATATGCCATGAGGTACCAAGAGATCCCCCTAAATCCACCTTATCAAGGGGGACTTTGAGGTTGAGAAGCGTACCTCATAAATCCTAGAAACGCTATATTTAGTTTTAATGGTAGACCTCTTGCAAAAGTATTTTTATGATAGTGTTTGCGTCAATTCTTCTCCACTGTTCCCTGTTCCCTGTTCCCTGTTCCCGACTTCTGCAAGAAGTCTGGTGAATAATTAATCAAAAAATCACCGGTTTTGTTGAGTGGTTTTCCAGGAATTTACTGGTGCGAATTGCTGCTGCAACTGCTTGTAAGTCATAGCACCAAGGGGACTGATAGCAGCAATACTACCTCCTAGGATCACAATACTTAAAACCAGCCAGATTTGGAGCCGTTTCACTGAGGCTTCTAGGAACTCCACCTCCTGTTGCAACCCATTAATAACTCTTATTGCTCTGAGGTCAGACCATATACTGTCTTCTTGAAGAAATTCACAATCGCTATTGTTGTCAGTGGTGATCATTATTTGAGTACTTCTTAAATAAACGTTTCTTGCCACCTTCTGAGATATTACTAAGTAAGCATTCAGCCGTTGGCCGTAGGCCAAGGGCTGATCGCTGAGGGCTGATCGCTGAGGGCTGATCGCTGAATACTGATATTACTGATCAGCGACCATTAACACAGAGATTATGTTCTGCAGAGAGCTCTGTTTTTCTTTTCTCTCGGATGCAACGGTTTCTGCTGGTGTTTGGGGTGCAGTTGCTTCTGCTGAACTCGGAGTCGGTTTAGACTGAGAGTTCTCATTACCATCAGTAGCTAGAGACAACCAAGATGCGATCGCTAAAATACTTAGCACCATTGCAAATTGTCTAGTTACCAGTATTGCAACTTGTCTCATGGTATTTTTCTCCTTGAGTTGTATAGATCAGTTAGTGCTTAAGAGCTGTTTTGGCAGATTCTGGCTCAGAACTAGCTTTGAGTGTCTTGTCTTTCTGAGCAGCTTCTGTAGTAGTAGCGGAGTCAGCACTCGGCAACTTTGTCTTTACTTGAACTAGTTTTTCCTTAGCCTGGTCAGTCAGCTGTTTAGTGGTCTGTTGTGCTTGACCAGCGACCTCAGAGAGCTTTTCTTGGGTATTCTCCGCTACTTTTTTAGTAGTTTCTTGCACTTGAGCGGTGACATCAGAAAGCTTCTCTTGAACATTACCAGTCACCTGTTTAGTGGTCTGTTGCACTTGAGCAGCAATCTCAAAAAACTTCTCTTGGGCATTCCCCGCTACTTTTTTATTGGTCGGTTGTACTTGACCAGCAACATCAGAGAGTTTCTGTTGAGCATTACCAGTTAACTGTTTAGTGGTCTGTTGTGCTTGACCAGCGACCTCAGAGAGCTTCTGTTGAGCATTACCAGTTAACTGTTTAGTGGTCTGTTGTGCTTGACCAGCAACCTCAGAAAACTTATTTTGGCTATTCTCCGCTACTTTTTTAGTAGTTTCTTGCACTTGACCAGCAACATCAGAGAGCTTCTGTTGAGCATTATCAGTCACCTGTTTAGTGGTCTGTTGCACTTGACCAGCAACCTCAGAAAACTTATTTTGGGTATTCTCCCCTACTTTTTTAGCATTTTCTTGCACTTGAGTGGTGACATCAGAAAACTTCTCTTGAACATTACCAGTCACCTGTTTAGTGGTCTGTTGCACTTGACCAGCAACCTCAGAGAACTTATTTTGGGTATTCTCCGCTACTGTTTTAGCATTTTCTTGCACTTGAGTCGCTAACCCCTGAGCCCCTTCCATCAGCGCCGCCATATCTTCCTTAGTTTTGGCGTAGTCATCTTTCAAGGATTCAGCCGCCTGAGCAACTTTTTGGTTGATGCCATCGGTATACTGCTCAGCGTTTTGCACCATCGCCTCTATGGCCATCACTCGTTTACCGCCCACACTGGCGATGGCGACAGGGGGAAGTCGGTAGGTGCCATCAGTGACACCACGCCAACCCTTGGAGCCAAAGATATACTCAACTACCGTCCCGGTGTTGGGGTCAAATCGATAGTCCACCAAAGTACCTGCCTGATTCCCTCCGTCCGTCCACAACTGATGTCCCACAATCGATTCCACTGATGGGGGTTTTTTCGCTGCGGTTTCCGAGTCAAGGTAAACTAGAATGCTGTCGGAGCCAATCGCCTCAATTTCTGCCCAAGTAAATGACCGTTTTTTGCGACCCAGCAGTCCTGACTTGCAAACCAAACCCAAAACTTTATGAGCCATTGGGTCGAGCCACAGCTCAGCTACCCGACCAATTTCTTCAGTGTTTTGGCGATTCAGTACTATCCGGTTGATTACATCACTGTGCTTAATGGCAGTTTCTGATTGTGTGTTCATCAACGTTCTCCTTAGTTTTAAATCAGAGTTTTTAGAGCAAATCTGGTAGCATCGGAGTTGTTAACAACTAGCATTTGCCGACCTTGACTCTCTCCATCTCCTCCCCTTTTTAGTCATGACATTAGGCATCAGCTGGTTGTTTACGCCGAAACAGAGTATTTACTTAGACATTCGGCTCCTTTGATTAAGCTCTGATGAAAGATTAATCAAACTTTGTGAACAAACTGTGAGTATGCTAGGGGCGCACTCGCGCTAAAAAAGCTTTTGAATGACTGATATCAGCAGAAAATTGTCAACTGCTTGACCAGATTTGTAAACTATTGGTTTTGTGAAAATTCCTAACTCAAGGTGTCAGCATTCAGCCGTCAGCTTATTTTATTCAAAAGCTGTTCGGTGTCAGGATAGGCTGAGCCAGCGGTAAACTTTTCAGGACTTACGCATAAAGGCGTTTCTCGTACTTATCAGGTACACTCAATTTTATTCCCCCTACTCCCTACTCCCTACTCCCGACTCCCGACTCCCGACTCCCGACTCCCGACTCCCGACTCCCGACTCGCTGCTCCCTTGCACTTGCTCCCCCAGCCACTTAGTAATTAGTTCTGGACAATTCTTCTTAAACCAGCGCAGAGCAACAACTCTGAAGGCTGGTTTGGACATACGGGCAATTGATTTCATCATCCAGTTGAGGGAGCGAGACTGAAACTTTTTGTTGATCAGGTTTACTGAGCCCACATCGTAGAGGCAATCGAGGATGAGCTTCACGGTAGCCTCTTCCCTTTCTACTAAATGTTCCAGCAGCAGCAGGACATCATGCATACGCTCCTTTTGCATGCGCTCTTCTTCCAAGATTTTCGGCACCTCGACCAATGGTTCGGAAGATGTCATCATAGTCGTAGTATCTATACTTGACTGTTCCAGGCTTGGATTCATTCCTGACACCCTAATCAATAATTTACCTATGTTCTAGTAACAATAACCTAGTATTCCGTCAAAATTGAATGACAATTTAATACTTTATGCGATCGCGAACAGCTCCACTGCGAGGTGTACCTTTTTTATCATTTGCAGCACTTTTTTCCAAAAATTCAATAATCTTCCCCGCCACATCTACTTCAGTCGCCTTTTCAATTCCTTCTAGTCCTGGTGAAGAATTTACTTCCAACACTACCGGACCATGATTGGAGCGTACCATGTCTACCCCAGCTATGCGTAATCCCATGGCTTTAGCAGCACGAATTGCTGTGCTACGCTCTTCAGGGGTTAACTTGATTTTTTCTGCTGTTCCCCCTCGGTGTAGGTTCGAGCGAAATTCCCCTTCTGCTCCCTGTCGCTTCATTGATGCTACTATTTTACTATCAATCACAAGGCAACGAATATCCATACCCCCTGCTTCTTTGATAAATTCTTGGACTAAAATATTGGCTTCTAAACCGCGAAAGGCTTCAATGACGGACGTAGCAGCTTGATGGGTTTCTGCCAGTACCACCCCAATGCCTTGGGTACCCTCCAATAGTTTAATCACCAAAGGAGCACCACCTACCATCTCGATTAAGCCGTCAATATCTTGGGTGGAATGGGCAAAGCCAGTTACGGGCAAACCAATACCTTCACGAGAAAGGATCTGAAGAGAGCGTAGCTTATCACGAGAGCGGGAAATTGCCTGAGTTGGATTAGCACTAAAAACACCCATCACTTCAAACTGCCGTACAACGGCGGTGCCATAGAAGGTCTTTGATGCCCCGATCCGGGGAATAATGGCATCAAAGTCATCTAAGGGTTTGCCCTGATACATTACCATTGGCTTGTGAGCTGTAATATTCATATAACAGCGCATATAGTCAATCACCCGCATTTCATGACCCAGCTTTTCCCCAGCATCCTTCAAGCGTCGGGTAGAATATAAGCCAGCATCTAGGGATAAGATAGCAATTTTCATCCTTGATTACTCCTATCATTGCTCTGGTGACTCGTAGTTGAACTTTGTACAAAGGAATGACCTGAGTCTACCAAAAAGCGCCTCTGAACAGCTTGACGCCCCAGCAACATCCGGAAACCCATGGCATCTCGATTGGTTAAGGTAAGTTCAATCGGCCACTGCTTGCTACCTAGTTTTACAGTAGTCTGGATAACCGGTCGCAACTGAGTTTGTCCATTGGAACTGCGTACCTTTCGCTGGTCTAACAGTTTCGCTTCTGCGATTACAGTTTGATGGCTGTCCCGCTGATAGGGATGCACTTTGAAGCGAACCCACTTGATCCCATCATGGTCGAAGGTTTTGATATCAAAGGCATGTAAGGCGGATGAACGTGCGCCAGTGTCAATTTTCGCCTTGACCTGTATAATACCAAGTTCAGGCAACGTCAACCATTCTCGCCAGCCAATGATTGGCAAGTGTTCGGAGTGCTTCATTTAGGGTAAATTAGTATGCTATGGCGCAGGGAATCGGGAATCGGGAATCGGGAATCGGGAATCGGGAATCAGAACAGTGTGGGGAGAGGGGCGGGGGCGCGTTCCTATAACTATCGTTCTCTTGATAATGAATATAACAAAAATTAGCCTTAGGGGCGCATCCCGTGCGCCCCTAAGGTGTGTGAGTAATTGATTGTATGCGACAGCAAGTCAGAAGTGCGATTGGCCGTAGGCCACGCTACGCGAACGCATAATTTGATTGAGCGCTGTTTGTTGACAGTCAACCGTCAACAAACAGCGCTCAACAAAGGTCACTTTAGGCATGGCTTTCCCAGCTCAAATCTATCGACTCAGAGATTACTGGTCGCTCGTAACCGTTTTCATTGATCATCCACATCCCTGTCTTGCCATCAACAGTATTGCTCCAGAAAATGTCATCGTAATTATTGTCGTCAAAATCCATAACTCCTTGAAATTTCCAGGTGTTGTCGAAGGGTGCATTATTCACCAACACTGACTCTATGTAATCTGTACCTGCCATCCGCCAGTAGGAAACATTTTGGTTTTCAGTATTAAGCCAGAGAATATCCCCGTCATCATCTCCATCAAAGTCTCCGGCACCAAGCATCTTCCATTTACTGTCGGCTGATTCTGATTTGATTAGTACTCCCTGAGTTAGCTCAGTGCCATTCATCAGCCAAACTGCATTTTCGCCAGTGGAGTGATTACGCCACAGCAGATCGGTTTGCTGATCACCGTTGAAATCTGCTGTGCCATGGATTTGCCAGTTAAGGTCTGAGACTGGGACGATGGATACTGCTTCTTGGAACTGGGAACCCTTCATTAACCAGATACCAATGTCTCCAGTAACGGTATTGCGCCAAACCATATCTTTGTGGCTATCATCGTTAAAGTCTCCAGCAGCACGAATCTCCCAGTCACTGTTAACTGATTCCATTTGAATCGTCACTGCCTCATCTAGGTCAGTACCCATGACCCCATGCATCCGCCAAGCTCCCATGGCACCAGTCTGAGAATTATGCCAGAACAGATCCACTTCAGCAGAGGTAAATTCGATGGCGTCAATTCGCCCTAACTCGAAGGTCTCATTATCAAGACTATCTGCCTCTACAACAATTTCGATGCGATCGCCTGGGGCAAGTTGTACATCCTTAAAGATAGGATTTGGATTAGGATCACCATTGCTGAGAGAGTCAGTGAAACCGACATAGTTAAGGGAGTTGGGTCCATCTCCACCAAGGTTTTTCTCCAAAGTATAGGTGTCAATTTCAATACCGTTAACCTGTAGTTTTAGTTTGGCTTTTCCATCCACTTCATCAAAGTGAGCGATACCGATATGGTATTTGCCAGCAACACCATCACTTTCTGTCCAGTCAATTCTGATTATGCCGTTGCTTTCAATGTCTTCGATTCTGACTGCTTTAGAGCCTGAAGCAATATCATTATCAAAAACCTCGTAATTTTCCAGGGTAACGCGAATTGAGTTTTCTGCTTCGATTTTCATGGTTGTTTTCCTGTTTTAGATGAAGCGCGTTTTGTGGATTGGTAACTGTTGACAGTAAACTGTCAGCGGTCAGCCGTCAGCGGTCAGCCGTCAGCGGTCAGCTTCAAATAAAATAGAAAGTCTGGGGAAAACCCCCATTTCACGTAGCCCATAGGCTGATAGCTGATAGCACCTCAAGTAGCACCATCTGTAGCGCATTAGCTGATAGCTGATAGCTTACATTAACAGCTAATTAACTAGTAGTTTGCTGAAAATCCCTTTGGCATAACTGTTAGGAATTGCTCTAAGAATTCCCAAACTATTGAGCAAAACTATTGGTAGAATGCAGTTTTTGGTTTAAATGCAGCCTGGTTTTGTCTTGTGTCGATTGCACAAGTGTCTCTTTTACGTGGATGGTAGAGATTGCACACTAGATTATTTTATACCATGACAGATTTTTGAGCTGTTTTGAAATTAGGTCACTTTGACAAGTGGCACAGTTAAATGCTATTATCGAAATTAGCTGCTATAATATTTCGGGTTTTAATTGGGTGAGGTATAGGAAAGGGAATAGGGAACAGGGAATAGGGAATAGGGAATAGGAAACAAAAATTATCACAATTCCTACACGGATTCCTCTTTAACCATCAAAAATAAATTATTTGAATTATTTATAATAGTTTATTTACGATATTTATTTAAATAAGTATGAAGCTTTATTTAAGCTAATTTATGATTGCTATAGCGATAATATATAGGACAGGTAACCAACAAAAAAAATCACCATTGACTTAGGTTTTTTATACTACTCATATCTTAAAAAATCCTGCTAAAATTTGTGACTCGCTAGTCTGATATAAAAAGCTTTTTGAAGGAAATAATTTAAAATTCAAAAATAATTAGTGCGTAGTTAGGGGCGGACTTGCCATTATTTTTCGCCTCTTAGCCAGCCTTGGGATAGTCCGCCCCGTAACGCACCACTACTAATAACGTTTAATAATAGCATTTTCTAGTCAGGGTGGGGGGAGTTTCTGGAAATTGATAAACGCGATTGACCTTGGCCAAAAGGCCACGCTACGCGAATGGTCACGCTACGGGATTGGCCGTAGGCCACGCTAAAAGCGATTGACCTTGGCCAAAAGGCCACGCTACGCGAATGGTCACGCTACGCGATCGCATCTAGCCGAATTCCCCATATTCCCTACTCCCTACTCCCTACTCCCTACTCCCTGTTCCCTGTTCCCTGTTCCCTGTTCCCTGCTCCCTTTACCATAGTTTACAAAACTTTACAAATTTCCTCACTAAAATATCCGGGTTGACAAAATAAATTGTGCAAAGCTTACTAGACTCAAGTGCTGTCTATAGCGTTTCTCCATCAGATGTAAACCGAGGAGGTCTTTTTTTATTGTCGAATAAAACTCCGGATCTCTTTCCCCTCTAGCATGCATGCCTCTTACCTCTTGCCTTTTAAAGCAAGAGGTGTGTTTACAACCTAGATAAAAACGCTATATGCCTGACCCCTCTACTCTCCTACTACTAGCCTACAGCCACTGCAAAAATGCCACTGCTAGTCTTGACTACAGTGACAGCATTATCTGCACGCCCACTCAAGAGCCCAACCAATCCCCTCGGCTGGGGAAACCCTCCAAGAGCATCACTGCTCCAGAAGCGATCGCAATTGCTCAAAACTCTCGATTCAGTAATCTCAAAACAGTCCAGGGACGGTCTTTACCAGGAATAAATGTCCCCCCAACACTGCGTTTGGGGAGTAAAGGGGAAGTTGTCACTAGACTACAAACTATACTGCAACAGTTAGGAAACTACCAACAGCCAGTGGATGGTGTATACGGTTCCAATACCTTTGCTGCTGTCTCTACATTCCAGCAAGCACTAGGATTGAATGCGGATGGTATTGTTGGACCAATAACCTGGATAACTCTACAACAATTGCACTCAGAATTCTTATCTGCTACCCAAGAGAGGGAGTTGATCGAGATTTCCCCAAATCAGCCACAAACTAGAGGGGAAGGTCAGGATACTATCATTAATAATTTTATTTCAACACCAGAGTCTGCCTTAGCAAATCAATCGGTTACTTCAACCCCCTTGAACGCCCTCTCCAATAAACCACTATACCGATGGTTGTTTGGCTGGGCAGTGGTATCTCTTGGAGGATGGGGAGTAATTGCGCTACAGATAAACTATCAACGGCTGCCGATTCGGCTGAGGATAGGAAAATCCTCTACAAAAACAGGGCAACCTGAGAATATTGTGCCCAGAGAAGATATAGAAGATAGCGAATCAAGCATCTATTCCATGGATGATTTGCTAACTACCATCAGTGAGAGCGAGATAGACCAATCTTCAACCCCTGAAACGGTCTCTGAAACGGTTGCTATTGAGGAAACTGTAGACCAAAACAATCAAGACTTAAGCTTAGAGAAGTATGGTCTACTTCTGTTCACCAGCCCAGTGGCAACAAGCCCTAATGTTTTACCGATACAATTTGAAGATAGTAATGAAAATAAAGCTAAGCTAAACTTAGCTAAATCCTCTACTTTGTTCTTGCCCTTAGATCAGATTAAATTTAAACAATCCCCACCATCGAGCGGTGAAGATAATCTATCTTTATCAGCTGTTTTGGAATCTTATGAGGAAGGTCTCTACAGTTTTACCCACCCTTCTATATCCTCCGTTATTCAAGAATTGACCAACAGTGAGTTAGTGGAAGTCGAGGCAGCTAAGGGTGGGATTAAACCTCTCAATAACTTCTTTACTGACCTGTATCGCCTTGCTCAAAACGCTAGCTTACCTGACCAAAACCATCACCAAGATACCAGCACAACTCAGGAAAACGTTCCCCAAAGATCCCAAAACTCTGACCAAGCTGATCAACGTATCCCTGATCAGATCAAACCAGGAACTGTAGTTGGTATCCTATCCCCGACTAATCCAAAAACAGGAGAACGGTATACCTACTCATTAATTGATGATGCTGGCGGGCGGTTTATGTTGAAGGAGAATAAACTGGCTCTTACCGAGCAAAGCTTGATTAATTTCAAAACAGACACCAGCCATACCGTGATTGTCCGTCGCACGGATTCCAAAGGTATCTATGTTGATAAATCCTTTACTCTGCGTTTGAAGGCTGAGAACGAGTCAGCACCTCCTCAGCCCCCGGTTGAAAGCCAGAAGAAGGTATCCACGGAAACGCGATCGCTTACCACTGTCAGCAGTTGATCAATTCATCACTGACCCAGTAACTTTACAGTAACAGGTAACCCAGAACTGATGGAACTAGCAGCAACGATTGACCTTGGCCTTTGGGCCACGCTACGCGAATGGTCACGCTACGCGATGTTCCTTTGGAACCGCTTCGCGAACGCAAACCTATCAAGACGGCATAGTTTGATAGGGTAACTAAATCAATTGTGATAATTTTTGATGCCATATTCCCTACTCCCGATTCCAGATTCCCTACTCCCTACTCCCTACTCCCTACTCCCTTTGCTATACATAGGTTTAGCTTAGCCGGATGCTACAAGTGGAACACCAGCTATTTTTCTTCGGGTCTTCCCAAGGTAAGCTAGAATTATTAAGAAATCTTTAGAAAAAATTGTAACTGCTGCTACCTATTTCCAGGCGCTGGTATGACTCTCCCAATTCGCAACGTTGCTATTATTGCTCACGTCGATCACGGCAAAACTACCTTAGTTGACGCTCTACTCAAACAATCCGGTATCTTCCGCGAAGGGGAAGACGTTCCAGACTGCGTCATGGACTCCAACGATTTAGAGCGGGAGCGGGGTATTACTATTCTTTCTAAGAATACCGCCGTTCGGTACAAAGACATCCTAATTAATATTGTTGATACTCCCGGTCACGCTGACTTTGGTGGAGAAGTAGAGCGGGTATTGGGTATGGTGGATGGCTGCATCCTAATTGTGGATGCTAATGAAGGACCAATGCCTCAAACCCGATTTGTCCTGAAAAAAGCTCTGGAAAAAGGACTCCGCCCGATTGTAGTGGTCAATAAAATTGACCGACCCCAAGCGGACCCTTATGGTGCCATCGACAAAGTGCTGGATCTGTTCCTAGAATTAGGAGCAGACGATGACCAGTGTGAGTTTCCCTACCTATTTGCCTCCGGTCTACAAGGCTACGCCAAAGAAGATTTGGACGCAGAAGCGGTAGATATGCAACCACTGTTTGAAGCGATTTTGCATCATGTCCCGCCACCAGTAGGAGACCCTGCCAAGCCGCTACAACTACAAGTCACCACCTTGGACTATTCCGAGTACCTAGGTCGCATTGTGATTGGCAGAATTCACAACGGAACCATTAAGGCCAGTCAACAAGCTGCTTTAGTTAAGGATACTGGGGACATAGTTCAGGCAAAAGTTACCAAGTTGATGGGATTTGAAGGACTCAAGCGAGTTGACCTAAAAGAAGCATCAGCTGGTTATATCGTGGCGGTAGCTGGGTTTGCTGATGCCAATATTGGTGAAACCATTACTTGTCCCAATGAACCCCAAGCTTTACCCCTAATTAAGGTAGATGAGCCTACCTTGCAAATGACCTTCTGCGTGAATGATTCGCCCTTTGCGGGTAAGGAAGGGGACTTTGTAACTTCGCGACAATTACGCGATCGCTTATTCCGAGAATTAGAAACAAACGTAGCACTACGGGTAGAACCCACTGACTCCCCCGATAAATTCCTAGTATCTGGTCGTGGAGAGCTACACCTGGGTATTCTGATCGAAACCATGCGTCGCCAAGGATATGAGTTCCAAGTTTCCCAACCCCAAGTCATCTACCGGGAAGTCAATGGTCAACCTTGCGAACCCTTTGAATATCTAGTGCTAGATGTGCCAGAAGAAGCCGTGGGTAGCTGTATCGAGCGTTTAGGACAGCGCAAAGGGGAAATGCAAGATATGCAAGTGGGTGCCAATGGTCGCACCCAAATCGATTTTGTGATTCCTGCCCGTGGCTTAGTTGGTTTCCGGGGGGACTTCCTTCGCTTGACCAAAGGTGAAGGGATCATGAATCATAGCTTCCTAGAATATCGTCCCATGACTGGGGAATTAGAAACTCGCCGCAATGGAGTAATTGTAGCCTTTGAAGAAGGGATGGCTACCTTCTATGCCCTGAAAAATGGAGAAGACCGTGGTGTATTCTTTATTAAACCAGGCACTAAGGTTTACAAAAACATGATTATTGGGGAACACAATCGTCCTCAGGACTTAGATCTAAATGTCTGTAAAACGAAGCAGTTAACTAACCATCGTTCCGCCACTGGGGATGAATTAGTGCAGTTACAAGCCCCAATGGAGATGAGTTTGGAACGGGCTTTGGAGTATATTGGACCCGATGAACTGGTGGAGATTACACCTCAGTCAGTTCGTTTGCGGAAGCTGTCTAAGAAGAAGTTGGCGAAGCAAGGTAAAAGGTAAGAATTGAGAATGTAGAATTTAGAATTTAGAATTTAGAATTGGGAATTGAGAATGCATTCTTAATTCTAAATTCTGACAGACAACCTCCTAACCTTCATTCATCCAATCACGAGCCGAGGCGGAAGCATCTATACCACCAGTGCGCATCTGGCGTATCAAAGCCTGGGGATCAGGAGACACTTTAAGGGCTTCGGTGGGTGTGATTTTTTCATCAATTAGGTAGTTGTAGAGAGCCTGATTCATAACTTGCATTCCTTCAATGGTTTCAGTTTCCATCAGTCGGAACACATCCCCATCTTCTCCCTTAAGCAGGTAATCCTGTACAGTTGGGGTATTGATTAAAATGTCATGAACCGCAATCCGACCCTTATCGATGGTTGGTACTAAGAGTTGGGCAATAACTGCCAACAGGGACTCAGCAATCTGGATGCGGATCGCTGACTGTTCATCAGGATTGTAGAGATTCAACAGACGGTTAATACTGCTGATGGCATTGCGAGTGTGTAGAGTACCCAAGACCAGATGACCGGTTTGGGCAGCTTGCAGGGCAGTATCAACTGTGATGCGATCGCGCATTTCCCCAATTAGAATTATATCGGGATCCTCCCGTAACACAGACCGCAGAGCGTGGTGAAACTCATGGGTGTGTAATCCCACTTCTCGCTGACTAATCAGGCACTTTCGGGAGCGGTGGACATATTCAACCGGGTCTTCAATGGTAACAATATGTTTGTACTCTGTTTCATTGAGATGGCGAATCATCGCCGCAAGAGTCGTTGATTTACCTGATCCTGTCGGACCGGTAACTAAAATAATTCCCTGACCCTTGCTAACTATTTTTTTTAAAACTTGCGGTAGAGTTAAATCATCGATTGAAGGAACATCAAGGCTGATTAATCGCAGCACAATGGCTCCGCCGTTTAGGGAGTCAAAACAATTCACCCGACAGCGCACTAAGCCAGGGTAAAAAATAGCAGTATCCAGTTCTTTGGCTTCAGCAAACTGCTTCCTCTGAGCCGGAGTGAGAATCTCATTGAGGTATGCCTCAAAGACTTCCACTGTGACCTTGGTATGACGTTTAGCCACATACATCTTGCCCCGAATCCTAAATCTGGGGACCTGTCCCACTCGAATATGAATGTCAGAAGCTTTGTGACCATGAGCCTCTGCGACGATTTGCTCGATAGAAGGGGGATGGCTAAGGTTCGAGTTAAGTTCTACTACTGGTTTAAGTGGTGATGGTAAAGTTTGAGGCTCTTGATCAATTTGCACTCCTACACCAGAATTCGTGTTCTTCATATGATGTACCTAGGGATACCCTTGCTGGACTGATCAGGTCGGGGCGTTGATGTTTGCTGATCTTCTTGTTGGCAGTGAATTTCGGTTGCTTGTGATCCAACCAAAGAACTGTCAACCCTAGAGAAATTTTACTTTATATAAAAAGTTTTCACACTAATCCAGCTAGGTTTTTGATATTGCTGTCAGACCTCACCTAGATATGATATACTTAAATGCCACGGATTAGTATGATAGCCTTAGGTACCGAACTTAAGCGTAAGTATTCAGCTATCAGCGGTCAGCCGTGAGCTTTTAGCTCACGGTACTTGAGGTGCCCTCAACGGGTCGCACCTCTGCATCGCTTATTCCATAGCTGCTCGCGTAGCGTATCCGTAGCGCATTAGCTGATAGCTAGCTGATAGCTGACGGCTAAATGCTTACGGCAGAAGGTAGAAGGCAGAAGGGACGAGATTTGGAGCTAGTTTTTAAAAAGTCCAGTGATTTTACGAATAATTAATTGCTTTAGTTAAGTTAAAGGAGTTAATTTAAACTAGGGAATTGAGCTGATGGAGTGAATTTTATAAAAAGGTTTACTGGACAAGATATTTTGATTTTGATATTGATTTTTAGCAGTTTAATCCATGATATTCCATAGTTTTAATTCCATCAAAGCGTTCAATTAACCCAAACCCAGTTCCCGTTTGAGCAGATTAATCGACTTGCTACCAATATAGTTTTCACAACGGATCAGCTTGGGTGGTCGAATAATATCTTCACGAGCGGCTAAGATGGCCTCTTTAACAGTTTGATAACTTGCTTGATCGCTAATAATTATCTGGGAACTACGAACCAGAGCTTTTAGTTTGTAGTTGTCCTTGATTTGAGCCGTCATCACTAACAACTCATCTCCCCGTAGACTATGGATAATAATTTCTACTATTTTTAAAATCCCAGAACTGATGCTAACCACTCCTAAACGGCTACCTTTGGAGAGATTCTTAATTAGCTTAATTTCTGGCTCATAGTCATAAATATCAACAGGGATGACACGGACAGATTTAGGGGCAACAATCCCTTCTGCTTTACCGATAAAATAGCGACTAGTAACTACTGTCGCCGAGTGAGTTTGATCCAAAGCTTCCGAGAGTTCTTCCATTGGCACCAACTGCACCGGGATTCCCAAGGATTGTTCTAACTCCTGCACCATCAATTCTCCAGCACCAATGTCTCGTGACTCTACTGTCACCAGTACCCTAGCGCTACACCGTAACCGCCAGTCAATCTCCGACAAAAATAGTTCCCTAGCTTGGTTAAGGGAGCAACCTTGTCCGAGAAGTTGATTGAGGCTATCTTGAACAACCTTGTAAGCTTCGGGGGAAAACTGGTTAAGAATGCCAACCTGACGTCGATTACCCCCTTCATGACCCTGTGCCTTAACATAAATGCCTGACCCAGCATGGGACTCTACTAGTCCTGTTTCTTCTAACTGCCGATATACCTTGCTGATGGTATTGCGGTGCAAACCCGTCTCCATCGCTAGCTGACGGGTACTGGGCAGTTTATGACCTGGGGAATATTGTCGGGATGCGATCGCAAACTGAATTTGGTCAAATAGCTGCTTCGAGGCAGGTATTTCACTATCTTGTTGAATATGATACTGAACCATTACAGAGTCTCCAAAATCCCCTGTTTATCACTATTATATGGTAAATTTTATATTTTAAACTTTTCGTTCAAATTTTGCTATCCACTTCAGCTATAATGTAAGCATTCAGCTATCAGCCGTGAGCTAAAAGCTCACGCGTGCGCGTTCAGCGGTCAGCTTAAAATAAGATTTGGGATAATTTAATAGTTCGAGATTTTATCGAATTCAAAGTCTCGGTAGTAATGATTCAGCCGTCACCTGATAGCACCTCAAGTAGCATCTCAAGTAGCGCATTAGCTGATACGCGACACGCTGATACCATCTCAAGTAGCACCATCTGTAGAGCCTAGGCTGATAGCTGATCCCTAATAGCTTATCGCTGATCCCTAATAGCTTATCGTTTAAAAATTAGCTAATTATAACTAAGTTAGCTCCCAAATAACTAAGTCAATAAAAATCAATAAAAATCAATAAAAATTAATAGATTTTTAATTTATACTCTGGACTATACTGAACTATCCAATTAAGTAAACTAGTTAATTAACTTATTATTTATTTATTAAATACAGGTATAATTTAGAGTTAAGCTACTGCTGTAGAATTGGCGCTGAATTCAGAAAGCCAAGAAAACCTTTAGCTTAGCATCTATAACTGCCAAGCAAGAGCTTCACATCCTTCCAAATCGATTATGACACATAGCGAAATTCGTACCATTACCGTCAAGGTGGTCAATGGTGATCTAGACATAGCAGCTTACCTGGCAATGCCGGTGGCAGAAAGACCTCTTCCTGGAATTGTGGTGCTGCAAGAAATTTTTGGGGTGAATGGCCATATCCGGGATATCACAGAACGATTTGCCAAAGAAGGCTATGTTGCGATCGCTCCCGCACTCTATCAACGCCAAGCCCCAGGCTTTGAGACAGGTTACACCACTGAAGACATTAAGATTGGCAAGGAATACAAGGCACAAACCAGAGCAGCTGAACTGCTGGGAGACATACTCGGGGCCATCGATTACCTGAGGAGTCAAACCCCTGTGCAAGATAACTCCATCGGCTCTATTGGCTTTTGTTTCGGCGGTCATGTTGCCTATCTGGCTGCTACCTTACCCGATATTAAAGCTACTGCTTCGTTCTATGGCGCTGGGATTACTACTATGACTCCTGGCGGTGGTGAACCAACGATTACTCGCACACCAGAGATTAACGGTACACTCTATGGTTTCTTTGGCATGGAAGATGCTAGCATTCCAGCAGAAGAGGTTGATCAGATTGAAGCTGCTCTTGAGAAAAATAAAATTAATTATCGTGTCTTTCGTTACGATGGAGCAGACCACGGATTTTTCTGTGACCAACGGGCTAGCTACAATGAAAAAGCAGCTACTGATGCTTGGCAAAACGTTTTGCAGCTCTTTAGGGAAAAACTTGACTAAACTGTCACCGGCTCCCAACTTTTTAAGCAGCTGATCCCATATCAGAAATCATCACTGATTTTAAACCGTTAATCATCATGAATTCAAAATCAACCTCTTCGACCACCAGCAATTCATCCTTTTCTATGGATGATTTTGCTCAAGCCCTAGAAGAATACGACTATGAGTTTAAACAGGGACAGGTGGTTCGTGGCAGAGTACATAACTACGAAACCGATGGTGCTTATGTAGACATCGGTGGTAAGTCCCTGGCTTATCTACCAATTAGTGAAGTTTCCTTAGAATTGGATCTCGATTGGTCGGAAGTACTGCCCTTGAATGAGGAAATGGATTTCCTGATTATTCGGGAGCAGAATGCCGATGGTCAAGTTACCCTTTCCCGGCGTCAGCTGGAGATTAAGCAGGTTTGGGATGATTTAATGGAACTCCAAGAGAATGGAAAATCATTAGATGTCCGGGTTTCTGGAGTGAATAAAGGTGGTGTCACCGTGGATGTGCGCGGATTGCGGGGATTTATTCCGCGATCGCACTTGAGTCAGCACGACCATCTAGATTCCTTGATTGGTCAGAAACTAACAGTCACTTTCCTAGAAGCTGACCGCGATCGCAATAAGCTAGTGCTTTCTCAGCGGGAAGCTGTGCGTGCTGCTACTTTCTCTGAGCTAGAAGTGGGACAATTAGTGGAAGGTAAAGTAGCTGCGATCAAGCCCTTTGGTGTGTTTGTGGACTTTAATCAAACCAATGGCTTGCTACACATTAAGCAAGTAAGCCAAAATTTCGTTGAAGACCTCTCCAAGGTGTTTGAAATCGGTCAAGTGATCCAGGTAATGATTATTAACTTGGATGAAGGCAAAGGTCGTATTTCTATGTCTACCAGGGTTTTAGAAAATTACCCAGGAGAAATGCTCGAAAAGATGGCAGAGGTAATGGCTAGTGCTCCAGCTCGTGCTGAACGTGCTAGGCAAAAACTATTACAAGCATAAGTTAGGTCTTTTTAATCGATAATGTTTGTTGTTGGCTGTTGACCGTTGACCGTTGACTGTTGACTGTTGACTGTTGACCATTGACTGTTGACTGTTGACCGTTGACCGTTGACCGTTGACAGTGAACCATGAACCGTAAAATACCTGATGAATCAAAACAATAGCTCAATCCATACCCTTACTGTAGATATTGGTGGCAGTGGCGTTAAGGTGATGGTATTAGATGAAGTGGGTAATCCCATCACCGAACGTAGTCGCTTAGAAACACCCCAACCTCCTAAGCCGGATGCTATTATTGATGCGATCGCATCCCATGCTCTCGGACAAGGGAATTTTGAACGGGTATCGGTGGGATTTCCTGGAGTGGTGCGCAATGGGATAACCTATACGGCGGTAAACCTCGATCCTGATTGGCAGGGATTTGATCTCGCTACTACCCTATCTCAACGCTTAGGCAAACCGGTGCGGGTAGCTAATGATGCCGATGTGCAAGGATTAGGAGCAATTACTGGCCAGGGAGTGGAATTGACGATTACCCTAGGCACAGGGTTTGGTTCTGCTTTATTTGTAGATGGCAAGCTGGTGCCAAATCTGGAAATGGGACACCATCCTTTTCGTAAAGGGGAAACCTACGAAGAACAGTTGGGGCGAGCGGCCTTAGAGAAAGATGGTAAGAAGAAATGGAATAACCGTCTCAAAAAAGCGATCGCATCCCTGGAGCGTTTGTTTAATTATAATTCCCTTTACATTGGTGGTGGTGAAGCCAAAAAAATTAACTTTGAGCTACCCCCCAATGTAAAAGTAGTGCCCAATGTTGCTGGGTTATTGGGGGGTATTGCTTTGTGGCGGGATTAGAAAAAACCCTTAAATACTATCGCCTATCGCGCTAAATACTATAACGCTAAGCTATAGCTTTTCCTGCATAAACCTGTGTTACAAATTCCCCAATTTTCTGCTGATATTCGGAAGTAGCAACAGTTGTCAAATCATTGTGACCTGCATCAGGAACTAGCCAAAGCTGTTTAGGAACTGTAGCAGCATCGAACAAGACTTGACTCATACTAGCAGGAACTGTGGCATCACTAGTGCCATGGATTAAGAATATAGGTGTTTGGAGTGACTTGATTTTACTAATTGAGTCAAACCGCTGGGTAAGCAGAAGATCGATCGGCAAGAAACCATATTTTCTCTCATAATCTGCCATATCCCGCATGGAAGTAAATGAGCCTTCCGAAATCAAGCCTGCCATTTCTGGGTTACGCACCGCTAGATCAATCGCGATTGCTCCCCCCATGGAATGACCATAGACAAAAATATCTTGGGGATTGATGCCTCGTTGTTGGACTAGATAATCCCAAGCTACTTGAGCATCTTGATAAACTTGGGATTCCCTAGGAAATTTCCCCTCGCTGCGACCATAGCCTCGGTAGTCAATCAGCAGCAGGGATAAACCGACCTGATGTAACCGTTGGGCTATTTCAAGATATCCCCCAATATTAGAGGCATTACCGTGCAGATATAGCATCACCTTACTTTTTGGTGAGTCAGAGGGAATCCACCAGCTGTGAATTTTGTCAACTTTACCCTGATTGGATATTGGTAACCAAACCTCTTCGTAAGGCAAACCAAAGTCAGCTGGTGTATTTTCAATCACTGAGGCAGGACAAAACATTAGCCTATGTTGCAACAGCAACACGGAGGTACAAACTAAGGCGTAAGCGATCGCTATAAATCCTGCAACAATCAACATAATCAATTATCTTGATACTTCATCCTTCATCCTTCAAAACCGGTTGACTTAGATGCCATTCGGTTGCTTTTTCATAAGCATAACCTACTTGGAATAGCTGGTCTTCCCGCAATACATTACTAATCAACTGCATCCCAATGGGTAATCCCTGTTCATCAAAGCCACAGGGTATACTCATCCCTGGTAACCCAGCCAGATTAACTGGAATAGTCATCAGGTCAGTCAGATACATACTTAAAGGGTCTTCTGTCTTTTCCCCAGCTTTAAACGCTGTGGAGGGAGCTGTGGGACAAACTAGCACATCGACCTTGTCAAAGGCTGCCTCAAAATCCTGTTTAATCAGAGTACGAACTTTCTGGGCTTTGAGATAATAGGCATCATAGTAACCAGCGGATAGGGCATAGGTTCCTAGCATAATCCGGCGCTTGACTTCTGCACCGAACCCTTCAGCACGGGTTTTGGTGTACATAGAAAGGAGATTGTCAGCATCTGATGCCCGTAAGCCATATTTAACGCCATCGTAGCGAGCTAGATTTGCTGATGCTTCTGACGGAGCAATGATGTAGTAGCAAGGCAAACCATACCGGAATCGGGCACAGGAAATTTCCTGAATCTCAGCACCTAAGTCTTTGAGCTGATCAATGGCTTTAGTGACTGCTTTCTCTACTACTGGGTCTAAGCCTTCACCAAAGGTTTCTGTGATAATGCCAATCTTAACTTTACCATTAGATTTTAGGTCTGGTTTGAGGAATTGAGTATAGTCGGGAATGTCTACTTTGAGGCTGGTAGCGTCATTGGGGTCATATCCTGCGATCGCATTCAGTAAAATAGCGGCATCTTCTACAGTGCGAGCAAATGGTCCAATTTGATCTAAGGACGACGCGAATGCCACTAAACCATAGCGCGATACTAAACCATAGGTCGGTTTCATGCCAACTACTCCACAGTAAGAAGCCGGTTGACGAATAGAACCACCGGTATCAGAACCGAGAGCAATGGGACATTCCCCAGAAGCTACGGCTGCCGCTGAGCCCCCGGAGGAGCCCCCGGGAACATGGGATAAATTCCAAGGGTTTTTAGTAAGTTGAAAAGCCGAGTTTTCCGTAGAACTCCCCATGGCAAATTCATCCAAGTTGGTTTTACCTACCATTACTGCCCCAGCATCTTTCAGTTTTTGGGTCACTGTTGACTCGTAGGGTGGGACAAACTTGGCCAGAATCCGGGAGCCGCAGGTGGTCGGAATCCCTTGGGTACACATATTGTCTTTGATGCCAATGGGTATACCGGCTAAGGTCGGGAGCTCTTCACCAGCTGCGATTTTAGCATCTACTTGACTGGCCTGTTCTAGGGCATAGTCTGAGGTGATGTGGAGGAAGCTTTGGACTTGAGGCTCTAGGGCTTGAATCTTATCTAGGGCTTCTTGGGTAATTTCTACAGCTGAGCGTTCTTTGTTGATTAGCTGTTGATGCAACTCGCGGACCGTGTCCATGCTTACTACCTTTACTGACTTAACCATTTCAACTCTAGTATTCTGACAAAAAATTCGGTGCTTAGGGGTTTGGGCTCAGGCTTTAGGAAAGGGAGTCGGGAGTCGGGAGTCGGGAGTCGGGAGTCGGGAGTCGGGAGTTGTGTAGGGTGCGTTAGGGGAGCCTTCATGTTTCGCTTCGTAGCCAGAGTTAGGTTGCTGCCCCGTAACGCACCACTGCTGGGTCAAACAACTTTTAGAAGATGCACCCGATTTTGATTAAAGGGAATTTTACGCGATGTTCCTTCGGAACCGCTTCGCGAACGCATCATCTCCCCCACAACCGGTAGAGTTTTTGTTCCCGGTCTAAGTGACGCTATCTGGAATGATAGAAACAATCTTGTTTCCCGATTCTAAATTCTTAATTCTAAATTCTTAATTCTTAATTCTTAATTCTTAATTATAAATTATAATTTATAATTGGTGGTGCGTTACGGTGCGGGCTGTCCCATGGCGCTCGGGATTGAACATGAGGACAAGCCCGCCCCTAACGCACCCTACATTCGCGCATTTTAAATTCTTAATTCTTAATTCTTAATTCTTAATTCTTAATTCTTAATTCTATTTATTTGCTTCAATGTAAATCATCCGAGTTCGGATTGTAATTCCTTGGCTGGGAGAAGTCCAACCTACAATAAAATAATCTTCCATGGCATTGTCGAGGGCAAGTTTCGAGTGGTCATAAACTGGAATAGGCACCTTTTGAATATATTCCTCTGTTGTTTCATCAAGGCTAAAAATAATCGTTTGGCGAGCAATCCGATTCATCTGCTTAATAGCTGTTGCCGCGTCTTCCACAAACAGTAACGAACTTAAACAAAAAACAAAATCGTAGGACTGGCTATCAATTTCAGCTAGGGCTGTTTCAATGGGCTTGTGGATGGTTTTATACCCTCTTTTTGCCGCATAATCCAGCATTTTACTGGAAATATCAATCCCTGTATAGTCAAACTCTCCCTGCAACAAGTCACTTAGGATCCCTGTCCCACAAGCAATATCTAAAACACTGCCTTGATGGTGATTATGTCCATGGAATATTTTAACCGCTTCATTGACATACTGTACATTAGAACTGGGTGCCTTTAACACCTCGTCATATTTGGCAGCAAATTTATCATAATAGTCTTCAGCACCATTTTTTTTTGACATAGTTTTGATTTATAAATTTAGATATAGTATAAGTCTTAATTATCTTAGAGCAAATCCGGATAATTCCCCATACTTCTAATATCCATATAAAATCTGGCTACCCCTGCTCCCTTGCTCCCCTACTCCCCCTGATATCCTCACCTAGACGTATTGTTTTTTGACCGGATTTTAGATGACACTTATTAGTGGTATTATTGGAAATTGAGCAAAAGTTAAACCCAAACACAGCAATACGGTTCAAAATCCGCAAAACATCATATAAATAATTGCCATGATTCCAGAAATCAAAAGCTTTTGCTCAAGCCTATCGTAGGTTTTATATTTTAAATAAATAACTTTATAAATATCAAGCTGGCACCCTATTTTAGGATAGTTTTTTATTTTTTTTACTATCATTCAAAATTTCTGGTTTAAAAGATTGAGTTACAGTTTGTGAAACTAGGTAATGAAGGAGTAGTATACCTTTTGTGTAAATTTTTGTTGCAGAATTAAACATTTCTGGGAACTTGAGCTAAAATCAATATAGGCTTTAAGTCCTTAAAAATTATATGAATAATCGTCAGAGGTTTGTCTTTAGATTCTTGGTGTTGCTTGTCTCAGGAGCTCTTGTTGCTTGGCTAGTGTTCGATAATAATCACTGGAGCGGTCGTAAGTCTGCAATAGAGAAAGCACTTAGTCAGGGTACTATAGGTCAGCTTAGTTCCAGAGAGGAAAAGCATCTTCAAGAGTTGCTTGACGAACTAGCAAGTGTCTCCACAACTGACTCAAAATGTAACATACAAGTCATTTTGAACAAGCCTTTCAGTGAAGATGGTCTGAATGTTTTCACTACGACTCCAGATTTAAAAAAACTAACCAAATGCAAATATGCTGATGCGATTTATGATGCAGGACTTGATGCCGTTTTTTTAGATAAGTCTCTTCTCCGCAGTTCAAGGATTAGTTGTACATTTGGAAGTTGCAAAATAGATTACTTTAATTTGAGCGATCCGACAGCCGAAATCTATCTACGCTACATAATTTTGCATGAATTTGGTCATAAATGTCTTCATCGAAATTTAAATTTTTTAAGTATTTTTTTCGCTTCTTCTGATGCTGCAAAAAAAATAGAAAGAGAAGCAGATTATTTTGCTCAAGAGGCGATTCAGCGACTTGGAGAAAAAGGAAAATTGCCTTCTCCGGCTGGGAGGGCAAGGTGGATTCATTTACCACCATCTACGCCAATATCTCCATCAGACAAAGTACAGGTAGCTCTGGCAGATATGGCTAACGAAATTACAGATGCATTACTTTTTTCAGATGCACCATACTCATCGATTTCTGATAATAAAACTCACGATAGCTTTGTAACTCGTTCTTTAGAAGTTCTAGAGAGAACCAATTCGATAATAACTAGTGATGATGTTTCAGGCTATGTTAACTTTGCTATTCAGCAAATTGAACGTATTCGAGATGTAACACCTCTGTTAAAAGCTGAAATCCATCTTGAAGAGAAAGATAAAAAGAAAGAGATCACTCAGAGAGTTAGCTTTGAAAAAGACCAGCTTATTATTTTCGGTAATGAAGGAGGAATTTTTTCGATTCCCTATTCAGATATTCGCAATGCTTGTCGTTATAAGCCATGCGCAGCAAAAACAGCAAAAAAAATTAACTCTCTTTCATCAGATTTACTAACAGATTTACTAAATCCATTTACACAGGTTGTTGCGACAAAAGCTTTTGGAACTTTGATCTCTATTCCTGGAAAAGGCTTTTTTTCTATTCACCAGAATAAGTGGATAGAAGTCTCTGACAGTATAAGTTTTCCCTTTAATTGGGAATATATTATTACCCCTTCACAACCAAGCGATGTTTTCCTAATCGTCTCAAAAAAAGATAGTGATCGTATTTTTAACTATGTTCAACTAGGTGAGCCAACTGTTTCAAAGAGCCAGACAGATCTATGTCGAGAAATTTCATTAGAGGGAGGAGCATATAAATGTTCAATGGAACCCGAGTTTGCTGGAGATGAAATTTATTTCTTAGTCAAGGATCTAAGCAATAAAAATAGGCTTGGTGTAGTTTTTGAAAATGCCAAAAACTTAGAATTTACGACATATAAATCCTTAAAAGCACCACCAGGTTTTTCCGCTTTTAGTACCAATATGAGGTTCGTTATTACTCATGATTATAATAAATGGTCTTACTATGCAGTAACTCATAATTTCGATCCTTACTTATTACATAAAGAAAAGTATCAAATAACTCTTTGGAAATTATCTGAAGTCGATGATCAAGCAAAAATAATTGACCAACATCAACTTACACTAGAAGCTATTCCTAGAGGAAATCAACCTAGAGACTGGTTGAATGTGCGACATCCCTCTCTCTTGACCTGTCAAAATATTTCATCAAGTTCAGTGATATGCACAGCCTGGAATGATTCGATCTATGGTTTTAACTCTGTCACTGAAAAACTTTATCCAGTTTTTCACCCTTCAGGTGTGAATAACCAATCAGGGGGTGGTTTAGTAGCTTATTGGACTAATAATGGCCACAAGGTAATTGTTATGGATGGGAGTAGAAATGATTTATGAAAAAGCTAATTTATTTATTTATTCGTTTCTTATTATTTGGCTTTGGTCTTATAGGTTTCTTGTGGCTACTTAGTCCAAAGTTTTTAGTTCTGGGTGCACACCAAGATCCTGAACCGAATTCTTTACTGATGCTTATAGGAGGCTACATTACGACAACAGTGGGTGTCGTGCTGGGTTCAGGTTATAGAGAGCTACAGCGCCGCATCAGAAAAGGGGAAGCAACAATCTCTCCCCGCAAGTTTCTTAAATACTTGGCTCAATCAACAGACCTTTGGTTAGGTCTTTTTGGTTCGCCTCTTGCGTTTGCTTTATTATGGAATTCGATCGAAGCAATTAGTCCTGGAGGTCTGGTAGTGACTGCCCTTGAAAACGGTTTCTGCTGTACTATTCTTGTAAATTCAGTAGTAGAGCCAGGTCCACCTACCACACCATCACCGCCAGCTGAGCAGTGAAAGTTGCACCGTTTTGGTCGGTAAGGTTAATTGGAAGCAATGGGATTTTGTTATCGAGACTTAGACAAAAAATCATGAAAAAAAAGCATCAAAGCTAAGTAGGGCAAAGGATATACACCACAGGTTAATCCCATCTAATTTAAGTAAGTTGTAAGTAAGTTTGCTCTACCGAACCTAGTATGCAGAACACCGCTGGCTAATTAATCACGTCGTAGGCATCATCTACCAAACAACCGGTAGAGTTTTTACTCTAGGTATAGTTCACCAGTACACCATTATTATTACTAACGCTTAGCTAATCTACTGATAGATTTCCATGTAGAGTTGGGCAAAAGCTAAATCTATCGAAGATAAATAAGGATAGTCTTCAAGAATAAACTCTGGAGATTCTCCCCGGTTAAGCCGACCAGCAATACGACGAACTGACAAGCGAGATTGAGGAAAAATCAACTCCCCTCCCATCAGCTTAGGATCTCTAACCAAACTATCGACCCATATGGCAAATTTTTCAATTACAGCTAGCAAGCAGAGATTATATATTTCCTTGGGCTGGATTTCCAATAGCCAGCGCCAAAGTTGCCAATGATCAGCAAGTCCACTTTTAGGTTTAGTTTTGTCTAGGGTATTTGTCATGGTTTAGGCTTTATATTCCATCAAAACTAAACGAATGATTACCTCTTTTATTCAAAAGCACCTCAAGTAGCGTGGCACAGGCTTCTAGGGTGGCACAGGCTTCTAGCCTGTGAACTAACGCATAAGCTGATAGCTGAGAGCTGAGAGCTGATAGCTTACTTGTGTCTCCTCTAAGAATTAGCCGTAACAGCAGCAATACGCTTCAAAATACTCAAAACATCATATAAATAATTGCCAGGATTCCAGATATCAAAGGCTTTTGATAAAGCATAGCGTAGAGTTTCGCCTTTAACTAACTTGATAAAGATAAAGCTAGCACCATTAGTAACAAGACCAAATGTTGGTTGCTCTGTTTGGGGACTCTTGACCATGTAAACTAGTGCTTGAGGAATTGCTGGTTGTAAGGAAACAGCAGAACGCTTCGACTCAATAACGGCTATCCAAATTGGTTTGCTAGTCACCAAAATATCAATACGTCCTTTGATAATTGTGTCTTCATCTTTATCTTCAATGGGTAAAGACACTTCATACTCTGCTTTAACTTTAAAAGGCGGTTGGTAAAATCCTGCCAAATCCAATAAGGGAGAAACAACAACCATTTTAACTAGGTCTTCTAGTACCAAATCTTTAGACAAGTACTTGTAATTAGCTTTTGCTCTATCAATAATTTGCATTTCTAGTTCACTTAGTTGGGGCAGGTTTTCCACGCACTCTGGAAAAAACTCTGGCTCCATTACTTCTTGGAGCTTAAATTTATCTTCTACGTCACTAAGGCTGAGTTTTGATGGAGAAATAATAGTAGCCATGATATATGGATTTTACGGAATCATTTTTCCATGATATCTCAAATAAAAACTGTGGCATTATCGGGTGCATCAAGACAGCGACTCGTGCGGTTTTAACCGCTGTGATACCTACCACCTTGGGAATCGACTAGTTCGACGTATTGCATTCGCCTTTCGCCTAAGCAATTATATGACTTTGCGGCAGTTATGGGTAACTTCAGATCAGGGAACTTCGGATCAGTGGAGAATAATTGACGGAAACAGTATCATAAAACCAAGAAGGAAAGTACCTGACCCGATTGAGAATTGCTATAGTATGGTCAAATCTGTTTCTCGAACTAGCTGCCAATGGTAAAGATAGCTTCCTTACCTTTGACTCTCGAAGAGTTTCTGGAACTACCAGAAACTAAACCCCCTAGGGAATATATCAACGGTGACATTACCCAGAAACCAATGCCTAAAACTCGCCACTCCAGACTTCAGAGCAAGTTGACGAGTACAATTAATTCTGTTGTTGAGGAACGGCAAATAGCCTACGCTTTCCCAGATATACGATGTACTTTTGGCGGACGGTCAATTGTTTCAGATCTAGCAGTTCTTCGCTGGAACCAGATTGAATTTGATGATGAATGGGAGCCTGTCGATGATGTGTTTATTGCTCCAGACTGGACTATTGAAATTATATCTCCAGGCCAGAGTTCAAACCGAGTAACAGGTAACATTTTACATTGTCTAAGACATGGTTCTCAACTAGGATGGCTAATTGATCCTTACGACCGCTCGGTCTTGGTTTTTCTACCTAACCAACAACCGGAATTGTGTCAGAGAAGTGACTCTCTAGTGGTGTTAGATGGTATCGAGCTTCAGTTGACAGCAGAGCAAATTTTTGGCTGGTTGAAAATGGGAAGTTTAGCAACATAAGGGAGTAGGGAGTAGGGAGTAGGGAGTAGGGAGTTTTGATTAAGCTGAATTAAGCGCGATCGCATTATCATTGAAACAACCGGTAGAGTTTTCATTCCCGGTCTAGTTCACAACTACACTATTAGAATTAGTAACGCCATCTGGCCAGATGGGACAGATGTTGATTAAGCTGAATTAAGTGCGATGTTCCGTTCGCGCAGCGTCTGGCACTGCCAGTAAGGAACCGCTTGTGGCCTTCGGCCTCCGCTGCGCGAACGCGATTGGCCGTAGGCCACGCTACGCGAACGCATTATCTACCCAACCTTCCCTACTCCCTACTCCCTACTCCCTACTCCCTACTCCCTTATTACCAACTATTGACCAATCAGGAATCCCATAAAAGAACTATAAGACACACTAAAGGTACTTTTATCTACACCTTCTAATCTGACATCAACACTGTCTTTAGGATCTAATTTCATCATTGCTGTTATCGATTGTGCTGTGGAATTTTTAATCAGCCCAGGTTCGATTACAATAATCGTTGTGTTATTGTCATCAGTCTTACCATTCTTATAAATGCCCATAATCACACCATCGCTGTTACCATTCCCTCCTGAAAATTGTAATGTGGCAGCAAAAAAGTAATAGCCTGATGTGGGGGCTATAAACGCATTGCTTTTATCATCAAAAACCTTGTAAGGGTCATTCCTTTCAACAAATTCTATGACATGGGTTCCTGAGCTTTTAATATTTTGACCATCAAATTTTCTGTCTGCAGAAAATTGATATCGTGTTGCTGTGCCCCCCTCTGCAACAACACCCTGACTAATTTTGGTATCAACATAGGTTTTTACCGCCTTTTCGGTCGGTACGGCTGAATCACTGTTACCCTTAAGCTCTTGATCATTGGAAAAATCATTGACTGCTACACCATTTTTAAGCTTCAGATTACCATTGACATCTAGATTTGCCCCTGGATTGGTCTTGTTAATACCAAGTCTGCCATTATTGGTATTGAAGTGCATCTTGATATTGTTAGAATCCCCTGTATCACGGATGTAGAGATTATCGTCAACACTTATATAAACCTGTCCACCGTAACGATAGAAGGCACCATCTTTATTTATATGCTCAGTGCGATTAAATCCACCCACATCAAACACTTGGCTCTGGGTAATCCCAGCAATGGTTAGGTTACCGGCAAAGGAAGAGTTACCTGTGCCGAGCACACTCAGGCCACCATTGGCTGTTGTGGTTAATGCCATTCTCTCATTGATGCCATTTAGGTCTCGCCAGGAGTGCTTGAGATCAGCAGCATAGAACAAGGTTTGATAGTTGATACCTAGACCATATCCGCCCCATAATTGCAACTTCAGGTTGTTGTTGAGATCTGTATTTGTAAAGACAATTTGTTGGCTACCGTGAATTTGAAGCTTGCTGGTCTCCCCTAAGGTAACATTACCATCAACACTCAGGTTTTCGGCGACGTGTAAGGCATCAGCTACCTGTAGGGCACCGGATGAATGTTGCGATCGCACTGTGCCATGAATCGCGATATTGTCAGTATCCTGATTCCCAAGAAAGACAAACCCTGATAGGATACTATCCCCTTGCACACTTAGTCTGGCATCAGCATTAGCATTGGTCCCAATCCCAACATTGCCATTAACTGTCAGGTCTTGGTTGACGTTGAGAGTCTTGGCTTGAAAGTCTTGCTCCGATGAACCAGCTAGATTAGCTTTTCTCTGGTCAACTTGGTTTATTTGGTTGTCAATATAGCTCTTTACTGCCCTTTCGGTGGGTACGGCTAAATCATTGTTACCACCAAGACTGCCATCATTGGAAAACTCATTAACTGCTACACCCAGTTGCAGCTTCAGATTACCATTGACATCTAGATTTGCCCCTGGATTGGTCTTGTTAATACCAAGGCTGCCATTATTGGTATTGAAGTGCATCCTAATATTGTCAGAATTATCATTAGGATTATTAAAATCACGGATATAGAGATTATCGTCAACGGTTATATAAACCTGTCCATTGTAACGATAGAAGACACCATCTTTATTTATATGCTGACTCCGACTAAATTCACCCACATCAAGGCCAGGAGTCTCGGTAATCCCAGCAATGCGTAGGTTACCGCCAAAAAAAGAGTTACCTGTACCGAGCACACTCAGCCCACCATCGGCTGCTGTGGTTAATACCATTCTCTCATTGGTGCCATTTTTGTCTCGCCAGGAGTGGAAGCCATTAGCAGCGTAGAACAACGTTTTACCGTTGATACCTAGACCATATCCGCTCCATAATTGCAACTTCAGGTTGTTGCTGGTGTTGGTGTCGGTAAAGACAATTTGTTGGCTACCGTTGAGGTTAAGCTTGCTGTTATCTAGAATGACTTGCCCAGTGCCTTTGGGATGAATCACAATATCTTGGCTACCATTACTCCCAATCGCTTCAATACGGTTAAAGCCAATCCCAATGCCTTGGGTCAGATTTTGGGCATAGAAGGCTCCAATATCAGCAGTTATCTCATTGTGGTTAGCTCTAACTCTGAGTTCACCCTGTTCAACATGAAGTTTCTTCTCTGGAGTGTCTATAGCGATACCAACATTCCCAGCAACACTCAGGTCTTCTGCTACCTTGAGGGCATCAGCGATTTCGAGTTTTCCGGATGAATGTTGCGATCGCAATGTGCCATGAAAGGTAATCTTATCTTCATCCTGGTCCCCCAGTAACACATCCCCCGGTTGATGATCAACGTCCCGAGCAATGACATCCCCTCGAAATGTTACATTTCCCTCTACCTCTAGATTCCCGGAGACCGTCACTGCTCCATTTAAATGGGTATCTCCCCCATCAACCTTAAGCTTGTAATTCCCTGGTTGTGTTGTGCCAATCCCAACCTTACCATCAACGGTCAGGTTTTCCGAGACGTTTAAGGCATCCGCTATCCGCAGTGACCCAGATGAATGTTGCGATCGCACTGTGCCATAAATAGTCACTGTATCTTGATCGCTGTTCCCTAGGGTGACGTTATCACTGACCGTTAGAGCACTCTCAATGGTCAAGGGTCCGGTCATGGTACCCCCAGATTGACTCACTACTCCAGTCAAGGGAGAGAAAATAGCGCGACGGTCTTCTACTAATTCCCACTTGCTGCCATCACAGAGCAGTAGGGCTAAGGGAGAGTAGTGATGACTAATGCCATGGGGATTGGCTTTGTCTATACTCCATTCAACGGTCTGTGAGGTTCGGGTAGGAATCAACCAATAATCCCCAGTGCTGTAGTGTCCCGATTCAAACTTAACTTCTAGGTCATTGTTTAACTGGATATATCCCTCATTCCCCTCAGGCTGTGTCACTGTGATCGCTTGTTCCGAATCCCAAAGCCGCACTGTGGGAATTGTCCCCAAAGACTCTCGTGTCACCGGTTGATTGTTGGGCCACTCGGTCACATACAGGTTATCCCCTTGGACATTGTTGAGCTTGACAAATATCCCCGGGATGCCCTGTAGGGTATTCCGCTCATCAGTGATTTCCACCCACTGACCAGTAGCAAACTCAGCTTGGGAATCACCGCCAATATTAATCCGGTTACTATCAATGCTTTCGATCCGAGCTGCGATCGCACCATTATGCCGTGACCACTTAAAGGTGGCTTGCCCTAATTCTCCGGATTGATGAATTTCTAAACGGTACAACTGATTTGCCTGACTTCCCCCTGCCCCTTGGGGAGTACGGGCTAAGAGCTGCCCTTTGTTATTAGCAACGTTAACCCAGTTATTCCATAGTTCAGATAATGTGTTATTATCTAATTCCTTATTAATATCCGCTTCCACCTTAAGCAGCTTAGCCTGCCAAACGGTCTTAGTCCTGGTGCTGGTATCTGGTCCACCGAGAGCTTCTTCTCGAATACTGGGGTCTTCAATGATTGTGATGTGCCGTTGCCAGACATCCAGATAAGCCAAGTAGTAACCTGAGGTTTTGTCCAGTTCTACCTCAGGCAAATCCGGTTGTTTGGTATATTCCACCTGCTGATCATTTTCACAAAAGATGCCATCCACATAGCAGTGTCCCTTGTTAATGGTCAACGTGCTACCATTGTCACTCACCTTAAGTTGAAAGCTGCTACTGGTATTACTCAGAACACCATTTTGAGTATCAGTGGGAAAACCATTTAGCCCAATGGTATCTTGAGCAATTGTCCAATCGCGATAGGCACTGATATCTAGCTGTTCATTCCAATCCGCATCCAGCAATACCCTACCTTGCTGCATCCGGACGCTACTGTAGTGTTTGTTGCGATTAAATGTGAAGCGAGTAAAATCCCCTTTCATCAAACCCTCCGATACTTTTTAGCTACCAAAATCTACAAAAGCAAATTTTAGCCCACTAATGCAAGCTGATTTCTCAGCCAGGGGGTATCTCCCAAGGCTCGCAGAAAGATTCCACGAGCGCCGTTGATATCTCGATCCATAGATCGACCATCAACTTTAGATTTAATTATTTTGCTTCCACCGATGTTGACCAGTTCACCAGTCCAACTGACTGTTTTACTGGTATAGGCTTCGCAGACATCGACTACTGTCTTTCCGGTCTCTTTGGCTTTATGCTTTAAGAACTCTTTAAAGCGATAATGGGCAAAAGTAAGCATGTTGCGGACAGTCTTAGATCTAATTTTTCTATTTCCTTTTTTTGACATTTGAGATGTTTCAAATGTAGGAAGTAATATCACATCAAAGTTGTCCACAAGGAACCTAGCTGCTTTGTGATGAAGTTCATCTATCAGGTTTTGAATTCTGATAATCATCCGCCGAGTAGCTTTCCTCATTCTGCGCTTCTGTCCACGCTTAGCTTTACTAATTTTGGACAATAGGTTGTCCAGGTGTTGGCACAGCCTCTGAATTTTAGAGAAATCTCCGTGTCCAATCTTTCCGACAGAAGTCTCGCTAAAGAAAGTAAGAAAGGTTCTGACTCCAGGGTCTAAAGCAACTACTCGCCCTTGGTTATCGAGTTTCTCTTTCGTTGCTTCATGGGGAACTACCAAGTAATAATTTCCATTGTGGCTGGTCAGTCTGCCATCTCCAATATTGTTGGGGAGACGCTCGGCATAGGATATTTCCCCTAGTTTGGTGTGGTAGACGCCTTTTTCAGATACTGCGGACTTTGGAATGTAGCAAGACTGTCTTGGATTTTTACGAGATCTAAATTTGACCCGATTAATCTGAAAAGTCTTCTTGTACTTTCTCTTAGCCTCCCGAACGGCGGCGCAAGCATCCTTTATCGCTATTGATTTAATTTGATAAGGTACTGACTTGCACCACTCGGGTAGGTCGTTTAATATTTCAGTTTTAATCGCTTTCCAGTTGGCTTTAATCTCACCAGACTGAAGGAGCTTTACTGTTTTGTTGAACACATAGCGGGACACCCCAAACCATTTGCGAACAAGAGAACGCTGTTCAGGGTTTAGGAACACTCTGATCTTCTTGGATTTTCTTACCGTATTTCCTGAGTCCGTGGACTCGACAGGAGAAGACGTGAATGATGGAGAGAAGATCTGCGGTAAGTTCGGATTCCGGACAACTTTCAGGTTGGTCGAGAACCAGGATTTTTCCACCGTTGAGACCGACCAAGTACTCAATGAGTTCAAACCCGAATCGGGTGAGCCTGTCTCTACAGGTAACAATAATCGTGAGCTTATCTCCGCGCACAATTCGTTCCAATATGGCTCTAAGACCTTTCCTTTTGTAGTTGAGTCCTGATCCGATGTCTTTAATGATTTATGCTTGTGGGAAGAGCGAGTGGAGGTAGGCAACTTGCCTGGAAAGGTCGTCTTTTTGCTTGTGGGTGCTAACTCTGCAATACCCAATGCTGAATTCACGAACTCGATCCACGTTTCCTTTGAAACTACCAAATCTGAGCAGACTCTCTGTGTCAAAGAGTCTGGTTCCACCGGGAGTTTTCTCGCACCTGATCGTGCCATTATCCGCGTACTTCCTTAGAGTGTTCCCAGATAATCCCGTAAGTTCGACCGCCTTACGGAGAGGGACTAGTACCATGATTAAAATCTAATACACTTTTGTAAAAAGTGCAAGATTTTTGTAGATAATCATTAACATCTGCTAGCCTTATTATCAGATAGATATCACATACCTATAGACAATTGCCTAAAACTGAAACCAGGCCATGAATTCAAATCGTTTAACCAGCAACCTGCTACTTATAACCAGCAACCTGCCACTTATAACCTGCCATTTGCCACCTGCAACCTTCCAACTTTAACCTTTCACTTTATAACCTGCAACCTTATAACCTTCAACCTTAAAACTTTCAACCTTCAACCTTAAAACTTTCAACCTTCAACCTTAAAACTTTCAACCTTCAACCTTACAACTTTCAACCTTATAACCTTCTCAAGTCACATAAAATACCCCTACCTGAAGACCAAAGCGCAAGTATTCATTCAGGGCTGCTTTTAAGTTAGCTTGGCGTTGGGGCTGCACTAAGGGATTGAATGCTCCCATCTCAGAGCCATTTTCAGCACCGGTGCGGATTCCCTCAGGAGTGTCAAAGGTCAATTGGCCATAGCCCGGTTGACCATAGTTAAGAGTTGTGAAGACAGGTTGCTGGTTAGTTAGTAATGTGGTAGTTTCTGCTGCTGTCAACTCGTCGATACTGTTGCGTCCCAGCCGCTGCGCCTCCTGTTCCAGGAATAGGTCAGGTTGACACTGATAGCGATTCGGTGTTTGGGAACCGGACGGAACATAAGAGAAGCGTATCCCACCAACCTGTCGTTGTTCAACGGTGACAGTATCTGTGAAGATAGTTTCTGAAGCCAAGATTATTTCCTGGACAGCGACTTGACCGAAAACAGTGGTTCTTGCCATAGTGGTTGGGGGTCCGTAACTGTTGTTAGCAACAGATGCGATCGCAAATTTCCCAGCGCCATCAATAATACTATCTTCGACAGTTAAGTTAGCACTCTGTGCTGGTAGGCGTAATGGTCCGACAATGCTGTGTCTAATCATTAGCTGTAAATCAGCTGTCTGTCCTTCTTCGACAACTATGCTGGCTTGACCTTCTTCTGCCATCACGGTGCAGTGGGTTAGGTTCAGTCTCAGATTCCCTTGAATTGCGATCGCACCTTTGATCAGCAAGCCATTGAGATCTAAGGTTGACCCCGCTGCTGCCCCCACTACAGTTAACTTTCCATCCACGGGATGGATACTAGGGCAAGCGCCATCAGCGGCTTCAATCACTAATCCCTTAAGATTGCTCAGTTGCAGGGGAGTGTAATAGGTACTGTTATCCATAATTCGGATAATTCCGAGCTTGCCACGGTTTACCCATTCCTTGAGTGCTCCCTGCAAGCTAGTAAACCATTGCTCAGATTTGGGAGTATGGGTTTTTGAAACAAACCATACCGTGTTAGAGGTCTGGGTTAAGCTTTGGCGTCGGCTGTAGGGTCCACCACCAAGGTCAGCACTAAATCCGTAATTGTAGCTGACTTGTAGTTGATCTGGCTCCGGGTCTTCCCCTTCTGCAAAGGTCAAGCGTCCCAAATCCACATCCACAGCTACGGTTTTCCCCTCTGAAGGGCGACTCCAGTTGCGCAAATCCCTCCCTTCTACCTTATCGATTGGGATCAGTTGACCATTTTTAATAATCGTGACACTGCTGAGATCACCGTAGTAGTCTTGTAACTCTTCCTGAAAAGCTTGGGATGCGATCGCTTGGGGTACATTAATTGCTGCCGCCACCTCGCTAAACTCGGTTCTAGTTTCAGGACGGTTAAACAAGGGCATGTCATAACCCAAAGGATGGAAGGTATAGCGACCTTTGTTCGGTAAGGGAGTGACTTGAAAGGTATACTTGCGCTGGGTTGAGGCCGATTGCACCGCAACAATGGTATTTTGGAAGCGTTCTGGATCCTGACCGAGGGCAAAGGAATAGGCAACATTCCGTTGTTCGGTAATGGCATAAGCATTACTATTCCTGACCGGGTAGCTTTCCAGACGCCACAAAAACACTCCTACACTGGGGATGTTATATCTACCGCGATTGGATTCAAAGGGACGGATATCGATAGTGTGGGCAGCAGTGTTGAAAGGACTGTCTAAGCGCTCTAGGGCATCGGTTCGACGCAGGTCAAAGGTACCCCCTTTCCCTGGGCGGATGTGAGACAGATGCTGGGTTGTGGCGATATAGTCAAAATATTCTACTACCCTGGCTTTCCAGCCAGTTACATCCTGAACCACCATTTCCAAAGTGGCAGTAGTCCCTTTACGGCGACGGTAACGAATTGTATTAGCAATCCGGGTACGTTGGCTGAAGATAATCTGCTTTTCATCATTTAAATCCTCGATGCCCAGTAACTCAGCAATATAGGGCATCACCCAGGAATCACAGGTTTCAATAAACCAGTTGTCATACAAGCCTTCAATATCAGCTTCTATAATCTGGAGTTCCTTTTCCATTACTGCCAACAGCGCCCGTAGGGGTTCCCCTTGGGCAAAATCTCGCTGCCGGTAGATAGCAGGTAATAGATTATAAAGCCGCTCGGTTGATTGGTTCATCTTAGGAATACCGTTGTTCACCAGGGAGATTATAGAGAAACAGGACTTACGTATGCCCCCTAAATCCCCCAATTCTGGGGGACTTTGACAGGATTAAATCCGCAAATTCTGGGGGACTTTGACATCATTCCCCCCCAAACTTGGGGGGTTAGGGGGGCAAAACCAACTAAACTTCGTAAGTCCCCCCCAAACTTGGGGGGTTAGGGGGGCAAAACCAACTAAACTTCGTAAGTCCCCCCCAAACTTGGGGGGTTAGGGGGGCAAAACCAACTAAACTTGGTTCATCTATAGAGAACTCAAAAGTCAAAAATAACAGGATTTGATCAGATGCGCATCTTATGGTAATAAACAATATAGATTCTTAATAAGGGGAGCAGTAAAGGTAATTGATAATTCCTGAAACCCTTATCTATCAAGATATACGAGCTTGTAAATCAAAAATAATATCTAAAAAGCCTAAACTCCTATAAAATTATAATTTGGGCAAAATTCAATATCTGCATAGCCTTGCACCATACTTTAGCTACGGTTTCCCCAAAGGAGACCATTGAGCTGTTTGCAGTTACATACAGCAAAAAACAACAGGGCTACTTACACGTAGTACCCGATTAATCTGTAAACCATTAGTTGGAGGTGCAGCGGAAAGGGGCTGAGTGCGGTATTGCGTCCACACTTTGAAAGCTCCTTGCTAACTCTAACCCTCAGGGTTTAAGTGGTGTATTCTGCTGCGAAATTTTCGATGAAAAAAATCCGTATTGTTCTGTGGGCGGCACTATTGTCTGGTGCTATGCTCATGATTCCACAGCCAGCTCAGGCGATTGAAAGCATAATCGAGCCGGTCAGTCACTTTGATACTGGCACAGAGGGTTGGAGCGTTGTTGACGTTAATGATCAAGAAGTTGACCCCGAACAGTCTAGAATCTGTGGATTCATCACTGGTGGCTACATTCGTAATGATGATCAAGTCGGTGATGGACCCTACGATTACGTTGCTCCCGAGAAGTTTGTTGGTGACAAATCCAGTTTTTTCAATGGAAACCTCAGGTTTGCTGTTGAGGTTAATTTGGAAAATAGCGATCAGATTACCGAGGATATCAATAGTTTAAATAATAGTTTAATAAATGGTTTAATAAATGGTTTAACAATAAGTGGTGGTGGTTTGGAACTACAGAACCATGTATCGACGCCCACTATAGACCAATGGACTCCCTACACAATCCCCCTTAATGCAGAGGGTGGATGGATAAAAACTGACAGCAATGAAGCAGCGACGAATTTAGAGATAATGCAAGTGCTGACAGATTTGGATTATTTAAAGATTAATGGCGATTGGTTTACAAATACCAACAAAGACCGTTCCAGTCTCGATGAAGTTCGCTGGGAAAAGTGTGGATCTCTCTACGTCTATGAACCCCCGAATAATTCTGCCCCTGTGGTGACTAATCCCATTGGCGCTCAAACCATTAACGAGAATGAGTCTTTTACCCTGACAATTGGGGAAGCAACATTTAGCGATACCGATGGAGATAGTCTGAGCTTGAGTGCAACCATACCGAGCTGGTTGAATTTTGATGGCACTACTTTTAGTGGTACTCCCACTAGCGATGACATTGGCACAACCACAATTACTGTAACAGCGTCTGACGAGCTATGCAAAACCGTCAGCAATGCCTTTGAAATTCAGGTTAACCATGTTCCCGTGCCTACTGAAATTGCCAATTCAGTGGAGGATTTTTCTGATACTCAAGGAGAGCATAATTGGTTCTACGGCTACTACGATGGTTCCCTGACCAGTGCTGATTTCCATGAAATGGAGCAATACACTAAGGGATCCTGGAAAGTGAAGCAAGGAAAATACTGGACTGAGCTATCTAACACTATTGCTCATCCCAACGGTCCGAAAACCACCGGTAGACGGAAAAGGGTTGAGCAGTGGGGAGTTCGTCGCTGGGTTAGTGACATTGAAGGGGAAGTTACCTTCAAGGGTCACCTCGCCAAGAAAGACAGTCGTACTGCCAGCGATGGTGTGATTGCCTATATCTTTGTTGATGGTACTAAAATCTGGTCTGACGCAATCCATGGCAATGATGGTGTTGGGGTTTATTTCACTGTATCGAGCAAAGTGCAAAAAGGCTCGGTAGTTGACTTTGCCCTGGCACCTGGCAATAGCGACTTTTTTGATAAGAGCACATTCACGATTAGCATCATTGGTTTGTTGTAGAGCCTAAGCGGTCAGCGGTCAGCGGTCAGCGGTCAGCGGTCAGCGGTTATGGGAGTCACGAAATTAAGTACTGACTCCCTTGGCACCAGCTAATTCTATTGTTCGTTTATAGCTTGATTCAGCAACGCCGCGTTCGCGAAGCGGTTCCAAAGGAACATCGCGTTTTTTTAGTTCACGATCAACCTAAGATAGACTTTACAGATGGATGCACTAATTCATCAGGGACTTGGTTTTGCTCAATATACTCATTAATCTCCCCCTGATTGTCAAGATAGAAACTTAAGGCATCAAATACTTGCGCCAGAGTCAAATGAGTTAAATGGTTTAGAATTTCTTCTGGCATAATACCCAAGCGCCATAAACCAACAATAGCACGGACAGATGTCCGAGTGCCGATGATGATTGGTTCTCCGTTCAAAATTTCCGGATTACGAGTAACGTAGCGCGAGATTGTTTTAGCAGTCATCAGGCTCTTTGCTTTGGGAAACCAGTGGTATCTCTAATTTACCAATAAGATTTCAGGTAAGCATTCAGCGGTCAGCGGTCAGCTGACGTTAGCACAAGCTAATTCTATTGTTGGTTAATAGCTTGATTCAGCAACAGCGCGTTCGCGAAGCGGTTCCAAAGGAACATCGCGTAGTGGTTCCAAAGGAACATCGCGTTTTCTTACTTTACTGCTTGGTTATCTGGTTTTACGATTTGGGCTTGGTGGTGATGATGTTTACGCTACAGCCAACGTCTCACCTCTCCCTATTACTATTGATAGTTTTATCAAATTTATTTTGATTTGGCAATGAGTATTTGTACTGTTTTTTGATAAATGAGTTGTAAAACTAGATTGTGATTTTTGATAAACTAAAAAACTCTGTATTCCTTACTGCTCTTAGCTATGCGGAGTTTTAGGTTTCCTAAACCTTGGGATTATTTGTTCACATCTCAAATATAAATACTAGATTAATCTTAATTTACTTCATGTAGCTTCGGTAGTGCTTCAGACCACTTCATTGACTGCTCATGCCCTACTTTATACTTCCTACTTACTAGGACAAAAATCCCTTAAATCCTTTACTCATAAGCTGTTCGGAATTATCTATTATCAAAGTATTTATGATAAAAACTCATAAATGTAAAGCTTTGATGAATTTAACTTAGACTAACTAAAATTGTTAGAATTGTGTGTAATACTGGTTTTGTAAAGTAAATCAGATATCAATAACGAATTGATTGGTATTATCTCTACCAATCTCAAGCCCTAATTTTATTGACATCTACCATTACTGAAGAACTGAGCAACTCCATTATTGATTTCTGATAATACCAAAAAATAAATAGTTTAAGGTAGCTATAAATAATCTCAAGTTAAGGTCAATAAAGCAAATGATCAAAAATAGCTTAACCGAAGAACAATTCCAAGGATTAGTAGAACGGCTTTCCAAACGTAAAAATGAGCTGGAAGGCAGAATCACCATTGAAACGGTTAAGGATAGTTTAAGGGAATTAGGACTATCCGATCTACTTCGTGAAAATGATATTGATGAGGTTTGTAAACAAATGAATAGAGAATTGAGAATGCGACAATGGACAAACTATTTCAAGTTTGCCTTAATCCTAATGATTTTGACAGCACCATTAGCTGCCTTTGGAGGATATAAACTTCGAGAAGTTATTGTGACTAAGTTTCCGACATTAGTAGGACTCACTAATGATGAGTCTTTACAATCAAGGGAGCTGAAACTACAAGTCAAAGACCTCCAAGATAAAGTCAAGGATTTGGAAACAGACAAGGATAAACTAAACGAAAGAATCCAAGACCTCAAGACTGAAAATAAAACGCTTAAAAATCTTGGTAAGCCTGACACAATATCGCAAGCTACGAGAACTTCAGTAATTACTGAACCTACACCGACTACAGTTCCATCCCAATCAGTTGAGCTGGAAGGTATTATCTATGAATTTAAAAGTTGCCAAAAATCCTACAATGTGAATTCAAGTACTCAATCTATGAGTTGTAATATATTAATCACAAGTACCAAAGAAAATGTTAAATTAGAGTTGTATTCTAATAGCCGTTATGGATATGGAAGAAGTAGAATTTTGGATAAAGGGAAAGAATATGTAGCTACAAAAGTTGAATTGGGTACATATAGTAATAACCGTTATGGTTCTGTAAAAAATAGCTTAATTAAGGATATACCAATAGAAGCAATTATTACTTTTAAGGGAGTTTCACTAGATGTCAAGCAGATAGATGTCCTCCAATTTAGAAATCATTTGAAGAGTTCTTATTACACTGGTTATCTCAATCCTGAGTTACGGAATGTGTCGGTTACTCCAGAAGAATAGAAACTATTTAATTTACAACTAGGTTATGAAAAATAAGCCAGATTTTAATAACCTCAAAAACTATGCGGGCTCTGCCAACACTGGCTACCGATAACATCAGGGCAAGCCCGCCCCTAACGCACCCTACGAACTTGGGTGCTGCGTTACTAACGCACCCTACGAACTAACTAACGAGCAAATATTTAGATAAGGAGTAATTCAATCATGAGAAAAACTGAAATAGCTTACCTTTTATGGTTTACCTGTTTATTAGGTTTTTCCGGCGCCCACCGTTTTTACACTGGTAAGTACATTAGTGGAATAATCTGGTTATTTACATGGGGTTTTTTTGGACTTGGGCAACTTGTAGATTTAGCTCTGATACCAGGAATGGTTGAAGAGAAAAATCTTAAGTATAGGATGCTCTATGGCGGCGCACAACCAAACAACCAGGTCACTCCGCAGGTTGTTGTCAACGTCGCAGATGTAATTGCTCCAAGTGCCGATAACCAAAAGGTCAAGAATGACACCCAACTTATCCTTCAAGTCGCAAAGGATAATGGTGGTAATATATCTGTAGCTGATTGCGTACTTGCTACAGGAAAGCCAGTTGAAGAGATCAAAGAGATGCTTAATACTATGTGTAAGCAAGAGCTAATAATGGTAGATAATCACCCCGATACTGGAGCAATTATCTACAAAGTTATGTAAGTAAATTAACTATAAAATTGCAATTATTCAGCCGTCATCTATCAGCTATAAACTATCAGCTATCAGGCACTTTAACTGGATGGTATCGGATTAGTAAAACGAGCAGGGATTTTCAATCAGTCGTATCAGCATCCACCAGCTTGTTTACTATCTCCCGTTGATTAGCTGACGGCTAACTGCTTATAGCTGAATGCTTACATATAGCGTTTATAGGACTCATAAGCTACAAAGGGATCCCCCTAAATCCCCCTTAAAAAGGGGGACTTTGAGGTTGAGCAGTGTACCTCATACATGGAATAAACGCTATAACATTAATTTTCTTGTGGGCAGTGCATCAGACCAATTGAAAAGCTGACTATCCTAAAGGTAAGCACTGCCCACCCTACATCTGAATACGCCCTCTTACCACTGTTCCCTATTCCCTGTTCCCTGTTCCCTGTTCCAGACTATTTTAAAAATACCTTATATCCTCAATTATATACCCCACTCTTCGCCACCTGGTAATTCAGTTAAATGATCATCTAAAACTGCTGGTAGTTCTTTAGCTGAATAGCGGTAAGTCAGACTAAGTAAACTAGTTGCAGTCAAAATCAGCTGTGGTTTATCCAGCCTCTGGGAAAGTTGAGACCGCCTTAACTCTCCATTGAAAACTTCCAGACTAGCAGGAGCGATCGCTGCTTCTAGTGCTTCCTCTAATCTGGGCTGCCATTGATCAGGTTTAATATAATAGGATGTCTTATTATCTTTGAGATTAAGCTTTTTAATTTCCAGAATTGAACTGGCAATTGAAGCTGCCCAAGAATTGGTTAAACGCTGCTCTACTTGGTTTTTAATTAAGTGGATAAATAGCCTAACTAGGAACGAATCAATATTACGCAAAATTGCCTGTTTACTCATCCCTTCTAATTCATCAACAATTGCTAAAGCATCTGCGTATCGTCCTTCTAAAATGCTAGTTTTGAGGTCTATAAGTTCTTGTGTCATAGGTAAGGGAATTGTTAGGGAGTCGGGAGTCGGGAGTCGGGAGTCGGGAGTCGGGAGTCGGGAGTCGGGAGTCGGGAATAGGGAGCAGGGAGTAGGGAGTAGGGAGTAGTTAATTTAGAAGAGGTGATTTTGATAACATTAGTGTGTTCAAGATTTAAAGTAGAGGCATAAAACTAATTTGGTCTTGATATTAATCTAACTAGCCTCTATTGTTTTAGTCTGGTTTTGATATGCCGCCTCTTTTTCAGCTTTAAACTGTCGGAGTTTTTCAATAAAAGGAGGAGGATTTTTACGCTGTTGCTCGCGCATTTGATGACTCCACGCCAACCAGTCAGCAATATAGGCGCTCACGGAAACTTGGTTGTGTAAATAGTATAAAATTGTGGCATAAACCTGTTCTAGTGTTACCGTCCTATAGCGTTCGGCAATCGCTTCTGGTGTCTGGGCACGATGGATATATTGATAGAGAATATGTTCTATCCCAATGCGTGTTCCTTTAATCCGAATATCATCGGGTGCTAAAAAATCAAAGTAATCTTATAATTGCATTAGTAAATTGAGGGAGTAGGGAGTAGGGAGTAGGGAGTAGGGAACAGGGAACAGGGAACAGGGAACAGGGAACAGGGAACAGGGAACAGGGAACAGGTAAAAAATATTGTGTACCTGATTAGGCTATAACCCGCTATTATATATAATACGTGGTGATAATGCGTAGGCTACTTGCCAAAATCATACCCTAATTCAGCAACACCTGGTATTTGACTATGGTAATTATTGTTTTTGAACCAAATACCCAGGATATTTTACAATGGATACCGTAAAATTTTACCAAGATACCGTCGAAAAAATTCTCAAAGACTATGCGGCAATCCCATACAGTTATGGTGATATTAGGCAGTATGTCATTATTGATGCCGAGCGTACTCATTTCCTACTGTTTAATGAAGGATGGAACGGCAAAAAAAGAGTCCATGGCGTTGTCACCCATGTTGAAATTCGTCAGAGCAAACTCTGGATTCATTATGATGGCATCGAAGACGGCATTACCGATGAACTAGTTGCGGCGGGTGTGCCAAAGGATCATATTGTCCTCGCGTTTCATCCTCCCCATTTACGTCAACATACTGGATATGCGATCGCATAACCCCAATCACAAATAATATCAAGTCCGGTTGAATACCCATTATAAAAGTGTCGGGAGGGTGGGGAGATGGGGAGATGGGGAGATGGGGAGATGGGGGAGATTTTTATAAAGGGTAATTATGCTGAGATGATATAACTAGTAGGGTGCGTTCATAACCCACCCATCCCATTAACAATTCCCTCTTCTTTCTTCCCAGATCCGCTGTTCCCTATTCCCTGTTCCCTACTCCCTGGTTCCTGTTCCCGACTCCCGACTCCCGACTCCCGACTCCCTAAAATCCTAACCCAATTGAGATTCAATAATAGCGATCGCATTAGCAATGCCATCTTCATCCCGGATTTGTTTGCCCAAGGCTTCAGCATTTTGCCGAATAGTCTGGTTTGTCGTCACTTCGCGGATAGCAGTAGCCAGCTTCTCGGCAGTCAACGTCTTCTGGGGAATCGGTTTACTGCCGACACCAAGGGCATGAACACGGTCGCCCCAAAACGGTTGGTCTACAAAAAAGGGACAAATGATAGTCGGACGACCTGCCCGTAAGCCAGCAGCGGTAGTGCCAGCCCCACCATGATGCACCACTGCCGCCATACGGGGGAAAAGCCAATCGTGGGGAGCGCTATCAATTTTGAAAATGCTGTCGGGCAAGTCATCCACAGCCAAGCCACCCCAACCCGTAGCAATAATCCCCCGCACATTGGCTTGCTGTAACCCTTCAATCACAATTTCCGTCAGCCGCTGGGGATCTCGTCCAGCCATACTGCCAAAACCGACATAAACCGGAGGATTGCCAGCATCAAGGAAATCCTGTAACTCAGCCGGTGGTTGCCATGTGTCCTTTTCCTCTAGAAACCAGTAGCCTGTTGGCACCACACTCTCAGGCCAGTCCGTAGCTTCTGGCATAACAAACTTACTGTAACAATATAAAACCGGAATCTGTTCACCGGTAGTGGTACGCAGAATATTAAAATTGCCGCGTTGGGGTGGCAAATCATGGTCAGCTCGCCACTTTTTAACAGGTTTGCCTGCTGAAAACTCCATTAATCGATTGACGAAGCGATAGGTCAGTTTGTTATACCAGCCCCCTAAAGGCCAATTCGGGAAGCCCATGTTAGGAAATTCAGCTGTAGGCACCAGCATCGGCACAGGAACCGCCATGATCACGGGAATGCCCAATTTTTCGGCGAAATGAGGACCCCCATAGGCTTTGGGGTGGAAGATGATCAGATCCGGGTTGGCTTCTTGTGCGGAATTCCAACTATCATTAAGCATCATCCTTTGCATGGGAGCAACTTGTTTAGATAACTTGCGAGTGAGTTTGATGATTTCCCAGAGGTTGGTGGTATTTTCCATGGCATCCCGACCTTGATCTGAATTGATCAGCTTCATCATCTCATCGGTCATATAGCCATAACTTAAGCCATGCTCGGTGATGAATAATTCAAAACTGGCACTGGTACAGACTGTGACGGTATGTCCTGCTGCTTTTAAACCTTTGCCTAATGCTACATAGGGCTGGACATCGCCCCGTGAACCTAGTGTTTGGATAAATATATGCATAGGTCAGTAGACTTCTTTGCTGAAGTAGGGAACAGGGAACAGCGGATCTGGGAATAAGGGTACATGAATCAATTGTGATAATTTTTGTTCCCTGTTCCCTACTCTCTACTGCCTGCTCCGTCTTTCCTGTTCCCTTTTCTTTCTTCCCTTTCCTATACCCAATCGACAACGCTCGCTGTGCTCCTTGATCACCCAAGTTGGTTCACCGTACCTGATGTAACGGCCATCATAGGGTTCTTGACACATGGAGTCGAGAGTTTTACAAGTCACATTATCGCCGTCGCTGGTACAGACAAAGTTTTGGAGGTGTTGTGTCGCCAGTTCCAGAGCGTCAATCACCACATTTTGCCGAATCAATTTCCGGGTCATGGATAAGATTGGAGCTGATACATAGCCCTTAGGGTCGGCCTCAGCTTCGGAACGATATTGTTGGCATACAACTTCAGTCATAGGCAATCCATCACCATCGCACAGTGCCATGCGCCGGTGGCTGGTATTGAAGACAATGGGCTGCTCTTGGATGTCACTGTCTTGGCTCTCAGAGATGGTGCGAATAGAAACTGCTGCGTTGACAACACCGAGGTCTTCCAATTTATTTTTGTCAACTGGTCCCGCTTGTCCGGTAACTGCAATGGAGACCATCGCCCGACTATTTTTCAAAGCACCAGCAGCCATTTGTCGAGCTGTGGTTTCTGTATAAACATCGCCTTTTTTGACCCCAAGCATCTTGCGCTTAGCATCACTATCATAGGTGGAAAATCCACCGTAGGTGTAGGAGCCATAGAGGGGAATGTTGACGATTGTGGAAATAATCATGCCACTGGTCAGAGACTCCGCTGTGACAACATTGAGCTGCCGTGCTTTAATTTCTTTCAAAAAGCTTTCAGCTTTGTCATTCATCACAGGAGTGTAATCAATTGACATATAATCTACTGTACTGCAACCGTTGTCCATGTACAGTAACCCTCGTAAGCAGGTTTGATCTGAGTCGCTGGTATCAGCCATTGCTAGTTGGACACCAAGCACAAAGGGTAAGATTAGCGAGACCAGTACCATCAAAACCTTATTTTTCGACATTTTTGATTGTCTTTGTCCAAAAGATCAATGAATTGACTCTGATTACACTATCAATGATTGGGTTTTATTAGCTGGTCTTTATTTAAATTTAATGGTTTTGAGAGCAAGGGAGTAGGGAGTAGGGAGTCGGGAGTAGGGAGTAGGGAGTAGGGAGTAGGGAGTAGGGAACTTCGGATTAAAAATTATCACAATTCATTAATAGACCTCTTGCCAAAGTATTTTTCTGATAGTGTTGGCGTCAATTATTCTCAACTGTTCCCTGTTCCCTATTCCCTGTTCCCTGTTCCCTGCTCCCTGTTCCCTTTGCTAAAGTACTAAATCACCACAATTAATTAAGAAAAACTTGCCAACTGCTGCAAAAACTATTGATGTTCCTTACTGGCCAAGCCAGCTTGCAAGGTTGCCATCACCTTCACCATATCTTCCGCCAAAAGTGCCGAAACTGCTAACCATAATCCCGGAAAAAATTGGCTGCGGATAATCCCTTCTCCATCAGCTACAAGCGAAACATAGTCTCCCTCTTGCCAAGAAAACCAATCAAAACGCTGGTCAATTACCTGCCAAACCAGATATTCTTTTACTCCATTGCGACGATAAACTCGTTTTTTATCCCGGAGGTTAATGGAAGCAGTACTTGCTGCAATTTCTGCCACTAGTTCTGGTGCGCCCTCAATATAACCATCATCGTCCAGGCGACTTTGGCCACCACAATTGCTATCAATTAGTAAAACCACATCAGGTTGGGGTTCATTATCAAGATCCAGCCGCACTGTAGGATTATCACCTAATCTTACACCAGGAGTCGCTATTTTATAGTTGCCCAACCAAACGAGTAAATTAGCATGGGGCTCAGCCTGGGATTCAAACCGTAAGGGTGATCCTATATAAACAATTCCTTCAATTAGTTCTGCTTTTTTGAGATGGGGCATGGCTTGATAACGCCGCTCAAATTCTCCACGAGATAGCAGATCTCCATTTTCTAGGACTGGAAGAGTTCTCTGTCTGTTACTAGTGGGAGCACTCATAACTTTTCTACTGTTTCCTAATGGGTTTGTAATCAAGTTATTAGTTATTAGTTATAGCAGTTTTAAATTGGGTGAGGTACATTTTTTAGGGAGCAGGGAGCAGGGAGTAGGGAGTAGGGAGTAGGGAGTAAGGAGTAGGGAGCAGGGCTGTTTGAGTAAAACGTAAGCATATGCGCGAAGCGCACGCTACGCGAACAGCTGAATGCTGACAGCTGTCAGTTGTTCGCTTAAAATAAATCTGGGGAAAAGTTTTGCTTAGCGATGCGCTACGGGCAGCCAAATGCGATTGGCCTATGGCCTCAGCTTCCGCGCTTATGCGATCGCAAAGCGTGGCCTATGGCCTCAGCTTCCGCGCTTATGCGATCGCGTTTGAATTGGGATGTTGGTTTTTGCTGGGGTAATTCCAACGCAACGGTCAAAGTTGGCTTCAGCTACGACAACCTATCCCTGGATGTCTGTCGATAACAGTCTGTATGTTAATAAACACAATAAAGCAGGGTTTATTAAGAATTATTTCCAGTTTATTGACAAGAAGTGTTTATCATAGTAAATGATTTAAAGTAAACTTACCGACTCCCGACTCCCGACTCCCGACTCCCGACTCCCGACTCCCGACTCCCTATTTCCTATTATGACTTCGGAGCAGGTAAAAGTGCTGCTTTGCTTGACAACAACGATAGAAAAACATCAGCCATTTTGGTAAACTTGTATTACTGGATTCAACACTTATGGGAATAGAGAATATAGAGATGAGTCATCAGTCAATCGGTATTACTTCTCTTGGTTACTATTTACCAACTGGAAGAATGACTAGTTTGGAAATGTCCCAGCTTTCTAATACTCCGGAAAATGTCTTTATTGAAAAAATCGGCATCTTTCAAAAGTGCGTAGTCACTGATGATGATCAACCCTCAGAAATGGGGACCAAAGCGGCATTGTCTGCTATAGATAATGCCGGGATTAGAGCTAGTGATATCGATCTTATTGTTTACTGTGGTGTAGGGGATTATGATTATCGACTATGGTCACCGGCTGCTAAGATCCAATCTGAAATAGGAGCTGATCAAGCTTTTGCTTTTGAGGTCAGAAACTTCTGTAATAGCGGCAATCTAGGGATAGATATATGCCGTAATATGTTAATAGCAAACACTGAGTTTACCTATGGGTTAGTTGTTTGTAGTGACAGATTATCAAGTCTTGTGGACTACTCTAATCAAGATAGTTTATCCACATTTATGTTTGCCGATGGTGCTACTGCTGCCATTCTGAAGAAAGGAGAAACTAGTAACCAAATTTTGGCTTATCACGCGGTTACTGATTCAGAAGCTGTGGACTGTCTTAAAATTCCACTAGGGGGAACTAGGCTACCTTTTCATTCTGACAATGTAGACCAAAGCTTAAATTATATGCAAGTTGCTGACCGTGAAAAGCTAGACAAAATTATTTCAGAAGTTTACCTGGAGAATTATAAAAAAGTAATTTTTAAATCCCTACAAAAAAGCTCATACACTATCAATGATGTAGATTTAATCTTTACTAATCAAGGAAAAAAAAGCCTATTAATAAATATTTTTTCCTGGTTGGGCTTGACCCTATAACAAACATTTATCTCTCTTCCTGAACATGGAAACTTAGGGGCTAGTGATACGTTACTTGGCCTCTGCAAAAGTAGAGAAGAGGGTAAGATTAAACCAGGGAATTTGGTAGTGCTAGCAAGTAGCGCTGCTGGCTTTTCCTGGGGGGCTTTGACTATTAAATTTTAAATCCATGTACCTGGAAAAAAGCAGAGTAATCAAAAAGTAAGCATATGCGCTACGGGCACGCTACTTGAGGTGCCGTCAGTTGTCAGCTGTCAGTTGTCAGCTTAAAATAAACCTGGTTTCCATGGCAAAGTTTTGCTTAGCGATGCGCTACGGGCAGCCAAATGCGATTGGCCTATGGCCTCAGCTTCCGCGCTTATGCGATCGCGTTTCCATTGGGATGTTGGTTTTTGCTCGGGTAATTCCAACGCAACGGTTAAAGTGGGCTTCAGCTACGACAACCTATCCCTGGATGTCTGTCGATAACAGTCTGTATGTTAATAAACACAATAAAGCAGGGTTTATTAATAATTATTACCAGTTGATTGACAACAAGCGTTTATCATACTATAAGTATTATAACTAAACTTCCCGACTCCCGACTCCCGACTCCCGACTCCCTATTCCCTCTTATGACTTCAGAGCAGGGAAAAGCGCTGCTTTGCTTGACAACAACGATAGACAGACATCAGCCATTTTGGGAAACTTTTATTACTGGATTCAACACTTCTGAACTAAATTATAATACACTAAAGTATTATCAAATTTCTCTAAAAGATAGGTCGCTTATAGAGTCTGGGTTTTACATTATTTCATCGCCCCCTCAGGGAGTTTAGACTAATTTGACAGCAAGCGATCACTACTTATCAGGTATAGGAGTAAATGAGCAAAAATACTCTTTTTGTCTATAGGCTGTTTTGAATGACTCTAGGCAATTGGAGCATTCTTTTCTTGCAAGTGCCTAAGATAATCATTGGAGTTGTAATTATGAAAAGAAAGCATCTTTTCCAAGAAATAGCTTGGCTGGCTGTTGTATCTTCATTTTCCACTATATTGCTGGCCCAAAAAGCCCAGGCTCAACCACCATTATGTAGAGAAGTATCTTCAAATCCTCCAATTGGCACAGTATGTATAGATATCCAGAGAATTCGTGCAAAGGGAGACAATAGTACAGATTCTTTTCGCTCAACCTATCCTGACTCTTGGGTAATTAAGCAGGTTGAACCACGAGTATTTACAAGATATGGAAATACTGATGGCCCACACATTCGATATTATGAATCTGGTACAAGATTAAAATCATATGAAGCTTGGAAAAGAGCTGTTCAAGAGCTAGAGAATTTGAGGGCAAGAGCAGAAGGAACTGATCCTAATACTGGGCAAAGCAGAGCTTACGAGTATATCAATCAACAGCTGAGTGAATTCAGAAATAATCTTAGTGCTGTAGCTTCTGTCAGTACAAATCGTGCCCAAGTTGAAGCTCATGTTAGTGCATCTAGAAGATGTACAGCCCGTACACCTGTTGGGTGTGTAGACTGGCAAGGAGGATCCTTTGGTGTGGATCTGTATATCTACAGAGAATATGTAGGTACACCTCAACTAGCGTCAAGTCAATTAAGTACAGTAAGAGAAAGAGCTTTATCTCTCATACGTGAAACGGAGAGAGAAGAGCAGCAACAGGAAAGTATTTATAAACGGGTTACGGTTAATGCTTCAACATCTAAATGGCATAGTGGATTCAGTTTGCCAGGAAATACTAGATATAGGATAGTACCTTCAAGGGAAAGTCGTTACACTCTTAATGGAGGAAAATCCTATGATCGGTATTATGGTAGTGGCGTAATAGATGGTACGCCCCTTGGCATACCCTCGAAGAGGATAAGTTTAGGGGGATTAAATGTTTTAATTTGGCATCACAGACCTGATGGGAACCATGTCCCTCAGATTATTTCTTTCTTTCAAGGCATGACTAGTGAGAGTGTATCTATTGGTTCCCATGGAGGATCGATGCATTTTATAATTGGTGATCTTGCTGGCACTTATGGAGATAATTTTGGTCAATTAGAAGTAAGCGTCTACTCTTTAGATAGATGATGTATCAGAGGAATAGATATCCGATTAAATCTACAATTTCTTTGATACCAAGCTGCATCATCGTTCGTGGTTGCTATCGGGTGCATCTCATAGTTGTAAACAAGGTCGAAGCCTGTGCTACGGCTGACCGCTGACCGCTGACCGCTGACCGCTTACAATAGGCTTATCAGCTCAAGTAACAATTTTCCAATGGTTCAGCAGCTAACTCCCACCACCGATGACATTTTTTATCCCGAAAGTGACGGTAAGCCCTTGGCGGACAATACCCTTCAATTTGAACTAATTACCACCATTAAGTTTGGCCTAGAAGTTCGATTCAAAGATGACCCCAATGTGTTTATCGCCGGGGATTTGTTGTGGTATCCAGTACAAGGACAACCAAAAATCAACCAAGCCCCCGATGTCATGGTAGTTATCGGTAGACCAAAAGGGCATCGGCCTTCTTACAAAACCTGGGTTGAAGATAACCTTAATCCCCAGGTGACCTTTGAAATAGCCTCACACACAAACACTATCAAAGAATTAGAAGAGGATAAACTCAAGTTTTACCAGACCCATGGAGTAGAAGAGTACTATCTTTTTGACCCAAATCGGACAAAACTAAAAGGCTGGTTGCGTTCATCAGAAACCTTAGAACCCATCCCCCAGATGCTTGGTTGGGTTAGTCCGCGTTTAGGAATTACCTTTGACTTAGTAGACTCGGAATTGGTACTGTATTCTCCTAAGGTCGAGCGCTTTGCTATAGCAGTCGAAGTATAGATTAGGACGTTAACTGAACAGCTAAATCAACTCTCTCTCTAAAATATTCGATAGTACCTTTTGATTTTATAACCCGATTTTTAATCGGAAACCAATAATGTTATATTTTATTTAAATCAGGAGAATAGGGGGGCAAATAGTGAATTTCACAATCCGCTGCTTCAACTAATTATCTAATTCTTTATCCTCTCTTGATGCGCGTTACCTAGGCGAATAAACATCGCGCCTTGTCGCACCTCTGGATTTAATTCAGGAATCAATTTATCTTTAAGCCATGTCTCAAATACTGAAGGATTACAAGAACCATCAAAAGTCAGTGGCGCTATCAGTTTTCCTTCAACCAAACCACTCATAATCCTGACTCTTACACTTCTTTTTACTGATTTTAAGTCATAAAATCTTTTTCCTTTTATTGATGCAGTCCCTCATGGAGGAAACCCCCGTCATGCCACTGCATCGCTCTCATTCCATCCATAACCATAGTCTTCACGATTATCCATTCCTGATTCATCTATATAAACTAACTGTTCCAGCTTCTTTTGACTAACTTTTTATCGAAACGCTTTTTTTATTCATCTCTTTATCGATAACCGTAAGTTTTTTTTTCGGGTATAACCAATTTTTTTAAAGCCAAAACCTATAGTCCTATCACTAATCTTTTATGACCACGCTTCTGCCATTTTATTCTGAGTTAAGCTACCATGAGCACGGGACAAATTACCGAAATTTATCCAAATCAGCTATTTTCGAAATATATCCCTTTTGATAACCCTCTTTTGCCCTATAATCTCTTGTTTACTTTCTCTTTTTTAACCAGAGATCAATTGTATTTCGGCTAATTTTGAAGAGATGACTAGCTTCAGTTTTTCCCATGCCATCGTCAATAGCGCCCATGACTTTTGTTCTTAAATCGTAACTGTAAGGAACTGGCATTTAATTAATTGATTAACAATACTTTACTTTCTGACTAGTATGTCCTAAGATTTGCTTCGACTGCTATAAATGCTGCTAAAACTCGTTACCAACAACAGATTTACCGGCATTCTTTGGAGATGATCAAATATCAGACTAATTTACAACGGCAGCAGTACCAGCTGGCATCCTTGGTGAAGCAGTCTCAGGAGGTGGAGAAGGAGCTGGCGGAGTTGAGTGTTGTGCGATTCTCCTAGGTCGCCGCTACGCGAACGCCCTATGCTGGTCGGGTTAGACGGGTGAAGATTGTCTCGCAGACGGACCGGGTGATCACTGCTGAGATTACTCTTGATGTTAGGGATGGTGGTTAATTCTAGGGCAAGGGCATGTTTGTGGTAGTGGTGTCTTTGCCCAATAAGTTGAAAATGATCGGAGTCAATAACATCATCTGACCACTAAGACTTGGACTTTTATTCTCTCATTAAAGTATATTTACCGGATACCACTAAGATAATTTAAAAACCATTGTCTAGTCAATGACTTTGTTGATTATTGTATGATATTAAGCATTTTGATAGTCAATAATCTGTAGTTAATCAGACAAATTACTGAACTTTTATGTTCGAGATTTAAACAATATTTTTTATGGGATAATTTTTTTAGTTATCAAGGATAGTATTTACTATCAAGGAAAATAAACATGACTAATATCATCAATGGAACACCAGGGAATGATTTGCTTGAGGGTACTCCTGGTGATGACCAGATTAATGGTAACGGTGGAGATGATACTCTTTTAGGTCTTGCTGGCAATGATCAAATCAATGGTGGTTCTGGCAATGATTCCATCGAAGGTAATGATGGTGATGACCAGCTTAATGGCAATGGTGGCAATGATTTGATTTTCGGTGGTCCTGGAAATGACCAAATCAATGGTGGTTCCCAAGCTGATTTTATTATTGGCGGTGCTGGTGATGATGTAATAAATGGCAACGGTAGCAATGATGGCGGTGAGATCCTTGTTGATTTTGATGGAGGAAATGATACTTTAACGGGATCTTCAGACCGAGAGCTTATTGCTGGTGGCGATGGCGATGATATTATTTTTGGTAATGGTGGAGACGATAGAATTTTTGGTGGCGAGGGTCTAGACCAAGTCTTTTTAGGAACCGGTGCTGCTGAAGTCATTTTAACTACAGGGGAGGGGTATGATACTATCTATAATTTTGATCTTAGTCAAGCTAAATTTGTTCTACTCCCATTCTTTGTAGGCCAAGACTTAGATTTTGGGAGCTTGGAATTTTCTGATACTAACCAAGGAACTGAAATAATTGGTAACGGTGACCTTCTAGCGGTTGTCGTTGGAGTTCAGGCTAGTCAAATCGATAATCCTGATCTCTTTCGCGATTCAATATTATTATTCGAATAATTTGTGATTGTCAGCTTCATCTATTTAGTAGTTGCTCTTCATTTATGGGGAAAAACTAACAATAGAAGTTATTCACAAATATTTTTTGGAAGTTCAATAGTCTGATGCGCTTCTAACTATATTGTTTCTAGACCCGATCATGGGTCTTTTTTTGTTAGGACTGCGGTTGGATCTATCTTTTTGATGGCTGGGATTCTCCTACAGAGACCCTACGGGAACGCCTTTGGATACCGATAGGGTATTGTGCTTTTACACCCGTAGTCAATAACATTATTTGACCACTAATACTTGGAATTTTATTCTCTCATTAAAGTATATTTACCAGATACAAATAAGATAATTTAAAAACCATTGTCTAGTCAATGACTTTGTTGATTATTGTATGATATTAAGCATTTTGATAGTCAATAATCTGTAGTTAATCAGACAAATTAATGAACTTTTATGTTCGGGATTTAAACAATATTTTTTATGGGATAATTGTTTTAGTGATCAAGGATATTATTTACTATCAAGGAAAATAAACATGACTAATATCATCAATGGAACACCAGGGAATGATTTGCTTGAGGGTACTCCTGGTGATGACCAGATTAATGGTAACGGCGGGTATGATACTCTTTTAGGTGGTGCTGGCAATGATCAAATCAATGGTGGTTCTGGCAATGATTCCATCGAAGGTGGTTCTGGTGATGACCAGCTTAATGGCAATGGTGGCAATGATACTCTTTTAGGTGGTGCTGGCAATGATCAAATCAATGGTGGCTCTGGTAATGATTCCATCGAAGGTGGTTCTGGTGATGACCAGCTTAATGGCAATGGTGGCAATGATACTCTTTTAGGTGGTGCTGGCAATGATCAAATCAATGGTGGTTCCCAAGCTGATTTTATTGTTGGCGGTGCTGGTGATGATGTAATAAATGGCAACGGTAGCAATGATGGCTTTGATATCCTTGTTGATTTTGATGGAGGAAATGATACTTTAACGGGATCTTCAGACCGAGAGATTATTATTGATGGCGATGGCGATGATATTATTTTTGGTAATGGTGGAGACGATATAATTTTTGGTGGCGAGGGTCTAGACCAAGTCTTTTTAGGAACCGGTGCTGCTCAAGTCATTTTAACTACAGGGGAGGGGTATGATACTATCTATAATTTTGATCTTAGTCAAGCTAAATTTGTTCTAGACCCATTCTTTGTAGGCCAAGACTTAGATTTTGGGAGCTTGGAATTTTCTGATACTAACCAAGGAACTGAAATAATTGGTAACGGTGACCTTCTAGCGGTTGTCGTTGGAGTTCAGGCTAGTCAAATCGATAATCCTGATCTCTTTCGCGATTCAATATTATT
>NZ_JAAHHW010000025.1:0-22247 GCF_010692325.1 Moorena sp. SIO3I8 | reverse complement strand
GCTTGGAATTTTCTGATACTAACCAAGGAACTGAAATAATTGGTAACGGTGACCTTCTAGCGGTTGTCGTTGGAGTTCAGGCTAGTCAAATCGATAATCCTGATCTCTTTCGCGATTCAATATTATTCTAATTTGTGATTGTCAGGTTCATCTATTTAGTAGTTGCTCTTCATTTATGGGGAAAAACTAACACTATAAGTTATTCACAAATATTTTAGGGAAGCTCAATAGTCTGATGGGCTTCTAACTATATTGTTTCTAGACCCGATCATGGGTCTTTTTTTTGCGTTGCTGAATTGAAGTATTATTCCAAATAAATGCTTACGCTTACGTACAGAATATTCCTAAGCATAAGGAACTATAACATCCCATAATTTTAGATAATGAATGAGCAATATATCGGACTATGATCTCCCAAAACCCATCCCAAAATACCTTTTTGAAAGTGCTCTACCGCTGTCCATAGCCAGATTTGTTTTTTTTTTACTTGACAAATGTTTCTAATTGATCGAGTTCTCCTATAGCAGTCGCCAGGGCAGTTAGGACATGACAAAAGTCTCAAACCTAAGTAAGCGCAAGAGTTTGACTTCTGACTTCTGACTTCTGACTTCTGACTTCTGCTATACCTCGGGAATTCCTTGTGGTTCCTAGGCATCTGGCAATAATTATCCCACTTTTTTAATCCCAGTTATCACTGTGGTGTGGTTAACTCCTTTAACTCTCTCAATAGCTCTGAGTCCCATACTATTGACCTATAGTTTTAAGCACTCACGCTGAAGGGATAAATCCAGAGGATTTTGGGCTGTAATCTAAGCATTCAGCTATCAGCTTATGGGCTATGGCAGGAAACGGGCAAGATGCCCGTTCCACAAAACGCTTAAAATCATTCCATTATTAAGCAACGCCGAATTTTTTCCCTGTTCCCTGTTCCCTATTCCCTATTCCCTACTCCCTACTCCCTGCTCCCTTTAAACCAAATGTAAACTAACCCCATCTGTCTGAGAATTAAGCAATAACAACTGAGCCGGTAGAGCCTGTTTAGTCTCACTATTCCAAATAGCTAAACGCGCTTCTAAGGATGACTTCAGCTCCTGAGTCGTTCCAGTTAAATATAGCGCCTCTAAATTAACCGCTTGTACGCCATCAACGGCCTGAATTAATGCTGTTACTTCTGCGGCTGTTACCCCTTGACCAAAGGTACGCTGTTCAAAGGCAAAAGCAGACACTAATAGTGTTTTAACCTCAGATAAAACCAGATCGCTGCGATAACGAGAATCCACCCATATCCCGGCTTGAAGATTAAAGTAAAGGGCTTCATAACTATCAATTTCAACCTTAGATGCTACCGCCAGACGGCGCTGCTGAGATGGGTCACGAGCAGCATTAATTCCATTGACCAGATTAGTATATAATATAGAATCAGGGCTGACTTGATTGCCATTACGGTCTGCAATGGTAAGGTGAATCAAGGGTAAGTTTTGCCCAATCTCTAAAGTAGCTACCTTGGCTTTACCAATACCAGCAAAGCTACGGGTAAATGTCTCAAAATCTTGCACTGAGACAATGCGCTCCATCGGCAAAATATTGACAGGAGCTTGAGACCGAGCTTGGTCACGGGTTTCTGGAGAAGCTGCTCCGATGGCGGTTAGGGGATTAGTAACATCTACAATTCCCAAGGGTCTGGTTTGCAGAACAGTAAGACTACCAGCCCCTACTTCCCCATCCAAGCCGATACCACTGCGATAGGTGGCGGTAATATTTTCATCTCCTGTGGGTAGACGAGCACCGCTTTGTCCATCCCCAAAGGTAATGTTAGTGTTGCCATTATCATCAATACGGACAATGTAGGCTTGGCGGCGGTCATCTAAACCATAAAGCGATCGCACTTCTTCCCACACTATATTATTGACCCTTACCTCCAAAGTGGTTTCACTACCGCTAGAGCTACTAGCAGAAATGTAGGTTAAAGGAGGCTTCTGGAGTACAAACTTCTGATTTCCTAAGGTACCATCACCACTACCAAGCACTTCATCCACCACTGTTTCACCATGAGTAGCCTGAGCAACATTAGCATTAATGGTTACTGTGGTGCGGTCGTAACGGTTTTGGAGTGACTGAGTCAGGGTGAGAGTAGAGCGTTGTTGGTTGCTAGAGATAGAGCTAGAGATAGATTTAATCACAACTACCTCATTAATAGTTTCCTCATCGACCGTAGTGGTTTGAGTAATTTGACTTGGATCCTTCTTACCACTGACAACAAGTGTTTTTCCGGTCTCTAGCCCTTCTATCAATTGCTCCAACTCAATTTGATCACCTTCAAGGGGAAGATTTTCTTGAATTGCTGGCTCAAACAGGGCTAACTGTTCACTTTGAGCGAAAACCACTGTTTCACGGAAGCGCTCTGAACCAAATTCGGCCAGATGCTGATTTGAATCCAACTCAAGGCGAGTGATTTTTCCACTCTGTAGGAAATCATCCCGTGCTACAGTAGTTATCTGATTAATTTTGTATAGTTGTTTGCGGCTGGAGTGCATCAGCACTATCCAACTGCTTACTAATATATTGGAGTAAGTAGAATCAAGATCAATATGGTTGTTTTGAATGGTAAAACCAGGCCATTCTGTTGCCACTAAGCCAGTAAATTTGGAGCCAGCTATAATAGTGTTGTTTTGATAGGGTACCATACACCGAATATCATTACTGGTGAAGCCCGAATTGATCAGCATCCAGTTATTCTCAGGAATTTGGGGTTCCTCGTAGCGAAATACACCCCTGTTTGTGGCTGCAAACAGATAGTGGGGATTATTACTAGTATCAGCAACTAGGGAATAGATTATGGTATCGATTACTTCTATTTCCCCTACTGTTTTAGTAGGCAAACCTGTATTAACGGATTGCCAGTTATTCCGATCATTATTGAAGCGAAACACCCCTTGGTTTGTGCCAGCAAATAGGTAAGTGGTGCCATCGCGCTCATAGGTAACCAAGGAATAGACTACTGTATTAATAACTTCTGTTGTTCTTTCCCCTGTGGTTATTGTGAGAGTAGGCAAGTTTGTATTCACTACTTCCCAGCTATCCCCATTATTAGTGGAGCGAAACACGCCCTGGTCTGTGCCAGCAAACAGGTAATTTACATTATTGATTACGGCAGTGGTTAGGGAATAGACAACAGTACTAGTTAAGCCAGTATTGGTATCCGTATTTGGCAAACCGGTATTCACCGGTATCCAGCTTTTGCCGCCATCTCTAGAGCGAAAGACTCCATCTTCAGTTCCGGCCAGGATAGTTTGTTCAGAGAAAGACGATTCGGAAGAGGAAGAGTAATAGGAAGAGTAAGTAAATAGCGATCGCACAACCGTATTGGGCAAGCTGGTATTCACAGGAGTCCAACTTTCCGAACCCTCTGCTGTGGCGGGAATGCGATGTTCAACAATAGTCAGAGACCCAGTGCCAATGGTTACCCAGCTTTCCCCGCCATCAGTGGAGCGAAACACATTACCACCAGTGGCTCCAGCAAACAGATGGCCTTGAGAGTTAATCGTCAGGGCATGAATATCTGTATTAGTCAAGCCTTGGTTAATGGGAATCCATTCCTGACCACCATCGGTAGAGTAAAAAATACCCTTGTGAGTGCCAGCAAAAACCACATCTTGCCAGGTAGCCAAAGCTCGGATATCAGCATTTTTCAATAGACCTGTAGACACGGAATTCCAATTGTTTCCGCGATCGGTAGAGTAAAAAATACCACCTGCGATCGCACTATACTTACGCTTGGTATCATCTGGTAACTCTTTCCAATCGGGAGCATTGCTACCAAATAGGTTAATTTGCTGTCGAAAGGCAAAGACTTGGGGGGATTCGATGCTGGGTTGGTCTGGTGCTGGGGACCAAGTAACTTTGGTGTAACCGTCTTGAGTATTGGGTTCAACGGTTTGTAAGGTCAGAAAATGACTTTGATTGGATGCTGCTGCAGACGGGTCGATCAGTATCAGTAAATTACCAGGTTGGAGTTGGGTATTGATGCCTTCTAGGAATAGTTCGGTAGTGTTACCACTAATTGACTGGGTTTGTTTGACCAAAGGTCGATAAGGTGTCAGGGCATTCCATTGTGCTCTGGCTTCAATCTCCTCAATCGTTTCAAAGGTCTGAGGTAGTTCCCCTTGTCCTGGAACACTTTGAACTTTGGTTCCTTTGGGAACTGTAGCAACACTAGTCGTACCAGGGGTATCGTCAACGGTGAAAGCTAGGAAAGTACTAGCCGCAACACCAGGATTGAGCTCGTAGCCGATAGTGCGAGTTAATTCCAGAACCGACAGCCGTTCAGTGGCTGTGTTGAGATACCCTTCATTAGCAATCCGTTCTTGGTAGAAGCTAAGTACATCAACAACAGTAGCTAAGCTATCCAGAAATGCGATCGCAGGGTCATCTCGGTGGCTAGTATTGAGAGTAGCCAGAGGTCGGTTACCTTGGTCTGAGTCATTTGGGGAAGCCGTTTGAGTACGCAGACCGGCTAGCATCCGTTGGAAACTGGTGCCATGGGTGCTAACTCGATAGGCTAATGTGGTTAGGCCAGGGGAATTGTAGTGGGATGTCATATTTATACGGAAGGGAATAGGGAACAGGGAATAGGGAATAGGGAATAGGGAGTAGGGAGTAGGGAGTAGGGAATAGGGAATAGGGAATTGGGCAGTTGGGATTCAAACTGAGTTATTGATTATTGCCAATAAAGCAGTAGATTGTATCTTTTTTGTGCAATGTTACTAATCAAATTATCGCCAAATTGCTATCTCTAAACAACCCCTAATTTTGGTTAGCATATCCTTGTTTTTACTTATCATTATTTACAGGATGCTAATCGCTATCTAGTTGCAATTTTCAAGGATAATCTAGCTAGAGAATAGGATAAATTTAAACACCAAACCTGTTAATTAATTAAGGAAAATTAACAGGTTTAAATTCCTACTTCCTACTTTAGGTATCCTAAATCAATTGTGATAATTTTTGATGCCATATTCCCTACTCCCTATTCCCTACTCCCTACTCCCTACTCCCTACTCCCTCTAATCACAAACCGCCTTGTAAATAAAACTGACTTCTGCCATTTTCAGGAGTATCAGGGTTATTATCCAAACGAGCAACAGCTAATGGCTCAATCAAGATTTGACCTGCTGCCAATTCTCCTCGATCGGGTTGTCCCCACTCACGGAAGCGGGTTGGTTCAACCCAGTCAACCCCAGGCACTTCCATGGCTTGGTTAACAATTTGGCTAAGATAGACCGGTTGACCGAAGGTAAAATTGTCAGGATGGAAGAAACCCCGTTGACCGACCGCTAAGTCTGTGTTGCTGAAGGTTTCCATAAGCGATCGCTTCACACTGCTCTGGAAATAGTTAGGCAAGACATGTACTGTCAAAGCAATATCGAGATTAACAAAATAGGGAGCCTGGATTTCGATATCATGACCCATTAAGCGATAGGGAGCCATAAAAGCCAGTAGCTCTTCCCTAAATTGGGCATCAATCGGTCTACCACTATACCGATCCACAACAATAAATACGCTATACCAACTCCCTGTCCAACGCAACTGAGCTGCTGCTTTTTGGACTTCTGGATGACGCTGGATGGTAGTGGCGTAGTCGGATTCGGTCACGCAGCGTTCAGGGGTTCGGAAGGCTTGGGGAGCGTATAACCGTGCTTGCTCAATCGGTTCCGGGTCAATTCCCCCTTGAGCTGCGATGGGATTCCGTACTCCAATTACCTGTTTAACCAATTCACCATAGGCATCACTAGTGACTGGTTCCAGATGAGCGATCGCATCAAGTCCCACATTACCCACCAAACCATTACCAATCCGGTAGCTGGTCATCAGCTGGGAATCTGGACTAGGTTGCTTGCCTTGAACACTATCACCAAAGCGCAGATAGGCACTGCCATCACTCTCCATTTCCACCACAAAATCCGCCGCAAATCGGTCACTATTCAATAGGTCACGGTGTACCAACCAGGTTTCACCAGTATCCGATTGTAAACTGATCTGAGGCACTGCCGAACGGGGGTCTTGAACAACCGTTGTTGCCACCGCTTCGATAATGGCTTGCTGGTGGTTGTAAGGCACACTGTGGGTGAGACCAGTGCGAGACAACTTGGGACGATAACGACCAATGGTTGGGATAGTGGGCAGTATCTCTGTCCCCTCTTTAGGATAAGGCTCCCCATGGTCAGCCAAAACAATATTTCCTCGAGCCACCGTGATATCTGTGATTGGGCCAGTGCTACTCAGAGTTGCTAGCCATAGTTGGTAAGGCAGAGCATCCTGGGGGTGCCATTCAATCTCAGTAATATCTACTGGCTGATCAGTTGGGGGATGATGAAATTGACCACCAAGGGGGTCTTCTGTGGGAGTTACCTTAGTTAAGCGTACTGGATGACGGTTTTGGGGGTTAGCCCCAGCCGTTAAGCCAGTGTTTGGGTCTCTTACCTCTTCAAAGATCAACACATCCCCTGGTTTCAAGGTCAGATGTCCCATTAATGTTGCTTTTGTCTCTTGCTTCGACAGAAACCATTCCCTTGCTCCCCAGGTATAAAATTTAATCTCATTGTGGGCAGCAAATAGTTCCTGGGAATGTAAGGTTTGAAAGGTTTTTGCCCCTTGAGCCAAGACCTCACTCTTAGCAGAAGAATTAGGATCGATTACCGACCCTTGACCAGAAACATGGGTTAGTAGAAGAGTTCCTTGTTCTAGAAGAGTTCCAATGTCTCCAAGAGTTCCGTTTTCTAGCAGCCCCTCATTAACATTTACTGCTACCTGCACCCAGACTCTAGCATTGCAGCCCTCGTGCAACACGTAATCTACCAGCCTGCCGTGGCGGCGTACAGACGTGCGGCGGCGAGCTGTACCAAGGTAGGCTTCAGTAGCTACAGCATCCTGATAGTAACTGAGGTAGTCAGCAGAGTAGGCCAATACTTCCACCAGCGCAATCCCTAAATCCGCAGGATTGCGCTCTAGCCATTGAGGCATCACTTCCGACAAGCGGTTAAGCATTAATTGCCGAAAGCTGCTATAGTCTTTAGCTAAGTAATCTATCTCCGGTACCGACAGGGTTTCTATATCACTTGAGGATACTGGCTGGGGGTCAAAGGTAACTTGGTCTGGACGTTTGAAGGAAAAATTGACCCGCTCAAAAAACGGATCGAGGTTGCTAATATTAACCAGTTGTAGCGTATAGGTAGATAAATCACTAACCTGGGACTTAGTAGGAGCTTTGTATTCCACCAACAGCGTCAGCACATTCCCACTAGGTGGTTGGATTTCCAGGAGCCTAACATCAGTAGTTGTAACCGCCGTACCTCTAGTGATGCGAATATTTCTAGAGGTCAGGTTTGAGAGCACGTCCTGGGTTGCTTGTGTGGAAGCTGGTACAAAATGAAGCTTTAGCGCCCACTTATTCGGTTCATTCGGTGTCTGTTGTGATTCCACCTGAATGTAATCCAGCCCGATCTGTTTAGTTTGACGACTAAGAGCGATCCGGCGTTGGTGTCGGAACATGTGTTCAGCTGTTACCAAGTCTGTCATATCACAAACCTCGCTCAAACTCAGTTACCTGACGCTGTTGATTACGCCGAATCACATACTGCACTGTGACTCGCAATTTAGTATCTTCACTTTCCACTTGCACCCTCTCAACTTGAATTAACTCCCCTAACCACTGCTGCAACGACCCTTGAACCAGAAACTGAACCGCAGTACTCAGTTCCTCACTATTCGGAGCAAAGACCAGCTGCATCAGACTGCAGCCCAAGGTAGGACGGTTGACCCGTTCTCCTGGGGACGTAAACAGTAATTGTTCCATCAGCTGAGGGATGTGTTCTTCAGAGGTAGCCTCTGCTGTCCGCCTCCGCCCATCGATTTGGAAAGGATAGCCTATCTCCATTGCTACATAGATAGCTCTGACCACAACTCATTCACTATAGCCTGCTCCCTAAGTGAGTTGATCTGGCTTCCCAGGTTGGGTTGAGTTGGGTTGAACATAGTGAAACCCAACTCTGGCAAGGGTTTGGTTGGGTTTTGTTACTGCTCCAGGGCTCTCTAGGGAAAATCAAGGATTTTGGGAGTTTTCTGGAAAACTATTGAAGCGATCGCATTCACAAATCTTAATAATTTATCGACTACTTTGCTGCTATTTGGGGCTTGAATTGTGTTCTACAGGGTACCTAAATCAATTGTGATAATTTTTGATGCCATATTCCCTACTCCCGATTCCCTACTCCCTACTCCCTACTCCCTCAGGACTTACGCAAGCACGCTATATATAGCGTGCTTGCGTAAGTCCTGAGTATGATATGATGGTGAGGGGGTAACAAGCAGGTTAAAAACGGGTTGGGGTAAGCTTTTGAGCCATGCTATTCCAAAAAAGATTGGGTTAATTGACAGGTTAATTAACGCCTCTATTTGCGTACGCAAAGTCTTGAAACCTAATTTTTTCGTTGGTCAAGTTTAATTGGGATGGCCATCCCTGGGGACATCTTCTCAAAGGTAACCCAACTGAAACCCTTACTACACGCTTGCAGGAGAATTTTCACCCCCTCAGGAAACGATGGCTTTTACAGAATTGCAATTATGGGCAATAGTCCGGACATGAACTGTGATAAAGTATTGGTGATGATAGTTTACCATAAAATTGATTAATATGATCAATTATTTCTCCCATGTAAGTGTTGTAAAGACTCACAATAAAGGAAAAGGGGTTTTCGCAGATAAAAAATTCGATGTAGGGGAAATTGTTTTAGTAGGTAAGCCAGTTGCAAAGTCGCCAGAAAGGACTTGGCAGACTTTGCAAATGGACATAAATACTCATGTGAGAATGGATGAGCCTTTTGAGCTTGTAAATCATTCCTGTGATCCTAATTGTGGAATTAAATTGAATGAGTTCAATGGATACAGTCTAGTGGCAATGAAAGAGATTATCCAAGGAGAAGAAGTGACTTTTGATTATTGTATGTCTGAATGGATTTCAATTGCTGTGCCTAATTGTAATTGTCAAAGCAATATCTGTAGAGGCTCTATTAATGGTGGTAAATTTTTATCCGATCAGATTTTGGAGAAGTATCGAGGTTTCTTGGCTCCCTATTATGCAAAATTATTAGAGAAATAGGCAATGCTATAGCGTTTGTATATGGGTGAGTAAGGTTTAATCGGAGATGGTTGCTTATCACTAAATTTCCGGACATGATATTACCAACTAGAACCCTTACCACACAAAGCTTGCAGGCGAATTGTCGCCCCTTCAGGATGCGTTCCCGTAGCGTGGCCCAAAGGCCAAGGTCAATGGCAATACTATTCTATTAGTAGTCAACTGCTCTAAGACAGTATCGAAATAGTTGTTGATGACTTCGATTAGTGCGATGGGTAGCCAATTGCACTCTTCTATTAGTAGTCAATTTTTCTAGGACAGTATCGGAATAGTTATTTATTACTGGGATTAGTTCGATGCTTACGCCATTCCAATTGGCTCTTATTAGTTAACTGCTGTAGGACAGTATCGGTATAGTTATTGATGACTGCGATAATAAATTCGATGCGATCGCTTTTAGCGGAAGCTGAGGCCTTTGGCCACGCGGGGCGCGTTCGCTTCATCGCGAAGCGTGACCATTCGCGTAGCGTGGCCCAAAAGCCAATCGATTAGTGCCTAATAGCAAGAGGATTGATTGAGGTAGGGTTTACCCTCAACCAAACAACCTTCAACCACACAACCTTCAACCACACAACCTTCAACCACACAACCTTCAACCAAACCACCTTTAACCAAACCACCTTGGCCTATTGGCCACGCTTCGCGAACAACCAAACAACTTTGGCCTATTGGCCACGCTTCGCGAACAACCAAACAAAGACAGATCACATTCCCTTAACCCGACCTGGCATCGGGATAACAGTAACTGGAGTACCCGTAGGTACACAAGTTGCCTGAGAATCTTGCAACAGCACTGGCATTCCCATCACCTTGACTCGCACTGAACCAGTAATCCAGGATGCAATCAAGCAAGGACCAACATTGGCCGGTGGAGGAGGATTGGCACAACCAGCCACCACATAGGTGGGAGCTTGGGTAAGCACTGGTTGACCCATTATTTTGACCCGGGGATTGGGAACCATCGGTTGGACTTGTCCGCCATGAGCACACAAGATTTTGTTAGCAAGCGATAACACAAAACCTGGCATTAAATTACCTCCAACGCGCCATTATTAATATTCACGCTAGCAGGTGAAAGTTTAACATTAGCAGCACCATTACTCAGTTCAATTCCCGAAGGAGCTAGCTTTACTGTTGCTGGAGAGTTACTAAGTTCGATTCCTGATGAGGATAGTTTGGCCGCTGCTGGAGAGTTATTAATCTCTACCCCTGATGAGGATAGTTTTATCACTGCTGGACTTTTACTTAATTGAATACTATCTTTTGCTAACTTACCAGTAGAGGAGCTATTTTTTAAATCAATACTGTCTTTAGTTAGCTTAATTTCAACCGCATCTTCTTTGATTTGAATATTATCAACAGCCAGGGTAACCGTAGACGCATCATTGCTTAACTCTATAGTTTCTGCTGTTAACTTCGCGATGGTTTTGCTATTGTTATTAATTTCAATTCCGTTATCATCAAACACTAAAGTCAGGGGGTTAGATACTACTGGTTTAGCCACTTCAATGGTCAACCCTTTGGTAGTCCCAAAATTACTGAGAGTGAAGGTAATTCCATCAGTTTTAAAGACTTGCACTTTCTCTGGGTCAAGCACTTTCGCATTTGCCGGTAGCTCACCTTTGCCCCAGAAGCAACCAGTCCAAATCGGGTAATCGGGATCGCCTCCTTCAAATTCCACCCAGACATTTGCTCCCACTGGCGGAATCGCAAAAAAGCCGACATCAGCTCCAGCATAGGGAACACAGGGCATTGCCCAGCTTTGGCGACCGTCCCCTAATACTGCTGGTACACTCACCTGTATCCGACCAAGGTACATCAGGTCTTTATTCCCAGTCACTGTGCCACGATACTTGCCAAAAAATTCTTTCATGGTCTTACTGCTAACGTTGTCGAACCCAATCCTTCACGGGTGAGTACGAATTGCTGCTTATATTGTCCCGTTTGGAGCTGATGAGTCACACTTTTAACATAATAAAACCCATCATACTGGTTGCCTACCCCTCGCACACCCACAAGAGCACCAGCTTGGAGGATACCGTTGTACTCTAGAGCATTTAAGGTTCCTTCCGCTACCACTACGTCATCTAAGGATGTATCGGTTATCCCTTGAGCAAACGCCTTAGCTTGAGATTCACTCAACCCCTGGATGGGTTTGGGAACCACTGTCCGAACTTGAGACTGTTTCAAGGCTGAGGTTTGGGCTAGGGGGAAAAGCTTACTAGAGGAAATGTCTAGGGATTTGACTTTGTTGGTATCCCGGTCTTGCACTTGTCCAGACACCGTAGTAGCGGCAAGGGCATTGTACTCGAAACTGATCGATTCCACATTAGTATTCGAGCCCATATTCACCGAAAGGGCAGACTGGGGTAATCCCAAGCGTTTCGGGGGTCCCCAATAGGCCGTGTTAGTTCCAGGTGCTGGTCCTGGAGTAATGTAGAAAACATAACCATGACGCCTTGCCATTTTCAGAAGGTAGTCCAAGTCAGTGCCATGCTGAACAGGGATGCGCTCCGTCGGTAAGGGAGGTTTGTCGGTCAGTGGCGGAATGACTTGGGGGATAAGACCATATTTGGCATAGCTAGCGATAATTTTATTAGCAATTATCGTTTCGTTCTGGGCTGGGTGCTCAACAATCTTTTCTTCTAAGTCCATCATCACGCTGACATCTTCCCCAGTCACCACGATGCTAGATTCCCCAGGATTATTACTGGGCAAGAGCTGCTGGTGAGTAATCACGCCATCCATCAACACCTGAGGCTTACCGTTGAAGATGACCACCAGAATTACTCGGTTGAAGGGTTTGAGCTCTCCACTTTTTAGCACAGGATAATCCCGCTCTACCAAACTGGCACTGCGACCAGCTCGAAAGCGCAGTTGAAAGCCAGAACGCTCTTGGGCAGAATGGGTAACTTCAACGTTAGCTAGGGATTCGATTAGCACCGAAGACGCTGGCTTGGGCACTGTTGAACCAATTAGTACCGTGAGTTGAATGCCTAATTTTACCATTGTAAACTGGGTGAGGTACTTTCGTCTTTGGTTTTAGGGAGTCGGGAGTCGGGAGTCGGGAGTCGGGAGTCGGGAATAGGGAATAGGGAATAGGGAGTCGGGAGTCGGGAGTCGGGAGTCGGGAGTCGGGAGTCGGGAACAGGGAACAGGGAACAGGGAACAGGGAACAGGGAACAGGGAGTAGGGAGTAGGGAGTAGGGAGTAGGTATGCAGCGCGGTCAAAGGGAGCCAGTGCGGTCTCCCCATCTCCCCATCTCCCCATCTCCCCATCCCCCCATCCCCCCATCTCCCCATCTCCCCATCTCCCCATCTCCCCATCTCCCCATCTCCCCATCTCCCCACACTTCCCTCTCTGTCGGTATTTTCTACAACTGCGGCTGGGGAACTCTTAAGACTTTGCCTGGTTCTGCGGTGAGGTCAAAGGGATTCATGGTATTGTTGGCATCGCACACTTGCCAAAACTGTTCTGGATCACCGAGATTGCTGTCAGTAATCAGATCTAAGCGATCGCCTTCTGTAACCGTGACTTCTACAAGTAAGGACAAGGTTTCCCCCTGAGGTAGAAAGCGCCGACGCTTGTAGGAAATTACTCGATTATCTGAGCTGGTGAAGGTGGCTGTTTCTAGATTGTAGTAACGGCTAGTGGCTTGGAACATAGCTTCAAAACTTCCAATTTAAATGCATAATAGCTTAGCATTTCTCTAGCGATGCAGCGCCTTCATGCGGGGGTTTCCCCCACTCGCGCTTTGCATCAAGACATGGATTGAAAAAAAATACAGTTGTTTACATTACCCAGTCTTTTTGTCAAGTAGTTCATTTGTTCTGCCAATTTGACCTGCTCCCAAAACAGGCAGCATAAATTGCCGGGAGCAGGTCAAAGTTGCAGAACAACATATAAACTCTATACTATCAGAGCAAGCTAAAACCAATGAGGGGGCTATAGCTTTACTAAAAATGCTCTGCATAAGTGACCTGCTCCCATTCCGACTAACTATTACTGTGGGAAAATCTTAATGTCTACATCATCAGGGCCACCGTTGGCAAAAATGACCTTTGAAGATGGATGCTCACAGGTTGGATAGATATAATCTCTAGGTTCTAATTTATAAGCACCGCAGCCATGAAAAACAAAAACGGTTGATCCCTCATCACCTTTGTCTACGAGATCGAAATCAAGTGGGCGATCTTGAATAACATTTATTTCCTTAGAGTCTTCAGCTTTTACGGTAAACCAACCGTATTCATAAACAACCTCTACCTCTTGAGGGGAGACATCTTGAGCATAAGCATGACCAACTTGTAAACTCAAGACCGCGACCAGGGCAAACACTATTGCCAACATGGCTTGCATAATACGTTTCATTTGTCTTTCCTTTTCCGTAATTGTCAGTTGTATTCGACAGTACTTAGGTTTGTTTATCAGTCTATTAATCGAGACTGATTTAACCGGTATTCGGACAAAAGTAATCCTACTAAGTGATTCAGTGACTTGGCTCCAATTGGCTAATTGCTTTAGCCTTCTACAGGGGAAAAGTCTCAGCTGACCTGGGAGCCACTGTTAACTAGAGGTGGATTGGTTTTCCCTTTAGTAGGTTACTCCTAACTTGCCGGAGTGTCAATAAACTATGAAGTATTTTAAACTCTACTAAATTAATAAAAAATCTGACTCCTGATCTCCCCACATCTCCCACAGTCGATGAATTTCGATAGTCTCAAAGCAATGGAATACTTCCTGCCACTCCCTTAGCAATACTGCTGACATTCTTAAGACTTTCCATAGTTGCCATCAGTTCTTTGCTAACTTGGTGAGCCATAAATAGAGCACCACCGAGGCTAGCCAGCTTCAGATCCTTGTAGCTGAGGACTTCTAGAGTAAGGTCAACATCAGCCCGAATCGGGTTAAGATTAACATCGTAAGCCAGTTCTTCAATATCCATACGATCTACCCGAACCGGTAGAATCCGATTACCCCCCCAGATAAATAGAGTTAGAGGAGCTTCCATCGCCACAATTTCCATAGTTCCCGCTTTCGACATAGCGCTATTGGTCAAGACTGACAAGGTTTTGGGATACATTAGCATTTCCAGAGTTGCGATTTGGGGATGAATGCCCAAGGTAACCGCCATGGTATCCGCCTGCTCTAACCGGTCAGTGGCATCGATGGCCATTTTTAGACTAATGCTCTCTTTCGGAGGACCACTGATTCGTTTCGCTTCAGTCGGGTCTAGGTCAGATTTACCCTGTGCAGACAAATCCGCTCCTGCTGTCCGGGGCGTAAGCGATCGCGTCATCGTCTCGGGATTGTACTGAAAAAGAATCACACTAGCTAGGGGATTAGCAGGGTCTAGAGCGACTATTGCCCCTCTCAACAAACGAGGGGAAAGGGGAGATGTAGCCATGAAATCCTTGTGGTTAATAAACTGCTGATATCAAGTCTGTTTGAATACTTATTCTTGAGCTAACTCATCAATTGTTAATTGTTAATTCTTAATTGTCAATGGTTAAAGTGAATATAGCAAGGGAGCAGGGAGCAGGGAGCAGGGAGCAGGGAAGAGAGAAGAGGGAACAGGGAATAGGGAACAGGGAATAGGGAATAGGGAATAGGGAATAGGGAATAGGGAATAGCAATGCGCTGCATCAAGAGGTGCGACCCGTGGGTAATTTAATTCTTAATGGTAAGAGCGCACCTAACTTCGACTTACTCGTAGATGTTTCATTCCGCCATACCTCTATAAATAGCCTGAGCAATTTCCTTACCCATGTCTGTGGAATTGTGGGTTTTAGTTAAGTTTAAATTCACTGGTACAGTAGGAATATTGGTAGTATCTTGCCAATTTCGAGGTAGTCCCTTCACCTTAAGCAAACGGGATAATTCGGCTTCCACCGCTGTTTGTAAGCGTACCCGATCTAGTCTATTCAAGTCAATTCCTTCTAAGCTTAGCTCTGGGATTTTAATAGTAATGTTCATATTAAGGAAAGGGAGTAGGGAGTAGGGAGTAGGGAGTAGGGAGTAGGGAGTAGGGAGTAGGGAGTAGGGAGTAGGGAGTAGGGAGTAGTAAGTAGGAGAGCCTGTTTACTTAATTACTATTAGAAACGCTATAGGATAACCGCTATAATAATTAGCCCCAATTCTCAAAACTTGCTTCTTGCCTGAACCGACGTTCAACACTTTTGCTATCCTAGCTTATCCTAACTCTATTAAATAACTCTGTCAAATAGAGCTATAATTTTTCACTTAATTTTTAAAAAAATACTGTTTTCGACAACAAAAATCCAATATCGTTTATTACCTACTCCCGATTCCCGATTCCCGATTCCCGATTCCCGATTCCCGATTCCCTGTTACCTACAAATCCAGACTTTATAATTATTAGTCTTACCAAATCTTAAATGATTAATAAATATTACAATAATTTAAATAACTTGCATAACTTAAATTTAAGTGTTTCAATGATTAATGAACACTAACGGACTAATTTTAAGGCGATGTACACCAATTTTATTGTTTCACCTTTTTTGAATCAATCTAGTGAACTAATTCTCCCGGGTTCCCATGGATTTTCTCCCTACCAAGAACCAATTAAACATACTTTGACTGGTTCTAAGCGGGCGATTTACATTACGATCAGGAATTTGCAGACTCTGGGCTATGCCACAGTCAGCGAGTGGAGTCCACTCCAACGGACTTACAATCCTGGGGAATACATTTGTATTTTGCAGCGCAATCTGATTCTGGATTAAGCTCATAACCTAGCTGGGGGGCCTTCCCCCTAGTGCCACAGTTAAGACTAGTTTAAGACTAGTTTATTGGTTGTGTACTATTCCTTGTTATGGGGGGGGTAAGAGCCACCGAGGGGTTTAGCCTAAATTCCTCGTAAATAGAATTAATCAGTGGGTGATACATTGCCTTAAATTGGTTTACATTTGTAGTCATTGCCTTGAATTGGTTTACTTTTGTAGTCGTGGAAGTATTTTCCACGGCTATTTTTTTTGGTTTTGACTGTGGAAGCTGCTGTGGATAGTGTGGAATGTATTCTGGTGAAGGTGAGCATAGGTTAAGCATGGGTGAATGCCAGGAAAATAATTCACGGTATCTCAGTGCTGCAATGTTCTGGATGCGATGAAGCTTCGCTTCCGCTAAAAGCGATCGCGTTTGCAAGAATTAGCTCAAGAATTAGCACAAGATGAGTCGGTAGACCCAGAAGCGATCAGGCAAGGGGAAGCTGCCATGGCAGAAGCAGAAGCCAATCACCCCCGACCTGCGCTGAAATATCTTAGTGAATGCTTTAACTTATCCTTGTTTGAACAAACAAGCTACGCATTCCCCCACCTCTCTAGGATGGAGGGGGTTAAGGAGCAACCCATTTAGTTATCGAAGTCGGGGACATTATTGTTATCTTGTCGTATTATCTTTTGTCTGCTAAAATATTAACTGTAATAGAGTTTGTTAGGAAGCGTAAAAACGTCAGCCAAAATCATAAGAACTGACAAGTGGCGACTTAATCCAACCCCCAATCAAAAAGCAGGGGTAGGGTGGGCAAATTCTATACATTTGACAATTTCAACAGTGATCATTTCCATTTGCCCACCCTACAAGATCAAGACCTTGAGGGGTAGGGTGGGCAAATAATCAGAATTTGACCATTTCAACAGTGATCATGTCCATTTGCCCACCCTACAAGATCAAGACCTTGAGGGGTAGGGTGGGCAAATTCTATACATTTGACAATTTCAACAGTGATCATGTCCATTTGCCCACCCTACAAGATATCCCCATCGGTGTTATGATTCAATTATCCCCATTAAATCGTACTATTTACAGCAACAATGTCAAGGGAAAATATAGCAACCGTTGTTAAAATTATAGAATCTCTACCTGAGGCACAGCAGGAGCGAGTTATTGAGCATTTACGGGAATATATTGCTGATATTGAAGATGAATTACAGTGGGATGAATCTTTTCGGAAAACACAAACTAAGTTAGTAGAAGTAGCGAGACTTGCGAAACAACAAATTGCTCAAGGACAGGGGCAAGCAATGGATTATGATAAGTTATGAATTCTGCTACCTTACCATCTTTTTGGTCAAACTATTATGATCTTCCTTTAGAAGTCCGTCAAGCAGCAAAAAAAGCTTATCAGTTATGGTCAAATAATCCTTTTCATCCTTCCCTACATTTTAAATGTATTAATCGTGATGAGGATATTTGGTCAGTTAGAATTACTAAAAACTATCGTGCTATTGGAATTTTGGAAAAGGATCAGGTTACATGGTTTTGGATCGGTAGTCATGATAAGTATGAGGCGTTTTTTGGATAAATTAGAGCTTAAGGAGTGGCGCTCGCTTTTGTCGGGTGGGCAAATTGGGAATAATTTATAATCAAAGACTAAAATTTTGTCCACCTATCTGACTACAAGATCAGCGTACGCACTGTAAGAGGTGTTTGGTGGGCAAATAATGAGAATTTGACCATTTCAACAGTGATCATGTCCATTTGCCCACCCTACAAGATTAGCGATCGCCTAAGCAACAGCAAAATCTGTGTATTGTCGCATTTTTGGCTCATGAAACGCTAAGACAATATCCTCTTTGGGAACTCCAGCACGGACAAGGTCGGTAGCAATTCCTTCTTCTGTCCAGTCTTCCTCAATCCAAAATTTTCCTTCTCGAAGACGAACATATACGGTCATTCCGGTAATTTTTTCTCCATTTTGCCATCCTAAATTCATCCAAATATAGTGACCATTTGCTTCATCCGCAATCAGAAAATTATCAATCGCCTCCTGAGAACGTTTTTGACATAATTCGATATAGTCAGTTAATAGTTGTTTGATAATATTGGGGTATTGGGCTAATTTATCCATTGTCTTACCTCTTCTAATTCAGTATCTACAATAATTAAGGGAAGTTGATGTCTAGTGACTATTAATTGAATTACATCTTGAGTAAAAAAGTTTTTGTAGGCAATGCTACTAATAGCTAGATAAAGTTTTCGTTCAGGTGCAGTTTCATCATGCAGTCGCTCATGGGGGAAACCCCCAAGACCGCGCTGCATCCAGAAGATAGCGATAGATATCATATTGACCAAGAGCTTCTTTTAAATCTTGCAATTTTGATGTACCGACAAAGCTTTTGACTTCAACCACAAGTTTTTGTTCATTTCGTTGAACCGCAATGGGCCGTTCAGCTCCTAGATCGGCATAGAGTTTTGTTTTTCTATATTCAATAATATAGGGATCGTCAGTGATTATCCATCCATCTTTAATCAGTGCATTTTTCACCGCCTTATGAATAATATCCAGTTTCGGCATGATCAATGGGAGCAAAGTATAAGCTTTTGATAAAAGCTGAGCGTATTTTAATCTTAGCTCAACAACACACCATCATGAAATTAGGGTGTGTTAGCTCCCCAGTTGAGGCAAGGAATCCCAACAAATACTTACTGGAAAAAAAGGGGATGGTGTTGGGTTTTGCTCTCCCATAGAATCGATCAGTTTTATCAAAACTATAGATTCCCTCAACCCAATCTACAAGATCGGCGATCGCACTACTCCCTACTCCCTACTCCCTACTCCCTTTGCTATAGATCACAAATAAGTTTAAAACCTATGGACAACAACACTAAACAAATTTACAATTATACAGTTCTTCTAGAAAAAGAATCAGAGGGAGGTTATCACGCTTTTTGTCCGATCCTAAAAGGTTGTCATTCTCAAGGGGATTCTTTTGAAGAGGCGATCGATAATATTACAGAAGCTATTGAGTTATATATTGAAAGTTTAAGGGCTGATAATCAGCAAATCTAGCGAGAAGATTTAATTGTGAAGCCATTAAGTATCTTGGCATGAGTAATTTTCCCAGTGTCAAACCTAAAGCGATTGACCTACGGTCACGCTACGCGATTGACCTACGGTCACGCTACGCGATTGACCTACGGTCACGCTACGCGATTGACCTACGGTCACGCTACGCGATCGCATTTAGAGAAGGGTTTGGTGGGCAAATTCTGATCATTTGACAAGTTGATCACGAATCATGTCCATTTGCCCACCCTACAAGATTAGCTCCCCATCACCCCATCACCCCATCTCCCCATCACCCCATCTCCCCATCTCCCCACACTCCCCATCACCCACTCACCGTTAGCTTCTCGGTTGAGTAAAAAACAGGAGGTGTAACTGTTCGATTCACCAGTAAGCTGTCAACTCCATCCACCCGCAGGCGCACCCAGTAATCCCCAGCAGCAATACCGGTGATATCAAAAACGAGGCTATTGGTCTTCTGGTCTGGTGATGGGTCAGAAGAAGTAGTTGTAACTGATGGCAAAAATTCCGACAAGGGTAACAATTCGCGATCGCTTAACAAAAACCCTACCTGTTGTCCTAGGATCACTGATGAATTGTCTGGCTTCCCTAACCATACCGGTGGATTACAGGTCAAAGTCAACTGCTGTTGGTTTCCGGTAGCTGTAGATATAGTCATTTCCTCGATCTTAGGGGCTAGGGAAAAGGACAGAGCATTAGTCACTTGTTGCTTGCCATTGCGCTTAACCCCAACTGTTACTGTATAAAACCCAGCCAACCATTGATTACCATCAACAGGAAGCTCAACTTCCAGGGTGGTAGCTGTTCCCCCTGGCTTCGGTGTCAGTTGAATTGCCTGGCTGAGGCGGGGATGCCTAAACTCTACCACTATAGTCTCTTCACTATCTAAGTGATGACCCCGCAGAGTTAAGTTCTCACCCAAACGAAGGGATGGCTGTTGATTGGGAGTTTGCAGGGTTTCTAGGGTAGGAAAGGAAGATGTTAAGTCAGGTTGAATGGCAATGCCACTATCACGACCGTTGTTTAGGTTTGGTTCGCCACGGCTTAAGACCGGCAGAGGAGCTTTCACCGCCTGAGCGCTTTCAATTAATACTACGGAAACCTGATAGGCCGCAGAAATCCGATACTGAGTTTGAAAGGTACCCCACAGTTTTGATACTTCTTCTAGGGATAGGGTGATCGGGGTAATGCTAATCCGTTCTACTTGATTGTGCAAGTCACTATCGGGCAATACTCCTTCAATTTGCTTAGGATGGAGCAAGGCATTATCGTGTAGGATACGCATTGCTATTCCTAACAGGCGGTGGTCTTCGATATCGTTATCCTTGCCATAAGCAGTAATCAAGTAATAGAGGTTCAAGGCCAAGGGCGGTTTACTGGTTTCCCCTGGCTTGACCCGATTCGGCATATCTAAATTGCGCCAAGCCGCGTTAGCTAAGCTTTGGTAGAGAAAGATATTAATCTTTTTTTGAGTATTGCCGTTTCCTCCAGCTTTATCCAGGGGCTGAGTGCTTACCTCTGCACCGGCGTCTTCCTGTTCGATGCCTTGCCTGATCAGTTTTTGCAAGGTTTTGGTAACTGCTGCGATCGCAAGAGCATTGCTCATCACCTTCCTCCATTACGGTGTTTCAGGTAATCCTTGAGAGATAGGCTCGAAGCCCTATTTATAGAACGAGTACGACGTGGTGGTGCTGGTGGCTTACTAGCCCGTACGTCTATAGAACCTATGGTTACTTGGATAGTCGGTTTGCTTTGGGATGATGCTTTTCGCGGTGGGGTTGGAGGATGTTCACTGTTGACTGTTGATGCTTCTATTATTTCTGAATTAAATTGATTTGAATTAACCTCAGCAGCTAGTTGGTTTCCTTGATTCAGTTTACCCTGATCGGAGTGTTGAAGATAGGGAGCCTTTTGCTGTGGAACCAAAGGGAATTCTGCTGTAGTCGGTCTTGGTTGATTGCTGTTACTGCTGCTATCGGTATAGTTAGGATTAATCCCTTGTGGTATCAATGATTGCTGGTAATTAGCGCTATTTGTCTGATTAGTGATCTTATTGTTACTGCTGCTATCGGTATAGTTACTCCCAATCCCTTGTGGTATCAATGATTGGGAGTAATTAAGGCTAGTTGGATGATGCCCTATCTTATTATTACTATTGCTATCGGTAGAGTTAGGATTAATCCCTGATGGTAGTTTCGATTGCTGATAGTTATCCCTAGTTGGATTATCACTTATCTTGCTCAACGTGCTGCTATCGGTATAGTTAGAATTAATCTCTGGTGCTATCAATGATTGGTAATAGTTATCCCTAGTTGGATTATCACTTATCTTGCTCAACGTGCTGCTATCGGTATAGTTAGGAGTAATCCCTGATGGTATCAAGGATTGTTGGTAATTAGGGCTATCTGTCTGATTAGTTATTTTGTTGTTAGTGCTGCTATCGATAGATTCAGTCCTTGGTGATATCAAGGATTGTTGGTAATTAGGGCTATCTGTCTGATTAGTTATTTTGTTGTTAGTGCTGCTATCGGTATAGTTAGGAGTAATCTCTGGTAATCTCGATGACTGCTGGTAGTTATCGCTAGTTAGATCATTACTTATCTTATCGTTAGTGCTGCTATCGGTATAGTTAGGATTAATCCCTGACTCTATCTTGGATTGGGATTTGCGTAAGCTAGTTGGATGATGAGCTATCTTATCGTTAGTGCTGCTATCGGTATAGTTAGGATTAATCCCTGACTCTATCTTGGATTGGGATTTGCGTAAGCTAGTTGGATGATGAGCTATCTTATCGTTAGTGCTGCTATCGGTATAGTTAGGATTAATCCCTGACTCTATCTTGGATTGGGATTTGCGTAAGCTAGTTGGATTATTAGTTATCTTATCGTTAGTGCTGCTATCGGTATAGTTAGGATTAATCCCTTCCGATATGTATGATTGCTGGTAGCGATCGCTAGTTATCTTGTTATTTATATTATTAGTTATTTGGCTCAACTTGCTACTATCGGTAGAGTTAGCAGTCATCCGTTGTGATCGCAAAGATTGTTGGTAATTAGGGCTAGTGGGATGAGCACTTATCTTGTTGCTGCTGCTCTCGGTATAGTTAGGAGTAATCTCTGGTGATAGCTTCGATTTCTGGTAATTAGGGCTATCTGGATGATTAGTTATCTTGCTGTTATTCTTGCTATCGATAGATTCAGCAGTCATCCGTTTTGATCTCA
>NZ_JAAHHW010000249.1 GCF_010692325.1 Moorena sp. SIO3I8 | reverse complement strand
AGCTAACTAGTTTCCTGAGCCTTCACGGCTCGCGGTTTGGATATAAAGAATTAGCAGGAAAACCGCAGGCACCAGCACAAACAAAATGCTGGCAACAAACCCTAGATCGTTAACTTGCATGATTATTAGTTCCTCTAAATCGTTTTTAACCCACCAGCTATAGGATACCATTAACACGGCTGTTCGCGAAGCGTCGCCTTCGGCGAATCGAAATAGAAGATTGAAATATAAGCCTGGCAGGAGGAAATCCGGCTAATGGTAGATAAGCGGGTTGAAAATCCTGGTGAGATACATTCCATTGTCTTAGCTTTATTCCCTACTCCCTACTCCCTACTCCCTGCCCTTTGGAGCAAGCTACGGGAACAAACCCAAGACGAAAGCACCTCACCCAATTGATCAATGCTATAAACCCTATGTAAGCATCTATACAAGGAGCAGTATTCAGCTGACAATCTCTCGCCAGCTAGCTCTAAAATCCCTTGCTATGGTTAGATGGCAGCAGATGGGGATTTGCTCTTCAGGGTTGGTTTAGTTTTAACACTCACAGGTCCATTCACCAAGACTTGACAGGCTAATCGGTAAGTATCTGGCTTTTTCTTTAGTTTCCGATTTTCTACCTCAGTTCTAGGGGATAAATTTTCTATGCCTGCCACAATTTCCACAATACAGGTACCACATTGACCATAACCGCCACAATTGACCAGCTTGCCCCGAAACGTGTAGAGATCTATGCGATTTTGCAGCATTTTCTCTCGTAAGTTCGCTCCATTGGCAGCAATGACTTCTTGGTCTTCCTTGACAAATTTGATATTAGCCATGATTTGTCCCAAGTCTGATCTTATTTTCTGATAGTATTTCTATTTTATTAAGGAATGTTAAAAAAATAAGCATCCCTGGTTAATGGTTCATGGCTAAGTTGGCCATAAACCATTAACTCTAAAGCAGAGCAGGTATTCTGTCAATTTAGTTTTGCGAGTTAGGGCAAGGTTAATCCTATTAGATATTAGAGATCAGTCCTTAACGTCTAATACCTAGGGTCTAATACCTAGTGTCTAATACCTAAGATCTAATACTTAGTATCTAATACTTAGTGCCTAATTGGGACAAGTCTAGTTTACCCCTTAATTCAATTAAGATCGAATACTACGGAATATCACTAACTTTACTGTCTGGTAGATTACTCACTGCCCGTTGCAAGTTGGCCAGAGCGCGGTTGTAGCCCAGAATTGCAGTAAGTCGGTTAATCTTAGCCCGGGTAAGGGCGGTTTGCTGGTTAATTACGTCCGTTTGGGTACCAACCCCTGCCTGAAATCTTAACCGAGCTAGCCGGAGGCTCTCTTCTGCTACGTCTAGGGCCAAGGATGCCGTTTCAATACTCTTTTTATTGGAGTTTAATTGAGAATAAGCTTGTTCGATCTCAAAGCGTATTTCATCCCTTTGGTCAGCAAAACTGCTTTCTGCTAAGGCAATATCAATATCTTCCTGCCTGGCTCTAGCCATTGCTGCTCCGCCATCGAAAAAATTCCACTGCAATGTTGCCCCTACCGAGTAACCATCACCCATGGTAACAGTATCATTGAAGTTATCAAATAGGTCGATTTGACCAAATACACTCACCTGGGGTCTGACCGCAGCCAGAGCAATGGTGCGCTGTTCCTTGTTGATCTGGCGTTGCACCAGTTGCTGTTCCAACTCAGATCGGTTTTTATAAGACAGGATCAGGCTATGTTCTAGAGATAAATCCCAACTTCCAGCAATTTCGATGGGATCGGCTGCCGTAATTTCTGCGGATTGAGATAAGTTTAATAACTCCGCCAGCTGACGTCGGGCAATACGTTGGTCACTCAGAGCATTGGTCAACCCTTGAGAGTCATTGGCTAGCTCAACCTGCTGTTGCAAGACCTCAAATCGGGTGCCTAAGCCAGCTTGTTCCAGTAACTCGGTATCCCGTAAAATCTGAGCAGACTCAGTGACTGCCGCTTGGGAAATCTCAACACGAGCATCAGCCTCTTGTAAATTGTAATAGGCAAGGGTGACCTGAAGTCTGATCTCTTCAGAAAGCCGTTCTACCTCCAGCTGCTGCAACTTTACCTGTTCCTCCCCTAGCCGGACTTGTGCTGGTCGTTGCCCACTAGTGTATAGGTTATAATCTAACCTTAGGGCTGCATTGAAAGTTCCTGACGGCTCATTGATTGGAAGTAATCCTTGCTGGACTCTTATCTCGTCTGATACCTGTCCTGATGCACTATCGGCATAGTTAATTCCTGCAGTTGTTGTCAAATTAGGATACCAAGCACTTAAGGCTTCTTGGAGAACAAACTGATTACGTTCCAAGGTCAGTTGCGCTTGCTGTAATTCCTGATTATTACGCTTTGCCAGTTCTATGGTCTGTTGCAGGGTAATGGGCTGTGTGATATCGATCTGGACTTCCTGGCTTTGGGTAGGAAATGATAAAGGATTGGGGTCAGGATCAAGAAACTCTGGCGCAGAGGTTCCAGGGGTTCCTGAGCTTCCAGAGGTTTGTGACATTAATTCAGGGTTTTCCCCTGTGGCAGATTCAACCACCGTATCCTCACCAACGTCTACGGATTCCGTTCGCGAAGCGTCGCCTTCGGCGAATGGCGCTGCTAGTTCAGCCACCGCAGGAATCGACTCCTCCTGCTTTGGCTGGTCAGTAGGCAGGATGGTTTGATCAATAATTTCTTGGACTAATTCTTCTTGGACTAATTCTGCTTCTGAGAGTGAGGAATCTACAGAGGGAATAGACTCCTGTTGCTCTGGTTGATTGGAAGCTGGGGTAGTGTTATCCATGACTTCTACCACTAGCTTCCCTACCTCTGGGTTTGGGGCTGCTTCTGTTAAGGATTCTTGGTTAGGTGTAGCTACTGAGTTACTCTGAGGCTTAGTAAGTGATGGTAAATCTTCTGAGGCTCCGGATTCCATGCCGCTCAAGGCAATTGCCGTCCCCACACCCACAGCTAATATATAACGAAAAGTTGGCATAGATTTTACAGTTGATTTTAGTCTTAGCAGAACTACTTCTCTTGCTCAATTTAGCAACCAATGGCAGGATAATGGCCTAAGTACAGGACAAAAAATGGAGAGAGTTAAGAAAAGCTGGGAACTGGTGGTCAAGATTGGTGAAAATTGAGCGCAGATAATCAAATCCCAAACGAAATAGGCTCTTGGCTCGTCGTTGATGGGAT
>NZ_JAAHHW010000248.1 GCF_010692325.1 Moorena sp. SIO3I8 | reverse complement strand
TGAGCATAGTGTCCCACCCGTTTAGTATGTTCAAAGTAGATAGATACTACTACATCCCTAGGGTCTCGGACTAATAGAATTACCTTAGCATTTTTATAGTTTGCCTTACTTTGAACAAGTTCATCAGTCCAAGTATCAGTTCGTAAAGCAACCCAAGACAATAAAGGGAAAAGGACGGCGGGAGTTGATAAAGAAAAAGCCCTAAATCCTCAAGAAAGAGGAGAAATGGTGGACACCTTATCAAAAACCAAACTCTGGGAACCAAAGCCCACAAGGCGCATCTACATACCAAAACCCAATGGCAAACAAAGACCGTTAGGAATACCGAGTATCACGGACCGATGTTTACAGGCCATAGTCAAAAATGCTTTGGAACCAACATGGGAAGCTCAATTTGAAGCCACATCTTATGGTTTTAGGCCAGGAAGAAGCGCCCATGACGCCCGACAAAGAATATTCCTGAACATCAATGGTGAAAGAAACAAGAAATGGTGGATAGTCGAAGCAGACATAAAAGGATGCTTTGACAATATAGCCCATCAACCGTTAATGGAAGCCATTGGTAATTTCCCAGCAAAGAAACTAATCCATGGATGGTTAAAGGCAGGATATGTAGACAAGGATACATTCCACCCAACAGAGACTGGAACTCCACAAGGAGGAATAATCAGTCCACTGTTAGCGAACATAGCATTACATGGGTTAGAAAAGGAACTGGGGATAACATACAGGAAAGAAAAAACCAAAAAAGGTGAAGACACTTGGAGAAATAAATCGAATAGAACTATAGTACGCTTTGCGGATGACTTTGTGATTTTAACAGAATCCAAAGAAGATGCCACGAACGCCAAGGTAATCACGAAAGAATGGTTAGCCAAGAAAGGACTAAGTCTATCCGAAGAAAAAACCAAAATAACTCACCTAACAGATGGTTTTGATTTCTTGGGATGGAACATACGGAAATATAAAACCACAACCAGAAGTAAAGGGTATATAACTTTAATCAAACCATCAAACAAAAGCTTAAAAGGAATCAAGAAGAAGATAAAAGTAGAATTCGCAAAACTAAAAGGGGCATCTGTTCAACACCTTATGTGGAAATTACAACCAATTATAAGGGGTTGGACAAACTACCACGATGGAGTGGTGGCGAAGGATACGTTTAGTAAATTAGATGATTACATCTCCTGGAAGCTAGTAAGATGGTGTAAGAGAAGATACCCTCAGAAAGAATGGAAGTGGATTAAGGAAAAACATTTCGGATGTTTCTGTCCAGGTAGGGAAGACACACGAGTCTTCGGAAGCAAAGAACAATACTTGGAAAAACCCTCATGGACAAAGATAACCAGACATACACTAGTCACCCACAATTACTCTCCAGATAATCCCGACCTTCAAGAATATTGGAGGAAAAGGAAGGAAAGGCAGAGTAAGAAAACAGCTGAAGGAAGACTACCTAAAGGCAAGAATAAAATAGCCTTAAGGCAAAATTACATATGCCCATATTGTGGACAACAATTGGGGGACTACAACAAAGTACATCTACACCACATCGTTCCCAAAGAACATGGAGGACAAGATAAGTACAACAATCTAGTTTATGTCCATGAGGAATGTCACCACACCATCCATGCCTTGGGGGCAACTAATCCTGAAATACAAAAAAGACTGTATGAAGGGATAAAAACCCCTCCCAAAAACCGGAAACAAAAACCAAAAGGCACAAAACCGGGACGAAGGGAAAAGGGTTGCACAGAATAACGTGTTTTTCGGAGTTGGTTGCGCCGTGTACCGGGAGACTCGTTCGCACGGTGCTTAGGGGGCGAAGGGGGAGTAATCCCTCTGACCTACCCAATACTATCCTGAGTCCACTCAACCTCAATCTCAAGAGTCTGGCTTGCTAGAGGTCAGACTGTAGCTAATAGATGATTATTTTTCCGGCAGTGTCTGGGATTCATCGGCAGACTCTGGTACGAGTATATAGAAAGCCAATTATTACTAACCGCCGATGCGTTATGTTCCACCCCGAAAGGCTTGCGAAATCCTTGGAGTATCAGAGCGAACACTCCGATACTGGGATCAAGCAGGAAAAATCAAAACCATTAGAACTCCAAGTAATCAACGGAGGTACGATGTTGACTCCGTTGTTGGACAAGTCCCAAACAAGCCAGCCGTCATCTACGCCAGGGTTTCAAGCAAAAAACCAAAAGACGACCTCGAAAGGCAAGCGGCGTTCTGCCAAGGGCAATTCCCGGAAGCAGAAATCATCTTTGACATCGGCTGAGGACTCAACTACAAGCGAAAAGGTCTTAAAACCTTATTGGGACGGGTCATGTCAAGAGATATCAGCCTGGTTGTGGTCCCACACAAAGACCGTAGGCCACGATTCTGATTTGAACTTATCGAATGGTATGTTACGCAAAACGGTGGTAAGATCTTGGTTCTCAACCAGTCAGACCTATCTTATGAGCGAGAGATGGTGGAGGATATCCTCGCCATTGTCCATGTCTTCAGTTGCCGACTCTACGGTCTCAGGAAGTACAAAACTGCTATCAAAGAAGATCCGAGTTTACCCGGGAACTGAACTGAAGCTTAAATGGAGAACTTGGATTAACGCAGCTAGATGGTGTTACAACAAAGCAATCGCCATCCTCAAAACTACAAAAATTGGGAAGTATGACCTCAGGAAAAAGGTGATGTTAGATGTTCCTGAATGGGTAAATCAAACTCCCTACAACCCTAGACAATTAGCAGTGTTTCAAGCTTTTGAAGCGCACAAAGCTGCTATTAAATCTGGTGGTCATACTAAGTTTAGGCGGTACTGCGATCCAGTCCAATCTATTCGATTCCAAAAGTCTAATTTCTCCAAAGGTGTCTTTTATCCTAGACAGACCAAAGGATTAACGTTCACTAGCAGTGAACCACTCCCTGAGCAAATGACTCACGAGCCGATACTTAGCATTGATCGAGGTCGGTGGTTTATTAGCTTTGCCGTTGAATCAGACCAAGATAATTTCCCTATCCCTCAAAAAGCAATCGCCTTAGACCCAGGGGTGAGGAGCTTTTTAACTGGATTTGATGGCCAGAGATTTATAGGCTTAGGTACTGGGGACATTGGAAGGGTTTATCGCCTGTGTTCTCATTTAGATCGATTAATTTCTCAGGCAGCCTTGGCCAAGGGACGCCCTAACAAGAGAAAGAGGTTTAAGTTAAGGAAGGCTGCTCAAAGGATTAGGGTAAAAATTCGTAACCTAATTGATGAAGCCCACAAGAAAATTTCTTGCTATCTAACTTC
>NZ_JAAHHW010000247.1 GCF_010692325.1 Moorena sp. SIO3I8 | reverse complement strand
ACTAGCTATGGGTTTTCAAAAGAAGCAATTGGCTAAAGTACATAATTTATTAGTTTTAGGGAATAGGGAATAGTAAAAAACTTCTTTGTACCTCATAAGTATGGACAACACTATTATAAATCGAACTGAGGTATTACCAAATTTTGATTTGAGCTTTTTTTACATAAACAAACTGGGATCAACTTGAAAAAAAACTCCCAAGGTTTTGGCTTGATATTTGCTAATTTCTCGCTTCCCATTAACGATGTCATCAACGGTTTTTTGAGAGCCAATAATTCCCACTAAATCCGCTGGTTTTATGTCTTTTTGATCCATTAAAAAAAGTAACATAGACTGAGGCTCAGATCTAATCCCTGGGGAGTAATAGTCTTGTTCAAATTTTTCAATTAATGTAATCAGCAATTCATAAATTTCATCTTCTTCTGGTGTTCGTTTAGGTCGGTGCATCAACTCTTCTACAAAAGCTAAAGCTTTTTCATTCTCTTCTTCTGTTTTAATCATTTTAGGTTGATATTTTACTAACAGTTTTTTGTATGGCTTTTGATTAAAAGTAAGGGTCATTCTTCCAGTTATTATAGTCGTATTCTGCGTGATTCAGAATATACTTGATGTAAATTAAATGCTTTTCATAATCTATACTTACAATTAAGCGGTACTTATTCCCCTTAATATTAAAAACTGTAAAATTTCCTACTGCTTCAGCTTTTCTAAAAACCGATTGTACCTCAACTAAGTTAGACCAAGTAGCCTGATTGGCAATCTTATACCAGTTATCGAGAGCATCATGGCAATCAGCGTGTTTTTCACTAAATTCCCGCAAACGTCGATAGCTGATCACATGCATTTGATATCCTCTTTGGTGCCCTGAACCTAGACACAACTCTGATTTCCTGTCTTGATGCAATAGCGAGTGGGGGAAACCCCCAAGACCGCGCTGCATCGCTTTATTTTGAAACCAAAGGGAATAGAGCTATTCCAAGTTATGTTCACTAACCATTACAACGGTTGCTTAATCTGATTGCCTTGAATGGGACTGGTCTTGAACTGGGGGAATAAAAATGATTGATAACGCCCAAATTTATTTAACCTGGGAAATCCATATTATCTGGTCTTAAATGCTTCTATGGTGTTGTGCAGTGGTTTAATCACATCCTGATTTACCTGAGAGTGAAATGCTTTTTGGGGCTTGAAGCTCGAAGACAGATAAAATTATTATTCTTAAGGGCACAGTAGTTCTTACTTTGAATACCAACCAATGATCAGGATATCACAATAATGGTCATGGTCACACAGAACGTAGTGCGATCGCGTAGCGTGACCGTAGGTCAATCGCATTTTGGGAAGTCTGTAGTCTGTAGGATGGGCATTGCCTGGGCAAATCCGATACTTGTCACCATCAGCTAACCGTAAGTGATAGGTTAAAACAGAAGCCATCATTCTCCCGATTGACACTTGAAACCCCACTCTAGTTACTGGCAACTGCGACCTTACCTTCGTTCCCAACGCTTAACTCTTGCTCAGACATTGGTTTGTACATTAGTATTCACTGTCTGCTGGCCCCTACTCCTTTGGCTATCTGAGCCCTTTTTTGATGTGGTCGGACAGGGAAAACTGGTCAGGAGTCTTCAGCTAGCTGGGTTAGCTGCTGTTGTGTTTCTGACCCAGAAAATAGCGCAGTACTGTTTATATACCCTATCAGCAAAAGCTTCACTACAGATTGCCCTCCATTTACGCCAAAACGTTTTTAACCATTTGCAGCGCCTCAGTATTGGTTACTTTGAAGCTGCTAGAACTGGTGACCTTACCTACCGACTCACGGAAGACCTCGATCGGATTGGGGAGGTGATTTACAAAATTGTTCGTGATTTTATTCCTTGTGTCTTGCAACTGATTGTAGTACTAACTGCTGTCATCTATATTAATCCAGAACTGACCCTAGCCATAGTAATTATTGCACCATTGATGGGCTTGTTGATTGGTTGGTTTGGGGAACAGATCCGTAAATTCTCCCATCGCAGCCAAAATCGGATATCGGATTTGTCCGCAATGCTGACGGAAGTGTTTAGCGGGATTCGCTTAATCCAAGCTTTTGCCGCAGAAGACTATACCCTGGAAAAATTTAGTCAAGAAGCAGAAAACAACCGCAAAGCCAAGTATGCTGCTGAACGCCTCAGAGCAATTCAGTTTCCAATAGTTGGTTTTCTCGAAGCCTTGTGCTTCTTGTTACTATTATTGTTGGGAGCATGGCAAATTGCTGAGGGTAACCTCACGGCTTCCAAGTTTGTCAGTTACGGTATCGGTGTTGCCATGTTGATTGATCCGATCAATATCTTAACCCAAAACTATAATGAGTTCAAACAGGGAGAAGCATCGATAGACCGCATCTTTGAACTATTTGCCCTTGAGCCAACGGTAATTGAAAAGCCAAGCGCTATAGTTTTCCCCCCAGCAACGGGTAGGGTGGAATACTGTAATGTCAGCTTTGGTTATCAACCTGGTGAGCCTGTACTGAGAAATTTGAATTTAGAAATTGCTGCGGGAGAGGCGATCGCATTAGTAGGCGCTTCGGGTGCTGGTAAAACTACTTTGGTTAATCTCCTGCCTCGCTTCTATGATCCGCAATCTGGAGAAATCCTGATTGATGGGATCAATATCCAAGATATTACCCTCAATAGTCTACGGCGTCAGATTGGCATTGTCCCCCAGGATACTACTCTCTTTTCAGGTACTATTGCTCAAAATATTGCCTTTGGTCAGTTAAAACCTGACTTTAAAGCTGTTCAGGAAGCGGCTAAGATTGCCAATGCTCACCAGTTCATTATTAAACTATCCCAAGGATATCACACTTGGGTAGGGGAGAGGGGAATTAATTTATCGGGAGGGCAACGACAACGGATTGCGATCGCACGAGCGGTACTGCTCGATCCTAGAATCTTGATTCTCGATGAAGCCACCTCCGCTTTAGACTCAGAATCAGAAGCCTTGGTACAAGAAGCCTTAGAACGGATTATGAAAGACCGCACTGTTTTTATTATTGCTCACCGATTAGCAACAGTGCGCCGTGCTGACCGGATTCTGGTAGTAGAACAAGGACGAATTGTTGAATCCGGAAACCATGAAGGACTGTTAGATAAAGGTGGTCGTTATGCTCGGTTTTATGCTCAGCAATTTAATTGATCTAGTAAATATAATCGGGAATCGGGAATCGGGAATCGGGAATCGGGAATCGGGAATCGGGAATCGGGAATCGGGAATCGGGAATCGGGAATCGGGAATCGGGAATCGGGAATCGGGAATCGGGAATCGGGAATCGGG
>NZ_JAAHHW010000246.1 GCF_010692325.1 Moorena sp. SIO3I8 | reverse complement strand
TACTTGCTTGTGCTGCCCTCAATCCTATGACCCATTTGGGTATGCCTGATAGCTATGCCCATAATGCTTAAAACTGCTCCTGAGAGGGGGAGCATTTTGACCCCTTCATCATTCATGCAACAAAGCCGTTTGCGTTTAAAAAAGAATGAGTTAGTTGAATATCAAAAAAATAGTTGGATTAAATTAAATGATTTAGGTCTAGTACCTGGAGTGTCTTTATTTATTAAAGGAATTAAAGTCACGAATAATCGTGGTTTTATAAGTTTTAATGTTGCCGCTAAATGGAAACGTAAACTTAACGGAGTAGCCCCAAAAGAAGGATGGTTTATTTTGACAAATTTGGATAGCTTAAATTCGGCTATTTCAGCTTACAAACAAAGATTTGATTCGTTGGCGAAGCCTGGCGAGCGAAGCGAGGCATGGAAATGTTTAGAGATTTTAAGACAGGTGGTTATAATTTAGAAAAGACTAACGTTGAAGGTAAACGCTTTATTTATCTAGTTTTATTGATGACTATAGCTTATACTTCTGCAACTATTCAAGGTCATAACATTAAACGTAAAGGAATCCAAAACTATGTGGTTCGTGTAAAATAATCTGGCCGATTGGAGAGAAGACATAGCAGTTTTTACGTTGGTTTATATGGTCAAACCTGGGTTAACTTCAAAGATGTTTGTCTAGAATTAGTAACCGAATTAATGAGACGCGCATCCTAATAAGCGATGCAGCGCGGTCTTGGGGAGGCAGTGCGGTCTTGGGGGTTCCCCCCATGAGCAACTGCCGTGGTTTCCCCCATGAGCGACTGCATCAAGACACGAAAGTATTATCAACGAGGTCTAAGGGCTAGATTACTTATATAGCCAAAAAAGGGATAGTTAGGACATAATGGTAACATATAGCGGTTTGCACTTAACTTAGTTACAATAACAACAATAATAAAAAAGTTTTTTAATTTGTTCTTTAGTCAAATAATCACAACAATCAACTAGACCTTTTTCTAACTCATCTCTAGTCATCGGGACTAATGAACGTAAATATTATTTCAAAATAAACCAAAATTTTTCCCTCGGATTAAAATCGGTAGAATAAGGAGGTAAAAAGAAAACGCTAGCTCCAACTGTAGATAATATTTCTACAACTTTTTGGTTTTTATGGGTGGGAAAATTATCCATAATTACCACAGCGCCAGGCCATAATGATGGTGCTAAAACTGGTTTTCTATAAGTTAGAAAACCTTGAGGATTCATCGAACCATTTAAGGTCATAGTACCTAAGATTGCTTGGTAGGAAAGTGCACTGATTATTGCAGGGTAATCGCATCTAATTTGGTATAAATCGTACTTGACAAACTACAGGGAGTATAGGTATGATAGCCAGTCAGTGTTCAAGGTTGTCCCAGAGCGGATGTTGCGGTTAACCGTTGGATTTGCCAAGATTTGCATTCTCTAGTCAGTCATTATGGCAAAAGGCTTTGTGAAGGCTCAGCAGGAGCGTGAAGCGTTAATCTTGAAAAACAGTGTTCTGAAGCATTTTCAGCACTTGCGAGATCCCCGAGTGGAGCGAACCCAGAAACATTCCTTGGTGGCCATGATCACGATTGCCATTTTGGCGGTGCTCTCCGGTGCCGATGGGTTTGTGGCCATCGAAACCTACGGTAAAGCGTTCGCAAGTGTGGCTGGAGACGTTTTTAGAGTTGCCCAATGGGATTCCGTCACACGATACCTTTGGTCGGGTGTTTGGTCTGCTAGACCCCCAGGAGCTCGAGACGAGTTTCTTGAGTTGGGTCAGCTGTATTACTGAGAAATTAGCCCTGAAGTTGATTCATATCGATGGCAAGACCACCAAAGGCTCCTATGACCGAGCTGGTCAACTGAAGGCGTTACAGAGTGTGAGTGCCTGGAGCAGTGAACATGGGCTGGTTTTAGCGAGCGCAAAAAGTGGAGAGCAAATCCAATGAAATCACAGCAGTGCCGCTCCTGCTGCAATTGCTGAACCTCAAGGGGGCGGTAGTCACCCTTGATGCCATGGGCACCCAAATCGCCATAGCGTAGGCATTTCAAGCAGGCAGAAGGCGACTATGTCTTGGCACTCAAAGGCAACCAGGGTCAGCTCAGCCAACAAGTAGAGGCTTGGTTCGAGCAAGCACAAGCCCACAACTGGCAGGGGATTGAGTACAGCTACGATGAAACCATAGACAGTGGACATCATCGCATAGAAACTCGCCAAGTTTGGGTCGTGCCCGTGAGTCAATTACCACCACTGCCTCGGCAAGGTCAATGGGCGGGCTTAGAGACGGTTGTCATGGTCAAGAGTACCCAGAAGTTATGGAACAAAACCAGGTTTGAAGTACGGTTTTACATTAGCAGCCTGGAAGGCGATGCCCAGCGACACAACTCGGTGATTCGCTCCCATTGGAGTATTGAGAACAGTCTGCATTGGGTGCTTGATGTCACCTTTGGCGAAGATGCTAGTCGGATACCTATGCGGATATGCGGCACAGAACCTGGGATTGTTGCGACGTTTAAGTGTTAGTTTACTCAAGCAGGTACCCTCCAAACAGAGTCTGAAGATGAAGCGTTACCGAGCTGGGATGGACAATAACTCAGTAATGGAAATCCTGGCTGCCAGTGCCGGTAAGTCAGGTGTTAGTCGTAGTTGATCACCACTGAGCAGGTGAGTTGGAAGAGGTAATCGAGGTCTGTGTTCTCGGTCAAGCCCTAGATCATAAACGCCGAACCGGTGCAAGACCACTCAATTAGTTGACTTTGGTCAGTTCAGAGGATAATCAAGTTTTAGGGAGTGTTAGAGCATTTTGAGGGTCGATTTAGATGCGATTACCCTGCTGATTATTGTGATATTTTTCCCTCTGTAATAAGGCCGATAATCGACAACTCTAGTCCCTCTTTTATAACGGCCATAAATGCGCTTTTTACCTAAGTTAAAATTTCATCCAAAAAGACTAGGTTTTTTACTAAAAAATTCGTAATTTTCTGCCAATAAAGACATCTTAATATAGCTACCCTTGACCTTTTGGCTTGACTAGCATATAGCGTTTTTTTTTTCGCGTTATGTTAAGTTTTTTTAAGATTAGACTCAAAGTAGTAATGTGGACAGTAATTTTTTTCTCTTTTTCAAGTATTTCCACCATTTCCGACAGAGTTAATGATGGATGCTCTGACAACATAGATTTGATAAATTCCGTGAATGGTTCTAGGGCGTGTCTGCAAAGTTAAAAGATCACCATGGAACTGTGATCGATATCACCAGCAACAGGAGAAAGAAGATTTCAACTAAAGCCAGAGTAATATAGAGGCAATAGTCAACATCGCTTGATAATT
>NZ_JAAHHW010000245.1 GCF_010692325.1 Moorena sp. SIO3I8 | reverse complement strand
GAGAAGTTAGGTTAATTGATGAACCAGTAGCAGCAGCCATTGGTGCTGGATTACCTGTAGCAGAACCAACCGGTAACATGATTATTGATATCGGTGGAGGCACCACTGAGGTAGCAGTTCTCAGTTTGCAGGGAACAGTTCTAAGTGAATCAGTGCGTGTGGCGGGAGATGAACTGAGTGAAGCGATTACTCAGTATATGAAAAAAGTCCATAACCTAGTGATTGGGGAACGGACAGCAGAAGACATCAAAATCCGCATTGGCTCAGCCTATCCAACACCTGAGGATAATGAAGCTGCCATGGAGGTGCGAGGATTACACTTGCTGTCTGGCTTACCACGAACTGTCACGATCAAACGACCAGAGATTCGTGAAAGTATGGCAGAACCCCTTTCTGTTATTGTTGATGCTGTTAAGCGCACTCTAGAACGGACTCCCCCCGAGCTAGCGGCTGATATTATTGATAGAGGTATTATGCTGGCGGGTGGTGGTGCTTTATTGAAAGGATTAGATACACTTATTAGTCATGAAAGTGGCATTGTCACCCATGTGGCAGCTGATCCCCTCAGCTGTGTTGTTTTGGGAACTGGTCGAGTATTAGAGAACTACAAACAGTTAGAGCGGGTGTTTAGTGGGCGTTCCCGTAATATGTAGTGGTCAGCTATTAAACATCAACCTTAAAGAGTATTTTTCTTAAATATATGAAGAGTGTAGATTGAGTGTGGCTAGTGTAAAAACTTACTGGTTAGCCAAAATCTGACTATTTTATGGATAGGCTATGTACATGCTGCGTCGCTGGTGGGGGAGACATGGAGTAGCAATTATGCTGGGGAGTCTTACCCTCATTGCTGCTTGGTTACTTAGAAGAACTCAGGGTGCAACAATTTTTGAAATCTATCAATTGATAAGCCGCCCTTTTCAATCGCTACCTGCTAAAGAAGAAAGCCTCTCTAATGCGCGGACACTGGAACTACAACAGCAGGTAGAGGAACTCAAAACTCAAAACCAGAAGCTAAAAGAGCTGTTAGGTTATAAAAAAACCCAGAATAAACTAAGAATTGTTGCGCCTGTTGTGGGACGTAGCGCTGATAGTTGGTGGCAAGAAATCATTCTGGGAAGAGGGAGTGAAGCTGGGATCAAAAAGGGCTTCGTTGTTATGGCACCTGGGGGTGTAGTGGGTAGAGTCGTTAGCGTGACACCCCACACCAGTCGTGCTTTGCTGATCAGTGACCCCACTAGTAAGGTAGGTGCCGTGATCAGCCGTAGCCGTAGCATGGGTTTTTTGGGTGGACAAGGAACTAATCGGGCAATAATGCAGTTTTTTGATAAACTGCCAAACGTGCGTCCTGGTGATGCTGTGGCTACCTCCAGTGTCAGCCAGCTTTTCCCAGCTGGTTTACCCCTAGGACGTGTAGAGTCTGTTATTCTTGACAAAAGTCCAGCGCCAGAAGCGATTATTGAGCTGACAGCCCCGATGAGTTATCTGGAGTGGGTGATTATTCATCCAAATGACCCATGACCTATGACTAATGAAGCATGACTAATTAACCATGACCAACACGTCTGAGTTTTCTATTTGGGTTCGTCGCACAATCAATTGGGCAGTGACTGTTAGTTCAGTTATCCTCTGCTCAATATTATTACTGACACGTTTACCGGGAATGGAATTACTGGGAATTGCTCCCAACTGGCTGTTGATTTGGGTTGTGGCCTGGAGCATTAAACGCACAGCGTTTCAAGGAGCATTTGCAGGGTTGGTATTGGGATTAGTGCAAGATGGTATGACATTCCCTGAGCCTACCCATGTCTATAGCCTTGCCATCGTGGGGGTCTTGACTGCTCTAATTCAAAAGCAACGGTATATTCAGGAAGATTTTATTTCAGTAGCTTTAATTGTCTTTGGCATGGCGATTGTTGGGGAAACAGTGACTGCTATTCAGCATAGTTTTCAAGGCTCTCGCCAATTAGCACAAATCTGGACAGACCATCAGCGTATTGCCATCTGTTCTGCCATTCTCAGTAGTCTTTGGGCACCAGTCGTCTACTATCCACTCAATCGATGGTGGCAGTGGTGCAATTCAATGGAGCAATCCTAATGCTTTTTTACATAGCAAGTTCCGTAGAGCCAACAGCTCTAGAAATTTCTAATAGATAAGAGGTGGCAGAAAGTAGGTCGCTACAGATATGAGTGGGTTCAAACCGCTTGAGATATGATTCAGAACGAATGCCACAGGTAAGAGCTATGGTCGGAATTGAGAGGGCTTGTCCTGCGAGAATATCGGCTTCTGTATCACCAATCATCCAAGCAGATACGGACGGTTCAGCCAGCGGAGATTGTTCGGTATAAGATGAAGTACTATGCTCAGACAGTGCTTGTTGGAGAAGTTCCTGTTTGACCTGAGCATAGTTTTGATAAGCATGGTGGTTTTCTCTTGTCCCATAAATGCCGCTAAAAAGACGAGTTAAACCGTAATTTCTCAATATCTGTTTGACCTGGGATGTGCAACGCAATGTCACCAGAACGAGTCGGATGCCATAAGAATGCAGCAGAGCTAAGGCCCAGTTTACGTTTGGTTGCAGCTGATCTTTGTTCAATAAGGCAGATTGATTCACAATCTTGATCACACGCCCCAAGAAGAAATCGATTTGCTCCCCTCGTAACCCTGAGCGCATAGCAATTTCCTGGTCAGGGATGCGTTCTTGCTTCATTTGCCAGAACTGCTGTTTACTCATGGTCTGGATCGGTAAGGTTATACCTTGAGCTTGGTAGAACCCTTGAGTATCGGTTAGTGCTAGCTGGTAGGTGGTGTAGTAGCGATTGGAAACATCAACAATGGGACCGTCAAAATCACAGAATACGGTCAGTTGTTGCAAGTAGGGGACTGTATTTTGAGGCAGGTAAAATCGGGATAATTGCCTGTCTGGGGCAGCAACACAGTTCATAGATTAGTTCTGGGCTGGGCTGGGCTTTTTGACATACTTCTTTACAATTTACCAGCTTTAGTGTAGATTGCCACCTGCTTGAGGGGACATTGATACCATTTTGTATTCTTTGAGGTAACTATGTTAAAGGTTGACGGTTGACGGTTGATAGTTTAATTTTAACTATAAATAGTTAAATAAATAAAGCTAACTTTTTGCCTAAGGAACTGGAGCAGCACTTAGACAAAATTAGGCAACAATTGCATTCCATGACAGCCAATTTATACTAGGATATAGAAAAAAACCTATATATATATTGATCTGTTTAATCCTGCTGTTGAGCTACTAGGGGCGTAATGAGCGAAAATATTGCTTTGAGTAGATTAATTCAAGACCCCCATCCTAATATTGGGATAAGACCACTATCTCTTTGTAGCTAGGCATGAGCTACTGTAT
>NZ_JAAHHW010000244.1 GCF_010692325.1 Moorena sp. SIO3I8 | reverse complement strand
ACTTGTGAGTAGATTTTTTTCTGGGTCATAATTGGGATTTTTATTGACTACCCCATTTACCCAGATTTTTCTGTTTTGTCCAACCCCTCCCCTACTTGCTTTTCAAGCACTTGTGTCCGTCAGCAAGGGTATAAAGTCAAATCCCTGGCTCGCTATCCATCCCCAACCTACAACGCACGAGGTTGGGGAATTTCGCGAGTTTTGTTAAAGCGCGGACTCGTTTACCGGTTAGGGGATGAGTAGAATTCAACTCCATCCACCAACCCCAGGGGTTAAAGATATCCCATAGAAAAACTCGTCCAACTTTCTGGGAGTCTGAGGCGATACGATAGGCGGTACCAGTGGAAGCAGCAGCTTTGTGGTCGCAAATACCGAGGGCGCGGGTTCCTTCAATCAATTTACTGGGTTCTTTTGCTCGTTCCCCTTCTTCCACGATACCGTAGGCAATCTTCACCAAAGCTCGTGATAGAGCATTTGGGTTACCGGTAGTTTCAGCAGCAAAGTGATCAGCATAGTACTCTCGGGTTCGGGATAGGTACAGCACCAGGTAAGTGCCGATGATGTAAAACACATAAGCTACCATTGCTGCTGTTTGAGCAGCATCTTTGCCTTTACTGTTACCACCGCCGCGACTGATCCGTCTAGCGAAAGAATAGATCAGGTAGGTGATTTGTACCAAAGTCGCCGCTAAGGTCATTACGGCAAAGTCCCAGTGGACAATATGCCCTAATTCATGGGCATAAACTGTGGCGATTTCATCATCATCAAGGTAAGTAAATAAACCCTGACTAACGACTAAACGAGCGCTGTTTGGTAAAGAACCATAGGTAAACGCGGTGGAATTTTGGTCGTCAATGATACCCAATCGAGGTTGTTTGATATTTTTTTCTTGACAGACCCGCTCAATCACCTCTGCGCTTTCAGGACTATAGCGCTGGATATCTGCTAGGGTTACCCAACGGGTTTGGTAAAGCCACCGTTGGGTTAAGTCCATGATCCAGGGAGAGATGAAAAAGGCAGCAACATTAAAAATTAGGGTGATGGCAACTGAGATGATTAACCCAGTAACAGGATTGTTACTATTTAGGATTAGCAGCAAACTCAGAGATAAGACTAATACCATCCCAAATAGTAAAGAGATGGTAACACCAGAGGCAAGGGCAAGATTACCGGCAATGCCTTTCATGGCTAACCTGATTCCAGTTTGCGCCACTCTTCCGGCTTTGTGACGGGATTTTGACATGGCTTTAGCTGTTGTTTTTGTTAGGGTTGTTTTTGTTGACTTTGAGGTGAGGGTGGTCAGACATTTTTTTGCCCAATTGCTGACCTGGGAATTTGGGTGATTTTCTAACTTCCGACAGAGGGCGATCGCTTTTTTGTTCTCACCATTGCCGCTATAGGCTTTCACCAGAGCTGCTTGGGCTTGACTATAGTCTTGGGAATGGTGATCGGAAGAATGTTGGCAATAGTGGCAATAGTCTTCTAGCCATTGCACCGCCTCTGCATAACGTTTTTGTTTGAGAGCATTTAATCCATTTTATAGTGACATCGGCGTCTTCTCATCATCTCCTAGTTCAGTCTGGCCCTACACTTCTATGAACTGTTATATGAACTGTCATTGAAGGTAGTCTGGTCTTGGTTGGGCTTATATAAACTATTCCCATCTAAGGACAGAGTTTCCTGATTTAGACGGATTTCGGAAATATAAATTTACTAGAGTTAAGGGAAAATGAGACGACAATAAATAGCGATCGCATTTCCCCATCACAGCAGTAACCTATACTAAGTAATCAGGAGTAGCTAATCAAGTTATGAAATGTTTTACATAACTTAATATTTTAGGGGCATACTTGAAGGGCGATTACTCTATAGCTTTTGTGATCTGCTGCTGTTGCAAATTGCCATGAACGGCTAGCCAAATGCAGGGTGGCTCAGCACTGGTATATTCCACTCGATGCTTTTGATGAGCTTTAATAAATAGATAATCCCCTGGTTTGAGCTTGACACTGGAACCGTCAACGTAGCTAAGGGTTGCTTGCCCTTGTAACAGGATTACCCATTCATCTTGGTCTTGGTCATACCACTCTCCGGTTGGTGTGGTTTGTCCAGTGGAGATGATGCGCTCGATTAATAGGTTATCGGTAGATATCAACGGTTCAAACAGTTCTTCGGTAGGAAGTTCAGGAGGTAAGTTGAAAATGTTAGCTATCTCTTCAGTGTTCATAGATCACCTTATTAATCAAGTTCAATGGAGACAACGACCTGTCCGTGATCAGATTGCCAACTCTCAATTTTCTCGTCACTCAAGGTTTCGTCGATTAGATGATCATTGAAAAGGGAGACATACCCAACTCTGCCAATGCGTTTGGGATTTTGAACCACGAATTCCTGACTGACCAGGATGTGATCTAGGCTCTCGTGGTGGCCATTATGGATGTGGGTGTAGTAGAAGTCACCATAGTTTTGTCGAGCTTGAATGTCTTTGACGTAATACAACAACACATCCCAGATCATCTGCTTTTTCTGAAACCAGAGTTTTCTCAAAGGGGGCTCTCCAGAAACAATTTGAGAAGTTATAGCCACACCACTATCATTGACATCACCCATCACTATTACCGGATGATCCCTGTGCTGTAGCTTATCCATCAAAATTACCCGCAAAGCTGTTGCTTCAGCTGCTCGGAGGATTAGAGATCTCGCTTGTCCTTTGGCTTGTTCAATCGGGTCGTTGCGGTCTACTCCATCTGGGATGATCGGACGCTTGGACTTGAGGTGAATTACAAAAACTGTACAATCAATTGTGTCACTCAGCTTGAGATGTGCTTCTAACACTGGTCGAGAAAAACGCTTGAGTGGGATGTCTGTTCCCTGGATATCCAGGCATGCCGTAGTGGGAAAATCTTTGATGACGTTGTATTCAAGCACTGGAAACCTGGAGGTCAGGGCAACAACTGGACTTTTACCGGTAGGCTTTGCGAACACAGTGGTGGCATTGTCATAAACTTGGCTCTGAGCCAGTGCTTGTTGGAGAGCTTCTTGATGAAATACTTCTTGAAAGCCAACAATGTCAGCTTTCATCTTCCTCAGTTGTTCACCAATCCAGGTGGTCTTAAGAGCGTACTCTGTTTGGGTATATATCTTTTTCCTATAGTATAGGACATCTGGTAGTACTAAGTTGCATAGGTTAAAGGTTCCAACTTTGAAACGGTTTCGATGCATGATTCTTATTTGTGCTTAGAACTATTTCTCTAGCTTGGCATTTCTCCATCTAAAGATGCGGGGATTCTCTGTTCTTGGAGTTGCTCTAACCTCGCAGGCTTAGGCCATTTGTAACAACTTCAACCAAGGGCTTAGATCATGTCAGGATAATTACCCTTAATCAAAATTTCCC
>NZ_JAAHHW010000243.1 GCF_010692325.1 Moorena sp. SIO3I8 | reverse complement strand
AAAGGCTCCACTCTCCTAAGGTTTCGTCTCTGGCCTTAATCATAAAGTTTTAACCCTTTTACCCATAGCCGACCAACCATAAAGGCTGCCCCAGCGAGGGATTGCTCGCTGGGGTAACTTCTGACCCGGTTTAAAAACACGGGGCTTTCAGCCTGGAGCAGTACCGTAAGAGCTTTCACATCCTCCCCCACTAAAGGCTAATTGCTAGCTCAGTGGGAGATTCTCAACCTTGGGGCTGAGTATACACCTGCTTGCGGGACTCTTGACTAGACCAAGAACAACCTCAGTCCCTGTCAGACCCTCTCCACAGGTATTTTCATCCACTGTCTTGGGCACAGTGGCTCGCTTTTCTACGTCCTGTTTTAGCACTATTTGTGCAGCTGCCACATTTGTTAGTCAATCCGATCACTAACAAAAATTATCCCCTAGCAACGGATCGTAAAAACTGACTAAGTGTACCCTAATCCCTCAGTTATTGGCAACATTTTAGTGCCACAAGACCAGTTGTGATTTCGTAAGCATTCAGCTATCAGCCCTTAGCGGTCAGCTTAAAACAAGCTATCCGGCTGACGAGTTCAACGGATTCAAAGCCAAAGACTATAAATTCCTCGCTCAGGGGAGGGAATTGATATTAAACGAATACTTACCTGTTTCATTCAAAAGCACCTCAAGCAGCACCTCAAGCAGCACCTTAGCTGATACCTGACGGCTGAATGCTTAGGTAATTTCCCAAATCACAAGGCGCTGACATCGGAACCTGCTTCTGGTGATTAAAAGCGTGGTCTATCACCAAGCAAGCCGCCGCACTTCGATAGACTATACTAGTGACCAAGAACATCTAACCGGGTGCATCTCATTTTTGTAAAAAAGAAGGGAAGTTTGGGAAGTTTGGGGAGAGGGGCGGGGGCGCGTGGGAAGTGTGGGAATTTTCGGGGGAATTTTTGCCTAATTTCAGGCATTGAGATGCACCCATCTCACCTAAGCGTCAAGTGTCAAACTTGGGAAAATGAGCTAGGATCATGGTCCCATTGATTTCAAGCCCATTCATTAAATTAAACAAAAGCAGCAAACAAGTGGAATCCACGAAAACTGATGTTTATAAGTTTGATAGCATTGATGATGCTCTGGCAGACCTGAAATCAGGTCACGCAGTGGTGGTGGTTGATGATGAAAATCGGGAAAACGAAGGAGACCTAATTTGTGCTGCACAATTTGCTACCCCTGACATGATTAATTTCATGGCAGTGGAAGCACGAGGGTTGATTTGTCTGGCGATGACAGGGGAGCGCTTGGATGCTCTAGACCTTCCGCTAATGGTGAGTAACAACACGGACACTAACCAGACAGCGTTTACCGTGAGCATTGATGCAGCACCCCACTTAGGGGTGACGACTGGTATCTCGGCTGAAGACCGTGCTCGTACTATCCAGTTTGCGATCAACCCAGTAACGAAACCCAGTGATTTGCGACGACCTGGTCACATTTTTCCCCTCCGTGCTAGAAAGGGAGGGGTATTGAAACGGGCTGGTCATACGGAAGCAGGGGTTGACTTATCAAGACTTGCAGGTTTATACCCAGCGGGTGTGATCTGTGAAATTCAAAATCCTGATGGCTCCATGGCTCGCTTGCCAGAGTTGATTGAGTATGCCAATAAGCATCAACTCAAAATTATCAGTATTGCTGATTTAATCAGTTACCGCCTCAAACATGACCGCTTTGTTTTTCGAGAATCCGTTGCCCAATTACCCAGTAGTTTTGGGAATTTCCAGATTTATGCTTACCGCAACACCTTAGATCACTCGGAGCATGTTGCCATTGTAAAAGGAGACCCGACTCAGTTCAAAGAGCATCAAGTGATGGTGCGGATGCACTCAGAATGTTTAACGGGAGATGCGTTGGGCTCTCTGCGCTGTGACTGTCGAATGCAACTACAAACGGCTCTGAAAATGATTGAGAATTCCGGTGAGGGAGTCGTGGTTTATTTGCGGCAAGAAGGCCGAGGGATTGGTTTGGTGAATAAGTTGAAAGCCTATTCCTTACAAGATATGGGACTGGATACCGTAGAAGCAAATGAACGTTTGGGATTCCCTGCTGACCTGCGAGACTATGGCATGGGAGCACAAATTCTCAATGATTTAGGAGTTAAGAAAATTTGCTTGATTACCAATAATCCTCGCAAAATCGCTGGTTTAAAAGGTTATGGATTGGAGGTAGTGGGTCGGGTCCCATTGTTGATTGAAGCTAATGACTACAATTCTAGCTATCTGGCAACTAAAGCACAGAAGCTGGGTCATCTGCTGTTGCAGACCTATCTAGTTACGGTAGCGATTCATTGGCAAGACCAGCCCCAGCAGGTGACAGAACGTTATGAGCGTTTAGAAAAGTTAAGGTCTCTAGCTCATAGCCAAAACTTATTATTGCAGGAGGAGTCAAGACCTGTAGCGTCCGCAGTTTTTGAGAAACCTGCTTTAATCGTACACTTGGGCTTTGATCAGCCTGAGCTAGCAGCACTAGATTGGTACCAATCCAGTCAGCATCCCTATGTAAATGCGATCGCTAATATTTTAGACAGCGTGATTGAATGGCCTGAGCTAAGATGCTTGGAATTTCTAGTCTCTTCTGGACACGATCCACTGACAAGTTTACAAATACTTTTAGACCGAGAGAAGTTTCCCTTTACGAAGCGACCATCTTCAGTGTGTGAGAATTTAACAACTCAGAAAATTTATAGTTTTGATCGCTCAATAAAGTAATATGAATTATTGCTTTTAGTCCTCAGTTATTACTTAAGTTATTACTTATTGGTTAACCCAACACCCATGCTAATGATTTAATCTATTTTAATCTCTGTGGTTGCTTGATATAGAAAAAGCCTCTTGCCAGTTTAGACAAGAGACTTTTTCTATATATTAAATAATATATATCCTGGCACTGAGCTATTTTAGCAGGCAGCTACCCACCAACTATCTTCGCCGCAGCTACGTTTCACCTCCGAGTTCGGGATGGGGTCGGTGTGGTTCCGTCGCGCTATAAGCACCAGGAAGGTGGAATGGGCATCTAAGGTGGAATGGGCATCTTGCCCGTTTTGCCCGTTCTGCTTCCGAACCATTAAGATTGCATAGCTAGTGTCAAAGCCAAATTTCGATGAAGGTAGAATGGGCATCTAAGGTGGAATGGGCATCTTGCCCGTTTTGCCCGTTCTGGTTATGGTCAAGCCCTCGGTCAGTTAGTACGTCTCGGCTTCATCTATTACTAAACTTCCACCTAACGCCTATCAACAGCTGTTCTTGCTGTGACCTTACCTCCTTAACAGAGTGAGAGTACTCATCTTGAGGTGGGCTTCCCACTTAGATGCTTTCAGCGGTTATCCTCTCCGCACTTGGCTACCCAGCGTTTACCGTTGGCACGATAACTGG
>NZ_JAAHHW010000242.1 GCF_010692325.1 Moorena sp. SIO3I8 | reverse complement strand
CTCCCTACTCCCTACTCCCTACTCCCTACTCCCTACTCCCTACTCCCTACTCCCTACTCCCTACTCCCTACTCCCTACTCCCTACTCCCTACTCCCTACTCCCTACTCCCTAATCTTCCAACGTTATTACAACTTTACCTCTCCCGTGTCCTTGTTCAAGATATCTGATAGCTTCAGGCACCTCACTTAAGCTGTATCGTCTATCGATAACAGGTGCTATTTTGCCAGTTTCAAGAAGCTCTTTGATAAAAACCAAATCCTTCTTGTTTGGTTCCATAAACAGGGACACGATTTTATTACTTCCGGTCATGGAAATCCATGAGCCTAGGAACATAAGTTGGAAAAGTTGAGCTGTGGAACCTCCGACGAAGACATAAATTCCGTTGGGAGTTAATATATTCTTGTAATCCAAAATGGAACGATAGGCCGCAGCATCAAGAATTAGGTCATAATGCTGACCATTTTTGGTGACATCTTCTTGAGTGTAATCAATCACATGGTCTGCACCAATGGAGCGCACCATGTCTAAATTCCTGGTGCTGCACACCCCAGTCACTTCGGCCCCGAAGGATTTGGCAATCTGCACGGCAAAGGTACCGACACCACCAGAGGCACCGTTAATCAAAACCTTTTGCCCTGACTGAATCTGCCCTTGGTCCCGAAGACCTTGCAGGGCGGTGAGTGCTGCTGCCGGTACTGCTGCCACTTCCTCGAAGGTGATACTGGCGGGTTTCAAGACTAATGCACTTTCCCTGGCACATACATACTCGGCAAAACCCCCGAAACCATGGTCGGATAGGTTCCCGAATACTTCATCACCTGGCTGAAACTGCTTTACGTTTTTGCCAATGGCTTCAACCCGCCCTGCTATGTCTGCTCCCAGTATCTGGTTTTTTGGTTTTAGGAGTCCAAAGCCCATGATGCGGATCATGAAGGGTTTTCCTCTGAGTAAATGCCAATCACCTGCATTGGCGGATGCGCTATGAATTTTTACTAATACTTCATCCTCCTTAGGGATGGGTTTTTCTATTTCTTTGAGCTGAAGAACATCGGGTGATCCGTATTTTGTGTATAGAATTGCTTTCATAGGTATTTTGGTTAATTGTTTTATTATGTATAGCAATTTTTATAGCTATGATAATTGCTATATACTTGATTACTATGAAAAGCTCGATAATTTGACTAATTCCTTCTGAGCAAACTTCCGCAGTTTAGGATCGGAGTCATGGTCTGCTCTATCCTGCAATAAGGATCGGGTTTGAAAATGGTTAGGATAATATTCGAGGATGGCCTTAAGGGCTGCTTGTCGAGGATTGTCATCCCAGCGTTCCTTACGCTCAAAGGGGTCATGGAGAATGCGATCGCATAAAAATTCAAATAACCAAGGCTGATTGGCCGTAGGCCACGCTACGCGATCGTGCCAACCTTGAGCTAACTGTTCAATTGCTGTAACTCGCACATCCGAATCAGTATCAAAGCGAGCCGATTGTTGAAGTAGGGCGAAGGTATCTCGGTGGTCTTGGTAACCTTGAGCTAACTGTTCAATTGCTGTAATTCGTACCCACGAATCAGTATCAGAGCGAACCGATGCTTGAAGTAGAGGTAAAGTATCTCGGTGGTCTTGGTAACCTTGAGCTAACTGTTCAATTGCTGTAATTCGCAACTCCCAATTAGTATCAGAGCGAGCCGATTGTTGAAGTAGAGGTAAAGTATCTCGGTGGTCTTGGTAACATTGAGCTAACTGTTCAATTGCTGTACGTCGCACCCGCGAATCAGGATCAGAGCGAGCCGATTGTTGAAGTAGGGCTAAGGTATCTGGGTGGTCTTGGTAACCTTGAGCTAACTGTTCAATTGCTGTAGCTCGCACCCGCGAATCAGTATTAGAGCGAGCCGATTGTTGAAGTAGGGCTAAGGTATCTGGGTGGTCTTGGTAACCTTGAGCTAACTGTTCAATTGCTGTACGTCGCACTAACACATAAATATCCGAGCAAGCCAATTGTTGAAGTGTGGCGAAGGCATCTGGGTGGTCTTTGTAACCTTGAGCTAATTGTTTAATTGCTGTAACTCGCAAATCTAGATCAGTATCAGAGCGAGCCGATTGTTGAAGTGTGGCGAAGGCATCTGGGTGGTCTTTGTAACATTGAGCTAACTGTTCAATTGCTGTACGCCGCACCCACGAATCAGTATCAGAGCGAGCCAATTCTTGAAGTGTGGCGAAGGCATCTGGGTGGTCTTTGTAACCTTGAGCTAACTGTTTAATTGCTGTAACTCGCAGATCTAGATCAGTATCAGAGCCAGCCAATTCTTGAAGTAGGGGCAAGGTATCTGGGTGGTCTTGCCAATGGGTGGCTACTGCTACTACAGCTTTAATGCGAATATCACGGACTAACTTTGCCTCATTTCCATAAGGGTCATAATCATAATCCCATTGATGGAGCAGTAATCGAGAGGATTGGTTATAGAGTTCAGAACGGTCACGAGGCAATTCTTGATTGCGATTCAGGATTGCCATCATCGTTAGTAATAGGGGATTTTGCGCCAGTTGTCGAATGGGGGAGGATGTGTCTATTGCTTTTTGTAAGCGCTCCCGTTTCCTAACTTTATCGGCTTGATCCGTAAAGGTTAATTCATGCCAGTGCTCGATAAAGGTTTGAATTTGTTCCGACTCCAAGTCTTGGAGCATAACATGACGAAATTCAGCATCCCGTAGCCGTTGGGGTTTATAACCAATGACGCGAGATGTCACAATTACTCTTACCTTGGGATAGGTATTGGTAAAGCGATGAATATCCGTAATCACATCTTCTCGTTTCCCTAAATCAAACACTTCATCCAAGCCATCAAACATCACTAAGGCATTACCAGCTTTTAACTGGTCATGAATTTGATGTTGATTGAGATGACATATTGCTCCACTGCTTTGATGACAGAATTCCAAAAAGTTATTACACTGTCCACTATCGCGATTCCGGATATAGGTGCGTAATTCAATCAGTAAGGGAATTGGTAGAGAAAAGGCAGTAGTTATATCTGTTCTTGCCCACTCCAATGCTAAATATTGCAGCAAGGTAGATTTACCAGAGCCTGGGTCTCCTAAAACCACCAAATACCGATAGCTTTGAGAGTCCTTGATCACATCCAATACCGATTTAATTGGCTGTTGATAATAAAGCTTTTTAGCTTTTTCCAGCTCCTTTTGGTCAATTTCCTGTTCTAGTTGACCACTCTCTCGCAGTTTTTGATAATAATCTTTAGGCAGTTCATGAATCGCCTCTGGCATCAAGTCATGAACCTCTCGCACATTTTGGGGGATAAATATATTCCATAGTTTTAGTTGATTATAGGCAGAGCCATCGGTATCTAAACTATCTAATTTAACATTACCATAGCTTTCTAGGATTGCTTCTTGATATTCCCTTAAGTCAAAGTCTGGGATAATGCCTGCTGTAGCTTCAGTGTTTTTGGCGATCGCTTCAATATTTTCGAAATTGCGGATAGGCCGTAACTTATCCGATTGC
>NZ_JAAHHW010000241.1 GCF_010692325.1 Moorena sp. SIO3I8 | reverse complement strand
GATTTCATCACAAATTCCAGCCACTATTCCACAGTGGTCAAGATCCTGTACTCTGATATTAGACGCTTCAATTTTACTCATCTTTTAAAAATACCGGATTTTGGAATCACACCTGCGGAATGTGGGTTAAAATTGAAGGCATCTAAAGCTTTTTGGTCATAGGCAGCACTAGTGATTACCTGCCAAGCGGGGTCAGTAATAAAACGGTCATAACGCTCTTTATGGATCACCTCTGGTGCAGTTAATAAATCCCTAGTGCTTGACCAACGAAAGGCTCCCGCAAAGCAACAGTCAAGAATTCCCAGAAAATGACGACAGGGTAGTTTCTCCAAGGATTCTTGCAACTTAGCCATCGGTAAGTAAGTTTGAGTGGCATTCAATTGAGCATCTTGGGGAATTAAATAACCTGCCGGACCATCATCCCCATTCAGGGCAATGCCATGACCTGCAAAGTAAAATAGCAAGCGGTCATTTTCACCTACTTGTTCTGGTAGGATTTTGTCTAGAAATCGATTTAAGTTCTTGAGGGTGGCGAGTTCATTCAAGCACACCCAGACTTGGTAACCATGTTGTTTCCGCAACAGTTCCACCAGCTGTTTGGCATCATTCTCGGCATTCTGTAGGGGGGAAATACCGTTGGTATAATTATTGATGCCGATGACAAATGCCATATTTCTCGAAAATTCAGACATCAAGACAGTTCCCTTGTTAGTTGTTTATCTTTCGGTGCGATAAGCCCTACAGGCATAGCTGCGCTTACCGCACTACTTCTCAACGAAGATCAACTTTAGTGATCGCACTTCTATGCTCAGAGTTTTAATCAGGCGATCGCACTTTTGTGCTAAGAGTTGTGACAAGGCGATCGCTCTTGGGATCGAGATGAAAGTTAACTGTGTTGATCGCTCAATCTATCCTCCACGTTTCTTGATTTCCTCTCGTACTATTTTGAGTCCATTCGTCTCATCACAACTTATCAAGAGCCCCTCTGCTTCTCGAAGTTTATCTATGGCTGTTGTCTTATCAGTATCAGCAATTTTCATAGCTTCATCGTACAACTTCTCAGCCTTTCGGTAGTCGGACATGTGGAGATTAGAGGGATAAATTGGTAGTGGCATATGCGTTTAAAATTGAGGTTGTAATAGTCAGGGGTTAATAGTAATATCTAATATTATCATAATCAGACGATTTCTTCTGTAAAAAATGTTTAAGCCTATCAGTATATCGGTTCAACCAACGAAATCCAATTTAACTTTTTTGGTATATTAGAATATATGAATAGGAGGTTTTAGTTAATTTTGCTGACAAATATTACTCTGATTGGCATTTGAGCTATTCTTCAAATAGTCATGCAGCCAACTGCAACTACGCCTGAGCAAATCATCCAAATCAAAATTCCAAAGAATTACCTTTTCTTCCAAGCCAGCCGAACCAATTATTTTACGGTCATTACTAAAACTGACATCATATATATAAGTATCATCCCCTGACAAGGTTTCCAACAGACTGCCGTCTAAATTCCAAAGTTTAATCGTTCCATCATTACTTCCTGAAACTAAAGTTTGACCGCTAGGGCTAAACTTAGCGTTTGAAAAACGGGTTTTGTTATCCTCAATACTTTCAATTAATTTGCCATTTAGATTCCAAATTTTTATAGTTCTGTCGCTGCTAGCGGTCACAATCATTGTACCGTTGGGACTGAAACTGACATCCAAAACTGGAGCTTTATGACCGAAAAAAGTTTTGCGTAATTTCCCATCCAAACCCCAAAGCTTCACTGTTTTGTCATCACTGACTGAGGCAATTGTTTTGCCATCAGGGCTAAAGCTAACGCTCCTAACCTCCGCATTATGACCGACAAAAGTTTTACGTAATGTAAACATATTATCGATATCCCAAAGCTTCACTGTTTTGTCACTATTGGCTAAGGCAATTTTTGTGCCATCGGGGCTAAAGCCCATACCTAAAACACTCGTTTTGTCCTCTTTCAGAGTGTTAATTAATTTACCGTTAAGGTTCCAGAGTTTTAGCGTCCCGTTCTTACTAACAGAAGCAATCATTTTACCATTGGGACTAAAGCTTACTTTTAATAGTCTCTGATTGTGTGCTTTAAAAGTACGCAACAACTTGCCATCTCTATGCCATAGCTTAACAGTACCATCCTCATTTCCTGAGACAATTACCTGACTGTCTGGGCTGAAACTAAGCCTAGTACCTTGTAAAATTGTCGGCGATACTATACCATGGCGACTCCAGATACTTACAGATTGATCGGTACTAGCTAAAGCAATCATTTTGCTGTCCGGACTAAAACTAGGTTGATTGATAGTTCCGTTAGTAATTTGTATATTTTGCAGCTGTTGAAGATCTTTTATACTCCAAATTTTAACTGTCTGATCGCTACTGGTAGAAGCGAGCATTTTACTATCCCGACTCACATCCAAGTAAAGTACATCATCGCGATGACCTCTAAAAGTGCCGATTTGTTGACCCTTGACATTCCAAAGTTGCACCGTATTATCAGCGCTAGCCGCCGCAATTGTTTGGTTGTCAACAAAACGTACTCCAAAGAATTTTTTAATATCTTTTATATTTTGGACTAGCTTATAGTTTTTTACATTCCAGATTTTGATAGTCCGATCCAAACTAGCCGAAGCAAGAGTTTGACCATCTGGACTAAAATTTAAATCCCTAACTTGATCTTTGTGTCCTGGAAAAGTTGAGAGTAGTTTGCCATTGTAATGCCAAAGCTTTACGGTATGCTTTCCTCTGGCATTGGTAGCAGTTGCTATAGTTTGATTATCCGGACTCAAACTAACAGCCGCCATTCCTTCTTTATCTGTTATCGATTTGAGCAATGTGAAAGTGTTATTACGCTGACGCTGCCACAGCTTTATGGTGTCATCAGAGCTAGCAGAGATGAGAAGTTGACCATCAAGACTAAAGCTAACACTAAAAACCTGGTCTTTATGCTTTTTAAGCCTTTGGAGTATTCTACCATCGTGCCGCCATAATATGATGGTCTTGTCCGCACTCGCTGAAGCAATCATCTTACCATCAGGGCTAAAAGCTACACTCATAACATCCCCATCATGTCCCTTTAGGCGGTTGCGCTCCCTCATATCGTAAACTACCTTTCTTAAAGCAAGGATAACTCGCATCTTGGTGTCTTCTCTAACCACAAATGGAACCGTACTTTTCAGATGTTCTCCGGCTTTAATACCTTCTATGAGTGCTTCTAACTCATGCTTAGAGGCTAAACGCTCTTCTGTTAAAGCACTAGAAGCTTCAAGAAATCTGTTTTGAGCATCAATAGTAGAATTAATTGCAACCCAAGTCGCACTACTTAATATTACAAATGCAACATTTAGCAGGCTCCAACCGATAATACTGTTTTTACGTCTTCGCTTAATACTTTGTTGTATAAATTCCGCTTCTACTTGGTTTAACCAATTGTTATCAGGAGATTTGAGTACCTCTTGATTTAATACATCTAAATAGGGGTTAGCATTCCAAAGAAACTTTGCTTGTTGCTGATTATTCCACTCTAAGGCGGATGGAGTTAAACGACGTTGTAATTCTAGATTTTTCTCTTGTTGAACCC
>NZ_JAAHHW010000240.1 GCF_010692325.1 Moorena sp. SIO3I8 | reverse complement strand
CATTACGACTAATTCCTTCCAGTTTTTCTCTCTGGTCTGAAGTTAGAAAAACCATTACCCGACGACCTCTTCCCATATTATCCAGTTTGTTTTCTGTCTATTACACTATTTTAAGCTTGCCACGCCAGTAGGGTGCGTTAGGGGCGGGCGAGCCATGATTTTTCGCCTCTTCGCCAGGGTTGGGATAGTCCGCACCGTAACGCACCATCAGAAGCTTGAAGGTTGAAGGCGTAGGGTGCGTTAGGGGCGGGCGAGCCATGATTTTCCCCCTCTTCGCCCCTTGTTGAAACAGCCCGCACCGTAACGCACCATCAGTCAAACAGCTTTTAGGAGATGCACCCTATCCAGAACTTAATGCGTTCGCGTAGCGTAGCCCTTTGGGCTAATCGCTTTTAGCGGAAGCTTTGCTTCATCGCGTAGCGTGGCCAACGGCCAATCGCGTTTAGCGGCTCCTTGCCAGCATCGCAATGGTAGAAGTCGGTTTTAGCTACAACAACCTATCCCTGGATATTTGTCTGGAACAGTCTGTAAGTTAATAAACACAATCAATAGGGGTTTATTAAGAATTATTATCACTGTATTGACAATAACTGCTTATTCTAATAAAGGACTTACGCAAAGCCCCCTAAATCACCCAATTCTGGGGGACTTTGACATCATTACCACCCAAAATTGGGGGGTTAGGGGGGCAAAACCAACTCAACTTCGTAAGTCCTATAATAACTAACTACAACTAAACTTCCCTCGTATAGGTGCGATCGCGTAGCGTAGCCCTTTGGGCTAATCGCTTTTACCGCAGCGAAGTTGATCACAAAAGCAGAACAGCGGCAGGGTTGTGAAGGGAGTGTGTATCAACACTATATAGTTTATTTTTGATGCCACTCCATATTTATTCGGAAAAGTATTTCCGGAATCTTGATTTATTGGTTGTAATTTATACTATAAAGCGATACATAATTCACTTCAATTAAAATAACTTGTAATAAGTTTTGCTCCCTATTTCCTACTTCCTGTTTCCTTTCCTATATATAATTCTGGCTGATGAAAGATAATGAAGTTCTGAGACGATATGCAGCAGGAGAAAGGGATTTCCGTAGGGTAAATCTTAGAGGTCAGTCATTCCGGGGAAAAGACCTTTCAGGGGCAGATTTTAGTGAAGCAGATTTTAGTGAAGCGGATATTAGAGGAACGAATTTTAAGAATGCTACTCTAAAGGGCACTCAGTTCTGTAAAGCGAAGGCAGGATTACAGAAAAGGTGGGTAATTGTTCTTTTGTTGGTTTCATGGGTAATCTCAGGACTATCAGGATTTGCCTCTTTATTGGGTGGGATGGCAATAGCGTTAATATTTGACTCTAGCGAACGGCAACAAGTCTTTGGCTGGATAGTTTTGGTTGTAATAATTGTTTCAATTGCTGTTATCCTTCGTCAAGGTATCGAAAGAACCGTAGCCGTAGCCGGAACCGTAGCCGTAGCCGGAACCGTAGCCGGAGCCGTAGCCGTAGCCATAGCCGGAGCCGGAGCCGAAGCCGAAGCCTTCGCCGGATCCGTAGCCATGGCCGGAGCCGGAGCCGTAGCCATAGCCGGAACCGTAGCCATAGCCGTAGTCGTAGCCGGAACCGGAGCCTTAGCCGGAGCCTTCGCTGTAGCCGTAGCCTTCGCTGTAGCCGTAGCCGGAGCCGTAGCCGGAGCCATAGCAGGAGCCGGAGCCGGAGCCGTACCCGGAGCCGTAGCCTTCGTTTTACTTAGTATTTACTTGGGCTGGCGTACTCTAAAAGGGGACCCCAGAGATGCCTGGATTCGTAGTATTGCTATTGCTTGTGCTGCCACAAGAGGAACCAGTTTTCGCAAGGCCAATTTAACCGATGCTGATTTCACGGGAGCTATTCTTAAAAGTACAGATTTAAGGGAGGCTATTATCACTTGTACTTGTTGGCGGAAAACTATTAAACTTGATCGAGTTAGACCAGGAACAAGCTACCTTCAATATGAAAATATTAGACAATTGTTGATAACTGGAGAGGGACAAGATAAAAACTTTGAGCGGCTCAACTTAAGAGGTATTAATTTAAAGGGAGCTAATCTACAAGATGCTAGCTTTAGTGGAACAGACTTAAACCGAGCTAACTTACAAAATGCTAATTTATCCAGAGCTAAGTTAGTTCAAACGTTACTAGAAGGAGCAGATTTAACCAGAGCCACCTTAACGGGAGCATATATCGAAGATTGGGGAATCAGCAATACTACTAAATTAATTGAAATTAAATGCGATTATATTTTCCTGAAACTACCTACCAAAAAGGCTCCAGACCCTCAACGTCGTCCTGCTGACCAAGAGAGAAATTTTGAACCGGGTGAATTTGCTAAGTTAGCTCAGAAAATTTCCAATACTGTCGATTTGATTTTTAAAGATGGTATCGACTGGCAGACTTTTCTGAAGACATTTCAAGACCTTCGAGTTCGAGTAGAAAGCGAAACAGGAGAGCTACCAGTCATACAGACTATAGAAAATAAAGGCGACGGTGCTTTTGTTATTCGTGTCAAAGTCCCTGAGGAGGTTGATGAAGCAGAATACGAGCGAAAATTTTGGGCAAAATACAAGCCAATGTTAGAAGCTAAAGATGAAAAAATAAAGTTTTATTCTGAACAAATAGAATATATACGTAAAGACAATACTATATTAATGCGAGTTGTTGAAACAATGGCAGATAAAGAAACTACTAAATATGACCAGCGTGGTGCCAATATTAACATTGGAAGCTATGTTGACACAGCTCAGTCTGGTAGTCGTCAGCAAGGCTATGCTAATCAAAATAACTACGAGGAAGCTGACAAAAATCTAGCGGAAGCAGCAGCTGAAATTCAGCAATTACTCCAACAACTAGAGAAAACCAACCCTACTGCCACAGAAGCAGAGCAAAAAGACTTTGTCAGTGCAGCCATTACACCAACCAAGAAAGAAAGGCTAGTTAATGCTATCAAAGAAGGTGGTCAAGGAGCAATTGAACAATTCCTTGATAACCCATATTTGAATGTAGCAATTAGAATTATTGAAGGGTGGAGAAACCCTTAATTTTACAAGTGACAATGGTGGTGATAACTCCTGCCCTTACCAGATTTTCCCCAGCTTCAGCACGAAACCCGGCAGCACCGACTCATCCCCCTTTACCGTAGCAGGATTGTCCAACTGCTCCACTTCCCCACCAGGACGGTAAATATACACTCGACGATTATTGGGGTCAATCAACCACCCCAACCTCGCGCCATTGTCCATGTACTCTTTCATCTTGTCCTTGAGGTCTTTGACGCTATCACTGGGGGAACGCAATTCAATCACAAAATCTGGGCATAGAGGAGCAAATTTTTCCTGTTGTTGAGGTGTTAGGGCTTCCCATCTTTCTAAGGTTACCCAAGAGGCATCAGGGGAGCGCTCCGCACCATTGGGAAGCTTAAAGCCAGCAGAAGAGTCAAAACCCTTGCCTGTGCCATCTTGTTCTACCCAACTCCACAACTGACCATTGAGACTGAAATTTCGACCTCCGGTTCCACTGCCTGTTGGGGGCATAACAATTATTTCTCCCTCTGACGTGCGTTCAATCCGTAAATCTCGATTAATCTGACAAAATTCAAAAAACTG
>NZ_JAAHHW010000024.1 GCF_010692325.1 Moorena sp. SIO3I8 | reverse complement strand
AGGAAATCCAATTCACTGCTAAAGGAACTGGATCCTCAGGATACATCGATAGGAAACAGCTGAGCGTAAAGCCATTACCCCAAAATCGTCCTATTGCTACAAATGTTAGTGAAGGGACAGATGAACTTATGGGCTATCTTGACTAAGGAATTAGTTACTAAGGGATTACTTGTCAGGTAAACCAGTGCTTCCGGGTGTGGTTAAGTCGTTAGTGTCTACAGTGTCATCTTTAACACTTCACCCGGAGTAAGGGTGTGCTAGCGCCATACTAACCTTCTAAAACCCCTCAGCATAACGCTTCAACTCCCATGCCATTCGTTTAATACCCCGTAACTCATCCTCTCGGATAAAGGGTAGAAACACCCGAGACAATATACCTGAATAAGAGTGTTTGTGGAAGTATTTGGTACGACCCACTCCTATTTCTTGCAAATCAAATACACATTCACTACGAAAGCCAGGGATAGAAGACACCCAACTTAGACACACACCAGGCTGAACTTGTGTCACCAATGGCTCAAATTCTGTCTCTTCTTCATTGGGAAGCCGTCGCAGCGAGAGAAAGACTTCTTTGCCCTGCTCAAACCGTAAATTTGAGTCACAATCAAATAGAAACGTGTTCCAGTACTTCCACTGCTGTTTATGGAACAAAATTTGCCAAACCTTCTGCTTTGGGACATTGATATCAATGTCAGTATAGAGACTTGTCATGTTAGTAAATAGCAGTTTTACCGGCTTCAAGTACTGTTATTTTAGATCATGGGAAATGGGCAAGAATAGAAGGGTGGACTACACACAATAATAACACAGATGCACGGATGACTTAATCCATGCCCTAAATCCGCTGTGTAACATTATTAGTTATTAGTATCTTAACTTGTGCCTTGACTAGTGACATGTCTACTGGTTCCTTTGAAAAAAACAGTTTGGATTGGCAGTTGCAGCTGCTGCAACGACAATTCGGGGAGTGGTGGGAGCTGACAATGTCTCAGGTGCCTCTTGACCAAGCCCAAGGCTCACTGCCATCTTGGTTACTGTCTCCTATGCTAGCCCGGGGGATTAGGATAACGTTTTGGTTACTTGTTGCTGTAATCCTAAGCTGGCTAGGGGTGCGGCTGTTGAGAGGATTACATCCTTATATTAGTTATTATTACCAGCAACTGAATCAAGCTGCAAACAGAGTGACAAAACGACCAGTTCCAGAATTATCAGTGGTCAATTGGTGGGAGCGATCGCAAAACTATCAGCAGCAGGGTAACTACACCGAAGCCTGTCGTTGCTTGTATATGGGGATGTTGCAGCAATTACACGATACTGGCATTGCCCCTCGCCATCCCAGTCGCACGGATGGAGAATATCTACAACTCATCCAGCAATTACCGCAACCTAAACCATACCAAATCTTACTGATCACCCACCAGCAGTTATGTTTTAGTAACGCCGAAGTCTCTAGTCAGGTTTTTGAACGGTGCAAGGAGGCTTATCAGCAGATAAAGGTTGTTCGCGTAGCGTGGCCGTTCGCGCAGCGTGGCCTACGGCCTTAAGGCCAAGGATGAAGGATGAAATTTCCTAGGCGTCGGTTAGGGGTAATTAGTGCGATCGCAATGGTGGTACTAATTATGATTACCCTGGTAGCTGCTCCAGCTAATAATAAAATCAATAGCGGTTCTACTTACAGCCGCGCTCCCTATGGCTATGGCGCTTGGTACGCTTACATGGCAAAACGGGGAACTCCTGTACAGCGTTGGCAAAAACCCTTTGAGGATTTAGCGAATCAGACAGATGCTCAAGGCTCGGTTACCTTATTGCGTGTCACTAGTTGGTTGACAGTAGATGCTATTTATGGTAAAGAGCGAGAATGGATTAAACAGGGCAATACGATGGTGATTTTGGGAGTCAAGCAGCCGGTGACAGACGCTGATTTTAGTACTCTCCAAGAGGCTTCAACGGGAAAGGTTAAGGTTAACACCAGGCGGCGATACAAGGGTAATCAGGGGAAGAAAATTTTAAGCGATCGCTTTGGTGCGGTGGTTTGGGAAAAGCCTATTGGTGATGGTAGAGTTATCTTTGCCACTACATCGGATCTTGCTGCCAATGCTTATCAGGACTTTCCGGCTAACTATGAATTATTAGCCCAACTGGTTACTCCCTTGAAACCAGAGGGGAATTTAACTAACCAAAATCTGGTTTGGGTGGATGAATACCTCCACGGTTACAAAGATGTAGATGTGATCAAGCGAGAGGTAGGTGAGACTCTATTCAGTTATTTAGGGAAAACCCCTATGTTGCCAGCCTTTATCCAAGGATTAATCATTCTTCTGGTTGCCATCTGGGCTCTGAATCGGCGCTTTGGACAACCATTGAGCTTATCTGAACCAGTCGTGGATAACAGCGAAGCCTACATCCGAGCATTAGCAGGTGTTTTGCAAAAAGCAGGCAGCAGTGAGTTTGTGTTGGAAGTTGTGGGAAAAGACGAACAACTGCAACTGCAAAAAGCACTGGGATTAGGACAGACTCTGCTGGAGGAGCAAGCTCTAATTGATGCCTGGGTTGAGCAAACTGGACGTCCAGCTACAGAACTGAAACAATTGCTGGAAATTCAATCTAGTAAACGTCGTATTAGGGAGTCAGACTTACTAAAATGGCTGGGAAAATGGCAGAAAATTCGTATTGATTGATGGGATGATCACAACTGCCCGATTGCTTAAACTACTGCGTATAAACCTAACTAATCCGACCCCCAATCAACCAGAGTTTGCCCATGCTATCCTGGTACCACGAAGACGGTCCGTTCAGGATAGCTAATCAACCAAATGACCAATGATCTCCCTGTCTTGAACCGCCTCAAGCAAACCCTTGGCAAAATAATTGTCGGTCAATCGACCCTAGTCGAACAGTTACTCGTAGCGTTGCTTAGTGGTGGACATGTCATTATTGAGGGGGTACCAGGAACCGGTAAAACCTTGCTTGTCAAAGTTCTAGCAAGGCTAATCCAAGCCGAATTCCGGCGAATTCAGTTAACCCCAGATATTCTACCATCGGATATTTTAGGAACCAATATCTTTGACCTGAATACCCGCAACTTTACCCTGAAAAAAGGACCAGTCTTTACTGAGATTTTGCTTGCTGATGAAATTAACCGCACCCCACCCAAAACCCAAGCAGCACTGCTAGAGGCAATGGAAGAGCAGCAAGTCACCTTGGACGGGGAAACATTGCCTCTATCTGAATTATTTTGGGTGATTGCTACCCAAAACTCTCTAGAATTTGAAGGCACCTATCCCCTACCAGAAGCTCAGTTAGACCGATTTTTATTCAAGCTGGTAGTGGATTACCCAGACGCGGCGGCAGAAAAGCAAATGTTGCTCAATACTCAGAAAGGATTTCGTGGACGCCGTTTGGATTTAGAACGTCTGAAACCTCTAGCAACTGTAGAACAAATTTTTAGTGCTCGTCAAGAGGTTAAAGCTATCCAAGTAGACGAGAAGGTGCTGGATTATTTGCTAGCCTTAGTTCAGCAAACCAGGCAAAATCCTGATTTAGCTTTGGGAGCCTCCCCGAGAGCTGCTGTAGCTTGGTTACAAACCAGTAAAGCCCAAGCTGTGTTATCAGGACGGGATTATGTGACACCGGATGATGTAAAAGCGATCGCACTCCCTCTACTCCGTCACCGTCTGATTCTGAAACCAGAGGTGCAGTTAGATGGGTTACAGATCGATGGCGTAATTGCTTCATTACTCAAGCAAGTTCCAGTGCCTAGGTGAGTGGCTCAGCACTCAGCACTCAAAAAAAACTATGATTCCCTCACAACGAACGTATTTACTGTTAATTCTAGGGATTGCGATCGCATTATTACTCGCTACTGTTTTTAATCAGCAAATCAGTCTAATTAGTACTCTTGTCTTTGATGGAATTGTCCTTGGTTTAGCCTTATGGGATGGAAAACGGGTCAAACCTAACCGAGTGAAGGTAACCCGCACCCCTTTACAACGGTTATCGATTGGGCGAGATAATCTGATTGTGCTGTCAGTGGAATCTAGAAATCAGGTTGCTCGAATTCTGATTAAGGACTACTATCCATTAGAGTTTGCTGTTTCCACCCCAACCATCACTGCTACCCTTGACCGGAATAGTAACAAGGAACTAACCTATACGGTTCACCCAGCCAAACGAGGTCAGTTTCACTGGGGAGATATTCACGTGCGCCAGTTGAGTCCTTGGGGCTTGGTGTGGGATGATTGGAAAATCCCAGGGAGTCAGAACGTAGCAGTTTATCCAGACTTAGTCACGTTGCGATCGCTTTCTATTCGCCTCACCCTGGAAAATACTGGTACCATGCGCCGTTCCCGAAGCTTGGGTAGTGGGACAGAATTTGCTGAACTGCGGGAGTATGGCATTGGTGATGACACTCGCCTGATTGATTGGAAAGCCACTGCTCGCCGCTCTCGCCCTTTAGTAAGGGTGCTGGAACCGGAAAAAGAGCAGACTTTAATTATATTACTGGACCGGGGACGGTTGATGACCGCACAGGTACTTCAACTGAAGCGCTTTGATTGGGGATTGAATAGTACTCTAGCCCTAGCATTAGCTGGGTTACATCGGGGCGATCGCGTGGGGGTGGGTGTCTTTGATCGAGACATAACGACCTGGATTCCACCAGAACGGGGTCAACATCAACTATCGAAACTCATAGAACGCCTCACTCCGATTCAGCCAGTGTTATTAGAACCAGACTATTTTGGTGCTGTTACAAAAGTCGTTAATCAGCAAACTCGTCGTGCTTTAGTCGTACTGATTACAGACATCGTGGATGTTACTGCTTCCGCTGAATTGCTAGCAGCCCTAGAACGCCTCACCCCTCGCTACTTACCTTTTTGTGTCACCCTTCGAGACCCCCTTGTTGACCAATTAGCGCACACTCCCCCTAATACGGCTCAGTTAGAGAAAATTGTCAGTCAAGACCAGCTTTGGAACAGGGGATACCAGGAGCAGGGGAGAAAGAGAATTAGTGTTGATCTTAACCCTGACCCGGGGCAAGCCGCTTATACCCGTGCTGTCGCTCTGGATTTAATTGCCCAGCGCCAAGTTGCCTTTGCCCGGTTGAAGCAAAAAGGAGTTCTGGTCTTGGATGCACCAGCCAATCAGATTAGTCAGCAACTGGTTGAGAGCTACTTACGAGTCAAAGCTCGGAATCTACTTTGAAGTATCCTCGACTTTCCGGCTACTACAATATATAACCAAAAGGCTAAACAGTCCGATTCCAACCAAATACTTGAGGAATGATGGCACTAAGGGACTGGGAGATAAAAACCCTTCAATAATACCAGCAATAATCAACATCGGCACAATCCCAAACATCAACTGAGCCGCTTGGGAGCCATAAAATTTCAATGCATCTACCCGGCGATATTGGCCTGGAAACAGAATTGCTCTACCGATGAGTAAACCGGCTCCACCAGCAAAGAAGATAGCGGGTAATTCCAGGGAACCATGGGGAAACACAAATGCCCAGAAGGGATAAGCTAAGTTATTTTGACCCACTAAGGTTCCAATGGCACCAATCAGTATTCCGTTGAATGCCATGACATATAGGGTAAAGGCACCGCAGGTAATCCCACCAGCTACTGCCCGAAAGCATACCGATATATTGTTAATCATAATGCTACTGGAGGCTAAGGGTTTCATGCCCAAAATCGAACCCATCCACAATTCCTGGCGATCGCGTACTTGTTCAATTAACTGTTCCGGAACCACTAGGGAGATAAACACTGGATCTTGCCAAGCCAACCACCAGGCAATTAAGGCTCCGAGGAGAAACACTGCGGTTGCGATCGCAATATAACTCCAGGTCTGTTGCACTACAGCAGGGAAACCCCAGCGACAAAACTCCCCTAAGCCTTGCCAGTCTTGACGGCGAGAACCTTGATAAATCTGGTTATAGCCCCGAGAGGTGAGTCGTTGTAAATCCTTGACCAGGGTATGGCCTACTTGGTTAGTTCTAGCACGGGCTAAATCCGCTGAGACGGAGCGATACAAACTAGCGAGTTCCTTGATTTGGGATGCTGGCAAGGACTTGATTCCTCGTTTCTCCACTTGTTGCAGGAGAGTATCCAACTGTTTCCAATTTGCTTCCCGCCGCCCAATCCAACGTTTAATATTCATAAAGTTTCCGTGTAATTTTCGTAAACCTCCCTTAAGATAGCGTTAACACTTCTCTTGCCATCAATAGCCCCATCGACCCATGTCTTATGAGCCTAGTCCCAACCAATCTTTAGGACCACTCAGTATTGGTAATGTCGTTAATGTAGGTCTGCGGATCTACCGCGACCATTTTAAGTTATATTATCGTCTAGCTTTTATCGGTTATCTATGGCTATTAGTTCCCATATATGGCTGGGCTAAGTTTTCTGCCATGTTTGGGCTAATTTCACGTCTAGCGTTTAGGGAAATCATTGAACGTCCAGAAACAGTGAATGAGGCACGCCGCCATGTCAATCCTCGGATGTGGAGTTTTCTCAGAGCAGGCATCCTAGTATCCTTGATAACGTTTGGAGTAGCAATCCTAGTATCCTTGATAATTTGGGTGGCAATAATGGTAATTATTGTTATTATTAGTATCTTGATCGGAGTCCTTGCTTCAATTTCTGGGAATAGCAGTACTATTTTAGATAGTCTCGATACTCTCCCTGAGAATAGTGTTGCTATGCTTATCATAGGATTTCTGGTTTTGAGTATTTTTATGATTGCTTTTTTCTTTGGATTTATCTGGTTTATATCTCGCTTGTTGATTTATGAAATACCGCTGGCTATAGAAAATCCCATCGGTGCCAGGGCAGCCATTGGTCGCAGCTGGAAATTAACTCAGGGATTTATATTACGTATTCAAGGGATAGTAGTTGTTGGCTTTTTAATATCACTACCCATTTCGATTGCTGTACAGATAGCTACATTCATCATACAAACTGTTTTATCTCTTTGGTTTCCTCAAGACTCAGCAATTTTTATCTGGCTGTATTTAGTGCTAGTTTTTGGGCTGAGCTTTGCTAGTGGTGCGTTGTTGGTTCCCTTCTGGCAAGCCATTAAATCAGTGATATACTACGATCTATGTAGTCGTAAAGAAGGCATAGATTTGCAGCTATGGGGAAGCTAACCTCAACACCGATTAATTTTTTTAATCGAGTCACTATACAAACCCCAGAAAGTGTTGAATTAGAATTAACCTTAGCAGGGATTGGCAGTCGAGCTTATGCCTTGCTAATTGATTATATTGTCTTAGGATTCATTTTATTAGTATTTCTAATTGCTTGGGGCGTTTTATCTTCCCAACTGCTGGACTTATTAGACTATTTTTTTGGTATTAATGATTTAAGGCTGTGGCTATTAGCAATTTATCTATTTATTACTTTCTCGATTTACGTGGGTTATTTCGTTTTGTTTGAAACCCTATGGCAGGGACAAACACCCGGTAAGCGCTATGGCAAAATTCGTGTCATTCGTGATGATGCTAGACCAGTGAGACTACAGCAAGCTACCCTACGTGCTTTGCTAAGACCTGTTGATGATTTATGGTTCCTGGGAGTATTTTTAATTATCTTTAGCAAACGAGAAAAACGCTTGGGAGATTGGTTAGCAGGAACTCTGGTAGTCCAAGAAGAGCAGCCTATTGCTTCTGCTAGCTTCGAGATCTCCGATCAGGCTCAAGCCTTAGCCAATCAGCTCCAAACCCAGGCAGATTTCTCCCCCTTGCAGCCAGAAGACTTTGCTATGATTCGAGAGTATTTGCACCGGCGCGAGGCAATGACATTTCAGGCAAAAGCGAAGTTAAGCCGACAACTGGCTGATCAGGTCAAAGACATGATTGCCTTGGAAAAGGTACCCTCAGGTGTCACGGCTAACTTGTTTCTGGAGGCTGTGTACCTTGCCTATCAGCAGCTATCATCCCAGGATTAGTGACCCACGCACCCTTGCTCCAGCTTGAGCCATGGGTTGGTTATCTAGGAGTAAAACACCCTATGCACTCAACAGTGAAAACGGATGATTCCCTAAAATCCGGTTTTTTACCAGATTTTAGGCTTGTAAGGCTAAATTAATGTCGCTACTATTGTACTTGAATACTTATACTAGCTTCTCATCCGGCTTTTGCCGTTAGTTGCTCATGGACATTCAGCTGATTAATATTGGTTTTGGTAACATTGTTTCAGCAAACCGAGTTGTAGCAATTGTTTCTCCAGAGTCTGCTCCTATCAAGCGGATCATTACTGAGGCAAAAGAGCGTGGATATCTGATTGATGCAACCTACGGGCGTCGCACCAGAGCGGTAATTGTGACCGATTCCAGCCATGTCATCCTCTCGGCAATTCAGCCAGAAACTGTTGCTCATCGCTTCGTTATCAATAAAGATAGTCACAATGGTAACCATTAAGCTTGAAACTTAACTAGACTCAACATGGAAGCAGGGAGACTCATTGTATTGACTGGTCCTTCTGGTGTTGGTAAAGGAACCTTGCTGCGCCAGCTCCTGAAGCGACACCCGGAACTTGATCTTTCGGTGTCAGCAACCACCAGGCAACCACGTCCTGGGGAGGTGCATGGGAAACACTATTACTTTGTCACTCGTGACCAGTTTGAAGAAATGATCATAGGGGATGAGCTTTTAGAGTGGGCTGAGTACGCTGGTAATTACTACGGTACACCTAGTTTGCCAGTCAAGCAGCTTCTTGAGAAGGGTAGGTCTGTTATTTTAGAAATAGAATTGGTTGGGGCAAGGAAAATCAATAAAACCTTTCCCTCTGCTCTGCGTATTTTTGTACTACCCCCCAGTCTAGATGAATTAGAGCAGCGGATTCGCTTGAGGGGTAAGGATAGTGAAGAAGTAATCGCCCAACGCCTTTCTATTGCCAAAGCCGAAATTGAAGCTGCTGATGAATTTGATGTGACTATTGTTAATAAAGACTTCAAAGAAGCTCTACAAAGCTTGGAAGCAGTTATTTTTCCATCGCCAAACTAAGTCATTAAACACAAAGGTAATATTATATCTGGTAGCTTCGTTATTGATCCTGGTATCGATAACTGGTTGAGATGTGTCAGGTTATAATCCCCTGTGGGTCAGCCTCCGGAAAGTTCAACTAGTAGACATAACACGTAGTAGAGATAACAAGCTACTGGGTAATAGTTTAAACCCTGCTTAAGACTAATCACGCTTTGACTAATGACAACATCTAACCAAGACACGGAAACCCCTAAGAGTACTCAAGCGCTACCTTCGCCCTGGCGCTGCCTTACGGGAGCATTGATTTCTGGAGGATTGACAAGCGCTATTTATTTTCTAACTGCCTCGATTGCTACAACCTTTGCTAATAAACCCCTCACGTCTAACTCTCAGACAGCACTCAAAATTGCGATCGCAGTTCGGACGCTGGTAGTGGGAGTCAGTACCCTAGCCACGTTTATCTTTGGTATTACTACCCTTGGTTTGGTAGCCTTGGCAATTCAACAACTTTACCGAACGAAGTTCGGTACTCTACCGCCCAAGTGATGCTCGGAAGGTACATTTAATTTTCTTACCCCTACTCCCTACTCCCTACCCCCTACTCCCTACTCCCTAAAACCCTGGACGAGGTAGTTCACCCATTGAGAACTCCTATATTAACAATTCACCATCTCGGCTTGTAAACCATCAATATCAAACAACTCTGGGGAAAACTCTCCACAAACCGTGTAGACAATCGCACGCACTAGGGCTTGAGCCTTGAGTAGGGTTTCTTCAAATTCCAGCTGGGGATTCGATAACGCAATCAGAGCACCACCAATACCAATCGATACCTGATTGGGAGTAATCTCAGCAGTTCGGATCACAATGTTAAGGTCTGCAGCACCGTTTAGTGCAAGAAACCCGATCGCTCCGGAATAGATTCCCCTGGCCTGAAGTTCCAATCGATCAATAATCTCCATGGTTGAGATCTTAGGAGCACCAGTCATGGAGCCTCCAGGAAATGTGGCACGGATACAGTCTCCTACCCTTACATCTGGACGCAAACGACCCCGAATTGTACTCACCAGTTGATGAACTGTGGCATAGGTTTCCACATCCATTAACTTAGGGACATGGACACTGCCAATTTCGCAAACCCTGCCCAAATCGTTCCTAAGTAAGTCTACAATCATGATGTTTTCACAACGGTTTTTTTCCTGAGTGCGTAACGCTTCGCACAACAGTCGATCTTCTTCTTCTGTTTGGCCTCGTGCAGCAGTTCCTTTGATGGGTTTAGATTCTACCCAACCTGAGGGGTCAATTTTCAGGAATCGTTCTGGGGATGAACAAGCCACAGCTAGCTCGCCAAATTTTAGGAAGGCAGAGTAGGGTGCAGGATTGAGTTGGCGCAACCTTCGGTAAAATGCCAAGGGGTCAAGTTCGATATTGGCATAAATTTTGTTAGTCAAGCAAATTTCGTAGCTTTCTCCAGCTTTAATCTGATCCAGACTTTCTTGAATATCCTCCAGATATCTCTGGTAGGAACGACTCAATCGAAAGCTAACTTTTCGATGAGTATAGTCTAACTCAATGGGAGGCAGAGGAGGTAGAGTACAAAGCTGTTTTTCGATACCTTCAAACCAGGCATTGGCGTGGCTATTTTCTCCTTTTTTAGTCAGACACAACAGATAGGTTACTTGCTCTTGATGGTCAAAAGCAATAATTCGGTCTGCTAAGAGAAACATCGCATCTGGAAATGGCGATTGATGGACGAGCTTTCCTCCACATTCGGCTTTTAGTTCGTAACCAAAGTAGCCAACAAAACCACAATTAAAGTCAAAGGGAAGTCCTTCTAAACAGTTGTATCGGCGCTCAAGTTCTCTGTGTAGATAGGAGAAGATACTTTCTCTACTATGTGTTGTTTGTCCCGAGCAGTTAATGGTAAGTTTTTGGTCAGTAATCGAGTATTGCACTAGCAGGCTGTTTGGTCCTGTACCATCTCCCATAAAAGAAAAACGAGATAGACCAGGTTCTATGCGAGAGCTGTCTAGCCAGAATGCTGTTGGTTGTGAACCAAATAGATGAACAAACACTCGTTCCGAATCAGGGTATACCGTGAGCTTGCGACTATGAATATTAAAAATCATTCGATGAAACAGCCATGACAGCTATAGCTGCTCTACCTCCTTTAGAATATCGTTAATCTCCTGCCGGAGACTTTGTAAATTATCCTCCAAGGATTGACTGGCAGCGAGTTTATGCTCAATTTTCCCCAGTCTCGGCTTCAGAGAATCAGTGAACTGCTTGAGGCTGTTTACCAATTCTTGCTGCAAACCTTGTTTTAGCTTATCGGTATAGTTATTCTGCAACTCACGCAAGGTTTCATCAAGCTGTTGGGTTGCCTTATCACGCTGTTTAGGAACTGCATTGAAGCTAAACATGGTCAACATCAGAGCTAGTACAAAAGCTGACAGATCAAATAGTGCAGCGGTGGCTACTACATGTCCCCCAATTCCTGTTGCTGCGGCAGCTGTTCCCAAGGTCAAAAAGTTGTTGAGTCCCTTTTCTGAAGCTACCTTAAGATTTTCAGATATAGCAGTGGTATCAATTTTACCACTATTAAGTTCGGGAACCTGAAATGAGTCCTCTGAGAGGGTTGCTGCTACTTGTAAATCTTCCCTAGCTTCGCGAATAATTTGTTCTCGATATTTCACAAGGGTTGATGCTGCTTCCTTAACAATATCCTCCATCTGTTGCTCAAGTTTTACCTCCTTGATCGCCCTAGCTACTTTTTCTTCCAGGAGATCGTCTTCCCTAATAATACGCTTTTTCAATAGGCTAATGAAGGCGAAATTATCCTGGATTAGCTTATGTAATTGTTGAATTAGATTGGTAAACAGGTCACGAATTTTTTCTCTAAAAACACCAAAAATCAGGTCATATTGCTCAATGCGCTCATTGATTCGCAATAGGGATCGGTCAAATATGGTTTTTTCGGCAATAACTTTCTCCCGTGCCTGATAGTTCTTTTTCTCTAACTGCTCTAGGTAAACTAACAGAGAGTTCTGAGGACCTTGAAGTTTTAGCCGTATTTTTTCAGCTTCTACCAGAAACTCTAGTAAGAAATCTCGTAGGCTGTCGATGTCTTTACCAGTGCGTGTTGATACTGTAAATAATGGTGGTACTTCTGTAAAGACATCACTAAGTCCATCTTTAACGTGTGAGATAATCTGTTCACTCTCTTGTGGGGTGATCAGATCCACTTTATTAATAATAACGATTACTTTACGTACCCAGATCTTACTGACTAAGGAGAGAAAGTCTAGCTCTGATTTAGTCAGTGGTCGTTCCACTGAAGTGACAAACAGGATGATATCAGCATGCTGTAGATAATCCTCTGTCAGTGCTTGGTGACGTTCAATGATCGAGTTTGTGCCTGGGCTATCAATAAAGACAATGCCATCAAACCCATCTGGGTAATAGGGTTGAATCGAGTTTGTGGTCGGAAGTATGCCCACAGCAGCTAGCTCGTCATTACTCAAGCGATTCAGGACACTGGATTTTCCGGCATTAAATTCTCCACAGACAAAGATCGAGAAGGGATTTTCCAGTTGCTGCTTGAGGGCATCAAGATCAGGGCAAGAGACATCGAAAAGCAGCTCTGCTTCGACAAACAGTAGTTTTACACCTTTGATGGTGTTGAGGCTGCGGTTAAACAGATGCTCTTGTTGAACAGGAAGGGTGACCACGTTACTATGAGCGAAATGAGCGAACAGATCCAATTATATTACCAAGTATTCGCAAGATAAAGAAGCATAAATCCAAAGCATACGCTAATTAACCATAGGCCCAGCGTTACTTTAAGGTAAGTTTCTTGACTGGCGGGATAGATCACCCTCACTTTCGGGATCAGTTTAGCCGAGAGGTAAGCAAGCTCGATTAACCAACCATTAACACTTAAAAGTCTGGCTTGCTAGATTAGAAATTGACAGGCTTGACAGCCTGGCACTTATACTATCTCCGCTCTGACTGGCTTCCCAACGCTCCAAATAACTATGAAACTCCCAAAAGACCGTATCCCTGAAGACCAAGCCCACCAAGTATTCGCCCTAGCGGCTCAACTCTATGCTCAGCACAACCAAAGCTATTCTGTCAAGGAGTTGATTGAAGCAGGTAAAGAGGCACAAATTCCCCCAGAATTTATGGAAAAAGCCCTTGCTGAGATTAAAAAGCGAACGCATTCTAAATCCGTACTCCCCAAACATCATAGTCATAGATCTGGTCTGATGTTGATTGGTATGGGTACAGTCTTACTCGCTCTTGCGGGTATAGGATGGTTAGCTAATTTTGTAGAACCTAGACCAGTCGCAGAAGCGGAGCTATTGGAATCTATACCACTCCCAGAAGCAGGGCCAACAGAGGTAAGTGTACCTGAAGACCAATCCACAGCGTTTGACGATAATCTAGGGTCAGGACATATTAACAAGTGTACACCCCTGATCGAGAAAGACCTCAGGGGTGCTAACCTCAGTGGGGCAGATTGTACGAATGTGGACTTGTCAGGAGTAGATTTCACTAATGCTAACCTGACTGGTGCTAACTTCAGCGGTGCTGATTTAAGTCAGGCTAACTTAAGCAATGCCAATCTCACTGGTGCCGATTTTGCTGGAGCAGATTTAGCTAATGCGGATTTAAGCGGTGCTAACCTGACTGGTGCCAATTTAAGTAATACAGATTTAAAAGGATCTAACTTGAGTGGTGCCAATCTCAATGGTACCGATCTGGCCAGGGCAGACTTAGAAAGGTCTGATCTCAGGGATGCTATGACCAATGGTGCTAATTTCGATAACACTAATCTAAATCAGGCAACTATGCCCAACGGTACAATTAACCACTAAAAAACCTACTTATCAGTGTTCTTTGCGTCTTCGTTGACTAGGTCAGCACCGGACAAAGGGGACGCACTGGACGCAGGAAGTTTTGAATATGGGCAATTCAAAGATATTCAAAGAAATTGAAAACTGATATAGTATGATAGAATAAGAAACTAGTGGCGGCATAGCCAAGTGGTAAGGCAGGGGCCTGCAAAGCCTTTATCCCCAGTTCGAATCTGGGTGCCGCCTTGTTGAAATGGGTAAGACCGGGAAAATCCCGAAGATCGCGAAGATCTTAAAGTCCGGCTGCAGGGGAACGCTCCTGTTAATAATCAACTTCCTCTGCCAACAGAAGGTCAGTGTCAAGAGTTGACATATCCTGGACTTTAGATTGAAATTGATCACAGATTGCCAAGGGATCAACCCTCCGCTCAAACAAAGGACTATCAGGAGACTCACAAAATCTACCACTGAAAAACTGACACACGGCACAGCAATCCTTTCCACTCTTAAGCCCTGCTTCAATTTCTTCTTCCTGAATTATCATTTCCGGTTGCATGGGAGCAAGCTTGAGATTCACACCATCCCATCGCGCTTTGATAATGCCGCTGATACTCAAGGTCTGCCATCGAGGGTCTTTTTCCACCACCTCTTCGGGAACTCGCAACCAAGCATCGGTCCCAAAAGTCTCTACCATAACGTCAAACTCTTGGGGTTGCTGAATCTTAGCAATCTGCTGTCGGGAAAGCTGTTCCGGTGCTACTCCTAATTCAATTTTATCCCCGACAGCAGGAATATGGATATAGAACAAGGACTGATTGTCTCCAGACCGGGCTACTTGGTGTAAGGCTTCTAATTCTCCGTGAATTAAAACTAGGTGCTTGGGCTTTACCTTGTTGATTACTTGTCCGAGTCCTACTTTATCTGTATGGGCAGAGAGGTTAAACCGTTTGATTTGAGCTTTGACGGTAATTGGTTTCCCATCTAGTTCAATAGTGTCCCCAGTTTTGATACTTTGCAGGAGTCGGCCAGGGGATTCCTCATCAGTGTAGCCAGAAATAAAGATGGCAGCATTCTCTCGCTCTAGCAGTACTGAGGCATAATAGACTGAAGGTCCTCCGGTGAGCATACCTGAACTGGCCACAATTACACTGGGTTTTGCGATCGCAATCGGACGTTCCCGAAAGTGTTCGATAGAAATAATCGGGGGTGTACTGGTTTTATCAAAGAATGGTTCTTGGCCATTAATCTTGACTAAGTTTTGAACTGGAATAGGCAATAAGTCCAGGTTTTCTCGGAATACCTCTGTGACTGCTCTGACCAATCCATCCACAAAGATGGGTACTGTTAATTTATTAAATAGCTTGGAGGTGCGGATCGCTAACAGGATTTCCTGAGCTCTACCCAAAGCAAAAGAGGGAATTAAAACATTGCCCCCAGCTTGCACTACTTCAGCAATGGATTCCATCAATGCAGTTTCTTGATTTCTTCTAGCGGGGTGGACAGAGGAACCATAGGTAGACTCAGTAATTAAAATATCCGCTTCAGGAAGCTCAGCTAAATTCAATCCGTTAGTGGTGCGACTATTGGTAGTGTGGAAGTCTCCGGTGTAGAGTAAAGACATATCCTTATAGCGCAGATAGATACAAGCCGCACCCAAGATATGCCCGGCATTGATGAACCTTACCATTAGTCCCGGTAAGGGCTCAAAGTCTTTGCCTACTGGTTGAGTTTCCAATTGAAACAAGGTTTGTTCTAAATCGCCCTCATCAAATAACTCTGGAGAGTCTTCATTCAGTTGCTGTATCTTCAGTCCATCCCTGAGCATGACATGGGCAATTTCCCTGGTGCCATGAGTGGAAATCATCCGCGCACCAGGGTAGCGGCTGTGAAAGACGGGGACAGCACCAAGGTGGTCTTGATGGCTATGGGATATCAGGAGCAGGTTAGGATTATCCAGATAGTCCAAGGCGGGCAAAGGGTCGTAGCCTTTGGGTCGAGTGCCACAGTCTAAAACTACTTCATACGGACCAATCATAATTTGGAAACAACTGGCACCAATGCTTCTAGCTGCTCCTAAAGGAGTAACAATTAAACGATCATAGGATTGAGAATCAACACTTGCAGATGGGATATCCGGAAACTGGTAATAATATAAGTGGATATAGTTTCCCTTCAAACTCACTCGTGCTTGTTGCTGGGTTGAAGGGGAGAACGCTTCCCATTCCCATCTTGTTCGACCTCGCTGTTTAGGCAAGTCTAATTGCCAATCGTTGACACCGGTTTTCTGTTTCAACGTGGCTAAGACTCTATCAATGGTTTCCGTCGGGGGAGCAGCTAGTGTAGATTTGGAGGGATAATGGTCATCTGATAGCCTGGTCAGAGCCTGCTGTAACAAGGTTGTTTGGGTTTGTTGAAATGTTGACTCATGTTTATACTTCCTAGACTCGACCGGTTTGTGGCTACGGTTTTTCTTCGAAGCTGGGCGGCTATTGGAATTGTGCTCTCCTTGGGGTAAAGCTCGATGTAAAATCAGGGTATCCCGTTGGCGCTTAGCAACTACTTCCCACAGTTCCCCAATTTTCATGTGCTTGCTAGAGCCTAAGACACTGATCTTCAGGGTTTTCTGTCCTGGTCTGGAAACTTTTAGTTGTACAAACTGTCCTCGTTTTCCTAACTGCACTACTCTGCCAGCGATTAACCATTGCTCTTCCTGGACTGTCTCAGTCATGGCTTCTAGGTAGAGAGAGCCTATTACACCATCTGAGCTAGTATTGGGGGCGACTTGCCAGGAATGGATTCCAGTAGGAATATCATCAGTGGGCAAGGTTTTGATTTTGAATCGAAGGCCATCCTGACTGAGGAGATAGTTTACCTGAGCTACTGACTCGATGTTTCCAGTTAAGGTGCATTGGATGGTATTGGTCATCGCTGTAGTGGCATTAGCAGTGGACTATTCGGGGATTTTTTGGATCAGTTGCCACTTTAATGGTAGACAAGGAAATGGGAAATGAGCCCAAATTACGTGCGTAGTTACTGATAATCCAAAATTATACCATATCCTGTATATTTTAGCAAATATCGCACTCAGTGATTAGGCTAAAAGGCTGGTGTTTCCTTCTGTTGTATCAATGTAGTATGCCAAGTAGTAGGCGAAATGGGATGCCCGCTCGGTCGCCGCTACGGAATTATCCTTCGGAGCCGTTAGGAGAACCCAATAATAATGCGATTCGGGCAAAGCCCGACGCTTCGCGAACGCAATATCGCAATAATAGTAAGCCAAACCCTGGGATACATTGCCAATACTATCGGACAGGATATTAGATCAAATCCGTTTAATTGTCCATAATAAAAATTACGATATTGTTAATCATCACTAATCCTCCAGACGTGATATAAAAATTTGATACTGATTCCATTTGATTTGGTGAGCAGGATACTTTATGATTAGACTATTATTTATTTGGAGCAGAATAGTAGGTTATAGCTTAGCTAAACTAGACTAAGCTATCAGCTAATCAGCTATTCATGATGAGTGTAAGATAACAGACCAAAAAGAACCAAGTAACATCAGAATCAACCACGATAAAAAAACTGTATAGACGTTATATATCACGTCGTCTATACTATCCTAGGTTGTTCAACCCAATGATTGCCTTATATTAGCTGTCATAGGATAGCTAAATACTTAAAAATTACGGTATTTTGAGTCAGGAGCGAACACCAAACCATGAAAGCGATAGTAACAGAAGACAATAGAGAGCAAACATCAGAATTACTACCAATAATATTATTGGTAATTGCCTTACTTGCTTTATCTATAACAGCCATATTAATCAGGTTTTCTCTTCAAGAAATAAGTGCTAATGCCACAGTATTCAATCGTCTTTGGATAGCTACTCTAGTCTTTGGTTTGTGGAATGGAATAAACCAAGTACGCACTCAAACATCGAACCAGAACTCTGAACCACAGTCAGGTTATAAAATTGTCGATATCCTACTTTTGGTAGGCGTAGCGATATCTCATCTGGGTGGTCGATTTCTATGGACTTGGTCCTTAACTAAGACTAGCGTTGCTAATGGCAATGTACTAGGAGCTTTAACACCATTTTTCGCTACTCTAGGAGGATGGTTATTATTTAAGCAGCGTTTTGACCGTAGATTCCTCATTGGTCTGGCACTTGCCTTGTTAGGGGCAACTACTCTACAAATAGAGGATTTTCTAAAATCGTCCAATAATTTTATCGGTGATACTGCGGCCTTAGCATCTTCTGTATTTTATGCAGTAAACTTTTTACTATTAGAACAACTGCGAACCAAGTTTTCTGTAGAAGGAATACTGATTTGGCGCTGTGCTTTGGGAACACTGTTTATGATCCCAGTGGTTCTGATATTCAGCGATCAAATTTTCCCGATATCTTGGTCAGGATGGTTAGCAGTGATTTCCCTAGCTGTTGTCTGCGAAGCTGTGGGACATGGTTTAGTAGTATACAGCCTCAAGCACTTTTCTTCAGGCTTTGTTTCCTTAGTCCTGCTTCTCGATCCAGTAGTTGCTGCTATTCTGGCCTGGATTCTATTTTCAGAAAGCTTAAGTATTCTTAACTTACTAGGTTTTGCTGTGATTATGGAGGGGATTTATCTAGCAAAAACTGGCAAAGGTGCTGATAAGCCAACTATTAAGGAACAAAACACCTAAGACCATTTTCCGTTATGGATGCTACAACTAGTTATATCAAGTCTGGTTGAATACCCATAATTAAGGGGAGATGGGGAGATGGGGAGATGGGGAGATGGGGAGGTGGGGAGATGGGGAGATGGGGAGGTGGGGAGATGGGGAGATGGGGGAGATTTTTATTAAGGGTAATTATAGCGTTTATCGCAGTTATGAGGTACAGTCTTCTTTTAGGTTGATTCCCTGTATTGATGCAGCGCATTGCTGTTCGCTATTCCCTATTCCCTATTCCCTATTCCCTATTCCCTATTCCCTATTCCCTATTCCCTATTCCCTGTTCCCTGTTCCCTAAAAACCCAGAACTTTGTACCTCATAGCTATGATAATTGCTATATCCTGACATGATATTAGTCGGTAATTGGTAATTGGTATAGCAGTTCTCAATCCAGTGAAAACTGCTATAACATACTTACATACTAATAAATAAAGATTAGTTATGTTGAAGATAGACTTCTATGAGCATACCAAGCAGCACCCTGCAAAGCGGCCTGGTCATTAAGAATCACATAGATAGGAATAGACTTCAGCAAATCAACCATCTTATCCTTATTAATAAAATGTTCCATAAACAGAGGTTCATGCAGCTTATCCAGAATGCGAGGGGGAATCCCTCCACCAAGATAAACACCCCCAGTTGCGAAAAACTTAAGAGCAGCATTTCCGGCTTCAGATGCCAAAATTGAGACAAACATCTCTAAAGCTTGCACACAAAGGGGACATTTATTGGCCAGAGCTGCATTACTAATTGCTGCGGCTGGCTCTCCTTTGCTCATTTCTTCTGCTAACCATTCAGGGGTGTTGCCATGACCGCTATCCCGCAAATAATTATACATACGAACCAAGCCAGGACCTCCTAGAAGAATCTCGTAGCTAACCCGTTTGTATTCTTGCTGAACATAACGCATCAGTCCCACTTGAAGCTCATCTAAAGGACCAAAGTCAGTACTCCCACCTTCAGATGCGATCGCATGAACTCGACCTTCCACCTCAATGGTTGCTGCTTCTCCCAAGCCAGTACCAGGTGATACTACTGCTCGATTGCCCCCTGGTATTTTAGTGCCGACATTAAGAGTAACTAAGTCATCATCCTTTAGGGTTTCTATGCCATAAGCATTGGCTTCTACATCGTTGAGCAAGCTAACCGGAACACCGGTAACTGAAACTAATTTAGCGGCTTCTACTTTATCCCAGGGTAAATTAGTCAATTTACACACACCTTCCTGGATTGGACCAGGTAAGCCGAAACAAGCAATTTTAATGGGATGCTCACAGCTTTTAACGAAAGCCCCAACCAGATCTTCAAAACTATGATAGTCTTTACACTTATAAGTGCTTTTTTGGACTATAGAGAGGTTCTCGTCAAATACTGCTAATCGGCAATTTGTTCCGCCTAAGTCACCTGCTAATATCATAAGTAATTCAAAATTACAAATCAAAAAACGCTATCAATGTTTTAAGTTAATTATACTTTAATAAGTAAGCATTCAGCCGTCAGCTTAAAATAAAGATAGAACGATATAATTGAATAGTTCCAGACTAATGATAATTGAAAGTCTGGGCAAAATCCATGACTCGTGCTAAAGACTTCGACGCTGATAGCTGATAGCTGATAGCACCTCAAGTAGCGTGCGCGTAGCGCTTAAGCTGATAGCACCTCAAGTAGCGTGCGCGTAGCGCTTAAGCTGATAGCTGATAGCTGATAGCTTACCTTAATCAACCTCTGCAAAATCAATCACTAAGGCTCGGCAATCCGGTTGATTGTGGATATCAACTGCTTCTGTTGTTAATTTTGAGAAGGGAACAGTATTGGTAATAATCGGTTCTAGATCAATCTTCTTTGTGCAAATTAGTTCTATGCCCTGACGAAAATGCTCTGGAGTATATCGATAGCTACCATAAATCTTGAGGGAACGATAATGAATTAAATTAGGATTGCCCCGAAACTCAGTTCCCGGGGGTGTTCCACCAAACCCAACTGCGGTACCGCCACACCTGAGCAGGGTTAATGCCTCTTCATAGGTTTCCCCAGAGCCAACGGCTTCAATAACCACATCAGCACCATAACCGTCGGTTTGGGCCATCACTATGTCTTTGAGAGACTCTCGGGTAACATTAACGGTACAATCAGCACCCAAAGTTGATGCCTGTTCCAGAGAATCATCATGTTTGCCAGCTAGAATAATTTTGGTAGCACCTCTCAAGCGCGCTAGCTGAAGGAAGCTCAGTCCGACACCGCCATCACCAATAACTACCACACAATCGGACAAACCAATATTAGATAAGTCAATACCCTGAAGGATACAGGCTAGTGTTTCTGTAAAGGCAGCAAACTCGTAGGGAATTGATGAGGGCAGCTCAACGATTCCGCTAGCCAGGGAAGCCGGAACGCATACAAACTCAGCCATGCCACCGGGTTGTAACTTAGTTGGGTTGAGGCAATGGCCTAATGCTCCTCGCTGACAGTAAAAACACTCTCCACAGGGTTTTTCTGGGTTGACGGTAACGCGCATCCCTGGTTTGACTTTAGTAACACCCTCCCCTACAGCAACAACATCTCCCGCCAGCATCCTACCAAAAATGACTGGAGGATTATGTTTGGCGTGTCCCACTAATACTGCCCGTGCGTGCATCGCACAAAAGAAACACTTCTGAACTTGTATCAAAACTTCCCCTGGGCTAGGTTCAGGTCGGTCTATTTTTTCTAAGCGAAAGTTCTCACGTCCTGGACCATACCAGACCGCAGCCTGCATGGTTGTCATAATATCTTGCTCCAATGTTGTTTACCAAAAAGTTTGGGTCATTAGCCCCGTCCTTCGCTGGATAGAAACCTTAGACAGGGTCGCCAAAATCGGCAAAGAAAGTTTTAACCCTTATATGCATAGCCTGCCAACCATCAAGGCGACCCTGTCTTACGGTAACTTGGCCTATGGCCACGCCAAAGGCGAACGCGAACAACGGACGGCTTTTCCAGCCGATGTGATAGAATAAAAGCATAAGCAATAAACTTGCATGTCAGATAGGTACTATCTAATCATAAGTAGACAACGTAAAAAATATGTATGAGATACGTATTGCGTAATTTGGTCTAACGACTACAACGTCTATGAAAAACTTAGATAAAAAAGTATCTGTCCCAAAATAAAAATAAAAAAGGTACGGTGGGGCACACCGAAACCTAGATCTATGATCAATCACGCTTGGGGAGATTTGTCCTCTACTTTTCCTGGTTCCGGCCTGGTTTAGCAAGACGAGTCGTAGATCCAAGAATCCCCGTTCTTCCTTCGGCGGGGAGTGTCAATGTGGGTGGATCTCATTAAAGCTGTTTGACCCTGTGGTGCGTTAGGGGCAGCAACCTAACTCTGGCTACCGAGAAAATTAGTGCTCCCGTAACACACCCTACGCAACTGTGGTGCGTTAGGGGCAGCAACCTAACTCTGGCTACCGAGAAAATTAGAACCCCCCTAACGCACCCTACGCAACTAACTTCTTTTACCGGTCAGCTAAAAACGTTTTCAGCCAAGGCTCCGTGATTTGTTCTAGTGATTTAAGGGTGACATCTGCGATCGCAAACCGTTCATCCTCTAGATTTTCTGGTGGTGGAACTGCAATACATGCCATGCTGGCAGCTTTGGCACTAATCACGCCACGAACCGAATCCTCTAAGGCAACACACTTTGTTGGTTCTATACCCAGACGACGGCTAGCGGTGAGATATACTGCTGGATGGGGTTTACCAAATTCCTCCGCTTCTGCTGATGTAATCACATCAAAGGCATCCTTTAAATCGAGCCGTTTGAGTACTGTATCAATTAGACCGATGGGAGATGAAGTGGCTAGGGCTAGGGGTAAGTTTAATTCCCGACACAACTTTACGGCTTCAATTGCACCTGGCATCGGTTGTCCCATGGTCATCAATAGCTCACTCATCCGAGCGATCATTCTTCGACATACCTCAGCTTGGCTCATACCAGTCCAAGGAAATCGAGCATACCAATACTTGACCACCTCATCGTTTCGCAAACCCATTGTTTGAGAAGACATACTCTCGTTCATGGGAATGCCAAGGTCATTGAAGACTTCGATTTCTACCTTCGACCAAAACGGCTCACTATCAATTAGTAAACCATCCATATCAAAGATCACAGCTACATCCTGCATCAGAATCTTCCTCAAGCGTCGAGATCTACAACAGTTCGGGTTCCAGGCTGTGGACTCCAATTAGTCAATTCTATAGGAAGCTTCTCAAGAGGGATAAACCGACCCAACAGTTGTTCAAAGAATGCCTCGTCGCCCTTGATGGATGCGATCGCAGCAGCAATGGTTTCGTCTGTAGCACCAGCAAAAGATGTTATTACCGCAATCTCTCGCATAAATAACTCATGGGGAGAAATCGGTAAAGAAATCTCTGGTTTAGGAACACCATAGATACAGACTAAACCGCCTTTACGAACAAGATCTAGTGCTGTAGCCAGACCGCCTGGTGAACCGGAACATTCCACCACCACGTGTGCCTGGTTTGGTTCTGGAACTTGGATCCGTTCAATTCCCAATCTGTTTAGCCAAGGGAGCGGCTCTTTGGTGATATCATAGACTTTAATCTCTCCCTTGAAGTTGGGGGAATGATTTAGGAGGTAGGTAATTAGAGTACCTGAAATCCCCCCCCCAATCACCAGAACTTTAGGGTGTGAAGTAGCTAATAGATTAACACCAGCTAAAATCCGTTTTACTCCCCTTACTGCACAACTTAAAGGCTCAATCAGCACCCCTAAAGATGGATTGGAGAATTCAAAAGGATGTAGGGAATTTATAGGAGCACAAATTTGCTCAGCATACCCTCCATGTTCATTTACTCCAAGTTCTTGGAGATTGATGCAGTGACTAGTTAATCCCTCTAAACAATAACTACATTTTCCACAGGAAATCTCATTATTGAGGGCAAAATGACCTTTTTGATTAGGCAGGCTACAGACTACTTCATGACCAAGAATACAATCTTTATCTAAGCCTGCTGCGGTTAGTTGCTGGTCTGTTTTACAGACTCCCACAAATTCCACCTTAGCAATTACTTCATTATCTTGAGTTTTGCTAGGCTCAGGAAACTCGCGAATTTCTACTTGATTGGCTTTGGATAAAACTGCTGCTCTCATCAAATAGCTCCTGCGGTTTCAGCGGTTGGACATAATAGGATATCAAGCTTTTGTAGGACTTGATCTAAAACACCAATAGTGCAATCAATTTCTTCGTAGCTGATATCAAGATAAGGAGCAAATTTCAAAACGTTCAGGTCGTATCCTCCGGTTTGGAGAATCATGCGCCAACTCTGGTCTTTCCAAATAAAATCATTATCCTGAGCAATGCTTGCTGCTAGTTTGGCAGACCCTTTGTAAGGTGTACCTTTTTCATCAGCAAAAACCATGTTCAGTATAAGTCCCAGTCCATCTACGCTATAGACACAGGAATGACGGGCTTGGAGTTCTTTTAGTTTGGTCAAAAAGTACAAACCTTTTGCTGGTACTGATCTTTCGTAGTCTTGTGCCAGCATATAACGCCATGTTGCTAAAGCAGCAGCAGTTCCGAGAGGATGGTTAGCAAAATTGCTGTGGGCGTGTCCAGGAGTGAAAAAGTCTGGTGCTACTAGGTCTTCTCGCGCCCAGACTAAGCTAACTGGACTCAAACCATTGGTGAAGGATTTGCTCAAAGTAATAATATCTGGCACAAACCCAAAATGTTCGAAGGCAAATAATTTACCAGTACGGTACATCCCAACTTGAATTTCGTCATCAAATACAAGAAGTCCGTGCTTTTGTCGTAACTCACTGATAAACCCTTTAAAGAAATCCCTGGGTGGGATGGTGTAGCCTCGTCCTTGACAAGGTTCTACAACTATGGCACCCACTTCTGAACTAGTTTCACTTGCGATGCCATAAAATTCGTTGGAGAATGCCTTGCGAATCATGCGCTCGCAGTATAAGTCACAGGTTTCTCGTTCCTTTTCATAGAAACACTGAGCGCAGTTAGCAAACGGCAACATAACTGCCCGTTCTGAGAACTCATTAAAATACTGTCGATACCGATGACTACTCGAAAGGTTGAGAGTACCAAGAGAGCGACCATGATAACCACCCATCATCACAGCTACTTTATTCTTGCGGGTGTTCTTACGAATAATCTTTAGGGCATCTTCCACCACAAGTGCGCCGCCAACATTGAAAGAGACTCGGCCTTTGACACCGGTTCTTTCATACATCGCATCTACTACTTGTTTCGCGATTAATAATTTTTCACGATGTAGAAAGTCGCCATTGGCTTGAGGTAATGTATGGAGTTGTTTAGTAACCTCTGATTCAATCTCTGGATTTCGATAGCCGAAGTTACAACTTGAGTGCCACATTCCGGTATCGATATAGGATTTGCCCTCATCGTCGAAAACCAATCCCCCCTTACAACCAGTTACGATGATTGGTCGCTCTTGATAGTGAACCGTATCCCCCCAACAAAGGTATTCCCGATCAATTTCGCGAAGAGCCTGGCTGTCGATTGTAGTTGGTAAATCTAGTTTTTCTTTATCTAATACTGGGATTTTGTTGACCCCTTGGTTAAAGGGCATTTCTATACTATTGCCATCCCATTCTTCAGCCATTTTTGACGCTCCTTGGTTAATGTCGGTCATGAGCTCACTTTTTTTGTTTTACCTTTTCTGCACAGGGTAAGGGCAATAATCAATCAATATGCCGTCTTATCATTACTCTTGAAAATAATTACAAGAGTACTACAATTCACTGCTTAATATGAGCCTAATCCTTGCTATTGATCTGGATCATATTTTGGGTTGATTTTTCTTGCGCTTACCGTAATTTTCTGCACCCAGAGAATCCTATCACAGGATAAGGAAATGATCTGGATTTAAAATTTAAAAAAATTGTTAAGCTTAACCAAAACAAAATTTATTTCCATAACACTTGACAATTTATTATCTATATGATAAACAAAATTATCAAAAATACGTAAGCATTCAGCCGTCAGCCGTCAGCCGTCAGCGGTCAGCCGTCAGTGGTCAGCCATTGGCTTTTGGCCACGCTACTTGGGGTGCTTAAAATAAACCTATGCAGGCCTATGGCCACGCTACGCGAACGGAAGAATTTAATTCAGATTAAACCTGTTGTATTCAAAAGCAGCTATCAGCTGATAGCTGATAGCTGATAGCTGATAGCTGAATGCTTACAAAAATACTAACTATAAACGGTGTAACTTCAAGTCAGTTCCATAACACTTTAAAAATTTTTATATATGTGATAATTTTTTTTTATACAAAATACTAACGAGGGCTTGCTGATTAACTCTCAAAGCATTGACAGATAAAGGTTTTCGCCTTTTTGGGTCGAAAAAAGTGCCAGCTTTTCGGTCCAAAAAGCTCAAAAAGTCAGCATTTTGGACCGAAAAGCTGGCAGAAAAATCAAGGGACAATTCTTCCGATGACTCGAAGCTCCTGACTCGAAGCTCCTACCCTTACCAAAAGACTTTTTCAGCAAACCCTAACTATAAACGGTATAACTTCAAGTTAGTTGCTTTATCCTTTACGCGATAAAGCTTTGATTAGTATTTTTAGGGAGCAGGGACTTCGGAGCAGGTAACAGGAAATAGGGAATAGTGATGCAGCTTCGGAACAGGGGAGGCAGCGCGGTCAAAGGAGGCCACCCCATGAGCGACTGCGGTGGTTTCCCCCACTCGCGCTTTGCATCAAGACGGGAACAGGGAAAAAATTCTGTGTACCTCAGGTGCGACTCGAACGCGCCCCGCGTCGGCTTTGCCGAAAGGCGCGACCTGTGAATATTATTTCTACGGCTATTTTCTTTTGCTTTTAATTTAATCCAATCGACAAGCTATCGATAAAATGTTTTTTTTTGGAAAGACTTAGGGAAAGTTAAATCTTCTCTGATCCCAACAATTAACATCCGTTACCAGGATTAAAAAATGCCATAATCGGCGGCATCAACTAATCGAAAAACTACCTGGTATTTAACCCCATCATAGTTACCTGAGGAATGGAGTTTTTCTAGTATCATCAGATACTCCTCCCAGTCTTACCAATCCTTCGTTGTTTTAACTAACATGACGGCATAGTTAAGTCCGGAAGAGCCCTAGAAATATCGGAAAAATGGGCGGACTTTTGTAAATTTTTGTTTCAAAAATTTACAAAAGTCCCAGAGATATATAGTATAATAACTATGGTTTTACCACAACTTGGCAATCAGGGCGATCGCAGAACACGAAAACTAGGGATTTGCCACCCAACCGCCTGATCGCTGAAAGCATTATTGGTCGATTAACTTGCCTGATCGTGTGGTCTTACTATATAACCCTGATCGAGGCTCTCACTTTCAAAGCACAATCACTCACTTATCGCGCTTAGTAAGGTGGGAATACCCTGACCTAATAAGCACCTGGCTCGAGCACAAACTCAGGCTAGTTAAGAGCCGTGAGTAAGTTAAGGAATTCAACTAGTTCTTTGGCTTGACTGTGGACTGACAACTTGATTAAAGAATTATTGGTATCTGACTTTTTTGAACTGCTTGTTTTGGGAGTAGCAGAGTGGCGAGTTGTGTAAATTATTTCCCCAATGGGGAGTCGAAATTCTTGAGTTTAGTTGATTTATTAGGCGAAAGAGCGCAAGCTATGCCTAATCAGCAAGCCTATATCTTTCTGCAAAACGGAGAAACCGAATCAGGGAGTCTTACCTATGGGGAATTAGATAGACAAGCAACAGCGATGTTCCTTTGGAACCGCTTCGCGATCGCATCTCATCTCCAGCAATGGCAAGGAGAACGAGTTTTACTGTTATACCCTTCTGGATTAGAGTTGATTAGCGCTTTTATGGGCTTTAAGAATGTAACTGAGTATCTAGAGGTAGATCATAGAGTATTACAAGTTCCAGATAATCTGGCAATAGATGAAGAAATAATAGAGATTTAATTATGAATAACAACCAGGTAAATATAGTTGAATTTATATCTTGGCTTCACAACCAGGGGATTAATATCTCAACCAACGGTGAAAAACTCCTTTGTCGTGTTAATAAAGGAACTATAACCCCTGCGCTACGCCAACAAATAGCTGAACGTCAAGCAGAAATTATAGTTTTTTTGCAACAAAATGGTCAAGGTTATAATACTAATTACCCACCAATTAAAGCTATTCCTAGAGACCAAAAATTACCCCTATCTTTTAGTCAAGAACGACTGTGGTTTATTGATAAACTTGAAGGTTCAAAAGCTCCTTATATTGAGCACGGTGCTTTACAAATCACCGGTAACCTAAATGTGTTAGCCCTAGAACAAGCCTTATCAGAAATAGTTTTTCGTCACGAAGTATTACGGACAAGTTTCCCCACTCTCAATGGCACACCAACACAGGTAATTCACCCCGACAGCACCATCAACATCAATGTAGTAGACCTACAACAATACCCAGAACCAGAACGGGAGACTATCTTAAAGCAAGAAGTACAACGTGAAGCAACAACTCCCTTTGACTTAGAGGTAGCACCATTAATCCGGTGTAAATTATGGCAATTAGACACCACCGAGTATGTGTTAGTGCTGACCATGCACCACATTGTATCGGATGGTTGGTCAATCGGAATATTAATCGAAGAACTATCAAGTTTATATCAAGCTTTTTGTGTAGGAGCGCCATCCCCGTTACCGGAATTACCGATTCAATATGCTGACTTTGCCCTTTGGCAAAGACAATGGTTAAGTGGAGAAATACTAGAAACCCAACTTAATTACTGGAAACAGGAATTAGAGGGTGCTCCCAAATTATTACAGTTAGCTACTGACTACCCTCGCCCAACTGCGCCAACTTATCAGGGTCGGACTGAAAGTTTTAGTTTAAATACTGAATTAACCCAGAAGTTGCAAACCCTGTCTCGAGATAGTGGTACTACCTTATTTATGACTCTGTTAGCGGCGTTTGGGACTTTACTATATCGTTACAGCGGTCAAGAAGATATTTTAATTGGTACACCTATAGCCAATCGCAATCGCCGTGACATAGATCCACTAATTGGCTTCTTTGTCAATACCCTGGTATTGAGAACCCATTTTGACGATAATCCCAGTTTTTCTCAGTTGCTTACACAAGTCAGGGACACCACACTCAAAGCTTATGAACATCAGGATGTACCGTTTGAACAGGTAGTCGAAGCATTGCAACCCCAACGGTCATTAAGTCATTCTCCCCTGTTCCAGGCGATGTTTGCGCTGCAGAATGCACCGATGGGGACATTAGACTTACCAGGTGTGAGTTTGAGTGAGTTAAATCAACAGAGTACTACGTCTAAGTTTGATTTGACCCTGTCAATGATGGAAACAGAGATGGGATTGGTGGGGACATGGGAGTACAACACGGACTTGTTTGATGGGTCTACCATTGCTCGCATGGCAACTCATTTCCAGAACTTGTTGTCAGCAATTGTGGACAATCCCCAACTTTCTGTGGGAGAGTTACCTTTGTTGAGTGAAGGGGAACGTCATCAACTGTTGGTGGAGTGGAATGATACTGCAACGGAATACTCAAAAGAAAAATGTATTCATCAGTTAGTTGAAGAGCAGGTAGAAAAAACACCCGATGCTATAGCTGTGGTGTTTGAGCAAGAACAGTTGACCTACCGTCAATTAAATCAAAGGGCTAACCAACTAGCACATCACCTACTTTCAATGGGAGTAGGACCAGAGGTACTGGTAGGTATTTGTGTTGAACGTTCTGTACAGATGGTGGTAGGACTGTTGGGGATACTCAAGGCTGGTGGTGCTTATGTACCCCTGGATCCTAATTATCCCTCAGAACGACTGAGTTATATGTTAGAAGATTCAGGTGTGGAAGTATTGTTGACTCAACAGTCTCTAGTAGAATCTTTGCCCTCACATAACACACAGATGGTTTATTTGGATAGTGAATGGGGAGCAATTGAGGAATATAGTCAAGATAATCTTGAAGTTGGGGTTGACTCGGATAATTTGGCTTATGTGATTTATACTTCTGGTTCTACTGGTAAACCAAAGGGTGTACAAATTAACCACAAAGCATTGGTGAACTTTATTGAATCAATGCAGCAAAAACCAGGATTAGAATCAACGGATATTTTTCTATCAGTTACTACCTTATCTTTTGATATTGCTGGATTAGAATTATATCTTCCCTTAATTACCGGTGCACGCTTAGTTGTTATAAGCCGAGAAATTGCCACAGATGGAATGCTTTTAGCACAAAGTCTAGACAACTACCAAGTAACTACAATGCAAGCCAATCCGGCAACTTGGAGATTATTGTTAACTGCAGGATGGAAAGGAAACAAACAATTAAAAATTCTATGTGGTGGAGAAGCATTAGATAAAACGGTTGCAGGTGAATTACTTAAAAATAGCCAACATTTATGGAATTTATATGGTCCGACAGAAGCAACTATTTGGTCTACATTAGCTCAATTAGATCATAATTTTAGTGGTTATTTGGTTCCTATTGGAAAAGCCATTAATAATACTCAAATCTACATCCTAGATGGCCATCTCCAACCAGTACCCATAGGAGTACCTGGAGAATTATACATAGGAGGTAATGGACTAGCCCGAGGATACCTCAATCGCCCAGAACTAACGAAAGAAAAATTCATTACCAACCCCTTCTGTAGTTCCAAAACAGAACGACTCTACAAAACAGGAGACCTGGCGAGATACCTACCAGACGGTAACATTGAATTTCTCGGTCGGATCGATAACCAAGTCAAAATTCGAGGCTTCCGTATTGAACTCGGAGAAATCGAAGCAGTCCTGTCCACCCACCCCCACATCCAACAAGCTGCAGTCATTGCCCGAGAAGATATTCCTGGTAACAAACGCTTAGTTGCTTATGTAGTTTGTGAGCAAAACAATCAATCCATTGTCGAAAATCGATTACAATCATCACAGATTGAGCAATGGCAAGGAATATATAATAATATCTACAGTGACGCAGTAGAAATTCAACAAACCAGTTACAACACTCTAGGTTGGAAAAGCAGCTATACAGGTAACCAAATCCCTAAGGAGCAAATGCGTCAATGGGTAGATTCCACTGTTGAAAAAATTATCTTTTGGCAACCCAAACATGTGTTGGAGATCGGTTGTGGCACAGGCATGTTGCTGTTCCAGATTGCTCCTCATTGTTTGAGTTACCATGGTACCGATTTTAGTAAGGTAGCTTTAGATTATGTTCAGCAGCAAATCCAGCCGTTGGAAGATAGCTATTCACATGTAAGCCTAAGCCAAAAACTGGCTGATGATTTTACAGGCATTGAAAAAGGCCGATTCGATGCTGTTATCCTTAACTCAGTTGTGCAGTATTTTCCAAGCATCGATTACCTGATAGAAGTTTTGAAAGGTGCAGTAAATAGTTTAACGAAAGGAGGTTTCCTATTTGTCGGTGATGTTCGCAGCTTGCCATTATTAGAAACGTTTCATACCGCAACTAAGTTTGATCGCGCCTCAGATTCATTAACCATAGACAAATTGAGGCAGCAGGTAAAAACAGCTGTTAAGCAAGAAGAAGAATTGGTGATCGACCCAGCCTTCTTTCTAGCTTTAAGGGAATATATCCCAGAAATAAAACAAGTTCAAATCCAGTTGAAACCTGGGGATTATCAGAATGAGCTAACTAAGTTCCGTTACGATGTAATTCTTCATGTTGGCCAGGAAGTATGTGCCACAGTCACCCCCGAATGGCTTGACTATGATCAAGAGGGTTTAAACTTATCAGCTATCAAACGAATTTTACTAGATAAGAAGCCAGAGGTGGTTGGTATTAAGCACATCCCTAATGCTCGTTTGCAAGAAGAAGTCACACTTGTTCAAGAGCTTGATGACTTCAGGAAACTCGAAACTGTAGGTCAATTGCGTAAGATTTTGCAGGAGAAAAAACACATAGGGGTAGAGCCGGACAATTTATGGAATTTGAAGGATGAATTACCTTATTCGGTACATATTACTTGGTCTGGTACTGGCGGCAATGGTTGCTATGATGCCATCTTTATACGTAATGAATCGGCCTGTGACTCCCAAAGGGTAATTCCAAACTTGGAAGCAACTGTTCCAATCAAAGCCTGGAGTGCTTATGCCAACAATCCCTTAAAGCAAGAATCGAATCGCCATCTGGTTTCACAATTATCTAGCTTCCTCAAAACGAAATTACCAGAATACATGGTGCCCAGTGCCTTAGTGATTTTGGAGACTCTACCGTTGACACCAAACGGCAAAGTAGACCGCAAATCACTACCCGCACCTGATGGGGTTTTCAGCAGAGTTGAGGAATACGTCGCACCACGTACAACCATAGAACTTCAACTGACTCAAATCTGGTCAGAAGTTTTGAATCTCACCTCTGTCGGAGTACAAGATAACTTCTTTGAACTGGGCGGTCATTCCCTTCTAGCTGTCCGTCTGATGTCAAAAATTCAACAACAATTCCAAATCAATTTACCTTTAGCAACCCTTTTCCAAAGTCCCACCATTGAACAACTAGCCAGCCTTCTGGGTTCTTCAGTAAATACACAAAATCCCATCTTAGTGGGCATTAAAACCAGTGGAAACCAACCTCCATTATTCTGTATTCACCCGGTTGGTGGTAATGTCCTGTGTTATGCAGAGTTAGCTCGTCATTTAGCTCAAGATTATCCAGTATATGGTTTACAATCTCTTGGTTTAGATGGACAACAGCAACCCTTAACTTCTGTTGAGGAGATGGCATCCCATTATATTGAGGCAATAAAACCAATTCAACCCCAAGGACCATTACACCTCATTGGCTGGTCTATGGGAGGTGTAATTGCTTATGAGATGGCACAACAATTACAGGCTAAAAATACTCCAGTGGCTCTTCTAACTTTAATAGACAGTTATGCACCCACTGTAATGCGGAAACCTTCAGAAATAGATCAAGCCATGATAGTAAATCAATTGGCTCAAGATTTGGGAGGTCTCTATGGTCAAGAGTTAGATATATCCCATGAAACACTTAGACAACTTGAACATCCGATGCAAGTCAAGCATCTATTTGAGCAAGGCAAACAGCAAGGGATATTCCCATCAGACATAGAAATAGAGCAAATGCGTTCTTTATGGGAAGTTTTTCAAGCAAATATGATGGCAAACTCTCATTATCAACCAAAAGCTTATCCAGGTTCACTTCTCCTTATAAATGCTAGTCAAACTTCCCCAGCAGTAATTGAAGACCCAACCCATGGCTGGGGTTCTCTAGTTCTAGGTGATATCCAAACTCACACTATTACTGGAGACCATTACACTATTATGAAAGCCCCTCAAGTTGAGGGTCTAACTGCAGAATTGAACAACTATCTATTGAACAAGTAGCACATCTTGGCCGCACTGGCTCCCCTGTTCCCGACAACTGCCGCGAAGTCTACTAAGCAGATTTTGCGAGTAAAGGTTCTACGGTCTGGGATGATTCACCGACCTGCTCTAAAATCTCAATCAATTCCCGTTCAAAGGTGACCAAAGCACGATTGGTTTTCCCACCAATATAAAAGCGATCGCCTTTTTGTAATGCCCAAATCTGAGAGTGGGAGACATAACTCATCAGTACCCCTAACATCAGTAAACCAAAGCCACTGTAAACAAAGGGAATACCGGGGTCAGCTTTAATTTGTAAGCCAGTGCTGCCGATGACATCTTTAATTTTCAGTATCACGCCATTGACCTTAATCCCCATACCAGAACGAACAGTTGAAACGAGATTACCGGTTCCATCATAAACAAACAGGGTTCCCTGCAAATCCCTAGCTAAAAGGGATACCCCTTCACTTAAATCAGGTTTTGTGGGAACCCAAGTGCCCCAAATCCGCCCCTCACCATTAGTGGGAAGTTGTGCCATCGGAAGCTGGAAAATTGGACTATTATTCAACTGCACCTGAACCCCAGCAATCCCCCAATCGGTTTGGTAAAAGGTGACACCTCGATATCTGAGAGGCTTATTCACATAAATAGTTTCTTGGTCAATGTCTTCACCTTGACTATCCAAAACTGACAGATTGGAGTAAAATTGATCAATATCCCCCGACGGAGTGTAATCTATCCAGAAGCGATTCACCCGCACTGACAAATCTTTGGGGATTTGGGGCCAAGCAAACGGACCGGCATCAATAATGTTTCTAACTTGGAATGTATTGCCACTGGTAACCATTTCCTGAGCGGTAAACCCTGTCATTGACCCCCAAATTGACCCTCCCAGGATAATCAACATACTGGCATGTACTACAATTGGACCAATCCGTCCGATAATTCCTTTACGGGCGTAGATAGTATCCCCCTCTTGGAATACCTTGTAACGCCGCTTCTCTAACAACTCAGTCAGGGAAGTAAAAGAGCCCTTGTCCAACTCTACACTCAAGGCAAGTTTCCCAAACTGGCGGGGTTCTTTATAAAACTTCCAATTCCGGGCTGCTTTTAAAGCCGGAAATTGACGAGTGAAGGTACAAGCGGTCAGACTACTACCGAATAACACTAATAAGGACAAAAACCACCAAGTCCGGTAGACATGATCTAACCCTAGGAGCAACAACACCTTCCAGCTGAGGAAACCAAACAAAGCTGGGTCTTCAGGATAATTGGCTTGGTAAAACGCCAGAGATTCCCCCTGTTCAATCACTGTACCGCTGATGCTAAATAATGCGATCGCAAGCAGCAAGATAATCGCTAACCGTAAGTTAGCCAGCACTGATACTAACCGACGCCACAACCGACTGCCACTCATCAATGATGAGTTTTCTGATAAGTTATCTGATGAATTTTCTGATGAGTTATCTGATGAGTTTTCTCTAGTCATATTAAGTCTAGTTAATTACTTGCTTTCTTGATAGTACGACGCACTCAGCACTCAGTACTCACTCAAAAAATTCCCACTGGAATCCGAGACAACAACGAAAACACACCAAATCCCACCAATAGCGCACCACTTACTGGTGTAATCCAAGCCGACCACTGTCGCAATTCTAATAATCGTTTAATTGAAGCAGTAAACGTACCTGCCAAGATCAAGGGTGCCACATAACCAGCTGTGTAAGACAACAGCAAGGCACCACCTAACACTAAATCTTTAGTTGAGACAACCCAAGCCAGTAACGTTGCTAATACCGGTGTACTGCAAGGAGAAGCGACTAAACCGAAGGTCAAACCAATGAGATAAGAGCGTAACCCTTTCGGCCATTCCTGGGAAATCCAATCCATACCACCCCAACTTGGAAACTGTAGCGGTAGTGCTTCTAGTAAATTCAACCCCATAATAATGGCGATTACGCTGACAATAATCGGTAAGCCAACACCGATTTGACCATAGACTCGCCCGATAGATGCTGCGATAATTCCTAATGCAGCTAAGGTTGTGGCTAAGCCTAAGGCAAACCATACCGATTGGGTAGCAGCTTGCAGCCGTCCTTGATTTTCATAACCACCGATGTAGCCCATCGTGATCGGTAGCATTGATAGCATACAGGGGGTTAGGCTAGTCAGCAACCCAGCAGCAAAGATGATGGCTATGCTGACTAGGCTCAGGTGAGTCAGTTGGCTGTCAACCAGGTTATTAGCGAATTGTTGGAGTTGATAGAGTTGAGTCGAGAATGTGTCAAGCATAGGGAATCTAAACACCCAGTTTGCTTGAATTGTAGCGTATTTAACCCCTCAAGTACGGTGAGCAAATGCCAGGGATATATACCAACAAGCTTGAATCACCATCGTTTGCCAACCCTACCCTAATACTAATATCAAGTCCGGTTGAATACCCATAATAAAAGTTTGGGGAGGGTGGGGAGATGGGGAGATGGGGAGATGGAGATGGGGGAGATTTTATTAAGGGTAATTATCCGGAAATCATATAAGTTTCTATCGGCAGTGCGATCGCGTTATCAGGGGTAGGTTGCTGAGTCTCAGGTTCCGATACTTTTTAGCTACCAAAATCTACCAAAGGTCAATCCTGGCTCACTAATGCAAGCTGATTTCTCAGCCAGGGGGTATCTCCCAGGGCATGGCCGTAGGCCACGCTGCGCGAACGCAGAAATATACCACGAGCGCCGTTGATGTCTCTATCCATGACGAGCCCATCAATTTTTGATTTAATTGTTTTGCTTCCGCCGATATTGACCAACTCTCCTGTCCAACTAACAGTTTTACTGGTATAGGCTTCGCAAACATCCACTACTGTTTTACCGGTTTCACAAGCTTTATGCTTCAAGAACTCTTGAAAACGATAGTGAGCAAAATTAAGCAGATTGCGAACAGTCTTAGATCTAATTTTCCTACTTCCTTTTTTAGACATTTGAGCTGTCTCAAAAGTGGGAAGTAAAATCACATCAAAATTATCAACTAAAAATCTAGCTGTCTTGTGATGAAGCTCATTGATCAGGTTCTGAATCTTGATGACCATTCGTCTGGCAGCTTTTCTCCTTCGGCGTTTTTGCCCACGTTTAGCCTTGCTAATCTTGGATAATAGATTATCCAAATGTTGACACAATCGCTGAATACGAGAAAAGTCTCTGTGTCCAATTTTACCTACGGATGTTTCACTAAAGAATGTGACAAAAGTCCTAACGCCAGGGTCTAAAGCAACTACTCTACCTTGGTTTTCGGTTTTCTTTTTAGTTACTTTGTGGGGGACTACTAGATAGTAATTTCCATTGTTGCTGGTTAGTCGGCAGTCGCAAATATCGTCAGGAAGACTTTCGGAGTAGGATAGTTTTCCTAGTTTTGTGTGATAAATTCCCACAGCAGAAACTGCTGACTTGGGAATATAACAAGATTGAATGGGGTTTTTCCTGGATCTAAACCTTACCCGATTAATTTGCGACGTCTTTTTGTATTTTTTCTTTGCCTCCCTGACAGCGGTGCAAGCGTCCTTTATCGCTATCGATTTAATTTGATAAGGCACTTCCTTGCACCACTCGGGAAGGTCATTTAGTATTCCGGTCTTGATTGCTTTCCAATTGGCTTTTACAACGCCTGCTTGCAGGATTTTAACGGTCTTGTTGAACACATAACGGGATACTCCGAACCATTTACGAATAAGCGTACGCTGGTCAGGATTTAGGAACAGTCGAATCTTCTTTGATTTTCTTGCCGTACTTTCGGAGTCCGTGAACCCGGCAAGAGAAGACATGAATGATTCAGAGAATATCTGCGGTAAGTTCGGATTCTGGACAACTTTCAGGTTGGCTGAGAACCAGGATTTTTCCACCGTTGAGACTGACCGGAGATGAAACCTTAGAGTAGTGCAGCCTTACTACAAAACCTTTACCCTATGCTGCATAATTTACCAACTATAAAGGCTGCACTACTCTTACGGTAACTTCTAACCAAGTACTCAATGAGTTCAAACCCAAATCGGGTAAGTCTGTCTCTACAGGCAACAACAATCGTGAGCTTATCTCCGAGGACAATTCGCTCCAGTATGGTTTTAAGCCCTTTTCAATAGTAGTTGAGACCTGAGCCGATGTCAAAGATGATTTCGGCGTCGGGAAAAAGGGAGTGGAGGTAGGCGAGAAGTCTGTCGAGGTCGTCTCTTTGCTTGCTGGTACTGACTCGGCAGTAGCAGATCGTTTTACTATTCCGTTCACGAAGTTGATCAGGTTTTGAACGTCGAGCTCCGAACCTGATGATATCTTATGTTTGAAATAATCTAGTTCCTCCTGGAGTCCTTTCGCATTTGAGGGTTCCATTGTCCGCGTACTTCCTTAACGTGTTCCTTGATAGTCCCGTAAGTTCGACCGCCTTACGGATTGGTATAAGTACCATGACTTAAATCTAACAGATGCTTGGAGATAGTGTTAGATTAGTGGACATTTTCAGTAACTGTCACAAGCCCTGAGGAACCTGCCTCAATCCCCAGCACGAGGATTACTCGCGCCGGGGGAGTTGTCAAAAATAACTATTCCTGTACCATTACAGAAGTTCCCAAAGCCACTCTGTTATACAAAGCTTTGACATCATCATTACGCATCCGGATGCAACCGTGAGACACTGCTTCTCCCACCAGTTCCTCAGCATTGGTACCATGGAAGCCGATGTAGTTTGTTCCATCACTCCAAAATGCCATCCACCTTGGACCAAGAGGGTTTTCTGGTCCTGGAGCAACGATTTCACCAGTTATAGGATGCTTCCAAACTGGATTTTGAACCATCTGTGTCACTTGGAAATTGCCTGTAGGGGTTTCCCAACCAGGCTGACCGATGGCAACTGGATAACTGGCTTCGAGTTTATCTCCTCGATAAACATAAACACGACGCTCACTTAGTTTAATCACTAAACGAGGGGTATTATTAAAGAAATCTTCCTCTTGCCGCAGATAGTGATTGACTTCTTCGAGAGGAGACAATTCTGGTGTTTCAACCCTTGGCAGAAAGCTTTCATAGCGAATTTCTTTCCAGTTAGTGAAACTAGTATTGGTTAGATCAGCGGCGGCGGTGGCTACCTCTGCGTATAATAACGGGATAGCTACACTTAAGCCACACACAATTAAGCGTTGGGTGGACAGTTTTCCGTTCACGATTTCCTCTTAGCTATTTGATATTTTATGTTATTTTAATTGATCATTTTAGTTACCCCTACTCCCTACTCCCTACTCCCTACTCCCTAAAACCAAGATAGATGTCACACTGATTGCTTAATGTTAAGTTGTGACAGCTCACTGGGGGCAACTGCACCTTTTTCAGTAATAATGGCAGTAATTAACTCCGCCGGAGTCACATCAAAAGCTGGGTTATAAAATTCCACTTTAGGGGGACAAATCACTGTCTCCCCAATCTGATAAATTTCTGAGGGGTGACGTTCTTCAATGGGAATCTCTTGGCCAGTAGATAGCTGAAAATCAATGGTTGAGATTGGAGCAGCCACAAAGAACGGTATTTGATGAGCTTGAGCAATCAGGGCTAAACTATAGGTACCAATTTTGTTAGCCGTATCCCCATTGGCAGCAATGCGATCAGCTCCCACTACAACCGCATCAATTAGCCCTTGTTTCATACAATGGGCGGCCATGCTATCAGTAATTAAAGTAACCGGAATACCTTCTTCGACGCATTCCCAGGTAGTTAACCTAGCACCTTGCAAGCGGGGGCGGGTTTCGCCAGCATATAATCTGGCTAATCGCCCATCCCGCCACGCCGAACGCACCACTCCCAAGGAAGTACCATACCCAGCGGTTGCCAACGCTCCTGCATTACAATGGGTCAGAAGACACAGTTTGTCGGGGGTTTTCGGTAATACCTCTAATCCGCGATCGCCTATGGCTTGACAGGTTTGTAAATCCTCCAGCTGAATTTGTTTAGCTGTTTCAAGTAAGGAAGCTTTAATCTCTTCTACTGTCCCGATCGTTTCATAGGCATTTTTAAGCATCCGCATGATTGCCCAAAACAAATTCACGGCTGTAGGACGAGTTTGCCGCAACTGCTGCGCTACAACTTCAAGCTGTTCAAGGAAAGCCTTACGTTCTTGAGTTTTAATCTCTCTTGCGCCAAGGTAAATGCCATAAGCCGCTGCTACCCCAATAGCTGGTGCTCCCCGAACAATCATAGTTTTAATCGCCTCAACCATATCTTCACAGCGACTGATTTCTACAATGGCATATTTTTTGGGTAAGCTGTTTTGGTCAATAAGGATAACTCGGTCGTTTTCCCAAACAACGGGATACACTTGGTATGTGGATGAATTCATCGAAAATCTGTATATTGTTAATTTCTATATTGTTAACGGTTAACGGTTCCGTTAACCGTTAACCGTTAACTGTCAACTGTTAACATTCATAGATTAACTAACACCAGAGGGCTGTCTATTAAAGAATGCTTCCCTGATCTGTTCAGCAATTTGAGAGCCAGTTAGCCCCAAATCAGCTTTTGATTCATCGGGCTTGGCATGATCCACTAATTGATCCGGTACACCAAAGCGCTTGAGGGGAACTAATATATCATTATCCATCAGTGCTTCTGCCACCGCTGAACCAAAGCCACCCATTAAGCACCCTTCTTCTAGGGTAACTACACGACCAATTTTCTGAGCCAAGGGGAAGATTAATTCTGTATCTAGGGGCTTGACAAAACGAGCATTAATCACCGTTGTTTCAATACCATGCTCGCTAAGAATTTCAGCGGCTTGCATGGCGGTGTAAACCATACTGCCGTACCCTAGCATTAACAGGTCGTCACCATTACGCAAGAGTTCTGCTTTACCAATGGGTAGGGCTTCCCAACCATCTTCCATCAGGGGAACGCCATAACCACTACCCCGAGGATAGCGCATGGCAATCGGACCATCGGTGTGGTTTACTCCTGTAACTACCATACGTTGCAGTTCAGCTTCGTCTTTGGGAGCCATAATTACCATATTGGGAATGCATCGCAAATAGGCGATATCATACATCCCTTGGTGAGTAGGGCCATCAGCACCCACAATTCCCGCACGGTCGAGGCAGAAAAAGACCGGTAGGTTTTGGATACAAACGTCGTGAATGATTTGGTCGTAAGCCCGTTGTAAGAAGGTGGAGTAAATAGCTGCAACTGGCCGCATTCCTTCACAGGCTAGGCCAGCCGCTAGGGTGACCGCGTGTTGTTCCGCAATCCCCACATCAATGTATTGGTTAGGGAGTTTTTCTTGCAATTTATTCAACCCTGTCCCAGTAGCCATAGCTGCCGTGATGCCAATGATTTTGGGATTATTCTGAGCTAGTGTGACCAGGGTGTGGGCAAACACTTTGGAATAGCCGGGGGGTTTGGGTTTTTTAGCGGGAAGCGCTTTACCCGTAGCTAGGTTGAAGGGACTTTGGGCATGGTAACCCACTTTGTCCGCTTCTGCGATCGCATACCCCTTGCCCTTCGTAGTTGCCACATGCACCAGCACTGGTCCATCTAGCTTGTGGGCGTTGGTAAAGGTGGAAATTAACTCCTCTAGATTGTGACCATCCACCGGTCCGATGTAAGTAAAGCCAAGTTCTTCAAATACTGCTCCGACCTTAGGTACAGCTAAACGCTTCATCCCTTCCTTGAGCCGTTGCAAGTCTGGGGATAAAGACTCACCGACAAAGGGGAGATGTTTGAACTGTTCCTCCAAATTGTCAGTAATAAACTGCATTGGCTCAGAAAGCCGCACTTTGTTGAGGTAACGAGGAATAGCCCCCACATTGGGGGAGATGGACATCTCATTGTCATTGAGCACCACCAGCAGTTTAGTATGGGGTAAATGTCCTGCATGATTGATGGCTTCCAAGGCCATGCCACCGGTCAGAGCACCATCACCAATAACTGCTGCAACTTTGAAATTTTCCCCTCTGCGGTCTCGGGCGAGGGCCATACCCAAAGCAGAAGAAATACTGGTGGACGCATGACCTGCTCCAAAGTGATCAAACTTATTCTCGCAGCGCTTTAGATAACCAGCAATACCATCTTTCTGCCGTAGGGTATGGAATCGGTTATAGCGCCCCGTGAGCATTTTGTGGGGATAAGCTTGGTGTCCCACATCCCAGACTACCTTATCATAGTCAAGGTCAAGTGTTTGATACAGAGCTAGGGTTAATTCTACCACTCCCAAGCCTGGCCCTAAGTGACCACCACTAGTAGCTATGGTTTGGAGATGTTTCTCGCGAATTTGACGGGCAATTTCCTCTAGTTGACGAATCGATAGACCGTGCAACTGATTTGGATGAGTAATTTCACTGAGATGCATACCGTCTCTTTGAATTGCTACTGGATTGTGTTAATGTTTATCTTTCGACTCCCTAAAAGTATCCAATAATTTGGCGCTTCAAGGGTTATATGGAAGCTAAAGATTACCTGAAAAATGGCATTTCTGGTCAATTTTCCATTGTAAATTTTCCTGGCGACCAGCAGCCCCTCACCATTGCTCCCGATACTCCAGTAACGGAAGCGATCGCTACGATGAATCAAACTGGAAGGAGCTATGTGCTGGTAGTACAGCACCAGAAATTGGTAGGAATTTTTACAGAACGGGATGTGGTCAAAGTAGCAACAGCTGGAATGGTACACTCAGGGGTTTCCATTGCTGATGTGATGACTCAAGAGTTAATTACCTTGCCCATCATACCGACACCGGACATTTTCTTGGTAGAGTCCCAATTACGTCAACACCAGATTCGTCACCTACCCCTAGTGGATGAGCAAGGTCAAGTAGTACGTGTGGTGACCCCCCACACCATGGCAGCAATCCTCTCTGCTATCGTGACTAAGGTCGAAGACTTACAGCAACAGTTGACTCAAAAAGAAAGGGAATTAGTGGCAGCTAATCAGCGATGGCAGCAGGAAGTTGCTGTCAATCAGCAGTTTGAGGAGGAATTGGGGGAAAATGAACATGCTTGGCAGTTGAGCCAAGAACGTCTTGAGAGTATTCTGGCTGACCTAGAAGCAGTGGTATGGTCTTTTGATCCTTCGATTGACAAACTGCTTTATCTTAACAGTGCTACCGAGCAAGTCTATGGTCGCAGTATCAATGAGTTCTTCGGAAACTTACGCCTGTGGGAATCAGTGGTTCACCCAGACGATCTCGAAACCTATCAACTGGCAGAGCAAACCCTGCTGTCAACTGGTGCCAAAGATATTGACTACAGAATTTTGCGACCGGATGGAGCTGTGAGTTGGATTCGCCATCGTGCTCACCTCCTCAAGGATGCTAATAACACTCCCACTCGGATCTATAACATAGCCATCGACATCACACAGCTCAAACAGGTCGAGGAAAACCTCAAAGCTACCCTAGTTGAGAAAGAGGTGCTGCTCCAAGAAATTCACCATCGGGTCAAAAACAACTTACAAATTGTTTCTGGCTTGCTACACTTGCAATCTGTGACAATAGATGAACCCCAAACCCGACTACACCTGTCGGAAGCTCGCCATCGCCTTGAAGCCATGGCTCTCATTCATAAGAAACTTTATGGTGCCTCAGTGATAGGCAACCTGGATGTAGTCGATTATATCCAGAACCTAGCCGTGAACTTACTGGTAGCTTATCAAATAACTAGCGATAGGATTCAGTTGCACACCACTATTGAACCCATTCCGCTCAGTATTGATCAGGCCATCCCTTGCGGTCTAATCATCAATGAACTGGTATCCAATTCCCTGAAGTACGGGTTTCCCAATGGACGCTCTGGTGAGATTCACATTGAATTGCACCGTAGCGGGGACGATGACGTTGAATTGATTGTCCGAGATAATGGAGTTGGTTTACCAGAACAGTTAGATTGGCGTAATACCCAGTCTTTAGGATTATCGTTAGTTTATGACCTGGCAACGGAGCAACTAGAGGGGAGTATGTTTCAGGGCCATAGCGAGGGCACAGCTTTCAGAATAGTATTCTCAACACCAACAATTGTAGAGGCAATAGGACAACAATAGTGGTTACCAGGGTGTTAGTTGTAGAAGACGAAGTTATTGTTGCTAAGACAATTGCTAGCCAGCTTAAGCAACTGGGGTATATGGTATCAGCTACTGCTTCATCTGGCTCTCAAGCCATTACCAAAGCCGCTCAAACTAAGCCTGACTTAGTGCTGATGGACATTTTCCTCAAAGGCAAGATGGATGGTATTACTGCTGCTAGGCAAATCCGTGAACATTTACGTATTCCTATCGTCTATTTAACTGCCTATGGGGATGAAGATACCTTGCAAGGGGCTAAAGTTACCCAACCCTTTGGTTATGTGACCAAACCCTTTAACGACAGAGACTTGCGGGTTGCTATTGAAATTGCTCTCCAGCAATACCAGATGGAGCAGTCGTTGCAGAGCAGCCAAGCTCAGTTGTCATCCATTTTAAACTCTATCGATGATGCAGTTATTGCTACCACGACCCAAGGTATCATTACCTTTATGAATGCTCCCGCTGAAGCTCTGACTGGCTGGAACCAATCCGAGGTATGGGGGCGAGATCTGACCTCAGTGTTGCCAATTGTTAATGATCTGACTGGTAATCTAGTCAAGTATCCCCTAGATAAAGTAATCAAGACCGGACAAGTTGTCTATCTGGGCGAGCATAACGCTTTGATTACAAAGGATGGTGGTCGAATTGCCGTTGGTAATAGTGCTTCACCCCTAAAAGACCAACTGGGAAACGTGAATGGAGTAGTGCTCGCGTTTTGGGATATCAGCGAGGATCCTCAGACAGAAATGTTAGAGCAGGTGTTGGAAAAAGAGCAAGAAATCCAAGATTTCCGCTCCCAGTTCGTCTCCACCGTTTGCCACGAATTCCGTAATCCCCTCAGTGTGATCCTAACTGCCGCTGAATTACTTAAGCGCTATGGTAATCTGGCCACTCAGGAGCAAAAGCACCGTTATCTAAAACGAATTACTATTTCAGTAGAGCGCATGACTGAGTTGATGGAAGAGGTGTTGCTAATCGGTCAAGCTGAAGTAGGTCGGCTAGAATTTATTCCAACTCCGATGAACTTAGAGCAATTCTGCCAGGATTTAATTGCAGAACTATGCCTAGATGAAGCCAGCCGCAATCGGATTGTTTTTACCTCTGACGGGGTCTATACAGAAGTCTGTATGGATGATAAGCTTATACATTACATTATAACTAATCTGCTTACCAATGCTCTAAAGTATTCTCCTTCTCATGAAATCGTGACCTTTAACCTAACCTGTGATCTGAAACAGCAGTTGGTTGTGTTCCGCATCCAGGATAAAGGAATTGGAATTGCTGAAGCAGACCAAAATCAAATTTTCGAGTCTTTTTATCGAGCAAAAAATGTGGGAACAATTCAAGGGACTGGTCTGGGATTATCGATTGTGAAACGCTGTGTGGAACAGCATCAGGGAGAGATTGAACTGACTAGTCAATTGGGCGTTGGTACAACATTTACGATTAAAATCCCCATAGTAAGTAATGGGGAAGTCAGATGTCAGACGTGTGACGTGATAAGTGCTGATTGGCAAGGGCTCGGGAGTAGTAGCAATTAGCAATTACCTTTGTAGGGATTTAGTTCGGGTGTGTTTAAAACAAGAGTAGTTTTCAAAAAGCGAAACTTTATGTATGGAGCTTAATACCAAGGACAAATGACAAAGGACAAATGACAAAAAAACCTGGTTTAAAACTTGTTATTACTGCGGCGATCGCATTTTTTTTATTCACCTTAATTTTTACTCTACATCGACACTATACTTTTTATTCTTCCTACGATCAAGGAATTTTTAATCAAGTCTTCTGGAATGGCAGTCACGGTCGTGTCTTTCAGAGTACTCTTTCATCCCAACTGTCTACTAATGTAGTTCATAATGGGGAAGTTCCAAATGTATATTACCACCGATTAGGGCAACACTTTACTCCTGCGCTATTACTTTGGTTACCGTTATATGCTTTGTTCCCATTTCCCGCTACCCTAACGGTTTTGCAGGTAACCTTGGTAACAGCTGCTGGTGTTGTTTTGTATATCCTGGCCAGACAGTATCTGCAACCGATGTTAGCAGCAATGATTACGGTTAGCTTTTACTGTGCTAATGCTATTCTTGGTCCGACCTTAGCCAACTTCCATGACATCTGCCAAATTCCGCTGTTTGTGTTTGGGCTACTGCTAGCTATGGAAAAACGCTGGTGGTGGCTGTTTTGGTTGCTGGCAATTTTGATTTTAGCTGTACGGGAAGATTCCGGCATAGGTTTGTTTGGTGTGGGATTCTATTTAATTGTCAGTCGGCGCTACCCTCGCATTGGTCTGGCAGTTTGTACCCTCAGTTTCGGTTACATACTTGTCTTGACCAATCTAATTATGCCTATATTTTCGGAAGATATTTCTCAACGGTTCATGATCGAGCGTTTTGGTCAGTACGCTGATGGGGATGAGGCGTCTACCCTGGAGATTATTAAGGGTATGGTGACCAATCCCTGGCTTTTACTAGTAGAACTGTTTACTCCCTTTTTTGGCACCATTCAGTATTTATTAGGTCAATGGTTACCATTAGCATTTATACCAGCTATTGCTCCCGCTTCTTGGTCTATCGCAGCATTTCCTTTGCTAAAACTCCTGTTGGGTAAAGGTCAATCAGTGCTTGCGATTAATATCCGCTATGCGATGACCGTAGTACCTGGGCTATTTTATGGCGCGATACTTTGGTGGTCAGCTCATCCCCAATTTAGTCAAGCTGTGATCTCGGCTAGGTCTAAGTTTCGGCGCTTTTGGATTTTTTGTCTAACCCTTGCGGTAGTGTTGACCATTACCTCTAGCCCAAATCGAACCTTTTATTTCCTGCTTCCGGATTCCTACCAACCCTTCGTCTATGTTCCCTTAACCCAACAGTGGTCTCGTGTGGGGTCGATCCGGTCATTACTGGCTCAGATTCCTCGAAATGCTAGTGTCTCAGCCACTACCTATCTAGTGCCTCATCTGTCAGGACGTCGGGAAGTCATCCGCTTAGCCGATTTACAGTTGCGCAATGATAATGGCGAGGTGGTGAAGGTGGATTATGCGATCGCAGATTTATGGCGGTTACAACGCTATCAAATTGCCTTTAAGCATGATGGTCAGCGGTTGCGCTCCTTAGTTAACATGATTGACCGGGTCACCAAGACTAACGAGTATGGCATCATTGATTTTAAAGATGGTGTGATTTTGATGCAAAAAGGAGTAGCATCTAATCCAGAGGCGATGACAGCATGGCTAAGCTTTAGGCAAGAGTTGGAGGTCTAAAGGGAACAGGGAATAGGGAACAGGGAATCGGGAATCGGGAATCGGGAATCGGGAATCGGGAATATGGGATTAAAAATTATGACAATTCCGATAGGGATTGCTAAAGCGTCTTCCTGGGTACAGCTCCGGTTATTAGACCTCTTGCAAAAGTATTTTTATGATAGTGTTTATGTCAATTCTTGTCCACTGTTCCCTGTTCCCTGTTCCCTGTTCCCTACTTCTGCAAGAAGTCTATTGAGTAGTTCGGCCATAAACTGATATTTATTAATAAATAATATTAATAAGATCAGTTCAATAAACATTAATGCCTAGCACCAGTACTACGTCCTACGCTATTGACTTTGGCACGAGCAATACGGTAATCACTCGCTGGAACCCTGTCACGGAAACGCCAGAAACGATCACGTTACCAGGACTTGCTCTGCAACTTAGTCAAAATCCTCCCTTAATTCCCAGTTTGGTGTATGTGGAAGATGCTGCTCAGGGTAAGGTGATTGTTGGACAGGCAGTACGCGATCGCGGATTGGATCTCACCAGTGACCCTCGATTCTTCCGCAGCTTCAAACGGGGGATTGGTGCTGAGGTTCAGGGATTTCTGCCAGAACTGGATGGCATCGGGATCACCTTTGAACAAGTTGGGGAATGGTTCCTCAACCAAATTATTGAACAGCTATCAGCCCTCCAGTCAGAGGCGGGGGATTCTGCCATTGAATCGGTGATTCTGACTGTGCCTGTGGATAGCTTTGAAGCTTACCGCCATTGGCTTAGTGGCATCTGTCAATCGTTGCCAGTGGAACAGGTGAGGATGTTGGATGAACCGACAGCGGCTGCCTTGGGCTATGGTATTGCCGAAGGGGATACTCTGTTAGTTATAGACTTTGGTGGTGGCACCCTGGATTTATCTCTGGTGCAGCTGAATCAGGAGGCTCAAGGGAATAAAAAACCTCTCGGGTTTATTCTTAAGTGGGGGCAAAAGTCCTTTGGTGAAGAGTCTAGCCAGAAGGTGAAGATTGCCCGTGTGCTGGCGAAAGTGGGACAAAACTTGGGTGGGACAGATATTGATAACTGGCTGGTGGATTATTTTGTGGAAACTCAAGGGTTAATGCGATCGCCTTTGACTACTCGACTCGCAGAACGCCTGAAAATTCAACTATCTGAGCAGTCTGAAGCTACAGAAGTCTATTTTAATGATGAAACCTTCGAGAGTTACGAACTAAAACTAGACCGCGATACTTTTGAAACTATCCTCAAAGAACACCAGTTTTTTGATAGCCTTGATGATAGGATGACAGAAGTGCTGCAACAAGCAAGACGCAGCGGTATAGAAGTGCCAGATATAGATGGTGTCTTGTTAGTGGGTGGCACGGTGAAGATCCCAGCAGTTCAGGCATGGGTAAACCAGTATTTCGACTCAAGCAAGGTTCGTTGCCAAAAACCCTTTGAAGCGATCGCAACTGGCGCACTTCAGCTCAGCCAAGGTATCGAAGTCCAAGATTTCCTCTACCATAGCTACGGAATTCGCTATTGGGATAGACGGTTAAAGCGTCACAACTGGCACTCTATCATTAGAGAAGGACAGCCTTACCCGATGAGTGAGCCTGTAGAACTATTCTTAGGAGCTTCGGTAGAGAATCAACCGAGTATAGAGCTAATTTTAGGAGAGTTAGGCTCCCAAACTGGTGGCACAGAGATTTATTTTGAAGGCGATCGCTTGATTACTCGTCAGTTAGGCCAGGGTCAAACTGCTGTGCAACCCCTCAATGACAGGGATGGGGCAAGAAGTGTGGCTAACTTAACACCCCTGGGCAATCCCGGAAGCGATCGCATTAAACTCCAGTTTCAAGTTGATGCTGAACGTTACTTGAGAGTTACTGTTGATGATTTACTCACTAATGAAACCTTATTGGCAAATCAGGTAGTAGCTCAATTAAGTTAATTGGTCAGATCATGTTTGCTTGAATACTTATAAATAGTAGTTAATAGGGAAAAGGGAACAGGGAACAGGGAATAGTGCGTAGGGTGCGTCGTGCGTAGGGTGTGTTAGGAGCGGGCTTGCCCTCATGTTAAACTTCGTAGCGACTGTTACAACAGCCCGCTCCGTAACGCACCACCCAAGGGCTCGCTCCTAATTGCGTCGTGCAGCAAAAAGCAAACAACCTTGAATATCTGCCAGTTCCAAATCAGGGAAATCTTCTAAAATTTCAGTAACACTAACATTTTCAGCCAACATTTCTAAAATATCGGTAACTCGAATTCGCATCCCTCGAATGCAGGGACGACCACCACACTGACCAGGGGTTTGAGTAATGCGAGCGATCAAGCTAGTTTTTGAATTCATGAGGGTGTCTACAAGTTGCTTTGTTTATCTCTATTTTAGTTGCCGCTATTCCTGAATCAATCGTTTAATTCAGCGATCACATCATCAACTGTACCCCGAAAAACCTTACCTTGTTGATAGTCTTGGTGAGCTTTAGTAATATTAACAGCAATTTATTCTCTTCTTTGTTAAATTTGTCTATGCCTAATAAGATTAATTAAATCGTTTTGTTCCTCTAAAGAAAGAGCGTCAATCATTTCTAAAATTTGATTTAAGTGACTTGTTGGCATCATTTTTGACTCTCTTAACCTACGGGCGTTCGGATTATAAGTCCGATAAAGTTATTGTAACTCACAATAAAAGATAAAATATTAGGGTAACAAGTTTAAAAATAAAGGGGTTTGGGTGGTGCCTTCCTTAGAGGATATCTGAAAAGTTTTTTGATACTGAATTTTGCCACCCTAGCCCCCCAATTCTGGGGGTAACAAGAATCTATTTGCTGGTAAAAGTCCCCCAAAATTGGGGGATTTAGGGGGCTTATATGTAGCAAATGAGACTTCTCAGACAACCTCTTATAATCAATCGGTTGAAGCAGCAGATATTGATTACTTTGAGCACACCCTACAATAGGCTAAGCACTATTGCCTCTTATCTCTTCCCTGTTCCCTGTTCCCTGTTCCCTGTTCCCTGTTCCCTATGATTCTATCAGCAACCAAAACCGGTATCAGTCCAGAAGAATTTATTGCTCAGTATGGAGACGATGAACGTTACGAACTGATTGATGGAGAGCTAATTGAGATAGAACCAACTGGCTCCCACGAGCAAGTCGTGGCGTTGATTAGCCGAAAGCTTAATGTAGAAATAGATCGTTTAGATGTACCTTATTTTATTCCACACCGTTGCTTAATTCAGCCCTTGGAAACCTTCAACGCTTTCAGACCAGATCTGGTTGTGCTTGATGAAGGAGAACTAATCAACGAACCACTTTGGGCAAGGGAACCAGTGATAACTCTGGGTACTACTGTAAAACTTGTGGTTGAAGTCGTTAGTACAAACTGGCAGCATGATTATGCTCGTAAGTATGAAGATTATGAAGCTTTGGGAATTCCAGAATACTGGATTGTGGATTATCTCGGTATTGGTGGAAAATACTTTATTGGTAGCCCTAAACAACCCACGGTAACGGTCTGCTGTATGGTAGATGATCAATATCAGAAAGTTATGTTTCGTAGAGGGGATTGTGTCAAATCTTCTATTTTTCCGAATCTTAAGTTATCGACAGACAAATTATTTATAGGGCTGCGCTGAGGCAAGGGGGAATGATCTCTAGTTTGACCCGGTGGTGCGTTACGGGCCGGGCTGTCTCAACGGATTTTAACAGGGGGAAAATCAAGGGGAGCCCGTCCCTAACACACCCTACGCCACTGATAGCTGATTACTTACCCCTAAACTTCTGTCCATCCTTCAATGGTAGCCATTAAAATGTTAACTAAAGGATGGTCTATCGCTTCTTTAAACGCTTCTACTCCTCCAGCTTTCAGAGCATTGACCACCTTAGCTTTTAGAGTTGGGTTATTCTTGATTTCTTCAGCAGCCCTTGCTACAACTGTTAACTTCTCAATCTCAGTACTAGTGGAATTAGTGTGGGATAGTTGGTTTAGAAGTTGCTGAATTTCAGCTGCTGCTTCTGGTAGGTTTTTGTCAGAAGCAGGGTGATGTATAACCTTCCCTGTGTAATCTCTTCCAGCAATACCACCAAAATTAGAATCATTGACAAGATTAGAGTCATTGAATTGATTACCTTGAATGTTAGACATAGTATTAACCTTAGGATTATTAGCTTGAATTTTATCTATATCAAAACTCTGTGAATTATCTGAAATATCATTATCCGTTTGAACTGTATTTGTAATATTTATTGTAGGATTCGATAACTGATTACTAGTGAAAGCAGCCCTAACAATTTCCTTAACATCCTTGAGATGACTTCTTTCCGCTTCTAGCAGAGCCGTTTGTTTCGCTGCTTCCAGTCTAGCTTCATAAACTGCAAAAAATTCTATTTCAACTTTCCCCTTATCTGTTGATTCTGGAACTTCCAACGTCAGTAAAATATCATTTCCCTTCTTCTCAATTGCTTGAATCGAATCACCAGTAATTTCAGGATTTTCCGCTATTAACTCTTGAAAGGCGTGACGAAATGCTTCTGGATTAACCCCATTACGCAGAAGAATCTGCACCGTATTCATAACCTGCTGATAAAGCTTTTCAAAATCCCCTGGTTCAAAAACACGATTAGAGTCATGGGGGCGGCGCTCTCGACTTCCCATAGCATTGGGATTCTCTAGTAAAAACACATACTGACAATCAACATCAGTAAACCTAGTTGTTGAATCAATATTCCACGCTTCTAAACAAGCTCCGGTAAAATAAGCATTAGTAAAATCAGTACCAACTGCTTGAGCTTCCGTTAAATTAGCCCATTCTAAATTAGCATCCTCTAAAGTGGCTTCGCTAATATCAGCAAGTTTTAGATTAGCTTTATTTAGATTAGCTCCTGTTAAATTTGCCCCCCTAAGATTTGCCTTAACATAAGACTTATTGTAACCGTTACCACTAACCAATAAATCTCTGACAGCTGTATCAGCTAAGATAGTATTACCTAGTCTTGCTTGGTCAAGCTTAATAGTATTGTGCCAACAAGTATAAGTAAGATTAGCTTCTCTTAAATCTGTACTTTTGAGGGTAGCTCCAGTAAAATCAACATTAGTTAAATCGGCTTTGTAAAAACTAGTACCTCCTGTGGCGGCAAAAGCAATAGCAATAGTACGAATCCAGGCATCTTTGAGGTCCCCCTTTAGAGCACGCCAGCCCAGGTAAGTCCCAAGTAAGGCTAGAACTATAGTTATAACTCCGGCTAACTCTCCAGCAAAAGCTCCGGAAAAGGTAAAGGCTACAGCTCCGGCAACGGCAAAGGCTACAGCTCCGGCAACGGCAAAGGCAAAAACTCCGCCTACGGCACCGGCACCAGCTACCCCTAGAGCTTGAGTAAATCCCACGACTACGGCAGCAGCACCAGCTCCGGCTCCGGCTCCGACTGCGCCTACAAACCCGGCAACGCCGGCTAAAGCTCCTGTACGGGCACCGGTTCCGGCTCCAGACACGGTTCCAGCAACGGCTAGAATCAAAGCTCCGGCTCCGGCAATGCCTATGGCCAAAGTTCCAGCTTTTTCCATACTTTGACGAAGGGTAACAATAAATAAGAAAATTATTACAACCAAAGCTATCCAGGCGAAGACTTGCTCTACCACGCTTTGAGAGGTAAATATAAGCGCTACTAAAAACCTACCAGATAAGCTGGTAAATCCTGATACTCCTGACGTTATCCATGAAAGCAACAGAAGAACAATTACCCACCGTTTTTGTAATCCCGCCTTCGCTTTACAAAACCTAGTATCCCTTAAAATAGCATTCTTAAAATTTGTGCCTCTAATATCCGCTTCACTAAAATCCGCCCCTGAAAGGTCTTTCCCCTGAAACGATTGACCTCTAAGATTTGCCCTGCGGAAATCCCTTTCTCCTGCTGCATACTTTTCCAGAACTTTATTAGCTTTCATTAGCCATAGTTATATATAAGAAAGGGAACAGGGATTAGGGAATAGGTAACTTTAGTTCAAGTAGTTTAGTATAACAAGCAGTTCTTGTCAATAAACTAGAAATATTTTTTAATAATTACTGCCTCGTTGTGTTTATTAACCTACAGACGTTTTTCGACAGAAACCCAGGAATAGGTTGTTATAGCTGAAACCGACTTCTACCGTTCCGATGCTCTTTTGGAGCCGCTAAATGCGATCGCACCATTCCCTTGAAACCTTATTCTTTTACTTCAGCAAAGCTGCCTTCGATACACTTTTCTTATCGGTATTCAACCGGACTTGAGATGAATGCTTACAAGCAACTCAAGGAAATATTAACCTGCTATACTTAAGTATAAATGAGGAAAAAACCGTGAACTCTATTCCTATCAAGCAATTTAAGACTAACATTCAAGACTTTATTAAACAAGTCATTAATCAACATACTCCCCTCAAAATCACCGATCCCAATCAGGGAGACTTTATTATTATTAGTGCCGAAGATTGGGAACAACAACAAGAAACATTGTATGTATTACAAAATAGCCATTTAATGGAACAGATTAACCGTTCTCAAGCTACCCATACCCAAAATAAAGGCTACTCTCCCAATCAGGAAGAACTAGATGAGATACTTAGTATTTGAGGGCAAAACTTGGGAGATTTACGAAGAACTTCGTAAAAAAGACAAAAAACTCCATCAAACCCTTTGTAAAATCATCAAAGAAATGCTGAGATACGATCCCGCTAAAGGAATGGGAAAACCTGAACCGTTAAAACATAATTTATCGGGGTTATGGTCAAGAATAATTTCTCAAAAAGATCGCCTTATTTACAAATTTGATGATAACTATGTTTATAGTTTTGCAATAGGTGGTCATTACGATCAATTTAATTGATTTTAGTTGATGTAGGGTGGGCAGTGCTTGATACAGATCAGCTGACAAAACCCGTTACTAGGCACTGCACACCATAGGTGTAGCCCCAATCATACAGCCGTTTTAAGATGAATTGACCTCACTACCTTTAGCTGCAAGCCCCCTAAATCCCCGACTATCAAAAAGCGAAGCATCCGCTAATTCCCCCCAAAATTGGGGGGTTAGGGGGGCGGGGGACTTTAACTCAATTTCCCCCCAAATTTGGGGGGCTAGGGGGGCAAAATTTGCTGTAAGCCGATAGCTGTTCGCGTAGCGCATTAGCTGATAGCTGATAGCTGATAGCTGATAGCTGATAGCTTACAAAAAAAAATAGCCGTAGAAATACTATCCACGGCTATATCAATGCTGTAAACGTTATGTCATGTCTATCAGTTTCCGAATCAATCCGGATGTGATCCTACCGGACCATACCAGGGGGGAAACCCCCCCATAAATTTAACCTATTAACGCCAAGTTTGATACTTGGTTGCAAAACTAATTACTTGCCCCGGAATGCCGGTTGCTTGCAAAGGGCTCCAGTCGGAAACCGACCCATACCCCAGTGCAGAAAGACCGTAAATAGTCTTGGTAACTGCTTCAGGAGAGCCCTTAATGGACTTAATACGTTGTTTCTTAGGATTATTGTCGTGATTCGGAATAAAGTCTGTAGACATGAGTAAAAAACTAAATTTCGGGTACAATGATTATTGTAATGATTATATTTATAATTTTCAAGGGTTTTTATAAATTTTTTTTCCGGGGGTAATTTTAGGATAAAAAAAAAAGCGAATGCTAAATTATCAGCATTCAGCATTCAGCTATAGCAAAGGAAACAGGGGCACCTGATAGTTATGAAAAACGCTGTGATAATTTATTATCTGAATGGTTGCGATCAGAGATTGATAATTTTGAAAATTTGTTCAGATATTACGTGAATATAGCGTTTTTTATAGCTATGATGTATACATTATTTTTTCCCTATTGCCTCTTGCATCTTCCCTGCTCCCTGCTCCCTGCTCCCTGCTCCCTAAAAAAACAAAGTTTTTACCTGACAAATCGTCTAATTGCTATAGACTAATAAGTACCACCTATTTATTGTAGCCGGGTGCATCTCATTTTTGCTGTTTGATTCGGTGGTGCGTTACGGGGCGGACTTTCCCAAAGCTGGCTACGAGCTGGAAAATGACGGCGAGCCGCCCCTAACGCACCCTACGTAATATTTTCAAATATGAGATGCACCCATTGTAGCCTAGCTGCCATGTCTTTGACTCAAGAATTAAAAACGCCAACAGAAACTGCAACAGAAACTGCAACAACTGTACCGGAAGATGTTATATTACCCCCTAGGGATTTACTCAGTGACGAACCACCTTTGGAAACTGATCTACATCGACTACAAATGACCCTACTCATCCAATGCCTAGAGTGGTTGTGGGATGAGCGTGATGATTTCTATGTCTCGGGAAATCTGACTATTTATTACAGTCCTCGACAACGTAAGTCTGAAGAATTTCGTGGGCCTGACTTTTTTGTGGTGCTGCAAACTGAGCGCAAACCTCGGAATAGTTGGGTAGTGTGGCAAGAAGAGGGGAAGTATCCGAATGTGATTGTAGAAATTATTTCCCCTACCACGGCAGATACGGACCGAGGATTAAAGAAACAAATCTACCAGGATACATTCCGTACTCCCGACTATTTCTGGTTTGACCCCAACACCCTGGAATTGAAGGGCTTCCACTTGGTAGATGGTTGTTATCTCGAACTTGAGCCTAATCAAGAAGGTTGGTTGTGGAGTCAACAGTTGGCACTATATTTGGGAATTTATGACTCAAAATTACGTTGGTTTACCGCAGAAGGACAACTAGTTCCTACCCCTACTGAAGCAGCCGAACTCGAAAAGCAACGAGCCGAACAAGAATGTCAGCAAAAGCAACAAGCTCAGGAGCAATTAGCTCAAATGGAGTCATTGTTAGCTCGTTATCGAGAACAGTTCGGTGATTTGCCTCAGTGATATAGCATTTCTCATAGCTATGAGATACACAGGATTTTTTTCCTGTTCCCAGATCCGCTGTTCCCTGTTCCCTAAAACCCATAATGAAAGTACCTCACCCCATTGATAACTGCTAGATCTGTAATGAATGTAATTGTGTATAGGTTCCATGTTTCGCCAGCAGTTGAGCGTGATTGCCAACTTCTACAATATGCCCTCGTTCCATAACTACAATCCGGTCAGCTTTCCGAATCGTTGACAGGCGATGAGCTACCACAAACGTTGTGCGGTTTTCCATCAAGTGTTCCAAAGCGTCCTGAATCAAAGCTTCCGAAGCAGTATCTAGAGACGATGTTGCTTCATCGAGAACTAACACCCGTGGATTACGAATTAAAGCACGAGCAATAGCTAGTCGTTGCCGTTGACCACCAGAAAGTTTTGCCCCATTTTCCCCAATTAGAGTATCAAGTCCCGAGGGCAATTCCTGAATAAATTCTAAAGCATTGGCATCCTGAATCGCCTTGATTAACTGTTCTTCATCCAATTGTTTACTGCCATACACAATATTCTCTCGTACCGTACCTTCAAATAAGATAGTCTCCTGGGAAACCACTGATAGGAATTTCCGATAGGTCTGTAGGTCGAGGCTACTCATATCTGTACCATCTAGTAAAACTCTTCCGGTCGTGGGAGCCATGAAACCAATAATTAAACTTAATAAGGTAGATTTTCCGGCTCCGGATGGTCCGACGATGGCAATGGTTTCCCCAGGATTGACCTGTAGACAAAAGTCTTGAATGGCAAACTGTTCCGTATCGGGATACTTATAACTAACCGACTCAAAGGTGAATTCACCACGCACCTGTTGCAGAGCTATCTTACCAGGATTGCGCTCTAGGTCAGGACACTCGATAATTTCACCCACTGAGCGAATGGATTCAAAACCTTTGCCAATCTGTGGCAATACAGCTAAAATTTGCACTATCGAGCTAGTCAGGGAATCAAAATAACCAGTCAGTAACACCACATCCCCCACTGTGATTGCCCATTGCTTGGTATAGACTAACCAGGCTGAGGTGATCAAGCAAACCAGACTGAATAACCGTAGGGTTACCCAAGAAGAAGAATCGGTGATGGCGTTAATCGAGTCAAGTCGCACCGCTGCCTGTTTGACCGTCACTAACTTGCCATCAATCCTTTCTATCTCAGTCTGTTGAGCACCATGAGCTCGTGTGACTGGGATTAGCTGAATCATCTCGATTAAGCTAGCTGCCATTTCTTCTAGTTGTTGTCGGAAAGCAGAATTGCGATCGCGAATCGGTCCTCTGAGTACCGAGATCAAAATCACAGCCGCTGGGACAGTTCCCAGGAAGAACAGCAGGAACCAAGGAGCACGAATAGCAGTAGCGACAATTGCTACTAAGATAGTTAGCATAGCTGCAGGGACAAACTGGAACAGGGTTGTTGCCAACCCTTGAATTTGTTCCACATCCCGCAAGAGTTTGGTTTGTAGTGCTCCCTTGCTGTTATTTTTGTAGAACCCAATTGAAAGCAGTTGCAGCTGCTGGGTGATTAGTGAGCGCAGATTCGACTCCATGTTGCGAGTCGCGAGACTCATAAACCGGATGTGTAAGTAATGGGTGGGGATATTTTGCACTACAGAAATCCCTAAGATAGCCCCATTAATCCATAACTCCGACAGTGGGTGAGTGCTTGGGTTGGCAATAATATCAATTACATTAGCAATCACCAATGGTCTGATCCATTCCGGACTGTGTTTGATCACATACACCGCCATCGACAGTCCGATTTTACCTAGGTCTTGGCGGTAGAGATAAAGTAGTGTCCGGAAGGGATACTCACTCCGATACTCTTGAGGAGGTGACTCCTTGGGTAGATTAGATGGTGCCGTAACACTTGCCACTGATAATGCTTTCATGTCCCCAGTCTGTATGTCTCTTCTAACTGCTACTGTCTTGCCACATGGACTGTAAAGAAACAGACAAGGAATTGTCGATGATTATAAAGAAACAAAAAATATTTTTTTTATCGAAACTAGGTCTTTTTTACAGTATTTATCGTTGCCAAAAATAGTACTATGTTAAAATTAATTGGAGCGCAAAATGATAACAGCCACTAGCCAGATTTACTATTGTTTAATTGCCGTGATATTCTTCTTTGCTCTGGATTGGGTTTGTATTTTAGGTTCTTCAGTACCTTTTATGCTAAATTTCAACTTAAAAAACTCATAAAGCTTACTGTATAAGGAAAATGAGGCTATTTAACTAACAAAATTTTCTGAATACGGCCTCTTTACACTACTCCCTGCTCCCTTAGCTAAAGTGTTTATTTAGCATAACAAGTACGGAAGATCCGTATTTTATATATTATTGTCTGAGCCAGTAAGTATTTGATAATGGGTAAACACAGCCACAAAACATTCTATTTATAATATTATTGTTCCCTGAGATTTTTTGTTAAAACTGAAGTCTGTGGACTATTGTGGTAAGGGCTAGCGCTCAAGGAGAGCAAGGCTGATGATTGAACCCAGAAAAAAAGGCTTTTTCCAAACTCGACCCATCCTTCCCCCTTGAGTATTAAAATAGCTAGCGCTGTAAACTTCTAGGATCGAGAGCATCCCGCAACCCATCCCCAAGTAAATTAAACGCCAACACCGTCAGAATAATCAGCAGTGCTGGGGGCCAAATCAACCAAGGCTGTAGCACGATGATTGAGGCATTGGTTGCCAAAGACAACAAATTTCCCCAGGACGGGTCCGGTTGCTGAATTCCCAACCCAATTAAACTCAGTACCGACTCGGCCACAATGAAACCAGGAACTGCCAAGGTTGCTGATATAATCACATAGGAAGCTGTCTGGGGCAGAACGTGCCGTACAATGATATAAAAGGGATTCGCCCCCATAGTTTTGGCAGCTTGGACAAATTCCCGCTCCTTAATCGATAACACCTGTCCTCGGATCACTCGTGCTAAGCCAGACCAGCTAATAAACGAGGTAATCAAAACAATTAACAAAAACCGTTGGGCACTAGTTAAACCAGGTGGTAGCACAGCAGCTAAGGCGACGAGTAGGTAAATACCAGGAATAGTCATCAAAACTTCTACCAGACGCATGATGATCCCATCTACCCAGCCGCCGAAATAGCCAGAAATTCCCCCAATGATTAGACCAAGGGGAAAGGAGATCGCAATTCCCACTAGACCAATACTAAGACTAATCCGACCCCCATACACCAAGCGACTAAACTGATCACGAGCTTGCTCATCGGTACCTAATAGATTAATCTTACCCTCACCCACTGTACCGAACAGGTGACGGTTGAAGGGAATCACTCTAAACAACTTATACTCCGGAACTGGAACAAATAGACCCACTGGCGAAGGCTTTTGCCAGTCTACAATCAGTTTGCGATCGCCTGTCTCTAAATCCGTTGGTCCTTGGGTTGTGGGATAGACATGGGGACCAATAAACTTTTTGGTTTGCTGGTTACGCCAGTAGATCTTGGTAGGTGGTAGCAGGGAACCATCTGGCTGAGACACATAAGGATCATAGGGAGCAACAACATCTGCTGCAATGACAATTAGATAAAACGTCAATAATAGCAATGCCCCAAAACGGGCGAGAGGGTTCTTGGTAAGTTTTTGCCACCAGTTCATAGGATTCTGACTAGGATTCTGACTCCGGAAGGGCGAAAAGCACCTCGCGTTTACTTAGTATGGGTCTTATTAGTATGGGTCTTATTAGTATGGGCGTGTCTTGGATTAGCTATGTTTTACCCATACCCCATACTAATAAGATGGTATCGAAATCTGGTGCAACCATCCTTGAGCCAACACCCTTGACCCAACACCGTTCACCCTTAAGCCTTCACCTTTAATAGCTTCTGGTTATATAGCGCTTATCATATTAATGAGGTACACAGGATTTTTTCCCTATTCCCTATTCCCTATTCCCTATTCCCTATTACCTGTTCCCTAAAACCCGGGATTAAAGTACCTCAACAGATTGGTAACTGCTATACATTAACCTTTTGTGTCATTTTCACCATTCCATTTTGATTTTCTGAGTGTTCAACCACAAACACATTGGAGAAGAGATTAGCCGTAATTTGTTTACCTTCCTGAGTTAAGGATAGGTAACGCAAGGCATCCTGAATATAAGGATATACCCCATTCCAGTAAAACTTAGAGTAGCCTTCCCGCAGATCTCCAGGATGGCGGTAGCCAATGGCTTTGTTAAATCCAGTTTCTTCAAACTCGTAGAACAAAGCACTAGTTTTTTTGAGATAGCGTGGGTCACTCAGTTGACCAATCAAGTCAGAGGCGCGAATTAATCCAGGATAGTTACCTGTATCTTGATGATCCCCTTGCTTCGGCACAGGGAAACGAGTCAGTTCAATGTTGCGCTTGATAAACTCGGCATCAATCAGGTTGTGACCACCAAAGCGCTCATCAATAAATAATTTTGCCCGATCGACATGATAAGGAGTCAGAGCAGCATCGGTAGACCCTTGGCGTAAATGAACCATCTCCCCATTTTGACCAGTAGCGTAGAGTCGTTCATTTTCTCGGTCTTGGCGACATACTCCTTTAACATAGCCAATATCATGACATGCCAAAGAAATGATAAAGTGTAACCAATCATGAGGAGTTACACCACCTTCACGGATATGTTTGCCTCGCAAAATCTCTTGTCCGACGAGGGTAACTAGGATGGAGTGTTCCACATTGTGATAGAGGGCATCACTGTTGGCAATATTTTCCATGGCCATGCTGCCAGCCCAAGCAATTATATCTTCGTTGTCAGGTTTGAGTCCCCCGTAAGTTCGGCGGTAGCCTTCCCGGAGTCTTATAACAAAGGCGTTAATTAGAATTTCAGTGGTGTTAAACATGATTTTTGATTGACTTAAATGCTAAGACAAAGTCCAGTATTCCCATGACACTGGCTTAGTTTTACTAGTTTGGTAGATTTAAATTTTTGGTAGTTTAACCTTTTGTATAGCTCCCTTAGGGTTAACACCTCAAAGCTAAACTGGGTGCTCCTTGGGCGCTATACTAGAAGCAATGGGGAAGGCTAATCTTTGTCTACAGCTTACCAAAAAGCCAAGCTGAAGGCCCTGATCAGATCCTGTCCGGGTAATTAACCTTAATAAAAATCTGCCCCATCTCCCTATCAATCTTCTTTATGATGGGTATTATTGCGCAGTTGATCTAGCAATTCTCAATCGGGTGAAGTACCTGACCCAATTAAGAACTGCTATAATACCAATACTTGTTAAATATTAGTTAAAGATTAGTTAAAGGATTGCGGGTGTAATTCAGTGGTAGAATGTCAGCTTCCCAAGCTGAACGTCGTCGGTTCGAGTCCGATCACCCGCTTGTTGGATCCATGCTAACCAGTATACCCTGGTGAATAAATCACACCAGGTGTGTGGTCAGGATTAATTTTAACCACCAAGTCTACTAGATTTGGGTTTCTAGTCAGGGGTGTAATGAATAATTCTGGATGGAGAGCTTTCCAAAAATAGTTGACAAAATCTCTAATTTGTGCATCTCCCATCCCGGACTTCCCCTGAGCAATCATCTGTTTCTCTGCCTGTAGTCGCCATTGCTGACTGAGGCGGTAGTCAGTAGGGTAGAGTACCATCAATCGGTCTAATCGTTCCCACAGCGGTACATAAAGCCTCAGTTGCTGATTCATATCCCGAGCAAACTCTCGGTCTTCCAGGGTCTGAATCGGTTCTGGAAGGGAGCCATCAAACACCTCTGGCTCAATGGGTCGAACCCCAACAAACCACCCTTCAAACAATACAATATCAATACTTTCGACCACCTCTGGAGTGATTCGGTCTCCAGCCCCCCCAAAAGCTGACTTATCAAACCGAGGCACGAGGATTTCTGCGGTAGGGGAAGGGGATCGTAATTGGTCTAATAGCTGTAAACCCAGCTCAACATCATGAGTGCCAGGGGGACCACGCCAGATCAGCCTGGGGTCTTGTTCTTGAAGCTGTTGTCGCTCCTTGTAGGTTTTGTAGAGGTCATCGATAGACAGGGTGAGAGTGCGTTCGCCTAATTTGTGGATAATCACACTTAAGACTGCCGCTAGAGTCGTTTTCCCAGTGCCCTGCCCTCCTAATATGCCTTGAATCAAAGGACGTCCCAGCTGTTTACGACAGGATACCAACGCCATGGCTAAAGGAAGCCAGAGGTTCCAAAGGGATAAGAGAGTCTTTTGCTGTGTTTCAGGAGTAGTTTCAAAATACGGTAGAGCGAGAATATCTGGGTAGACTATCTCAAACAAATGCGATCGCATTTGGATTACCTGTTCACCATTATCCTCTGTGATGCCAAACGCCTTTGCCTTTAGGTGATCAGCCAGTTCCTCAGCCAACAGTTGCTGACATTCCAGGGGATTTGGTGTTTGTCCTGATACCCACTGCTCGAGAATTTGACCAACGCTCTTGGTGTCTCTTTTCATTTATCGTTTGTCGGTCAGTAGTTGCATGGGAAATATCGCTTCTGAGGACTCAGCAGTGATTACTAACTGATTAATAACTGATTACTATTTCAAGAGCCAAGCTTGAAGGCTTCTAAATACATACTGTATACCAGACCAATCTTAAAAGCATTGACTAGATCTGCCAACCATGAAACCCGGTCAACGGTTTGATTTGATTTACCTTTTGGAAATTTACCGCTATAAATCAACCAGCTAAGTGGTTCTGTAAAAATAATCAACATCCCAGATAGTATCAATTCCTGGCCAGTTCCTGCTGTAGTACACAGGCCTTGTCCTACCAAGAAGCCACACAGAAAGCTAATCAGGATCATGGACAGGCGTCGCCAGGGATTAGCAAACCATAGCCCCAGCCGCGTCGATAAAAAATCAACTAAATTATTAAGACGGGTATTCTGCATCTACTACACTCATTTAAACAAGAATAACACACCTGTAGACCATGCTATCCCTTTTGGACTCATGATAGCCTGCTAGACCTCAATCACCCCCTAGCCCATTGATGAAGTTTAAATTAACTAATAGGTTTAAAAATTGGTGGCAATCTTGGCAACAGCATCCCACCACCCTATGGACACTTTCTATTCTGTGGTTACTCCTGATCAGCTGGCTAGCTTTTTTGTGGAATTTGGGCAACATCGGTTTAGTAGATGAAACTGAACCCTTGTTTGCTGAGGCCGCTCGCCAGATGACGGTTACAGGTGACTGGATTACCCCTTATTTCAATGGTGAGACTCGCTTTGATAAACCACCCCTAATCTACTGGTTGATGGCAATTGGTTACCGGTTGATTGGGGTGAATGAATGGGCAGTAAGACTGCCGTCAGCCCTGAGTGCGATCGCATTAACTGGATTAGGCTTTTACACCCTACGATATTATGGGGTTTCCCGTCCTGCTGCCTTGACCCCTGATCTAGATTCTAGTCAGCACAGGGATAGCCAAATCAACCCTTCCTATCTCCAGCGGCAGTTGTGGATCTGTGCCTGGATTGGTTCGACCCTGATGGCAGTGAATCTTCAAACCATTATCTGGGCAAGAACCGGTGTCTCAGATATGCTACTCAGCGCCTGTGTAGGGGGTGCATTACTAAGCTTTTTTCTAGGGTATGCCCATCGAAACCAGAGGAGCACAGGAGCACAGGAGCTCGGAAACAGCGAAACAACTGTTGCTAAAAGCCCCTCACCCCCTCACAAATACCCTTGCGGTTGGTACCTAGCCTGTTATGTGCTCATTGCTCTAGCTATCCTTACCAAAGGACCAGTCGGTATCGTTCTACCCACACTAATTATTGGTGGTTTTCTGCTTTACCTGGGCAATGGCAGGGAAGTATTGCAGGAAATGTGCTTATTTAGAGGCATTGTGATTATTTTGGCTCTGACACTGCCTTGGTATGTATTAGTAACCCTAGCCAATGGGCAAGCCTATAGCGACTCGTTTTTTGGCTATCACAATATTCAACGCTTTACTCGCACCGTTAACCGCCACGCTGGGCCTTGGTATTTTTATTTTCCAGTAGTACTGGTAGCTTTTGCCCCTTGGTCGAGCTACTTGCCGTTTGCGATCGCACGACTAAAATTTTGGCGGCGGGTGCGGTGGCGTAACTCACCCCGTTCTACTCATTTGGGTTTATTTGCTCTGTTCTGGTTTGTAGGGATTTTCGGCTTTTTTACCATTGCTGCCACTAAACTACCCAGCTATGTCCTACCCCTAATTCCAGCTGCCGCCATTCTTTTGGCTTTATTGTGGAGTGACCAACTCACCCATACTAGTAACCTTTCCTGGTCTAGCCCTCTGCCCCTTTCCCCATCCATGCTACTCAGTAGCCTATTTAACCTCTTGTTGTTAATTGCCCTTGCCACCGCCATTTTCTTGGCTCCGGAATATATCGGTAGTGGACCTGCAGCACCCAACTTACCGGAGCAGTTGCAAGAATCGGGCTTAATGGTGAGGGGAGGTATTATTTGGAGTTTAACTGCTATTGTAGCAGCACTATTGCTGTGGCGACGTTGGTTGTTTGGGGTATGGATAGTCAACCTAGTGGGATTTTTAGCCTTTCTTATTTTCGTGTTGACCCCGACTTTCTTATTAGTGGATCAAGTGCGTCAATTACCCCTACGGCAATTATCTGCCATTGCTGTTCAAGAAAAGCAATCCTCAGAAGAATTGATTATGATTGGTTTCAAAAAACCCAGTGTGGTTTTTTACACCCAGCAACCCGTCACCTACATGAGCAAAGGTAAAAAAGCACGAAATTACATGAAAGAAATAGCAGTGACTCAGCCTTCACCTCCCTCAGTTTTGATGTTAGCTAGGAATAAAAGGCTAAAGAAAGCCAAGCTAAAACCTGACCAATATACTACCTTAGCTAGTCTTGGTCCCTATAAACTGATTCGGGTTTCAAAACAAATTTTTGTTGATAACTCTAAACTTAAAAATTGAAAATTAAGTTGTCACACTTCATAATTCATACTTCATACTTCATGCTTCATACTTCACAATTTTATTCAAATAACAAATTACTAATTATTAGCTGTTGACTAGTCAACCAACCAAAATTGACATCATTATTCTACTTCTGTTGCTTCTGTTCTAATAGTTGATTGAGTCTGGAGACGTGCTTTTTAGGCAGATTGCTCGGTCGATAATCTGGCCGCCTCAGCCAGCGTTCTCTTACACTCTCGTGAAGGCGAAACTTATCAGAAATCTCTCGTTCCTTGGTCCCTGTGAACTTGAATAGACCCAGATCATTGTTGAAATCAATTTCATAGTCAATGTTGATACCAGTAGGAATTGCGCTTGGGTCAAACTCAAGACCAAGACCGATCTTGCCGATTGAGTCCATCATCCACTGCAGTGCGCAGTCGGACAAGCCGCTCTGCTCCTGGGAGCCACCACCGACGGAGCCGTGAACCCCTGGAAACCATACTTCAAGAACCTTAAGGTCGCTTTTGTCCATTGGAGTCACGTCAAACACTTTGCGCTGCTCATCAATGGATACAGCGTGCAACCCATGCTTAATAATCGGACTCAAAGAGGTATCGTGGAATCTATACTTTTCGTTGACCTTTTTGTCAAACCGCAAAAAGGGGGATAAATTAGGGATACCAAGGGAACCAACGGTATCCCAGCAGCCAAGCAAGGTAATGGGAACACGTTCTCCGTATTTTTCGCGGAATGCTACCATTTGTTGGTGATTGGGCTTGATATCCCGAGAGCGGTACAGTTCGTAGGCTTCCGGAGCTTTACGGATCTCGGAACGGGATAGCAAGCCTGAGTTATAAATCATTCCAGCGAGACTGCGCACGGTGTAAGCCCCACGACTGAAACCGAACAGGTAGATTTCGTCACCAGGGACGTAGTTCAAGCAAAGAAAGCGATAAGCATCCTGGATATTGCTATCAATCCCTCTTCCAAAAGCGCCACCGAAAAGCTTGCTCTTCAGAGAGTCTTCTGTGCCAATTCCCTCATCGTAGAATACGATTTGTAGAATTCCGTCACTACCCAGTGGTTTAACTGCCTGAGCAATCTTAACCACATTGGTTGGGTAAGTACTTGATAAATCTTGCCATGTTCCATCACAACATACCACAAGACGTTTCATGGTCTACCTCCTTTAAAAAACTTACTTACTCTTACTTACTATTTGAAACTATTTCAATTAATTAAAGTAAATACTTTCGAGCAACTCAGATGATAGAGCGATCGCTCTATTCATTAACCATAAGCAATATTAGATATTTGCACTTATTTTTGTAAAAAGTATTACTTTTTAATCATCCTTTTTTCAACCGTTTATAGTTTTTTGGTTTGCCGTTGCAATTTTTAGTTTTATTATTGTTAATTAGTTTTACAAAAAATTAATTAACAATAATAAAACTAATTAACGATTACGGTATTAATTAGCAACAAATATTAACTGTGATTAACTATAAATGCTAAGGGAAACGTGATCAAAATCCAAATAACTTTGGGTGGATAGGAGCTGTCTTATCCATATTAGCTTTAATTTCGAAAGAAGGCTCACGCCATAATCGTTGATTTGCGGTGGGATGAATTGCGACCAACCAACACATTGGGCGCAGGGCATCCTTATGGTAAACTATCATGATCAGATAGTTAGGAATTGCTTTTGTTTGTACTTGAATGCAAAAGAGGGAGGTTAACAAAACAGTTTGCCATAATTGACTAGATGATCCCCACGGCTGGCTTTGTTCGCAACAAGTGTCTCCAAGACTGGATGGATAATCACGGTGTCAGATAATATGACCGACTTGCATCCCACTCCTTTAAAGGGTTGGGTTCATGACCTGCTTAATCTGTTTCAATAACTGGGTCATTGACTGAGAATTCCAGTGTACAATCTGAGTAGCAATTTTCTCAAGCAGCAACTCCAACTGAGAATTCAAGTTACTACTGTTACTACTCTGGATTACTGGATCGTGCTGCTTAGGGTCTAATCGATGATCCAAAACCAGAATGGGTGGTTGCTCTGGCAATTGAGCAAGAGTTATCAATCCTTTTGAATGTTCTGAAGGATTAGTGAGATCTGTTAATCGAATCAGCAGCAAGTCCACACTTTTTCCCTGAATTTGACGGTATACTTCTGCCCAAGAACAGGCGAGTAAGCTGCAATAACCAGCAGTTTGTAAGTATTGAATCAGTGCCTGTAGCCAAGATGTTGATGATTTTCCAGCCATTGACAACCCGTAGGATAAGTCAGACGATTCAACGTTCAATCTGTTAACCTGTAACGGATTACCCCTAAACTTTGTCCTCTGCTCCCCCGTGTCCATCACTAAAATGGTAGGCTTGCAACTGATTCCAGCTGCCACTTGAATGACTTGCAGTATGGCAGCCATCTTTTGTTGATTATTTGGTGCTAAACAGGGATAGACCGAAAGACCAGTTACTTGATTAGCTGCTTCTGTAGTTTGGTGATCCAGGGTTACTAGTGGTAAACTACTCAAGCCAGGATATGATGAAAACTGATTCAAGTAGATGAAAGGGTCTATCAGTCGAGCACCATTTAATACAATCACATCTGGATTCCAAACCCGGCTCAATAACTCAGCTTGATCGAAATCATCGGCTTCGAGTACCCGATAATTGAGGTCTAAGTGTTCTAGACTCAATAGTGAAGTTAACTCATAAGTCAGTTCAGACGAGTCAGGGTTCTGGTAAGATTCTACAGAATAGCCTTTTCGTCCATCACCAGGATTGAGATAGAGAATCGTTAGCACACTACTGGTATTACTCTCGTCTTTAGCCAGACGAGAAAGGTTTTCTCGTAATGCTTCCTCTTGTACCGGCAAACTTAAGAAACCATCAGCTTTGTTGTGGGTTGCCTGCTGTTTTTCAGCCTGGGTTGCTGTTACCAAAACCGGAATGTGATTAGTTTGGGCATCGGACTTTAGCAGTGTTAGGACATCCCAACCAGAAAGTTTTGGTAGTAGGGGATTGAGTAAGATAGCATAGGGTTGTAAACGACGGGCTTTTTCGATTGCTTCCGTACCAGAGCGGGCAACCACTACCCAATAGCCTAAACTCTTGAGCTGTTCCGTCAATCCTTCCAGGTAACGAGGTACAGCTTCCACAATTAACACTAAACGGTTGGGCGTCGAAGATGGGGGGTGAGAAGTTGCCGTCGGGGCAATCCCTGATAGTTGCTCATCCCAATTGTCCAATTGATCAGAGGAAGCCTGGGGAGGACAAGGGGGGAAGAGTAAGGTAAACTGACTACCGACCCCTGCCTTGGAAATAAACGAGACATCTCCACCATGCAAGTGAGCTAGATGTTGTGTTAAGACTAATCCCAGACCCGTCCCCTCAAAGCTACGAGTCAGAGGCTTTTCCAGCTGTTGGAATTTCTGAAAGATCAAGTGCTGTTTATCAGCGGGAATACCAATGCCAGTGTCCCAGACCGTGAAAGCAATCCAACCTTGCCACCAATTGACCTTCAGACCAATTTCACCACTGCCATCGGTAAACTTAAGGGCATTAGAAAACAGATGCACCAACATTTGCCGTAAGCGCAACTCGTCAGCAATCAGCATTTCTAAACCCGGTTCAATCTCTAGGGTGAATTTTGTGGGATAATCTCGATTGTTGTCCTCGGAGTGTTTTGAGTCTATCTCAGAGCGAGCTTGGTCATAAGCGCGATCGCATACAGTCCGAATTTGCACCGGTTCGACGGTAAGTTTCAGCTGACCAGTCTCCATACGGGTCAAATCCAGAATATCGTTGACCACAGCCATTAGCTTACGTCCACTCTGATAAATTAACTGCGCATAACGGGATTGACGTTGATTGAGTTCCCCTAGGGCTTGGTCTTTCAACAAAGTTGACAAACCCAAAATCGCAGTTATAGGTGTTTTCAGTTCGTGGCTAATGCAAGCTAAAAACTCATCTTTGAGTCGGTTGAGTTGCACTAAATCAGCATTTTTCGCTGCCAGTTCTTGGGCAAAGAGTCGTTGCTCTGTGGTATCTTGAGCCAAGACTAGGTATAATTTAGAGTTGGGTGACTCAGACCTAGAGATTGGAGATCTCGAATAGTCAAAAGCGACCTTAGGCTCGCAACTGTCAGTTTCTAGTCCTCCTTCCCAAAGAGCAGCGATAGCAGGTGACAGAGGAATTTTGACAAACGAGAATACCCGCTCCTGGCTGTTTGAAAGAGTTGGATCAGTTGGCGCAGCGGTTTCCTGGCAGGGGGTATGGTTTCCCCTGGTTTTCTTGACTGGTGATGAAAAGAGCAGCACGCGCTCGTGAATAGTGGTTGCTGCTTGATAGGGAGTATCAAGAGCACAGTATTGCCCAAGCGCAGCTTGTTCAGAGGTTTTGTCTCCCTGGTCAGAAACATTGCCCACAGATAATGGCCATTGTCCTGGAGAGGTCGGAGCAGATTGGTCATGAAAGGTTGGGGAATTCTGGGTATCAGGCTGACGCCACTGGAAGTCTAACGATGTCAAGGGCTCTTCCATCGATTGCTTCAAACCTTCCTTACTGACTTCCCTGGAGACATCATTGGATAACAGACGATTGTAAGAAGAACGGTAGGGTATCTTTTCCCTAGCTCCAGGGTTTTTCTGGGCAGAGGTACTATTCTTAGTGCCTGTGGTGCTACTATTTCCCGGATTCCCCTGGGATGATGTCTCAATCTGCTCACGCCAGGTCAGATTCTCGGCTAAAACTTTTCCCGTCGAGGTTTGTATGCTTAGGGGTAATGGCAGTTGTTCTAACAGTTGGACTAATGGGTTAATGCCCTTGAACTGGGGAGTTTTAGTTAGGGCTTCCTCCTGAGTTTTCAGTCCTGAGTTGATTCGAGATGATAATCCTAGGGAATTGACCCAAGAACTCTTGGCTGTTAATCGATAGTCTGGGTGGTGAGTCCTGAGGGGATTAGGGTTCAGTCCCTTGGGTTGAGTACGCTTTACTATCGATTCAGAACGTTGTTGGGTGAATGTGGATGCTAATGATTTTAACAGCAGCCAACTGTTAAGGAGTCCGATAAATTTCTGGTCCCCATCTACTAATGCCCAGTGTTCCTGATCTCGGATGGGGAATTGGTTAAATTCTCTATCCCAGTTGCTGCCCAACTCCCCTAACCCCCCCTCCCTACTTCCATGGTCTTGTAGGTAGTACCAGAATTGGTTTAGACTCAGCTTACCTGGTAGGATGGTTATGGGTTCAATGATGTTTGGCTCTAGCCAAGATAGTGGTTTGTGAAGAAAACCAGTTGTCATTGTTGTTCCTGAGCTACATACCTTAGCTAAGGAGAGCAGGTGAGGCATGATCTGCCTTAGCTTCACTACTCCCACAGGATATTGGTGTTCGCTGACTACCACAATCGAGTCATGCCTTGAACCATTAAAAATATCTAGCAGAGTAGCCAACTCAGAGGTCCTTTGACAAACAGGAACTAGCTGGGCAAATTTTTGGATACTGGGAGTAGGCATGGACATAACCAATCTAGCTTCAACAGCGGTTGAGCGCTACAGTAGCAACACATCCTCCTAAAGTAGCAACAAAGGAATTCACTCAAGCCCAACAGGGCTAGACTATCCCCTAATGCTTGAAGAGCAAGTACTTTTCAATATACTGCTCAACACTGGGGATATAGTGAGGCGCGAAATCAAAATTAATTTCAATTATCAGACTGTTTCAATTTAATTTAATTTATATTAAGCCCATTGTTAAAAAAAATGTTAAAATCTTACTGGTTTAAGTACTCTTATATAGTAAGAGTACCCAGTTTGTTATTCCAGACCTGTTGTGTTGCTTTCCCAACTAACCATATGTACCCTGATCAGTTCTGATTCCCTAGCTCAATCCCTTTGTCAGGTTTTGGGTAGCGAGCACTATATAATACACTCTACTAGTTCAGAATCTGAATTTTTCGAGGTGGTTGAGCAACATAAACAGGATCTTGATTGTTTGGTATTGCAGGATACCGACACACTTCCCAAGGTGATCCACTACTTGTACTTGCAAGGAACCACCTTACCTGCAGTATTTTTGCGGTCGGACTCCCCACAAATTCCCTCTAGGGTTGACAGCAATCAACAGCTGGCTTATAACCAGACGACCCATAAATTCACCACCAGATCCAGGGCTCATCTGTTCCATCCGGCAGAAGTGGAACTTACTATTCACCAATTACCTGAGATTGGCAATTTCATCCAACAGGCGATCACCGGGTTTTTGTCTCTGGCTCCCGCCTGTAACTTACCCAGGTCAGATGACCCGGTTTATCCTACCCTCGCAGTAGCTAATTACAGTTTCTTGAGTAAGCAGCAGCACCGGTTAGCTGAAAAGCTCAGGGAAAGACTTGGATACCTTGGTGTGTACTACAAGAGAAATCCTCAGCTTTTTTTCCGTAATCTATCTCTTAACGACAGGGATGAGCTGTTAGAACACTTGAAATCAGAGTATCGTCAAATTGTTCTACAGTACTTTGCACCCGGAGATACCCTAAACCAAGACATCGATCATTTTGTAGAAGAAGTGTTTTTTGCGGATATTTCTATATCTAAGATTGTAGAAATTCATATGGAACTGATGGATGAATTTTCCAAACAGTTGCAGCTGGAAGGCCGTAGAGAGGATATACTGCTTGATTATCGCCTGACGTTAATCGACGTGATTGCTCACTTAGGTGAAATGTATCGCCGTTCCATCCCCAGAGAACTGTAAGATCAGCAGAATCGGATCAACATTGAGTAGTAAGCTTGATGGGAGGCTCTCCTAAAAAACCGTTTCCTTGAGTTCCTTGATCCCTTGTATTGACCTTTAACCCATCTTCTCCTAAACTTACGAGCCTATGAGTTCCTATAAAAAAACCTATGTTCTCAAGCTTTATGTAGCTGGGAACACCCCCAACTCCGTCAGGGCTTTGAGAACACTGAAAACTATTCTCGAACAGGAATTCCAAGGGGTTTACGCTCTCAAAGTAATTGATGTTCTTAAGAGCCCCCAACTAGCTGAGGAAGATAAAATTTTGGCAACACCAACCTTGGCAAAAGTTTTACCGCCTCCTGTGCGAAAAATCATTGGGGACCTCTCAGATCGAGAAAAAGTCTTGATCGGCTTAGATTTGCTCTATGAAGAACTCCGTGAAGGAGATTTGGATTTCTAAATAGATTATACCATTTTAGATTAAAGCGTGAAAATTTAGCAAGTCAGCAACACCATTAAACTAAACTTTTTTTTTTGATTAAGAACATTTACTTACGACCAATATGAATCAATTGAATCAAAATGAACAATATCAAAACTCAGTAACAACGGTCGGTGTCCAGAAAATACGGACAATGATCGAAGGATTCGATGAGATCTCTCATGGGGGTTTACCATCTGGTAGAACCACCTTGGTCAGTGGAACGTCTGGCACTGGAAAAACTCTATTAGCCGTTCAATTTCTCTACAACGGCATTAGCAATTTTGATGAAGCTGGTGTGTTTGTTACATTTGAAGAATCACCCACAGATATCACCAAAAATGCATCGAGCTTTGGTTGGGAGCTAAATAAACTAGTTAACGAAGGCAAGCTATTTATTCTGGATGCTTCCCCGGATCCAGAAGGACAGGACATTGTGGGCAACTTCGACCTGTCTGCCCTGATCGAACGTATTCAGTACGCCATTCACAAATACAAAGCCAAGCGAGTTTCCATTGACTCAATCACTGCCATCTTTCAGCAGTACGATGCTGCTTCGGTAGTACGTCGAGAAATTTTTCGCCTAGTGGCACGCCTGAAAAACATTGGCGTAACCACCATTATGACGACAGAGCGAGTTGAAGAGTATGGACCAGTAGCTAGATTCGGGGTGGAAGAGTTTGTCTCGGATAATGTGGTCATTGTCCGTAATGTGCTGGAAGGGGAACGCCGACGCCGTACTATAGAAATTCTCAAGCTGCGGGGTACCACCCATATGAAAGGAGAATACCCCTTTACTATTACCGATCAAGGGATCAACATCTTCCCCTTAGGAGCAATGCGACTGACTCAAAGGTCTTCCATGGCCAGAGTCTCTTCCGGAATAAACACTCTTGATGTTATGTGTGGTGGTGGTTTCTTCAAGGATTCCATTATCCTGGCAACGGGTGCCACAGGTACTGGCAAAACCTTGTTAGTGAGCAAGTTTATCGAAAATGCTTGCATACAAGGTGATCGCGCCATTCTGTTTGCTTACGAAGAATCTCGGGCTCAGCTATCTCGTAATGCATCGTCTTGGGGCATTAATTTTGAGGAAATGGAACAAAAGGGTTTATTGAAAATCCTTTGTTCTTATCCAGAATCAGCGGGGTTAGAAGACCACTTACAACGGATTAAAACCGAAATTGCTGAATTTAAGCCCTCTCGCATTGCCATCGACTCTCTTTCTGCTTTAGCACGGGGAGTCAGCAACAATGCCTTTCGGCAGTTTGTGATTGGTGTGACGGGCTATGCCAAGCAAGAAGAAATAACTGGCTTTTTTACCAATACCACAGATAAATTTCTGGGCTCTGACTCCATTACCGATTCCCATATTTCCACAATTACTGACACAATTATAATGTTACAGTATGTGGAAATTCGTGGTGAAATGTCCCGTGCTATCAATGTGTTTAAGATGCGTGGCTCTTGGCATGATACAGGGATCAGAGAGTACACTATTAGTAAGGATGGACCAGAAATTAAGGATTCCTTCCGCAATTACGAACGAATCATCAGTGGTTCTCCCACTCGTATTCCCCTCGATGAAAAAAGCGAACTCTCTCGGATTGTTAAAGGCGTTCGTGATAAGTCGGTGGAATAATATTGAGTCCGCTTAATCACTTCGTATTCAGGTAAATCGTTAATTGTTAATTGTTAATTGTTAATGGATCCTTGACTATTGACAATTTTTAATTTTCAATTTTCAATTGATGAAAAACCTTTAATGATAAGTAGTCAACTGGATACGATATGACCCTATCTCCTTCTGCGGATGGCTTCAAGTCACTGTCAACCGATTTAGCAACACTGATTGACCAGCTACCTAATCTGGAAAATCGTCAATGGATCAAACGGTCTCTAGCAGTGCTAGTGCGACTAACTGGGGAAGAAATTGACCGTCTAGATTGGAAAATAATAACCGCTTCTCTACAAGATATGGAGCGGGCATTTCAAGTTTTTTATCCCTATCGTCATGTCCGTAAAGTTACCATTTTCGGTTCATCGCGCCTTGCTCCAAATACTCCTGAATATCAGCTGGCAGCTGAATTTGCTCATCATTTAACCCAGCAGGGATTTATGGTAATGACTGGTGCTGGTCCTGGCATTATGGAGGCAGGAAACAAAGGTGCTGGCTCTAAGCATTCGTTTGGTCTGAATATTCAACTACCGTTTGAAAACGAAGCAAATTCGTTTATCGCAGGGGATCCCAAGCTGATTGAGTTCAAGTATTTTTTCACTCGCAAGCTATTTTTTATCAAGGAAACGGATGCGCTTACCTTATTTCCTGGTGGCTTTGGTACTCAGGATGAAGCCTTTGAGTCTTTAACCCTTTGTCAAACAGGACGATTAGAACCAACTCCTTTAGTACTGATTGATAAACCTGGTGGCACCTACTGGAAAGATTGGGATGCTTATATTCAAAAGCACCTCATGCAACGGGGTTTGATCAGTCCAGAGGATTCCAGTCTCTATACCATCACAGATAACTTAGATGTGGCTTACGAAACAATTAATCGGTTTTACCGGGTTTATCACTCTAGCCGCTATGTCAGAGATCAATTCGTCATTCGCCTCAAATCTGAGTTGTCAGATCCTGAGGTTGAACAGCTAAATCAGGATTTTAGCGATATCTTGGTTCAGGGACGGATTGAAAAAAGTCAGGTTTTACCAGAAGAACTACCTGATGAAACTGCTGAACTTCCCCGTCTGGTTTTCTACTTCAATCGACGAGATGTTAGCCGTCTTTACCAGCTACTCGCTACTATTAATCACATGGGTGTTTCTCAAGAGAGTACAACTCATCCGGAACTGAAATAAGGCTTGGATGCTTGCATCCTTAAAATACACAGCAGGCTCGACCAATGACCAATAACGGTAAATGACCCACTCGAGTGCTGGTAATGGAATTAGAGCTACTGGATCTTAAAATTCCAGAAGGGGTGCAAGAGCGATCGCATCTAAGCCAACAGACTGCAATAATTTCACCCAATCCTTGATTAGCAGGTCATTGTCAGAATTTTGCTGACGTAGCTTAGCTAGAGCATTAAGGGTATCATACCACAGCCCTGATCTGGCATAGATAATCGCTTTCTGTTCTAATGTCCCTTGGTCTAACTGATTTTTGAGGGATGGGTTGAGTGACATCCGTTTTACCCACCCTGTCACTACAGGAGACCCCAGTGGCTCACATTTAACCACAAAGTACCAACGATATTGTTTACCAACCTCAAGGGAGGCGACTGTTGATGGAAGTTCGATGCCTACTACACTTGGTGAGGACGATGAGGCAACAAATTTAGTCGAGTAGATTTCGTTATGGTTTTCATCTTGTAGCACAAACTCCAAAGGCAAGTCCGGTGTCAGGGCATAGGGAACATAAAACCAGAAGGTGGGATGAGAAACAACGGTTAAGCCGAAAACTGATTCTGTTCCCGTAGCGTGACCTACGGTCAATGGAATTTGACCATCACTGGCCATGCTGGGAGTAGCAGGAACCAAGGCAGTCAAAGGTTCTTTGACTTTTGGACATTGCCCACGGCTTGCCGCTGCTTTTCGTTTACCGGGTACACCTCGTTCCGGTACATTTGGTGGCATCCAAGCTAGACTGATCCCTAATGGCTGTGGATTTCTTGAAGTAATTCGCTCTTGCTCTCGGTGGTTGTGAGCCACTTCTGCTTTTGGGGAACGTTGATCTGAGTCCAACCGGGAATTGCTAGGATTTGCTGTTGAAATTCCTGGCAAGGCAATACTGCTACTAAAGCTGACAATTGCTAATGTAATTCCTAAGATTGGCGGTGCTAACGGTAGTTTTATCTTGCTCATGATTCATAAAGAGTAATTTTCAAGGAATGTTTCCTTGTGATTGGTCAGGTTATTGGTCAGTTGTTACTTCCTATCCCTAGTTTTTTGGATCTCGTTGCTACTCTCATTATCACTCAATTGAATGAACTATCTAATTTTTTCTACTGACCAGTGATTATTTTCTATATCTAGTTTGATATACAATCTGGTAATTGACTAATCCAGAATTGAAACATAGTTCATTTTCAGGACTTACGTAGCTACTCTACCTGGTGAATTTAGACTATTTCGTAGCAAAAAAATATTATTGTGTCAACTACCTTTTGATAGGGATGGAGAGTTAACAGTTCTGGCAATTCATCACCAACTGCAATCTATAATTTAATTGGGGATAAATGAGTCAATACCATTAGGATCGTGATTAGTTTAGTACCAGACGTGAAAAATTACCAAAAATCTTTTTTTAATCAAAAACTGTTTATCATTGTCTTGTTGCTCAGTGTGGGAGTAACATTACTCAGTAGCTGCTCCCCTAACAAAATGGAGAAGTGCAAGCTGATTGAGGTTGAACCCAGGGAAGTTGAGCTAGACATCAAAGACACTGATATTGAAGGATGGGAATTGGAGGTACTTTGTGGTGACCAACTTTGGGACATCCCATGGTCAGAGATTAATCGCCACTTTAAGATTGACCTCAAGAAGTATTATTCGAAGAATCCACAAGCAGCTCAACGGCAGCTGCAACGACTGGAGCAACGACTAGTTTTCTATAAACAAGACAACAAGAGGGGAAATATCCTATACGGTTCTTTGGATAGTAATCCAGAGTTAGTTGGGGTGAAGGCGAAAAAAGATGATTAGCACAAATAATGCCTACTGACCCTTATGCTTGGCTAAAGCCATCCCTGGCCACGATTGAGAAAGCCAGTTGGTATCGTTCTGTACAAACTGTACAAAGTATGCCTGGTGCTGTGGTGCAACTGGAAGGGCGAGAGGTGATTAACTTTGCTAGTAATGACTATCTGGGACTGGCGGGCTCACCTCCCTTAATTGCAGCCGCAGTTAGTGCTACTAAGGACTATGGTACTGGTAGCACTGGTTCGAGATTACTCACTGGACACCGGGAACTGCATAGACAATTGGAAAATGCGATCGCATCTCTCAAACAAACTGAAGATGCGATAGTCTATAGCTCTGGGTATTTAGCGAATATAGGCACGATTGCAGCGTTAGTAGGGAAACGGGATTTAATCCTAGGGGATCAATACAACCACTCCAGCCTAAAAAATGGGGCAATTTTGAGCGGTGCCCAGGTAATCGACTATGAGCACTGCAATATGGCTTCTTTGCAGGGTCAACTGGTTCAATACCGACAACAGTACCGGCGCTGCTTAATTGTTACTGATAGCGTCTTTAGCATGGATGGTGATTTATGCCCCTTGCCTGAGCTATTAGGGTTAGCAAACCAATTTAATTGTATGCTTCTGGTGGATGAAGCCCATGCTACCGGAGTTTTGGGCGCTACAGGCGCTGGGTGTGTGGAACATTTTGGCTGTACTGGAGAAACGATTATTCAAGTTGGCACCCTCAGTAAAGCCTTGGGGAGTTTGGGAGGGTATGTGGCGGGTTCAGCAGTTTTAATTGATTTCCTCCGAAATCGTTCTCCTAGCTGGATTTACACCACTGCCTTATCTCCAGCAGATACAGCAGCAGCATTGGCAGCAATCCAAATTGTCCAACAAGAACCAGAACGGTGCGCTCAACTGAGGAATAATGTAGAGACTCTCAAACAGTTAATTACTCAGCAGTTGCCTAATCTCAACTGTTTGCCTTCTGAGTCGCCTATCCTGTGCATTTCCATAAATAGTGCTACTGAGGCTCTTACTGTTGGCGAAACCTTGAAAGCAGCTGGTATCTTTGCCCCTGCTATTCGTCCTCCTACAGTGCCTACGAGTCGAATTCGGATCTCAGTTATGGCAACTCATACCCTGGATCATTTCCAGCAGTTAGTTGCTGCTTTGGGGACCTGTCAGCTATAGCGCTTACTTATAATGGCGCTCATTGTTGGTCAGACCTAAAAATAGGTAATAAAACACGAGTTGGATAATCCTCTCCACAACTCACCTTCAAAGTAATAATCTGAGCATCCATCAATCGACTTTCACTAGGGAAAGCCCCGGTGCCGGAATTGACTGGATAAGCCGGAAAACAAGCCCCACTTAAGCTCAAGCGCAACTGATTTCCTTTGGCAATACGCACACAAGTTGCCTGCAATCTAATCCGCCACGGATTAGTAGTATTGTCCCCAGGATTGACCCGTCTATATCCCTGAGTGACATGGGTTACCCTGCCATCGGGATGGACTTCTGACAACACTGCACAGATATCAAAACTCGGAGTATCAGCGGTGCAAAACACCTCAAATACGACATCCCCTACCAAATGTAAATCTTCTGCTAAGGGTTCAGAGGTGTAGGTTAAAACATCTGTGCGACAATCTATGGCAGTGCGATCGCATGAACCGACTGGCATCCCTGCATGACCCCCCATTGCTGGAACTGGACGCCAAGGGTCATGAACTAATAAGTCACAGGATAGATCACAGGTATGCTGGATTTGGGATACTCCCTCTGTCTGCGATCGCTGTTGCATTTCTTGAGACTCTTCTGGGACTAATTTTCCAGAATCTTCCCTGACACTGGCTAAACCGGAAGTTACCAGATAATAAGATTTTTGATTGCCATCAGGCCAACGATCAAAATAACGCCACCGATTAGTTCCCATCTCAAATAGACAAACAGGCGGTTGCTCAACCACGTTGGTATCAATTCCCTTTAGGAACTGGTCAAACCAACGCACTTGCAAGGCATCAACCGGACTATTCGCCTGGGGACCGTAATCCACTGCTCCCACTTTACGCCCCCAAGGCAGGTGCGCCCAAGGTCCAATGATCAGATGCTGGGGCGAACTGCCATGAGATGCCATATCCTTATATAAATGAAGTGTCCCTCGCAAAAATGGGTCAAACCATCCCCCAATGTGTAACATGGGCATGTCTACATCCTGCATCATTCCCTTGGGAGATAGTTTTTGCCAGTATTCATCTGGGTGAGGATGGTCTAACCAGTCGTGATAAAAAGAGTCTGGTGCTAAGTCTTGGAGAATTTGAGGGCGAGCGGGAATTGGGTCATACAGGGGTAAATTCCGAGATGCTGCATACAGCAGTTGATAGGCTTGCTGATCTGACCGCAATCGTGCCGTTTCTGTTGCTAATTGTATCCCCCAACCCAGATTAGCTTGTAAACAAAACGCTCCTCCCTCATAGGCCCAATCGCCATATAAATCATAGCCAATCATCGCTGGACAGATCGTTTTCAGAGCGCTGGGATAGCTGGCAGCAGCGTACAGTTGAGTCATCCCCTGATAGGAAAAGCCATACATGCCCACATCCCCAGTGCTACCGGGTAAAGTTGCTGCCCAGTTCACACTATCAAAGCCATCTTCTACTTCGTGGGCAAACAAATCAAACTTACCCTCTGAAGTGCCCCTCCCCCTGACATCTTGAATCACTACAATGTAACCCTGGGCAGCATACCAAGTGGGATGAGCATAGACTACCGTAGATGCGATCGCTTTTCCATAGGGTTGGCGCATTAGCAAGATGGGAAACTCACCAGCACTATCGGGACGGTAGATATCCGCATCCAGCCGTACTCCATCCCGTGTTACCATTGATGCCGTTTCTTGTTTAACCTTCAACCTTCCAACCTTGGCCAAAAGGCCACGCTACGCGAACAACCTTCCAACCTTCAACCTTCCAACCTTGGCCAAAAGGCCACGCTACGCGAACAACCTTCCAACCTTCAACCTTCCAACCTTGGCCAAAAGGCCACGCTACGCGAACAACCTTCCAACTTTCAACCTTCTAACCTTCAACTTGTAACTTCTAGTCACCCCAACATGGGGATAGCTACAAAATTCATCAACAAACTTACTAGAATTACCCCTACTATATTTAACACTAATCCTACCTTAGCCATGGTATAAATTGGGAAATATTCCTGAGAGTAAACAATTGCATTGGGAGCAGTTGCGACTGGCAGCATAAACGAGAAGGAAGCAGAAATTGCTGCGGGCCACATCAACAAAGCAGGTGATACATTTATAATCGGTGCAGCAGTAGCTAAAATAGGCATAATCAGAGCTGTGGTTGCTGTATTCGAGGTCACTTCTGTCAAAAAGGTCATAAATACACAGATGCAAACCACCATCAAAACCGTTGAAAGTCCCTGCAATCCAATTTGTAAATTATACCCTAGGAATTGAGACAACCCTGACGCAGCAAACCCTTTAGAAATTGCAATTCCACCACCAAATAGCAGCAATATTCCCCAAGGAATTTTGACAGCGGTTTCCCAGTCTAGGAGGTTAATTTTATCCCCCGTCTCTGTTTTTACAGGAACTATAAACATGATCACAGCAATTAGGGCAGCCACACTGGTATCATGAACAAAGTTAGCCACGCCCAGATAGGTTGCCCAACCCGTTAATGTAAAGGAACCGATGGTGATATCTGCCCGAAAAATCCACAACAATGCCATTAACCCAAATAAAATAGCAACGTATTTTTCTCCCTGAGACATTTTCTCCAGTTTCTGGACTTCTTTGTCTGAAATATTAAAATAGTCTGAGGATAAACTGTTATTATCAAGCTTGACTATTATTTTAGTTAAATAGATCCAAGTTAACAATATAAATATCAAAACAGCTGGCACTCCCACCATCATCCATTGAAAAAACGTAATGGCGGTATTGTCTGGAAAGTTTTCTTTTAATTGTGCCAGAAATATCAGGTTAGGTGGAGTCCCGATCGGGGTTCCAATCCCACCAATATTAGCAGCGTAGGCAATTCCAAGCATTAGGGAAGTTCCCAGAGTTTTCCCTACATCAATATTGGGATTAGCAAGAGCCGTTTGTTCGATAATAGAGATAGCTATTGGCAGCATCATCAAGGTGATAGCTGTATTCGATATCCACATCGACAATACTGCTGTTGCTAGCATAAACCCCAAAATTAATCTGCTTGGTTGGGTACCAACAACGCTAATAATGTGGAAAGCAATCCGCTGATGTAGGTTATATTTTTCAACCGCTTTAGCAATAAAAAAAACTGCCATCAATAACAATACTACATCAGAAGCATAGGCGGAAGCAACCTCTTCAGCAGAAACAATTCCTAAAAAGGGAAATAAACCCAAGGGAATTATCGAGGTGGCGGCAATCGGGATAGTTTCAGCAATCCAAAAAATTGCCATGAGAAGCGTTGCTCCTAGCATTATCACAGCAGTTGGTGGTAAATTTTCAGGGAGTAATGCTGGAAAACATGAAAGGAGCCAGCATAGGGTAAAAATACTAACTCCTAGGTAAAAGCTTTTTTTCATCAACAGGACTTACGCAGTAACTCTACTTCTAGTAGTAAGGTGCTTTCTTAACGAAGCCTACACTATCAGCACGTTTGGAGTCCAGTTTTCCGTAAGTCCTGTTGTAAGCATATGCGCTACGCGCACGCTACGCGAACAGCTGCCAGCCGTGAGCTAAAAGCTCACGCTACTTGAGGTGCTATCAGCTATCATGCTAAAACAAACCTCTCAGCAGAGAATTTAATAGTTCGAGATTAATGATAATTGAAAGTCTGGGCAAAAGCCCATCTAAGCATATGCTGATAGCTGATTGCTGATTGCTGATTGCTGATTGCTGATTGCTGATTGCTGTCAAGTGATGAACAGTCCCAGATATCCAGCTATTTAGTTATTCAACATAAATCAACAAGCTACCAACACATCTTGACCCCCAAGCACTCTCATATCCTCTTGATCGAATTCAACCGGTGTACCACTGCGAACTAGTTCAGCAAAGTCGTCATTAGGCACCATCCAGCACAGGGTATACAAACGCTCAGTCCCAGTATTTCTAATTTCATGAATTCCTGTAGGCGGCACTAATAACGTATCTCCAGTCCGCAGCTGAACGATTTTGCCATCGCAGCTAGCTAAGCCTTGACCCTTGAGGATATAGAACATTTCTACTCCAATTTGATGATAATGGAGCGGAGTCTTTCCTCCTGGCTCAAAAATCTCTACACAAAATGTTATTGAAGCATTAGCACTGTCTGGATCGAAGACAATGGCTAAGCGATTTTTATCCTGGGGACTAATACGATAAGCTTGGTAGTCTTTGGGAGACCTAACTACGGGAATCATGCAACGATTATCCATGGTTGATTTATTACTGTTGAGGGTTGACTTTTGATAATTTAATTTATCACTTAATTAGTTAAGTGCTTTGAGAGTTGTCGGAGCATCTTTGACCAACTCAAAGCCAAGCATTGGTTAGAATTGTAAATGGTAACTTGTAGTGAGTAATGTTCGTCAATCATCTAGTAAGATAGTGGCACCATAGTCTTTGAATAGCTGTAGTTTACTTTATCTACCAATTCCTAGCTATTAAATTTAATATTATCTAAATTTTTTTGGGACGATTCACTTACATTCGGTAGAGTTTGTAAAGAAATATGAAATAGTCCTTGAATTCCCCTAAACCTCACAGCCTATACTCCACATTTTTTTGGGGGCGATTGACTTAATCCGTAACAGTTTGTAAAGAAATATGAAATCGCCCTTGAATTTCCCTAAACCCCATAGCCTAGACTCCACCTCAACCAGCAATCTCTATTTGTTTCTAGGTAGGTAATAAATAGGAGTAGATATCTAATTGCTAGGGGGTTGACAAAATTACCTTTTACCTGATCGCTTTTCTGGTTTTCCATGGCCTCGAATCAGATCATCCAAGATTCGGTCTAATCTTTCCACAGCAGCATTAGTCGAAACCTGTTGCGCGCGCTACTTGTTCTTGTAGAGCCGTGAATCGTTCGATACTTGGAGTAAGCGATCGCTTTAATTCAATTACTAAACATCTGAAACAGTTTAGTTCTCCTGTGATGACCATCCCGTGCATCTTGCTGAGATTTGACTTCCTGTTGGTGGAGTAGGGCATTCTCCAACACTTGTTCAATGCGATCGCATAAAATAAATTCCATTTGGTTACGCACATCGTCCGGCACGTCAACTAGGTCTTTCTGATTCTGTTGCGGTAATAGCACTCGTGTGATACCAGACCGGTGCGCTGCTAACACCTTTTCTCGCACTCCACCAATGGGGAGTACTTCACCACTGAGGTTTATTTCTCCCGTCATGGCAGTATCCGTGCGTACCGATTGATTCATCAACAGGGATGCGATCGCTGTTACCATAGTTACCCCTGCAGAGGGTCCATCTTTGGGAATTGCACCGGCAAGTGTCGAAAGCTCGTAAGAGAACAACCAGGAAGCCGAAGAAGTGATTCATTGGAAGCGATCACCATAATCTTTGATTTGGTGTAGGAGGATGTCACTAATACTCTACCTTATCGGTTTTATCTTGCCATTCTTGGAAAGCTCTTAAGGCTTCATCCCGCATCAATTGAATTATTGGAAGTTTGCGATCGCTTATGGGCAAGTCCAATTCCTCGTAAATGAACTGGTCATCAAATCCAATTTGAGCCGCATCAGCTTTAGTATTGGCATAGTAAACCTTGTCCAGCCTAGCCCAGTAGATCGCCCCGAGGCACATCGGGCATGGCTCACAGCTAGTATAGAGTTCGCAACCGGTCAGTTGAAAATTCTGTAAGACCTTGCAGGCATCACGGATAGCTACAATTTCAGCATGTGCCGTAGGATCATTCGTGGAGGTGACTTGATTATGAGCTTTGGCAATAATCTCTCCATCCTTGACAACCACTGCTCCAAACGGACCTCCCTTTCCAGACCTAACGCTGATCACAGATAGAGCAATGGCCTCGTTCATCCTTAAGAGCAAGGAGACTCCCGTTATACCCGTAGGGTTAGCGGGAGACGGGGCTTATAAAGTGCGGACGCAGGTTCCGCACACAGCCCCTCAGGAATTGCGTCCACATGTCCAGTTGACATC
>NZ_JAAHHW010000239.1 GCF_010692325.1 Moorena sp. SIO3I8 | reverse complement strand
CCAATAACGCCAGTAAGGACGACCTTTCCAAAAGACCCCTAGGATTACTCCAATCACAGCATTCATGGAAAACCCAACTAACCCAAAAGGGATGGGAAGTTGGGACTTGAGCAATAAACCGACGATAAGGCAGAACACTAAAGCCCAGAGACTAGAGGTCTTCAGGAATACCTGAGACTGCCAACGTTCACAAATATAGACTCCTAACACCCCAACTCCTATAGCCGCAGCCATAAACCAGATGATTGCTAGGGGTCTAGAAAATAGTAGCCGCGAGACGGGGCGGAAAGTTTCTGATTGAGTCAAGACCCATATCAACAGGTTCTCTAGAGCAACTACCAGCACAGTGGTCAAAGCAGCTACTTTCGACAGAGGTAGCCAAGGCTGTTGCTTAAAAGTATTCCAAGGGTCATTCATGCTATGCTTCCTTTGACTTGGTTGATGATTATAAAAAAAAGTGTAGCGAGCTGGAAAACCCTGTCTGATCATGAACTTGCCAATCGTCTATCACCAGGACTATGTTGCACCTCTGCCAGACGGGCATCGCTTTCCCATGCCTAAATTTGGGAAACTCTACCAACTACTGCTACAAGAAGGCATTGCCACTTCTCAACAATTCCACACTCCAGACCTTCCCCCACTCGATTGGCTCCACCTGGTTCACACCCCCGCCTATGTTCAAGCTTACTGTCAAGGTACCCTTGACCCGAAAGCTGTGCGACGCATTGGCTTACCTTGGAGTCCAGCTTTAGTCAAGCGTACTTGTACTGCCGTAGGTGGCACGATTCTTACTGCTAAACTAGCCCTGAGTAAAGGGTTAGCCTGCAATACTGCTGGTGGTACCCATCATGCTTTTCCCAATTATGGCTCAGGTTTTTGTATCTTTAATGATTTAGCGATCGCATCTCGTGTCCTGCAACAACTGGGACTAGTGCAGAAAATTCTAATTGTTGACCTAGATGTCCACCAAGGAGACGGTACCGCCTTTATCTTCCAAAACGACCACAGTGTCTTCACCTTTTCCATGCACTGTGAAGTCAATTTCCCTAGCACTAAACAAAAAAGCGACTTAGACGTTCCCCTACCAGAGGGAATAGATGATGATGCCTATCTACAAACCCTAGCCAAGTATCTTCCGGACTTACTCTCAGGATTCAAACCCAATTTAGTCCTCTACGATGCTGGAGTTGACCCCCATGTAGAAGACCACTTGGGCAAATTAGCCTTGACCGACACAGGAATCTACCGTCGGGATATGCAAGTGTTGAGTACCTGTGTAGCAGCGGGCATCCCAGTCGCTAGTGTTATTGGTGGTGGCTACGGAAATGATTTCGATGCCCTGATCTATCGCCACTCTTTACTTTACCGTGCTGCTCTTGAGGTCTATCGCCAGTTTAAGCTTTAATGGCAAACTAAAGAAGGAGGAATTCTTTGGTCGTAATTTATAAGATTGATAGCTAGATATAGGTAGATAAATTCCCTATAGCTATGGCCAACACTACTCCCCACTCCCAATTTACCATTCCCCATTAGAAAAAACTGTGCTGCTATCCAAAGGCTTTGAAGTAGAAATGTATACCGGCACTCCCGAAGGGGATATTGTCGGTTTTTCCGATCAGATTGTGGCATCCCTCGACGGATTTGTCCGAGAGCCAGATCAGCGCCATGTCGAATATACCACTGCTCCTTTATGTTGCTATGACCGTCTCTTATGTGCCTTAGTGCGTCCTCGACAGCAGCTGCGACAGTATTTAAAAAGCTTGGGTCACTATACACTAATTCCTGGCAGTACCCTGTCCTTAGGTGGAAGCGATCGCTTTTACATTTCTGACCCCAATAATCCTTACTATTCCTACATTGAGACCACCTACGGCACTAAAGTTGTCACTGCCAGCATCCATATCAATGTGGGCATCTCTGACCCAGAAATCCTGATGAGAGCTTGTCGTCTAGTGCGAATGGAAGCTCCACTGTATCTAGCCCTGAGTGCATCTTCCCCCTTTCTGGACGGTAAAACCACTGGCTATCACTCCACCCGTTGGGGAATGTTTCCCAAAACTCCCTGTGATGTTCCTTTATTTGAAAGCCATCGTCACTTTATCCAGTGGACTGAACAGCAACTCGCTGCTGGTACCATGTTTAATCTCCGTCATCTGTGGACCTCTGTGCGCCCCAATGGCAACCGACGCCCCTATGATCTCAACCGCCTAGAGCTGAGAATCTGTGATTTAATGGTCGATCCCATTGCCCTGTTATCGGTTATGGCACTATTGGAAGCACGCCTGATCCAACTGATTGATGATCCCAGCCTTGACCCCCTGGAGATAAGTACAATACCTGCCAACAACCGTTCCGCTGACTTGATTGCCCTCACAGATGCCAATGAAGTGGCTGCGGCTAAATCCAGTTTGGATGCCCAACTGAGGCATTGGCAGGATGGCAGACTAATTCTGGCAAGAGATTGGATTGAGGAACTTTATCAAGAGGTTTGGCCGGTAGCGAAAAAACACGGTTTTAGTTGCTTCCTCTCACCAATTAAGAAAATTCTACGGGAAGGAAACACCGCTTCGCAATGGTTACAACTTCATGGAGTGGGTTTTGAGCCTCGCCAAGTGATGATTCAAGCCATTAAATCCATGGCTGAGCAAGAGTCGCAACTAGAAGATCAACTGTGCCAGTCCCTGGTAGCCTAACTTCCTGGCGTTGCGTCAGTCTTCGAATGAATAGGAGTAGAGTGGGCATCCTGCCCGCACCTAAAAACTCTTAAAATCATTCCATTATTAAGCAACGCCTTTGTTATTAAATTCAACTTAAACAATTAAACTTGTAACTACGAGGGTAGGGCAAATCCTCATTCGCCCTACCCTCTGATTACGAGGCCATTTTTTATGAATTTTTATAAAGTTTTTATAGTTTTTGTAAAGAAAACCGCCTTAATTGAATAATTTTTTTGCCAGGTGAAATGGTTTGAAATATAAGAATATTTAATATATGGTTCAACAAAAACTAATATAAGAAAAACATATGTGATCTATATCACTAGGTAGAGGGAATCTGAAATACATACAAAACTAGAGACCTTAGCTATGCCTATAGTACTATGACCTAAGATCTATATCGAATGCTCCTCGAACCTGAATCCCTTGAACTCATTCAAATAAATCTTTCCTGACACCCCTTCGCCCACACCCCACACCCCACACCCCACACTCAGTCAAGCGTTCAAGCTACTTGTGACCACTTAAAAAACCAATAGGCGATCGCCTATTGGTTTTTTAATCAGGGGTTTTAGACCCAGATTTGGTATGAATATAGATCACGGTCAAACGTGTTAAGGGTTTCTTGACACTGATACTTTTAACCCGGACAAATCGTGACATCCTGGACGTTTATTACGTCTGCGGAGTCAGATAAGCTGAGTACTACATCCCCGACACTGTCAAGGAAGGTGGTAATTACGGTCGATGCCTGGTATTATCCAGGGCACCTCCGCTCCAGAACCGTGCGTGAAGTCGGGTAAGGTTTGTAGATTACTCTACTCCCCTCCCCTAAGAACCGGACTTGACAGTTACCCATCATCCGGCTCAAGCCTTACTTCAAGCCTTCTGCTTGGTTTTCTTTTTGCCATGAAGAAGCTT
>NZ_JAAHHW010000238.1 GCF_010692325.1 Moorena sp. SIO3I8 | reverse complement strand
GTTCCGACGTCCTAGAGGTCACTATCTGGAGAAGTTAAGATATGTTTGGGCTAGGGCTAGATCGGGGTAACTAGTCAGTGATGCTACTATCGAAAGCATCAACATAACTGTCATCACCAAAGCTTTAAAGCTTCTCAGTAAAATTTGTTTCACTATTCTATGATTGAGATTACTTTCAAGACTTTACGTTAATTTTTCCAATTGATCAACCCAAATACATGCTTCAAATGTAGTATATATATAACACAGAAGCCGCCAGAAAATTACTTATTTTTTTTGAGTATAAATAATCATTTTATCCTTAGCTGTAGTTGTCTGATTTATCGGGATTGAACTAGAGGGGAAAACTAAGGTTGGCAGCAACTCTCCCCTCTTTTAGAGGTTTTTTAGAGTTTAAGTCCCGATCTTCCCAAACTAATCAATTCCCAAACTAATGGATTCGCAAAAAACCATCAATCCCTCTCCCCATCCCTGACATCCGTTAAGCCATCCGTTGCCAACAGGAACTTATTTCAAGTGTTGGGAGTAATCTTCAGAAGATTCAGGGTTCAGCTCCCAGCGGAGGTGATCGCGAACCTCTAACTTGTCTCGAGTTTGGACAGCTTCACCATCAACTGAAGAAATTCCCATGGACTCCAGCAAGTCTTCAGTTACATTTTGGTCAGGAGTGGGCGTTTCTCCTCCAACTGCTTCTTCACCCACTACTTCAGCCTGATACCAATTATCGTAAATATCGCCACCGGTGACATTGCCACCGGATAGTTTGCTAGTTCTCAACTTCTCCAAGGTGCGTCCCATCCCAGTGTCACGGTCAACTACACCCTCAAAAATCCGGTCAGGGTCTTCTATTCCAGTCAGGTCTGCTAAAAAGACTTCTTCTGTATTACGGTTGTCAGTATACCCTTCCTCTCGTTTCAGAATTTCATAAGAGTTGACTACATCGTTGTTCTTGTAATCTTTCATAATCGTTACTCCTGATTAGTGTCATTGCTTGATTCATAACTAGTCTCCTTCTAATTAAATTGTACTGCTAAAATAACTATAATTCCAAAGCACTCTCCCTATGACCATCACTCCCTTTACCCCAGCATTATAAGGAATATAACGCTATGGGATCAGTTAGCAACACTATTAAACATTACTCAATAAATTGTAAAACTATCGCTGCTTACGCCTTACCTACAATCCTGGGAAGCTAGAAATCATGGATCCTTCCCCTGAATATGAACTTTATAAAAAAGTGATTGGTCGCTTTGTTTAAACCCTAGCTGAAGAATTTAAAATTAGGATTTATCCTTTAGGTTCACCTACCTTTAGACTAATTACCAGTTATGTAAGTTATGCGATCGCTTTTTTTTAATACACATAAATTATCCGTCGAATTACCAGTTATGTAAAAAAAGCGATCGCTTTTTTTTAATACACATAACTGGTAATGTTTCAAGAACTAATTTCAGAGGGTTAAGCTGGAAAATTATAAAAAATTGCTCCTCTTTTAATTAGCTCAAGCTTGGTGGATTCATCAATTCCTAAAATATATGCGAATCGGGCATTTTTGACTTTAGCATCCCTGAGCTGGGCACGAGTGAGGTCGGCACCATTAAGGTTAGCACCACTGAGGTTAGCACCACTGAGGTTAGTACCACTGAGGTTGGCACCAGACACCCTCATCGGATTCAGGAAGGCACCACTAAGGTTAACACCACTGAGATTGGAATCACTAAGGTTGGTAGCACTGAGCTCAGCACCCCTAAGGTTGGCACCAATCAGGTTGGCACCAATCAGGTTGGCACCAATCAAATTTGCACCACTGAGGTTAGCACCGATCAAGTTTGCACCACTGAGGTTAGCACCACTAAGATTGGCAGCAATCAGGTTAGCACGAATCAAGTTAGCACCACTGAGGTCCGCATCACTCAGCTTAGGACGAATCAAGTCCGCACCACTCAAGTCGGCATCACATAGATTAGCACCACTCAAGTCGGCATCACATAGATTAGCACCACTAAGCTTCGTATTACTGAGGTCCGTATCACTGAGGTCTGCACCCCTCAAGTCTCGACCCACAGCTCCACTGCTGGCAATCTCTTGCACTAGACGCCATTTATGATCAAGGTTGCTATTTTCTTCATCATCTGACCTTTCGTTCAAAATTTGAATATCTTTAATAGGAAAACCGCTTAATTCTTTTAGGTCTTCTGATTTTATCCGAGCTTCAAGCTGTTCAATCGCCTCTTGAGAGCACTCTAGGATTAAGCGGCTTGGTTTTAATATCAATAATGTTGATCGTGTATCCTGAAGATTGTTGTAAAATAGATTCAATCAGTTTTGAAGGTTGAACTGAATTTATATCTCCTTCTAATACAAGAACAGCTTTAATTGCTTGACTTTGTCTCTGGATTACAGTCTCTTGGTGCGTCAGGGGTTGACTTTGCTCCACACCCTCCACCGGCTCTGAGCTACTGCCATCATTTTTGTTTACTTGTTCTGATGATTTTTCTTCTGCTATTCCCGCAATTTCTTTCCAGTCTAGGGTCAATCCCTCGCATATCCGTTTAAATAAATCAAGCTGAATGGGCTCTGATTTAAAAAATTTGGTAACTGTATAGTGACTTATCCCTTGTGACTTGGGAAAGTTATTTTTTAACTCAACCCCTAGCTTATCTAAAGCTTTTTTCGCTGTTTCAATACCTTTTGACGAGGCGGCGATAGTTAGTTTTTTAGTTTTATTACCCTGGCTAAACTCTGTCATAGTCTTGCTGATTTAGCATAACTATAGCATCAGAAGTTTTGAACAGAGAATAGGCAATAAGGAATAGGTAACAGGGAATAGGTAACAGGGAATAGGGAATAGGGAACAGGGAACAGGGAACAGGGAATAGGGAACAGGGAACAACCAGTAGTAAAATAATTATATGTACATCATGAGTCCTATAAACGCTATAATTTCAATTATTATTACATAGTCTCCCTGCTCCAATCATTTTTTTTAACTATCTCTAAAACTTCCAAATAAAAACTTATAAAAACCCTTGACAACTTAAATTATAATCATTACAATAATTAATATAAAGCCACAATGATTTCAAGTTCTGACTTATGTCAAAATACTCTAACCAAAACTTCAAGAAACAACCTGTTGAGCACACTCTAAAAGGTCCTCGTCAAGCCGTAATCCATAGTATGCAAAGGTTTTATTCCCTTGGCTATGGGGAGATTGCCGACTGGAGCCCTTTGGAACCTACTGAAACTCCAGGGGAAGTGAAGACAACCATGATGAAGTATTGGCTGTTGCCATAACACCTTAATTTCTGGGGGGGCTTCCCCCCAGAGCCTTGGCTCCGGTCTGGTCCCGTAGGGTGGCCGAAAGACCAAGCTCAATCAAATAAGATCACATCAGTTTCGGTTTGGGAACTCAGTGACATAAGTCATTTAAATAGCCGTGGATAGTATTTCTACGGCTATTTTTTTGGCGTTGCTGATTCTGGGTATGGTTTTGCCCCCCTAGGGCGTGTTTTCAAAGTTTTCCGCAAGATTATGATCCCCCCCAGCCCCCCTTTTTTAAGCTATCCATTAGGCAAAAGTAGTCGAAACGGTGATAGAGACTAGGATTTAGGCAAGGATTGGGAGAGGAGTGGTGAGAGCCATTATTAGACGAATAGGGGTTTCCCAAGACTGC
>NZ_JAAHHW010000237.1 GCF_010692325.1 Moorena sp. SIO3I8 | reverse complement strand
GTTACAGGTTGTTCGCGTAGCGTGGCCGAAAGGCCAAAGTTACAGGTTTAAGGTTACAGGTTGTTCGCGTAGCGTGGCCGAAAGGCCAAAGTTACAGGTTTAAGGTTATATAGCGTTTATCGCAGTTATGAGGTATTTTATTCTTTGACGTTGATTCCCTGTTTTCATGCAGCGCAGGACTATTCCCTATTCCCTGTTCCCTGTTCCCCGTTCCCTGTTCCCTAAAATCCAGAAATTGTGTACCTCATAGCTATGATAATTGCTATAATCTAGATTCAATGATCTACATTCAATTGTTTTTCTAGACGTCGGCTGGCTGTGGACATGGCGTAACAAAATAACCAGAATAGGACTCCGTCGAATAGGTAAACTTCTTGATAGGGGGTTTCAAATTTGGCTTGGGCAAAGATTGAATCACCGATACCAAGCAACTCTACTAGACCTACAACAAATAGGAGAGTTGTGTCTTGAAACAGACTAATAAACTGACCGACAATGGCAGGAATAACAGCTTTGAGTGCTTGAGGTAAAACAATCAGCCCTACCGATAGGGGAGTATTTAAACCCAATGCTTTAGCAGCTTCGATTTGACCTGTAGGTATAGATTGCAGTCCTCCTCGGACATTTTCGGCTAGGTAAGCAGCGCTAAATAAAGTCAGACCGATTATTGCCCGTAACACCCGGTCTGGTCGCATTCCTGATGGTAGAAATAGTGGAATAATTACTTGTCCTATGAACAAAATTGCAATCAGCGGTAATCCTCGAATTAGTTCAATGTAAAGGATAGAGAAGCCGCGCACAACTGGTAAGGTACTTTGTCGTCCTAGGGCTAGTAATACACCTAGGGGAAAACAGATTAAAATACTGACGACTGCGGCTAAGACATTCAGCAGTAACCCACCCCATTGATTAGTGGATACCTGTTTTAGTCCGAGTCCTCCTCCGAGAAGCCACAGGAAGATTAATAAAGCAATAAACCAAGCTAAAGGTAACCAATTTCCCAGTTTCGGTTGAGTTTTAGCAACCTGTTGTCCTCCCCAAGCACTAGCTACCAGTAACACTACTATTCCTAAGAGCAATAAGCGATAGGGAATTGCTACTGGAAATAGCACTAATATAGCACCACTGATTACAAGAGCTATTAACACATTGCGACTAAATAGAGTGATAACATTTCTTGCTAAAACTCCCCAAGTTATCCCGGATAATAATACAATAATCCCCAGAATCAACCATGGACGCCAGTTTTCGGTGGCGGGATAGGTTCCTACAAAAAACAGACGAAAGTTATCTTTAATAACATCCCACTGGGCTTCAGTGGTTGCCCATGTTATCAAGCCTTTAACGGTTACGAATAGAAACCATAAAACACTAACAGTTAATAGGCTATTATACCAATTACTAAATAAATTTTTCTTTATCCAGGTAATTGGATTAACCTGTAGTTCAGGGGGTGGTGCTAGTTCAGGAGGTTGAGAATTAACAGTAGTCATTATCTAGTTATAATTCAACAGTTAACCAATTAAGTTAACCAATTAAGTTAACCAATTATCTTTCCTGCAATTGAACTGTCCGATTCAACAGATTCATCACGAAAGAAATGATCAGGTTAATGGTTAGATAGGTCAGGGGTATGATCACCACGATTATTTCTATTTCATGACCGGCTTGGTTGAAGGTGGTTTGAGCAATGGAGTAGATATCTGGGTAGCCAATAGCAGATGCTAAACTGGAGTTTTTGGCGAGGTTCATATACTGGCTGTTTAGGGAAGGGATAATCACCCGCAAGGCTTGGGGAAAAATAACTAACCGCATAGCTAAGCCTGACTTAAGTCCCAAGGATCTTGCTGCTTCCCACTGTCCTTTCTGTACTGACTGTATTCCAGCTCGGACAATTTCGGCGATAAATGCACCTGTGTAAAAGACTAGACCAGCTAGTAAGGCAAAGAACTCAATAGTTAGCCGGAGTCCGCCTTCAATATTACCTGTGTCGAGAACTTGGGGTCTTTGCCAACCAAAACCGATGATGATAATTAAGACAGCAGCAATTGCGATCGCAATTAAAGCAATTAACTGCGGCTGACCGGATTGTGCTTGTTCTACCATCAGTTTAGTGCGCCACTGCCAGATTAAAACTGCTGCGATCGCACCGACTAGCAAAACCACCAACCACAGAAATAGCTGGGTGGTGAAGGGAGGCCAAGGAATATAAATTCCCCGCTTGCTCAAAAATATCGACCCAGGTAACTGAATTTTTTCCGACAGTTTTGGCAGTTGAAAGAAAACCCCAAAGTACCAAAATAGCAATTGCAGCAGCAGTGGTGTATTGCGCACCACTTCCACATAAAGCAGACTCAGCTTACTCACTAGCCAATTGTCAGAAAAACTAGCTATCCCGGCGGTAATACCAACAATAGTTGTCAGGATAATCCCAAACACCATCACCCGCAATGAATTAGCCAGTCCGATCAATAAAGCATAGCTATAGGGGTCAGTGGCTTTGTAGGGAATGGGGGTATCGCCAATGCCAAATTTGGCTTGATCTTGGAGAAAATCAAACCCCAATTTAATCGCTTGTTGCTGAATATTTCGGCTTAAGTTGCTGCCTAGCCATGCCACGACCGCAATCACCACTAGCACAAATAGGACTTGTATGGCAATGCGCCAAAATCGGTCATCTCGCCACAAAGGAGGCTTTTGACCTATATTGCTTGTCATTCGTCAGTTGTTTTGGTTGCAGGTTACAGGTTGGTTGGTTGAAGGTTTAAGGTTGGTTGGTTGAAGGTTGAAGGTTGGTTGGTTGAAGGTTGAAGGTTGGTTGGTTGAATGTTGAAGGTTGGTTGGTTGAATGTTGAAGGTTGGTTGGTTGAAGGTTGAAGGTTGGTTGGTTGAAGGTTGAAGGTTGGTTGGTTGAATGTTGGAGGTTGTAGGTTGGTTAAAGGTTAAAGGTTTTAGGTTACAGATTTTAGGTTTTAGAGGCAGTTTTCAAAGTGTTGGATGCTACTCGAAACCGCTCCCTAGCCCCCCAAATTTGGGGGTAATTTGGCTCAAAGTCTCCCAGATTTCGGGGATAATCGTGGCTCATGCCAAACATTTGGTACTTCTCAAACATCATCTTAGCTGGCTCGCGAGAAGCCCCGCGCTATAATCTCGCTCTTTAGCGTCGGGATGATAGCCCGACAAGGTCGCTCTGCTCAATTGTCAATTTGGAACTTTAATTTTTGACCAGCGTCTATAATTAACATAGTAGGTCAAGTCAAATTAAGAGCTAACCGCCACCTACGTTATCGAACCTTAACAACCTGGAATATGGGGTTCCACTCAGAAAAAGCAATTTAAGCTGTCTGTGGGTGGGTAAAATTCCAGCAGTACTTTGGAGACAGAACTCATTGTATTGTTCCGGCGCGGAGGGGCATCCCGTGTCGTTAATAAAGCTTACCGAGTATCCGAACCAGTGGGTGGAGTTGGTAAGAAGCCCGCGTTGTCCCGTTAGGGCAACGTCGGGAGTATGTCACGTTTTAGGTTTACCGTTAACAGTCAACAGTCAACCTTCAACCTACCCTTCTCGAACGCCAAAGGCGAACAACCAACCAACCTCCAACCTTGAACCTTCAACCTCCAACCTTCAACCTTCAACCTTCAACCTTCAACCCCCAACCTTCAACCTTCAACCTGAAACAGTTAACAATCCCTTAACGGAAGGGTGGAGAATACAAAATACCCCCACGAGTCCAGAGGTCATTCAGACCCCGATTGAGTTTGAACTGAGAACTTTTACCCAAGTTCCGGTCATAGACTTCGCCGTA
>NZ_JAAHHW010000236.1 GCF_010692325.1 Moorena sp. SIO3I8 | reverse complement strand
TAACATAATTTCTGCGGTACAAAGGTTGCCTGGGATTACCTGCAGTTTGACGTTCCTGAATGTCATACAACCGACCTATGGCATCATAATCATAAAGTAAATCCTGGCCTCGACTGGTAGAGCGGATGTAGCAGCTGTAGAGGGGAGAACCCAGTTCATAGGCAACCGCATAAGCTAATCGCGTTTTCCCGCAGCCTGGGTCACCTTCTAATAATAAAGGACGACGCAGGTAGAGAGCAGTATTAACTGCATCTGCAAAAGCTTTAGAAGCAATGTAAGGTTGTGGCTCTTGCCATGCACCAGGAAGCGGTTTGTAGCGGCACTTACCGTCACCTGTGTACTTTCTTCTCCCTAAGTCATCCATAGCACCTTATATTAATTCATTAAAATAATTCTAGAAATAAGATAACAGGAATAAAAAGAAATAACTTGATCAATAATATGTTCGCGACCGCCCAAGGATTACAGTATTATACTTGTCGCTTAATCAGATAAATAGCACGTAAGGATTCAGCTCTCAGCCTTGGCCAAAGGCCAACGGCTGAATGCTTACAATAGCACTAGGTACGTCGTTAGTGTAAAACTGGCTAACTACTGACCGTGAGCGGATTATGTATGCGATCGCATTCCATCACTCCAGACCTTACCCATCTTCTGATACTCCCGGCGAGTGCCCTGTAACAGATGTTCCATCATCACTGCACTACCTGCCTCAGCTGCTAGAAAAGCTGCTGCTAGGGCAATATTCTTGATATTCCCTCCACTCAATTTGAACTGCCGTGCCAAAAACTCAAAATCTACATCTGCTGACAAGGGGATTTCCTCAGTCCAAATTCCTTCCCAAATGCGCCGACGACTAGCTTCATCCGGTGAGGGAAAGTGTACTGTAAAGGCTAACCTACGCACAAATGCCTCGTCTAAGTTTTGGCGCAGATTTGTTGTCAAAATTGATATCCCCTCATATTCCTCCATCTTCTGCAACAGATACCCAACTTCAATATTGGCGTAACGGTCATGAGCATCTCGAACTTCAGACCGCTTGCCAAACAGAGCATCTGCCTCGTCAAACAGAAGGATAGCGTTAGCTGTTTCCGCAGCCATAAAAATGCGGTTCAGATTTTTCTCAGTCTCGCCAATGTACTTACTGACAACTTGGGATAAATCAATTTTGTATAGCTCAAGCTGTAGTTCATTAGCAATCACTTCCGCCGCCATGGTCTTACCTGTGCCTGGTGGACCTGAAAATAGTACATTTAATCCTTTGCCAATGGATAGCTTGCGGTGAAAGCCCCATTTCTCATAGACAATATGACGATACTTGGCTTGATTACAAATTTCTTTGAGCTGAGCGAGTTGATCGGGGGGTAAGATAATGTCTTGCCAACTATACTTAGGGTTAAGTTTGCGAGCTAATTCAGTTAAATTGCTACCAGATTGGTCACGAGCCGCTGCTAATAAGTCATTTAGGGTTGGCTTAATTGTACTGTTTAATGGCAATTCTTCAAATTCGGCAGCAGCACGCCACAAAGCCTGATTACAAGCAGTTGTTACTGCTCCTGCTATTTGGGCTGAACTCAAGGTAAAACGATTGGCGAGGGTATCCAAGTCGCGATCGCTAAGTACAATTTCTTTAGTTTCTAAACTAGCTTGCCAGTAAACGCGCCGTTGATAAAAATCCGGTGTAGCAAAAGGTACAGTAATCATACCCTGGAGATTGGTAAACTTTGGCACCAACGACTGTGTTCCAGATAAGATCACCACACTTTTTTCCTCAGTTAGTCTGTCAAGTAAGCTTTTATATAACAGATGCTGCTCTTTGGTCTGTAGTGCATCTAAACTTTCCAGACTTTCTAGATAGAGGATAGCATTGTGAAAACAGGCTTCACGGAACAACAGTTTTAGCAGTTGGTCAAACTCTTCCTTAATTGCTAAAGATTGAGCTAAATCCGCAATCAATAACTGCTTGTTGAGTTGAGCGGCAAGGGCGATCGCTCCACGGCGTTTTTCAGTAGAAGACAAACCAGAGAAGTACAGATGTAGAGACTGGCTGGTATTTTGAGCGTGTTTGACTAGCTTAGGAAGTATGTGTTTAATGTCATCCCTAATCGGTAACTTGTCCTCAACAGCAGGACTATCTATCAATTGACACCAAGATTCTAAACGCGGTTCAAGACTCTTTTGTTTTAAGAGAGAATGGATAACCTGCTCGTCTAGCTTGAGATAATAGGATAATATTGGTGGTTTAACCTGATGAGGGTCAGGAATTAAATGAAGTAAGCCATGTTTGATTAAGGGTGCGTCAGGAGCAAAATGAACTCGTTGCAACAGTTTGGCTTCAGCAGAGGGACATAGTAAATTTAAGGCTAAATCAATACTAGGTCGCCTGCGAGTGACATCATCCTGGAGATAGGCATATAGACGCTCGTAACCTAAATCAATTTCTGGAGCCAGGGCAATCAACATCACGTCTAAATCAAATTCAGACAAACCGAAAGTCTGTTTCAGCCAGTTTAATGGTGTATTGTTAGTCTGAGCGGACTCAGTTTTTTCTGCATCTACTGCAAACAAAGGTATCCCTGGTTCACGATCTAGGAGTTGCTTGACCTGATCGCGATTAATACGAAGACCTCGATAAGGGTCAGTAGCTGCTTCTGAACCGTAGACAGCTTGTGCTGTTATTACTGCTTGCTCTAGTAATTTATCTAGCCTTTTTAAGGCTGAGAGCAGATCGTCGAACATGGCTTAGTTAGGTTGAAGTTTGTTTTTGGAAAATAGACATCTCCAGGAATTGCGAAGCAAGTCCATCACTAGCTTTGAGATGTTTGCAATGATTCACAAATGCGTTCACTTTAAACGAAATAATAAGGATTGGGGGTTCTTCAGTATCTAGTATGCTAAACTTATAGATAAAACCTTAAATAAAATCTGAGGGGGTAACATGAGCCCTAAAAACATTACTATATAAGGCTTTGATGCCAATGAGCTATGGCTTGATACAGCCAATTGACCCTCCTTTCATTTTCTGGAAGCTCAAACCCTTATAACTACATCCAATGTCAGCCCAAAACAGCATCTATCTTTTTATAACTGATGGGCTGAAATTATTACCCAGTAAGGATTTTAGCGTGGATGTCACCCCCCCATAAATAAAATCAAGTAATGTATCCAATTATAGCAGTACTAAATGATTCGTAAAAATCAACTTGGCTTAATTAATCGTTTATTTCCTATTATTTTTTTTGCAACAAACCATACTTATGAAGTTTATTAAAATCAAAAACTTCTCTTTGAATAAAAAAAGTAAATAACCACTTAACTAACGCAAATTACCGTAATTTATCCCAAAATTTTATTAATAAATTTTTAGTTTTTAACCAAATATATTCAACAGGTGCGACCGGTCGCACCTGAAGTAATGCGCTCAATTTGTCTGCCATGACTCTTGTCAATCGTTCGATTAACTGTAATTGGGGTTTGATGATTACTCACATATTCTAGATAATAATAGAGTTTTTTTTGATTCTTTTTAACGGCAATAAGATAATAATTATTGGAGTTTATAATATCAAAGGTGGTTTGTTTTTGGCAGTGGATAGCATCCAGAGTAAATACTTGATTCTGAAGGGGGCAAGTTCTGATAGCTTCTTGAACTTGGTGAATTTATGAACTTTTATTATTCTCAAGCGGTGCGACCCCGCGCTTTTTCAAAGCTAAGCGTGAACGCGCACCAAGAGAAACGAGTTAAATTTAAAACTAACCCTAACTCCTGACTAAATCAATAAAAGATTACCACAATAAAAAAAATTCATTGAATTATTGTGACATAAGTTAACCTTAATATTTATAATATTCCCATCAGTAGCTATCCAATATCTTAAGGATTTATAAAAAGCAAACTGACTTGCCCACTGATGAAAAATTTTTCACAAATTTGATAAATTTACTCCTAGCATCACTGGTCGCTCAGTACAGGACAAAAGTTGCAAAAAGTGCCAGGGAGAGGGTTTGATGGAAATTACCACAAAGACCACAAACCCTCATGGAACAGATTAACCAACTTCGAGCCAAATTGCGACCCCACCTGGGCTG
>NZ_JAAHHW010000235.1 GCF_010692325.1 Moorena sp. SIO3I8 | reverse complement strand
AGATGAGAATCCGTTCTAGAGGTACCAATGTCAGTGTGTTCCTATAATGAGGAGCCGTATGATGCGAAAGTGTCACGTACGGTTTTGAAGACGAGTTAATGGGGTGACCTATTGGCTTAGTTTAATTGATGACTACTATGACCAAGTATTGGTTGTTGCCATAACACCTTAAATTTCTGGGGGGGGTTTCCCCCCGGGGGCCTTGGGTTTTGGAAATTTCTGACATATGTGATTGACCTAGCCGTGGATAGTATTTCTACGGCTATTTTTTTATGGAATTAAGAAGGAAGAATGAAGAAGGAAGAATTGAGAAGGAAGAATTGAGAAGGAAGAATGAAGAAGGAAGAATTGAGAAGGAAGAATTGAGAAGGAAGAATTGAGAAGGAAGAATTGAGAAGGAAGAATTGAGAAGGAAGAATTGAGAAGGAAGAATTGAGAATTAAGAATTGGGAATTGGGAATCGGGAATCGGGAATCGGGAATCGGGAATTGGGAATCGGGAATCGGGAATCGGGAATCGGGAATTGGGAATCGGACAAAAGTAAAATTAACTGTTGAAATAGGGAGCAGGGAGCAGAAGGGCTTTTGGTAACTTTACATAAGTTAATACAGCGAGGCAGAGGTGCGACCCGTGGCGAATTTAATTCTTAATGCGGAAAACGCACCATTACGGTCTTGGGGGTTCCCCCCACTCGCGCTTTGCATCAAGAAGTGAGGTTTATTTTTGTCCAGGTACTTAGCGATCGCTACTCTCGAAACAATCCGTAGCGATATCCTAACTGCCAGTCGAGATGTCAGAGATTACTGAATGATTAATCTACTATATATGTGGAGTAGTTCCCAACAGACTTGGGTCAACCTGCGTTTCCTGCACACCTAGTCTAAGGATTTTTGGCCCTTGGTGGCAGAACTATCGCAAAAAGCCTAATCATTGTCCGCACCCCGCTCTTGCCTAGACGGGGCTTCCAAACATCGGACAATTTTTTTGTGAGTTGAGTTAGACAAACTGCTATATACTAACGAATGACTGCTAAACAGCTTGCTACCATCGTGAATAAAGTTCCTATTCTCAGCATTGACTTAGGTCGTACCTCTACTAAAGCTTGTATCAGCCGTTACCCCGATGGTGTAGTGCTAATTCCTGCCAATGTTGCCCATCTCACCGTTGAGCAAGTGCGTCGGGGTGGGTTTGAAGCTCGACTAGGTGACCCTCTATTAGATATTTGGCTGGAGTATCAAGGCAAAGGATACGCCATTGGACAACTAGCCGCTGACTTCGGAGCTAACTTGGGTGTTGGTCAATCGAAAGTAGAAGATGCCTTGATAAAAGTCTTTGCCTGCGTAGGACATTTCGAGCTTCAAGGTGACTTGGCAATTATCATGGGATTGCCCTACCATTCCCAAGAGCAGTTTGAGCGTGAAAAAGACGAATTAATTGGTATCCTCGCTTCTCCTCATGTCATGTACTACAGAGGGGAACAAGTCTCGATTACGATTAAGAAAGTTTGGGTGATACCAGAGGGTTATGGTAGCTTGATCTGGGTTGAAGTTCAGGAAAACGATCCATCGGATGGCGGATTACACGACCGTTCCGTCGCCGTTGTGGATATTGGCCACCAAACCACTGACTTTATCATGGCAGATTCGTTCCGATTTGCTAGAGGAGCATCTCAGAGTGAAGCGTTTGCCATGAATGAGTTCTATGATCAATTAGCTGCGCAAATTCAGGGAGCTGATAGTCAATCGTTGCTATTAATCAAAGCGGTTAATCGTCCAGAGGGAGAGCGCTTTTATCGTCCTAAGGGTGCTGCTCAGCCCACAGACCTCGACGAAATTATACCGAGTTTGCGCAAAAGTTTTGCCCGTGAACTGTCAGATCGCTTGCTCGCTTGGCTACCAGAACGCACCACAGACGTAGTGGTGACGGGTGGTGGTGGACAATTCTTCTGGAATGATCTTCAACTTATCTTCAAAGAAGCTAGACTGAAGGGTTACTTAGCTCAACCCTCTCGAAAAGCAAATGCTTTGGGACAATACATTTATGGAGAGGTGCAGAAGCAGTCGGCATCTCGATAAATTGTATTGTAATTATCCCCTAGCATTATAGGTATAATTCCCATGGCAGCGATCGCAAAAAAAGTAAATAAAACAGTAGCATTTACCTCTAACCGAGAGGATCAATCTCTACTAAAGGCAGTGGAAAAAGAACTAGCTAAGGGTCAGTATCCTAGCTTTAGCATGTTGTGCAAGCAAGCTCTCCAAGAGTTTCTGTTAAGACCAGAATCCTCAGAGGAAAAAGCATCCTCCCAGGAAGCAACCGAGGAAACAACCGAGGAAACAACAGGTGTTGGAAATCTTGAAGACAAGCTAACCCAACTGCAGCAGCAATTAACTGAAGTGGTACAGGCGTTATCGGTTCAGAGTCCTAGCCAACTGAATAGTCAGCTAACTGATCTGACTCAACGGATTGAGGAAATAGACTCTAATACAACTCAACAATTGACGCAGTTACAACAGCAGCTTGGGAAATTAGAGCAGGTTCTATCTACTGAAGAATCTTCTGATCAACTTGATGATCAATTGACGGCCTTAATCGAACAGGTCAAGCAAGTGGATGACCGTTCTCATCAACAACTCGAACACTTAAAACAGCAAGTTGCTGGTGTAGAAACGGTGCTGTCGAATTTTAGTACAACGGATTTGTCTGGCGTAAGAGAACAGGCATCCACAGAAAAAGCTACTAGAGAGTCAGATGGGAGCCTCCGCGCAGGATTGGAAAAAGAGGCTGATCAATCTGATCCGTTACTAAGTCGCTTGGGTTCTTTATTAGAGGATTTTTAATTAACTGTATAGTGCTATGACAAAACGCAGAGTTGGACTGCTGTTTGGTGGTGTCTCAGGAGAACACGAGGTTTCCATTAGTTCTGCAAGAGCGATCGCAAACGCTCTGTATGCCGAAGAAAATGCCTCTAAGTACGAATTGCTGCCAGTCTACATTCAAAAAAATGGCATCTGGACAGTGGTCGAAACTATCGCACAGGTTTTAGACTCGGGAACCCCCCTGGAATCTGCTCCTAGCGGTAATGTCTGGCAATTTCCGGCTGTTGTCAGTGAGGTAGATGTCTGGTTTCCCATCCTCCATGGGCCGAATGGGGAAGATGGCACAGTTCAGGGATTACTAACCCTGATGGGAGTACCCTTTGTCGGTAGTGGTGTTCTTGGTTCAGCTGTAGGCATGGACAAGCTGGCAATGAAAACAGTATATGCCCAAGCCGGATTACCCCAAGTCAAATACATGGAAGTTTTGCGATCGCAAGTTTGGTCAGATCCCTGTGTATTTACCAAACTCTGTGACCAAATTGAGGAAACCTTAAACTATCCCTACTTTGTCAAACCAGCTAATTTAGGCTCATCGGTCGGGATTGCCAAAGTGCGATCGCGTTCTGAATTAGAAGCCGCCTTAGATAATGCTGCTAATTACGACCGTAGGTTGATTGTAGAAGAAGGAGTAGTAGGGCGAGAAGTAGAGTGTGCTGTACTAGGGAACGATCATCCCAAAGCCTCAGTAGTTGGTGAAATTACCTATGAGAGTGATTTCTATGACTACGAAACCAAATACACTCAAGGTCAAGCCGACTTGTTAATCCCCGCTCCCTTGCCCACTGACGTGACTACCCAGATTCAGGAAATGGCAATCCAGGCTTTTACTGCCGTTGATGGGGCTGGTTTAGGACGGGTAGACTTCTTTTATGTCGAAGCCACTAGGGAAATCTTCATCAACGAGATTAACACCTTACCAGGTTTTACTGCAACCAGTATGTATCCCCAACTGTGGGCAGCTACAGGTGTTTCTTTTCCAGAATTAGTGGATCAGTTAATTCAACTAGCAATAGAACGGGCTTGAATCTTCGTCCGCACGGAATATGATAGGAAAGGTTACGCCAAAGATTGAGCTGAGTTAAACAATTTGAGGAGAAAAACTTGGAACGGACATTTCTGATGGTTAAGCCGGATGGTGTACAACGGAATCTTGTTGGTCAAATCATCCAGCGTTTTGAGACAAAAGGTTTTACCTTAGTTGGGCTGAAGCTGATGAGCGTCAGCCGTGAACTTGCCGAACAGCATTACGCTGTTCACAAAGAGAGACCTTTCTTT
>NZ_JAAHHW010000234.1 GCF_010692325.1 Moorena sp. SIO3I8 | reverse complement strand
GGTGGGGAGATGGGGAGATGGGGAGATGGGGAGATGGGGAGATGGGGAGATGGGGAGAGTGTGGGAAGTGTGGGGAGATGGGGAGATGGGGAGGGTGGGGAGTGTGGGGAGTGTGGGGAGATAGGGAGATGGGGAGGGTGGGGAGTGTGGGGAGATGGGGAGATGGGGAGATGGGGAGTGGAGGGAGTTATAGCGTTTTCATAGCTATGAGGTACACAGGATTTTTTTCCTGTTCCCTCTTTTCCCCTCCTGGGAGGGGTTAGGGGTGGGTTCCTATTCCCGATTCCCGATTCCCGATTCCCGATTCCCGATTCCCGATTCCCGATTCCCTATTCCCTATTCCCTACTCCCTACTCCCTATTCCCTACTCCCTATTCCCTATTCCCTACTCCCTACTCCCTACTCCCTTCACTCAACCCCTAAAAGACTGACCAGTAAAGCTTTTTGGGCATGTAAACGGTTTTCGGCCTGGTCCCAAACACGCGATCGCGAGCCTTCGATTACCTCGTCTGTAATTTCTTCGCCCCGGTGAGCGGGTAAACAGTGGAGTACAATTACTGATGGGTCAGCATGGTCTAACAACTGTTGATTAACTTGATAAGGCTGAAAAATTGGAATTCGCTCCTCAGCTGAGGCTTCTTGACCCATACTTGCCCAAACATCAGTATAAATTATGTGAGCTTCCTTGGCAGCAGCTACTGGGTCATCGGTAACCATTACTTCTGTGCGGCTAGCTGCGGTTTTCAGGGCAAGCTCACAAATAGCACTATCAGGTTGATAAGCTGGTGGTGTGGCGACTCTGACATTCATTCCCATTAGAGCGCAGCCCAACATTAGTGAATGAGCGACATTATTACCGTCGCCAACATAAGTCAATGTCAAACCAGCTAGTGTTCCAAAGCATTCCTGAATCGTTAACAAATCGGCTAAAGTCTGACAGGGATGCTCCCAATCGGTCAAAGCATTAATAATTGGAATCTGGGCATATTCCGCAAAGGTTTCCAACTGTTTTTGTTCAAAGGTACGAATTGCTAGAATATCCAAGTAGCGGTCTAACACTCGCGCTGTATCTACTACCGGTTCTCCACGACCAACTTGGGTGACATTGGGATTTAAGTCAATCACCTGACCGCCTATTTGGTACATAGCTACGGAAAAACTGACCCGTGTTCGTGTGGAAGCCTTATAAAACAATAATCCCAAAACCTTATTGCACCTAGGATTCCACTGAGCGTTTTTTAACTTAGTGGCTTTATCCAATAGTTCCTGAATGTCACTAGCACTGAGGTCTGTTAAACCTAAAAAATCGCGTCCTTTTAACGTATTCATGTTCTATATTCAATGAGTAAAATAGTTTACCATAGCCACAGTGCTACACACAATTGCCCATCAAACAAAGTGTACTATTTTACTGGAATGAGCACCTTATAGCTCCCCAGTTTTTGTTAAGATGCACCCTCTTAAGACGCTATCCTATTTATCTTAAATTATCATAGCTAGTCTCCCAAAAAAGACTAAAAAACTAGTTAGTCTTTTCTAGGAAAACAACCTTGAATCTTGGCTAGAGTTATTCACTCTACCACAAAATTTCGCAAGAACATAATCCTAGTCTATTTAATCTACCCCTAAATGTCATCAAAAATTGACAAATCGTTATTAAATAATACAGCAGCACTAGGGAGTCGGGAGTCGGGAGTCGGGAGCGGTGCGACCCGTGGCGAATTTAATTACGGGTCAAGCGCAAGCCCTGGGAGTAGGGAGTCGGGAGTAGCGCTATAGTATATACATTTGAGATGTGAACAAATAATGAAATGCTTTAGGGAAAATAAAACTTCCAATCACTAACATTAGTAAGGAATACAGCGTTTTTTGTATTAGAACAAATTACAATCTAGTTTTACAAATCATTTGGAAACGCTATATGTTCAGATTCGCAAAAGGTAAACCACAAACTAGACTAAAATGGCTGCTGCTGAATCTAGGATTGTTGCTCACCCCAGTGATGATTTCTCCACCAGTTGAGGCAGCAGAGAAAATCTATATTTCCTATGGTCCAATTGAGTTTTCTCTACCGATCGCAGCTCTAGAAGTTTATGCGACAGTGGGCAAAGTTGAGCCATCCTTAGCCTTCTATGCGGGGTATGTAAAGCCAGAAGAATTCAAACAACTGCGGCAGGTCTTAATTACTCCCATTGATGTCACACCAGTAGCGATCGCTCAATTCCTCTACTCACCTCAAGGAGAAATAATTCTACAACGGGTAGGTGAAGTCATACAAACCAAAGCTCGTCAACCCGGTTTCTATGCCATTCGAGCTGCTTTAATCAAAGCCGCTTTTCAGCCAGAAGGGTTGACGATTTTGAATGTGTTGCGGGAATTTCCGACTTACGGGATTCGGATTAACTCACAACGGGGTTTTGAAATTATTGATGACTTATCGAAGCTGATTCAGCAAACCCAGATCGCCATTTCAGCAGTGGAACAGGCATCGGATCAGGAAGCGGCAGCCCAGACAGAGCGAGGTTTATCCGATTTCTCCCTAGACTTACGGCAACCAGGTTCAGTAAGTTATACTAAGCAAAGCATTACCTTCGATGACCTGGGCCCTCGGCGAGAGTTTCCCGTTGACTTGTATTTGCCAGATTCCCCAAGGGAAGGGTTAGCACCAGTGATTGTTATTTCCCACGGACTGGGTTCAGAACGGAAGACATTTGAGTACTTAGCCCGTCACCTGGCATCCCATGGATTTGCTGTGGCTGTACCGGAACATCCAGGCAGTAATGCGGATCAAATACAGGCTTTGTTAACTGGTCTTGCCAAAGAGGCAGCTCCACCATCAGAATTTATTAACCGCCCTCTGGATATTAAGTTTTTACTGGATGAACTAGAAAGTTCCTTTAAAGGGCAGTTAAATTTGCAACAGGTGGGAGTATTGGGTCAGTCCTTTGGGGGTTACACATCCTTAGCTCTTGCTGGAGCCGAGATCAATTTTGAGCAATTGCAACAGGATTGCGCTCCCTTAAATCAGGATACCTTGAATATATCCCTACTACTTCAGTGTCGTGCCTTTGACTTGCCACCACAGGACTATCAGTTATCGGATCAACGGATTAAAGGTGCGATCGCAATTAATCCAATTACTAGCACAGTCTTAGGAAAATCCCAACTTAGCCCAATTCAAGTGCCCCTGATGGTAGTCGCTGGTAGTGATGATACCATAGCGCCAGCGTTACCAGAACAGATTCAACCCTTTACTTGGCTGACAACTCTACAGAAGTATCTAGTATTGCTTAGGAGAGGAACCCACTTTTCCACCCTCGCCCCATCACCCGATGATGTCCCCTTACCTGAGGCAGTGCTTGGTCCTGACCCAACTATTGCTCAGGAGTATATGAAAGCATTGAGTTTAGCATTTTTCCAAACCTATATTGCTGGTAAATCAGAGTACCAAGCTTATCTGAGTGCTGCCTATGCTCAATCCCTTAGTAAAGAGCTGATGCCCTTGAGTTTGGTGACAATTCTTGAGCCTTTGGTACGGTAAAAAGCAGGGTTGTGAGGTAAGAAGTCAGAAGTCAGAATTCAGAATTCAGAAGTCAGAAGTCAGAAGTCATAAGTCATAAGTCAGAAGTCAAAATATTGCTCGTTCTAGCTGTTGAACTTGTTTTGCCTGTTCTGATTCTGCCGGAGCCTCTTTCAATGACGTAATTTCTGTAGTTAGCTCCTTGAACTGGGTATAAAAGAAATATCCTGTCCAAGCTCCTGCTCCTGCTACCATCAAGATTAAAATCATCCAAATAGCGGTGAAACGACCCATTTTTTTCTGTAGCTCTTTTGTTTCTTGCTCCTGTTTCTTCTTATCGGACATGGCAGTCATTTTAAATTCCACCAATGCTTCGGCGACTTCTTCGATATGTTGCTCTTGGAGATTAGCAAGAGGATTGACTGGGGTCACAACAGGAAGGGCTGTGTTGGTAAGAGGTTTGTTGTCTATAGCAAAATTATTGATCGTGCTTGTTTTACTTAGATGATTGTTGTTAGTCATGGCCTTGATTTGAAACTGTTGAGTGTTGAGTGTTTATAGCAAAGAGAACAGTGAGTAGGGAGTAGGGAGTAGGGAGTAGGAAAATTATGATCAAAAATGGGCACAATTAATTTAGTAATACTCTAA
>NZ_JAAHHW010000233.1 GCF_010692325.1 Moorena sp. SIO3I8 | reverse complement strand
TGAAGAAAAAACAGTAACCCTCGATATGGCGGAATATTTTCTGCCTCCCATCGAACCTATTCTAGGGAAATTGGTGCAGATGGTGGAATAGGATTAGGAGTTAGATCAATTCTGGTTGTGGGGTTTTCTGTTTAAAGAGGGGAATCGGGAATCGGGAATCGGGAATCGGGAATCGGGAATCGTAAAATCGGGAGTGGGGCAATCTCTAGAAGCTTCTTTATCAGTAAAATAATACAGCGAATTATTTTACAATAATCATTGCTTTGTATTTCTGAGCAGGAAAATATCCAGCGGACGCGATCGCGTGACCCCTCGGTCAATCCCTTAGTATACTTTAGCTCTATTTTTAATAAACAAATGTTTTCCGAGAGTGACAGGCAAGTGCCCACTCCCTCGGTGCGCTTTCCGTAGGCGAATTAAATTCGCCACGGGTCGCACCGCTCCCGACTCCCGACTCCCGACTCCCGACTCCCGACTCCCGATTCCCGACTCCCCACCAGAAACATGGAACCACTCTTACAAATCCGTCCCCATTATCGCGTTGAAATCATTGAACCCAATCATGTTTATCTATTGGCAGAAAACGCCACCCACGCTTTAACGGGGGAATTTTACTGTCATCTGATGCCCCTGCTGGATGGTCAGTATACCTACGAGGAAATTTGTGAACGACTGACAGAGCACGCTGACCCAGACCAGGTGGCTTATGTGATCGAAAATTTGTATGACAAAGGGTACATCGCTGCCAAAGTGCCTGAATTGTCAGACGCTGCTGCTGCTTTCTGGAGTTTGCTGGGAGTAGAACCCCAAACTGCTTATGATTGTTTGCGGCAAGTAGTAGTTTATGTCACTGCTGTGGGGAATATTTCAACTAAACCCTTGACCGATAAACTCACAACCGTTGGCATTCAAACCCAACCCTGGACAGGTAAACCCCCAGTCACCGATTTACCCACTCTGTTAGTAGTGCTTACCGATGACTATCTACAACCGGAACTAGCAGAGATTAATCAAGTCGCCCTAGATACTAACCAACCCTGGCTGTTGGCGAAACCAATAGGAGGACTGTTGTGGTTTGGTCCGATCTTTGAACCAGGAATAACTGGCTGTTGGGAATGTTTGGCCCATCGTCTGCGGGGCAACCGGGAAGTGGAAGCGTCGGTGCTGAAGCAGAAGGGAAAGGCGAGACGTCTTGCAGAAGAGGGGAATCGGGAGTCGGGAGTCGGGAATCGGGAATCGGGAATCGGGAATCGGGAATCGGGAATCGGGAATCGGGGAGAAGAATTGACCCAAACACAATCAGAAACTGTTAATCAGTCTCAAACCCCGAATCATCAAGTTGAGTTTGGTCGGGTGACGGGGTGTTTGCCTACTTCTAATGCTTTCCTCAGTTCTACCTTAGAGACTGGCCTGAATTTAATTACCACTGAAGTCGCTAAATGGATAGTGCAACTGGGGGTAGAGGAAACAGCTAACTTGGCCACGTTGGTGGGGAAAGTGATTACCCTCAATCAAACTAACCTTAGCACTGAAACCCATCAGCTCTCCCATCGTCCCCAATGTGCTGCTTGTGGGAATCCGCAACTTTTAAGCGATCGCGCTCATCAACCGGTTACCTTAGTCAATCGTAAAAAGCAATACACTACCGATGGCGGGCATCGTGCCTTTACTCCCGATCAAACCCTGAAACGCTACCAACACCTGGTTAGTCCCATCACCGGAGTTGTCAGTGCCCTAGTCCGTTCCTCTGACCCAGACAGTGCCCTGCTCCATACCTATCATGCTATTCATAGTTACGGTGCTGCCACCAATAATTTGAACCGTTTGCGTCGTCTGTTGGGTCATAAAAGTGCTGGCAAAGGGAAAACTGACCGTCAAGCCAAAGCCAGTGGGTTCTGTGAAGCGGTAGAACGCTATTCCAGTATCTATCATGGGGATGAACCCCGGATTGTTTCTACCTTAGGGGAGTTGGGAGATACTGCTATTCCTCCCGAACAGGTGATGCAGTTTAGTGAGTATCAGTACGCTCACCGAGAAACCTTGAACAAAGCCCGAGTCGATCACAATTGGGTGCCGCAACGGTTTGATAGCAGCAAAGCCATTGAATGGACACCTGTTTGGTCTTTAGTGACACAAACCCATAGCTATCTACCCACTGCCTTCTGTTATTACAACTATCCCCCATCAAAGGATCATCACTTCTGTTCCGGTGACTCCAATGGCAATGCTGCTGGCAATACCTTGGAAGAAGCGATTTTGCAGGGCTTTATGGAATTGGTGGAACGGGATAGCGTGGCTATTTGGTGGTACAACTGCCTGCAATGTCCGGGAGTGGATTTAGCCAGCTTTGATGACCCCTATCTGGTAGAGTTACAACAACTATACCGCGATCGCAAACGTGATTTGTGGGTGCTGGATATTACCAGTGATTTAGGCATTCCCGCCTTTGCTGCCGTCTCAGCCCGCACCGATCAGGAACAAGAAGGGATTATTGCCGGGTTTGGTGCCCATCTCGATCCTCGGATTGCCATTTTACGGGCAGTCACAGAGATGAACCAACTGGGATTTTATGTGGATGACGTGGAACCCAGTGAAACCGGTGCTTGGGAGGAATGGAATAAGCATAATCTAAACCGCAAAGAGCATCCCTACATGGTTCCCAATCCTGACATTCCCCTCAAGCATCACAGTGACTATGCTCAACAGTGGAGTGATGATATTTATGAGGATGTCATAACCTGTGTCAACATTGCCCAGTCCGCAGGCATGGAAACCCTAGTTCTAGACCAAACCCGCCCGGATATTGGCTTAAATGTAGTCAAGGTGATTGTACCAGGGATGCGCCATTTTTGGGCAAGATTCGCCCCCGGTCGGTTGTATGATGTCCCCGTTAAGTTAGGCTTGTTCGCGGAACCCTTAAGGGAAGATCAACTTAATCCGATCCCGATGATTTTGTAGGAATGGGGAATTAAGAATTAAGAATTAAGAATTAAGAATTAAGAATCGGGAATCGGAACCCACCCCTAACCCCTCCCAGGAGGGGAACGGGAGTCGGGAATCGGGAATCGGGAGTGGGGAACAGGGAACAGGGAACAGGGAACAGGGAACAGGGAACAGGAGTCGGGAGTCGGGAACAGTGGACAAGAATTCACGCCCCATCTCTCCATCTCCCCATCTCCCCATCTCCCTATCTCCCCATCTCCCTATCTCCCCATCTCCCCATCTCCCTATCTCCCCATCACCCCATCTCCCCGCGCCCCCGCCCCACACTCCCCCATCACCCCATCTCCCCTGCTCAGCTGCTAGCGGGGAAACTGCCACCAATGAAGTGAATATCACTGAAGGTTTCGATCCACAGACGAGCGCCACAATCGAGGGGATGATCTGGCTGATAGACAATCTTACAAGGACCGAGGATTTCGACTTCGTTGCCGTAGAGATTGGTACCCTTTCGTTTTACTGAAATCACTGGCTTCCGCTCTTCCCGGCTTTTGTGCATATTCGAGCCAATGTGATTGCGGTTGACATTAATCTTCGCTAAAGCCGGGGGACGACTGGTACGCCATTTGCCCTTCGGTCCACGGCTACCTTTGGTAATTTGTGGCAAATGGTTGAACAGAGGAATAATCCAGAATTTCCCACTTTTATAAGCACCCCTGACCCGACCCTTCTCTAGGAGTTGGCGCAATCGCCGAGACGAAATTCCTAACAGAGATGCGGCTTCAGTGGTACCAACACACTTGTTCATCAGTGGACTCCTCCTTAACTATTCCGATAATACTAGTTTAATGGAAAAAAAGAGAATTGACAAGGGGAATAGGGAATCGGGAATCGGGAATCGGGAATCAGGAGTCGGGAATTGGGAATTGGGAAATGCGATCGCGTAGCGGCTCCAAAGGAGCATCGCACTACTTCCCACTAATTTAGTTAATTAATTAGTGAGAACTTTTAGTACTTAAATTAATTGTGAGAATTTTTATTCCCTACTCCCTACTCCCTACTCCCTACTCCCTATTCCCTATTCCCTATTCCCTGTTCCCTGTTCCCTACTTCCAATTCGTTACAAAAATTTAAAACATATGTTATAATAGGCAATTTTTTGTGCTAAAATAAAACTGTGGTCGTTGTGCGACGTGAAAGCGTCTGAATGAATCGAAACCTGAAATGGTTTTCTGAGGAGTGCATCCCTCAGCCTGCCGAGATGAGAGGGGAAGAGTAATCGGAACCTGTGTGCAGATTCTCGATAAAGTCC
>NZ_JAAHHW010000232.1 GCF_010692325.1 Moorena sp. SIO3I8 | reverse complement strand
GTAGGGTGTCAGTTGGCTACAGATTGCTGATCAAGTGGTGGTCACCTCAAACCGTGCTACCCATACTATTTCTCAAAGTGCTGGCTAAATACATACATCTTGAGAGGGAGTTCATGGATAAGAAAATTATCTACCCAATATCCGATTTTCATGGTCAGACCATGATCTGTAACCAACCACACAAATGGTATCAAATCTAATTGATTATTTACGAACCTTTACAAATATATCATAGTCATAACGATTTTGATTAGTAGGGTTTTCTTCAGGTGCGACAATCACGCGAATTTAATTCTTAATGGTAAGAGCGCACCTAAATATCCAGTATTAGAAAATACTTGATGGAGCTTTATCCTTGATCCTTTCCACCTTATCCTTGATCCTTTCCACCTTATCCTTGATCCTTCCTATTTTATCCTTGATATTTTCCACTTCATCGTTTAAAATTGCGACTTTATAATTGATCCTAAATCCTTGATCCTTCAAGAATACTCAATTCCAACAGGGTTACCTCCCAAACCAATCGCGGTTGAGCATAACTGAGCAGGTATCGCCGAGCTTGCTCTAGCTTTTTAATCATGTCTGGTTGAGTGTGTGATTGCCAGTAGCAGTGTTGTAAATACTTCACTAACCAAAGCTGAGTGTGGGTATCCAGCTTGTTGTCGATTTCCTTTGCCAGTGCTAATGCTTGACGGGATGTGTGGGGTAACTGGGTAAGTTGGGTAAGTAAGTTTGGAGGCATGGCTTTGAGTTGCTCAAAAGCAGCGATCGCTTCCCCCGGACTTCCCTGGGCAATGGCGAGTACTGATGGTTCCTGTAAAATCTGTTGATGACCGGTTTGCCGCAGCACTGTTGTCATAGTTTCGGGCCCCAGGCGATAAAATGGAATCCGCTGACAGCGAGACACTAGGGTCGGCAACAAAGATTCAGTGTTAGGTGCGATCACTATCAATGTAGCGTTTCCTGGTTCTTCGAGAGTCTTCAGCAAACCATTGGCTGCTGGCTCTGCCATAGTTTCTGCCTGCTCTAGTACCACCACCTTGCGCGATGCTTCTAGAGGAGAATTACTCAGAAACCGAGCAATTTCCCGAATTTGTTCCAACCGAATTTGGGGGGGTGCCTGACGCTGAATTCCTTTTTGGACAGCCTCTGTAGCAGAAACAAGTATACCATTGTGGAGATAGGTTGGCTCTACCCACAATACATCTGGGTGATTGCCCTGAATAAGTCGTTTTTTAATTGAGACTTGCCCATCAGCGGGGATACCTTGACAAAACAACTGTTCAATAAAAGCCCGTGCTACCAGACTCCGCCCCACCCCAGATGGACCGGCAAACAGGTAGGCAGGGGCAATGCGGTTGGTTGTAATTGCTCCGTGCAATAATGCGATCGCTTGGTCTTGCCCTAGGATAAAGTCGAACGCTCCTGGAACCATGATTTAAACCGTTCACGGAAAATCTTCTGAATGGAATTATGGACTTCCTCCTCACTGTAGCTAGCATCTACCCGAACAATCCGATGGGGATTTTGTTGATACAACTCCTGAAATCCCTGCTGCACTCGTCGGTGAAATGCTAAGTCAGCTTGCTCCATGCGGTCAACGGTTCCCCGCTGTCGCGCCCGTTCCAGACCAATTTCGACATCAATATCCAGCCACAGGGTGAGGTCACTTTCCAGTCCAGCGGTAGCAATTTGATTAAGCTCCTCGATCAATTTCAAGTCAATACCTCGCCCATAACCCTGGTAGGCAATTGTGGAATCCGTGTAGCGATCGCATAAGATAATTGCTCCGTTGACTAACTGTGGCTTAATCAACTCTTCAACATGTTCAGCCCGATCAGCAGCATAGAGTAAAAGTTCAGCCCGAGGGTGAATCGGTGAGGAATCTTTATCCAGTAGCAGTTGGCGAACCTTAGTGCCTAATAATGTTCCCCCCGGTTCTCTAGTGACTACAACAACGGGCATGGTTTGATCCAAAGTACCTAGACAGTCTTGTAAGCCACTAGCTCGAAGCCAATTTGAGCATCGCTGTAGTTGGGTAGTTTTACCACCACCTTCCACTCCCTCGAAAACAATTAGCTTACCGCTCAAGCCTACCTCCTTTACTACTCATGCATAAACATGTTGATAGCCTACAGCTTAAACCATGGGTTGAACAAGCTCAGGTAGTAAGCAAATTAGATGTTCAATAGGCGTCCAAATTAGCGTGGGCTAAAATTACTTCTCATTAAGCTGTGCTAATAAATACTGACGATATAAATCACAACTTGGCATGACGTAATTTCCGTCAAAGGTTATCAAACCTAGATTTTTTAATCTATTGATTAAGATTGAATCTAACTCAACACCTCTATCGGTTTGAATCACCTTGTTGAAGAAACTGGCTAACTCATGATTTTGCCTAAGTCTAGTTAATTTTAGCAGCAGATGAACCCTAGAAATTCCCTCTCCAGTAGGTGCTTGCTCAAGAATTTTTTCTAGGCTAAGGTTTTGGCAAGCCAAGTGATAGAGAGCAAGCTGCCTAGAGGGGCGACAATTAGGGGGAAAAATCAGGTATGACAAGGGGTTTAAGGAAATAGCCTCCGGAAAAATCGGAGGCTATTGTCAATAATTTTTATTTGTTGACAACAAAATTATGCAACGCCCTGAATTATTACCAAAAAAATGCAGCAGTAGCTTGGAGGAACAAAAACAAGTCTTATCACCAAGTATAGAGTTATTGAAAGAATGTTCCGATATCTAAAAAGAGTAGGATATAGTATGGAAGATACTAAATTCAATAATGACCGACTTGTTTCTATTATTTTATTGCGGTGCGCATTCCATCGCCTAGGTAATGCGCACCAATAGAAATTAATTTAGACTATAGTTGGGCATTTTTTTTAGGTCATAACGGCAAACATAAAGGTGTCTCACTATGTAAATAGTACCACTTAAAAACAAATATTATACAAACGACATAGTAATTTTTTTATCGTTCTGTTTAAACATAATTAATTTACTTGCTTTGTTTTTTTGTTTTTTTAGAATAGTTAATGCAATAATTTATCTCTTTATATCCCCATAAACATCACTATTATCGCCAATGTGTGAGAGCTGCTTTCCTTCTCCAGTAGGCTTTATAGCCTTCATTATCGCCCCCCAGGAAGTTTTAAAACTTACTTTGTAAAAATTTTTGTTTATTTTGAAAAACTATTTGCGTTCTTTAGTCCCCATGACTAGAGATGAGTTAGAACAAGCTCTAGTTGATTGTTGTAATTTTTTGACTAAAGAAGAGATAACAAAATTTTTTTATTATTGTTGTTATTGTAACTAAGTTAAGTGCAAACTGCTATAAGTCCTGGTGGTTTATGGGTAGAGATCGCCCTTCTTTGCCTGAACTAGCCACAGTTAAGGGTGCCTACAGGTAAACTATAACAGTAACCATAAACTATTCCCTGTCTAGGACAATTGAACCCCTGATGCTCACAGACCTTAACTTTAGTGGCTTAATCAATCAGCGCTTCTTCCACAATTTTGTGCCTGTACCAGCAACTAACGCCCTACAACTCGGAGCAAGGACACCTGATTTTGAGCTACCAGATATTACCAATAACCGTCAGACCAAATTATCCGATTATCAGGGTAAACAACCGGTCATCTTGGCATTCACCCGAATTTTCACAGAAAAGCATTACTGTCCCCTGTGCTTCCCTCACATCAAAAACATCAATGAGAACTACCAACGTTTCACTGAGAAAGGAGTTGAGGTGTTAATGATTACGAGTACAGATATCAGGCAAAGCCAACAAGTTGTTAACGATCTCAGTTTACGAATGCCACTTCTGAGCGACCCCAACTGTGGCACCTTTCGCGGCTATAACCTTGGTCAAGCACTGGGTGCTCCCCTACCTGGCCAATTTCTTTTAGATCAGCTAGGAAAACTCCGCTTTCAACATCTATTTTCTTTTCTCAATTCAAATGCTGAAGTAGAGACACTGTTAAATGCCATCGATACCCTCTTATGAGGTAAAGTCAATGGTCTTACCCCTACTCCCTACTCCCTACTCCCTACTCCCATTAACCCACTCCTAGTAAGTCCCTCACCCAATTGAGAACTGCTAGATATAATCATAGTCGAACTTGGGACAAGTGACTCCGGGGATTGAAGCGGCGACTTTCACGGATTTTTTCATAGTACTCCTGCTCCTGATTGGTGAGGTTTTTCGGAGTTACTATCGTAATTCGCACTAACTGATCACTACGTCCACCCTTAGA
>NZ_JAAHHW010000231.1 GCF_010692325.1 Moorena sp. SIO3I8 | reverse complement strand
CCTAAGAGGTCTTTTTAGATTGTCCCACAAAACTCCAGATATCTTTCCCCTCCTGGGAGGGGTTAGGGGTGGGTTCCTCTTGCCTTTTGCCTCTTGCCTTTTGCCTCTTGCCAAAATAAGTGTATTTACAACCGAGAGCAAAACGGTATATATCCTTTTTTTGACCATTGTCTTTTTTTCCGATTACTGCATCTGATAACTATGATCATAAGCGCTATATTAATAGCAATTTTTAATTGTTAATTTTTAATTGTTAATTTTTATTTCTTTGATCAAAATGGTCTAAAAATCACCGAAAAATAGAAGCCATCTTCCTGTAAGGTTCTATCCCTAGTGTCAACAGGCACTAACTGCAAGCCCCAGCCGATATTAGCCTCTAGTAAATCTCCTTGCTGCCATCGCAAACCTAGACCAAGGGATGCGATCGTGTTATCATCAATATCATTTTCATCGTCTTTATTCCAGCCAGTACCAAAATCAAGAAAAGGAGTTAACTGCACTAGAGTTCCGCTATCAGGATTCTGAATAATTGGCAGACGCAGCTCCGCAGAAATAAAGGCACCATTGTCTGATAAAATTAGATCCTGGCGATAGCCCCGTACACTCTGTAAACCCCCAATCCCTATCTGTTCTAATGGTACCAAGCCTCGGTCTGCTAGTTGCACATCCCCTCGGATTAATAAGATAGTGTTTGGTGCCAGTAGCCTTACCCATTGCCCTTGACCACGCCACGCGAAGAAATTGCTATCTGGTTCACCCCTGTTAATGGTAGTATCTCCTGAACTAATCCCGATACTTAACTGGGAACGAGCTGCTAAAACTTGTTGTTCACTGCGCTTCGTCCACTCTTGGAATAACCGGATGGCATTAATCCGCGTACGCCCTTCATCATCAGCTCCTGCTGATAAAGGAAAGGGCGTATCTAATATAGATGTTTCACTTTCCTGGCGTGAGCCGGTGATACCAATAGCTACTTCTTCCGTAGGAGTTTGGAATACAGGCTGGCGCAGGGTTATTTCATAAAACCGTGATTCTGAGTCAATATCTATCCTATCAAAAGGAGGCTCAATTACTTCACTAGCTGTTGTCCCATAAGCCAAGCGCAGAGTACCATTACGAGGATTAATCGGTAAGGTATAGCTAACATCAAAGGTATCACTACCATCAGTGTTAGTATAGTTGAATTCTAAGGCATCTCCCAATCCCAGTAAATTGCCTTCTCGAATTTGGGGACGACGCCGAAAGCTTCCGACACTGGGAGAGCGCCCATTATCTAATGTTATTTGGGTGCTGAAGGTATCGGCTTCAGTTACTTTTACTTCTAGCAAACTCTCCCCAGGCTCAATACCCGCCGACAATTCAGCTGAGATGTTGGCAATTAGAGGGTCGAGTCGCAGCATTTGTAAGCCGTTCAGTAAGCGCCTTACATTCAGAGGCTTCTTGGTAGCGATCGCAAGACGGCTTTTGATGTAATTAGGATTAAGCCGACTCAGACCCTTGACAATAATATCTTCTAATTCCCCTTCGATAATGTCAATTCTAACTACCCCATCTTCAAGTTCCTGAGGTGGGATATAGGCTCCAGAGTTAACGTATCCTTCCTGATCATATAACTTGGTAATCTCAGACCGGATTTTAAATAATGTTGGGAAGGAGATCGGTTGATTGAGGAAAGGTTTGGTAATTTCCGCTAATTCTTCCTCGCTGAATACGGTTGAGCCAATAATATTAAAGCGTTTAATTACAATTCGTTTTGGAATGTCCTCCAGAATTTCGTCCGGTAAATCGGGGCTAGGAGTAGACGGGTCAAGAAGTTCGTCCACAGGAGGAAGTTTCTGGGGAGGTTGAGGTTCTGGTGCTGGTTCCAGAGAGGGAGGTCGTCTAGGCTCGGGGAAAGGGATTCGCCGCCGATCCTCGGGTAGCTCTATACCCGGAGGTAGGTTTGGAGGTAGGGCTTGACTAATTTTTGCCGGGGCTGGAGGACTCAGGAGTTGGTTAATATCGATGGCGTTGAGATTTGTTACAGTGTCGCTCCCTAAAACTTGATTATCCCTTTTGTTCAAGTTCTCTGGAATTGGCACTGGCTCCTGTGGCCATGAATCCTTTACGAAGATTAGACTCTGATCATTAACAGCAGCTCCAGCTTCTAAAGGTTTCAAGATTAGGCTACTAACGACTGCTAATGCACCCAAGGTTAACAGAGATGAACTCCTGACTACCGCAACAAATCTAAACATTACTTACCAGATCGCAATTGTTTTTAGTAGGTAAGAACTATTAATTAGTTTTCCTGGTGCTAGAGTGACAAATAACACGAACAGTAGTCAAGGGTAAGGGAATAAATTGAGAACTAATGTAATATATCTGTAGATATATCAGTGTATTTAGGGATAACTTTTGCGTCCGCTGAATGTGACTAGTAAGTATATCTACTAATCATCTAGGGATAACTTTTGCGTCCGCTACTCCGAGTGAAGCATTTCTGCTGTTTGATTTGAACCCTTGACCAATAACATTAAGGTTTTAACCTTCAAGTTAACACCTTGTTTGTTTGATTCTTAAGCTACGCAAACAAGTAGCTTCCAGCTGGGATGACCCCAAGCTAATACTGATCTTGCAATTAACTAAAGACTTTAGTGAGAATTTCTACACAAGGGTCAACTTCCAGCCACACCGTAGCCCCACAATCCTTGGGACAATTGGGTTGATAGACTAACCGAGATGGACCCTTGATTTCTACATAATGACCGTAGGTGTTGCGATTGCCTTGTTTGACAGTGAGCACAGGCTTATAGGTGTCGTACTTTTTATTTTGCTTAATCACGTTCTGGTTGACGTGGATGTAAGTCGCCACCTTCTGGAAACCTCTTCTCCAGGTTCCCTTGGGTCCACGGCGACCAGGACTGACCCTAGGCAAGCCGTTAAATAGGGGAATTTGCCAAAATCTGCCTACTTTTTGAGCGCCCTTAATTCTGCCATTTTTGAGAAGTTGGCGAACTCGTTGGACGCAAATCCCTAGAAGAAAAGCTGCTTGGGTAGTTCCGACTATCTTGGTTTGTTGGTTCATTTTTTGTGATCCTTTACTATCGCGCTAACCTTATATCTAATATAACACATGAATTTCAGGTTGTGTTAGGTTTTTTTCAAAACTTTACATTTTATCTAGCGCTAGTCTTTATGCATGCTAAGGGTTGTTTGGGTTGATTAAGTGATGAGCTTAAAATAGCGCTATACTTTAGCCAAATTTATCTAGCGCTAATTTTTTTACCCGATTCCCGACTCCCGACTCCCGATTCCCGATTCCCGACTCCCGACTCCCGATTCCCGATTCCCGATTCCCGATTCCCGACTCCCGATTCCCGATTCCCGATTCCCGACTCCCGACTCCCGACTCCCGACTCCCGACTCCCTCAAGACTTTGTTACAAAAATTTGCAAAATATGTTATAATTAAAGTTTTTTATGTTATAATATAAACATCGACGTGAAAGCGTTAAGAGCCAGCCTGAAGTTTTCCCAAGGCCGAAGGCTGGCTCTAGACCCCCAGTTAAGGAGATACCTAAAGTATGACTTACTCTGAACGCCTATACCCCTGGGCAATCATCCGCCTATTGCCACAAATGCAACGAGTCGTTGTTGGTCGGTACCGGAACCGGTCTGATGCCGAGGGGCATTTGCAGGTGCTTAAACGCCTGATGCCTGATGGGGAATTTGTGATTATTTTTGATTTGCCCGAGTCTATGGATGAAGAAACTTAGGGGGATTATGGAGTTGGGAGTTTTTTTCACAGCCTTGTTTTTCCTCTAAAGGAGTATATAAATAGTTCAATCTAGTAAATTTACTGAAGTCATTCAATAAAAACGTCGCTAAATTCGGTGTATACTGAAAAAGGGAGACTTCAATAACAAAGAATTGAAGTCTACTCCCTCCATATCAGGTATTTGTTCGTAATACCAACTTGCGTACCAATCCGTATCCATAAGTTTGAGTCACGCCAAATTTTAGTTTTTTTCGTAAGTAGTCAGTTTTTAATATTACGCTTATCGTTGCAAGTTGGTATAGCACTAAGCATTAAGGTGTTTGACGTTGATAAAAGCTAAAAAGCAGTTGTAGTAAACTTTTGTCTTTTGCCTTTTGCCTCTTGCCTCTTGCCTTGCGCGTAGCGCTATGCTATATAAGTGCTGAGTACTTACGTTAAATTGCTCAGGGATATCTTATCATTGGGATAGATTAGTTATGACTTACAAGATTTTAAGCTTAGATGGTGGTGGTTTTCGGGGAGTAATATCTGCTCGAATTATCCAAAAATTTGAAGAAAAACTTGACAAGCCATA
>NZ_JAAHHW010000230.1 GCF_010692325.1 Moorena sp. SIO3I8 | reverse complement strand
GCATATTTCCCTTTTGTTACCAAAAGGTATTGAGTCCAACCTAAAAGGTTGTTTTACGTGAGGGTAGGTGGTGTAAATTACCCTGGGGAGTCGGCTCCCCGCTTTACTTGACCAGTTCAGGTCGCGCACTTTCGCCTCACACGGCTCCTAAGTATCTTTTTGGCTCCAATGTAGTTGTTGGTGACAGCTCTGATGTACGGCCATAAGATTGGCTTTCTTCCAGTTGTCGTGATTTCCATCAATGTGGTGTAGGTGTACCCTTTCCTCATCAATGAATTTCAATCCACAATGTCCACAGGAATGGCTTTGCTTTTTCAAGGCTTCACTTGTAGCATTGTCATATAGTTTGGAATTTCTTCCGCTCCAGTAGACTAAATCTCCATCGTAGGGGGACTTAGTCCCTTTGACATTATTATGCTGGAATTGTTCATACCCTACTGCGGGGAAGGCTTTGTCACATAGCTTGTTGGCTTTGTATCGGTTAACTTTCTTTTCCTTTCGGAATTTCCGATTGGCGGTTATCCTCATAAACCATAGGTTGTTTCGTGACCCGCTCATATCGCAGCTTTTATGGTAATTCCTCCATCCACGCACGATTGGTGCTAATTTTTCGGCCTTTACTTCGGCTCCATAATTCGAGCTGTTGACCACGGTTTTAATCTTCTTTCGTATATTCCGGTGGTTTTCCTCTGAGGGGACTGACCTGAATTTTCCGTTTTTCTGGACGCGGAAGTTCCACCCCAGGAAGTCAAATCCGTCTGTCGTTTTGGTTAGCTTGGTCTTTTCTTCGCTGATTTCCATCCCTCGTTCATTGAGGAAGTCCTTTATCTTCCCTAATATTTTTTCGGCGTTATCTTTCGGCTTAAGGATTATTACCATGTCGTCGGCATATCTGATGCTTCTAACTCTGGGGTTTATTTCCTCTATTCCGTTAAGTGCAATGTTGGCTAAAAGTGGGCTGACCACACCTCCTTGGGGTGTTCCTTGCTCTGGGAATTCCGGATTGATGCCTGCTTTTAGACATCTGAATATCCCCTGTTTCAGACCCGCAGGTGCTAGCAATAATTCCATTATGGAGCTATGGGAGATGCGGTCAAAGCACTTCTTAATATCTAGTTCGATTACTCTCTTTTTGATGCCATTGCAGCTTGAATTCAGATTTTGGAATAGCATTCTTTGTGCGTCTTGGGCACATCTGCCAGTTCTGAATCCGTAACTAAAGGCGCTGAATGTGGCCTCATGGGCTGGTTCAAGAGCGTATTTTGCTAGACATTGCCATGCTCTGTCTTGGATTGTTGGTACTTTCAACATTCTCGTACCTCCGTTTTTCTTGGCTATGGGTATTTCCCTTAAGCCTTGGTGCGTCCAGTTTTCCGCACTAGATACTAGTTTTTTAAGTACCTCGAACCTGTCCTTATATGTCAGGGAGGATTTCCCGTCTATTCCGGCGGTTCTTTTTCCAAGATTTAGCTGTGTCACTTGGCGGATGGCCAGAAGTTGTGCTGAGCGGGATTTCATTATCAGTTTCTGTAGAGACCGAGCTTTCCTCAGGTCGCCAGCTTGAACTGCTTTATAAACTCGCTTTTGTAGGCGGAAAAGGTTTCGGCGGAGTTGTTTCCACTTTTGGCTTTTCCATAGGTCACTATATCTGTTTGACATGTGTCTACCCTTGCTCTTCTCCAGTTTGTTTATCTTGATACCCGTCACCAGTTTCCGGTGACATCTTACCCGACAGTAGGGATTAAGCAAGGCAGACGCTTACTAAGGTTCGACTACTTCTTAGACCTAAGATGCTGTCGTTTTTACTCGTTCCGTCTGCTAGATTGTTCTGGTGATTTAGGGCAGTCCAATTTGCCTATCCTCTTCTCGGAGATTACAACTATCAAAAGCAAAACGTTGTGAGAATAAAAGGATGAAGTCTCGTATATACAAGGTCAGATTACGGCTTCTACGTAAGACACTTTTTCAGGACTTTTGCTACTGTTACCCATGTCACCTCCCCGTTAGCGGCAGTGTGGCACATCTGATTTACCTCTGATTCCGCCCTGTTGCCAGCGTCACTCTGATGGAGTGCCGTCCATCTCGGTGTGGCCAGATAGGGAGTCACTTATCTCCTAAAGGGGTGGGCTTTCACCACCATCCAGCAGATAGTTAGGAATTCGGGTTATTCCCCGCGATTCCCCCTAGTTATACCCTTCCTAATAAGGAAGCTCCTCCTAGGAACGAGCCGCACTCTTTTTCATAGCGATCAATAGCATAGGGAATCTGTTCTGGGGCAAAGCGTCGGAAGTGACTCAGTTGACCAAACATTGGTCCAACGCTTGCCATCTGGAACATCAACCATTCAATCACTTGTATTCTTGCTGCTGTATCCGTTGGCAACAACTTGCCTGTCTTTTCTGCTAAATAAATTAGGATTGCTCCTGACTCGAAAACTGTTATGCCAGTATCCTGGTCAATGATAGCAGGAATTTTACTATTGGGATTGATTGCTACATATTCGGGAGTAAACTGTTCTCCCTTTGCTATGTTAATTGTGTGAACGGTGTAGGGAAGTCCTAATTCTTCGAGCATGATAGCAGGTTTCCGTCCGTTAGGTGTGGAAAAGGTATATAGGTCAATCATGATTATTTTATATCAATTTATCCCTGAAGTTATCTAAGTGCTTGCCACAAATTTTGACTACCTAAAGGTAATGGCTAATGGACAATTAGCTATTACCTTTAAACTATTAACCATTACCCATTATCCGATAATCCTATGTTACCTCCTTAAACAGAAATGAGATTAGTTAGGGCATTAATTTTGTCAACCAGAGTCGCTTTACGCACAAGACCTTCAAACTGTTCAACTACTTTACCTTGGTTGAAGAACAATAGGGAAGGAATTGCTTCAATGTGATAGTTGCTGGCTAGTTGTTCGTAGTCATCAACATTTAATTTGCCTACTTTGACAACTCCATCAAATTCTGTGGCTAATTCAGTGACGATTGGATTCATTACCCGACAAGGACCACACCATGGTGCCCAAAAATCTACTATGACTGGAATGGAGCTGTTGAGGACTTCGGTTTCAAAGTTATCGTCATTTAGGGTTATATATTTGGCTGTTTCTGACATAGTTCAATTTCTCCTAAACTAGGAATGATTGTTGACTGTTGACTGAAATATTGATGAATTCCGCATTATTGATTTGCTGTATGAAGCGGCTGTATCTCATATTTGCTGTTTGACGCGGTGGGTGGAACGGGCATCTTGCCCGTGGTGCGTTACGGGGAGCAACCTAACAAGGCGCGAAGAGGTGGAAAATGAGTGCTAGCCCGCCCCTAACGCACCCTACACAACATTTAGGTGCTGGTAGTGTCGTAAGCATTCAGCCGTCAGCTAATGCTTACGATTTTTATTGAGCTACTTATACGGCTACAGCCAGGGTTTGTAATGCGCTGACAATCTCTTCTGGGTCAAGTCGCTTGGTGTAATCTAGATCAACGAAGGCATGGGTGATGGTTCCATCGGAATTAATCACATAGGTGGCGGCAATGGGTAATTCAAAAGTGTCATCCCCGTTGTGGGCAGGTAAATCAATGCCAAAGCTTTGATAAACTGGTCGGAGTTCTTCTGGTACGGTGAAGACTAGACCAAACTCTTTGGCAATCTTATTCCCAACATCGCTGAGTACTTCAAAGGTTAGGTGGTTTTTCTCTGTAGTGGATAGGGAATTATCGGGAGTTTGAGGGGAAATAGCGACTAGGGTTGCACCTAATTTCTGAATTTCTGGTAAGAATTGCTGCAATGCTCGTAATTCTAGGTTGCAGTAAGGACACCACTGACCCCGGTAGAAGGAAATGACTACGGCTCCGGTGGCTAGTAGGTCTTGCAATTCTACAGGTTTACCGACGGCATTAGGCAGGGTAAAGTTAGGGGCTTTGTCGCCAACATTGAGGCTATTGTCTACAATGCCAGAATTAGCGAGGTCTTCCCCTGCTTTTGCCATGATGGCTTTGGCTTCTTCTGATTGCTGAGCGCGGAGCTGGGTATTTAGGTTAATCAAGTCTTGGCTTAAGGTCATGATTTCCTCCTGGTTAGCTTATATTTGAACAATCGTTCCAATTAAGAGCAAAAAAATTTACTCTGTCAATTTACTCTGTCAATTTACTCTGTCAATTTACTCTGTCAATTTACTCTGTCAATCGAGAACGGAAAGTATGACCTTGACAATAGTTCTTAGGGTTTCTGGGTCTGGGTTGACTTTGGAGATAACCCGCAACCCTTGTATACTACTGGTGAAATATTGGGCTAATGCCTGAAGGTCATGGTTGGTTGTGATTTCCCCTTGCTCCCTTGCTGTGGATAAGGCTTTTTTAAAAGCGTTTTCCACTGAGCGCAAATTAGCAGTAATCCGGGATTTAGTCTGTGGATCGTGGGGACACAGTTCAACAGCGGTGTTGGTGAGCAAGCAGCCTCGATGGTCTTTATCGTCTACAGCCCCTTCGATGAGGTTGTAGAAAAAGTCGATAATGGCTTGCTTTGAGGCTGTGGGGGCTTCTAGGGATGA
>NZ_JAAHHW010000023.1 GCF_010692325.1 Moorena sp. SIO3I8 | reverse complement strand
TACTCCCTACTCCCTACTCCCTACTCCCTACTCCCTACTCCCTACTCCCTACTCCCTACTCCCTACTCCCTACTCCCTACTCCCTACTCCCTACTCCCTACTCCCTACTCCCTACTCCCTACTCCCTGTTCCCTTTCCTCAAGGACCAATGACTAATGACAACTGAAACCCTTGTCATCGTAACCAGTATTGCACCAGGAAATGTTCATAAGCAACAAGCAGCTATTAATAGTTGGCTTAATCTAGGATTTGAGGTTGTTTCATTAAATATTCTAGAAGAGATTGAGAAACTCCAGCCTTTATATCAAGACATTAAATTTCACAGAGTATTTCGGGATGGACGAGAGCATTATGGTAAGCCTTATGTTTACATTGATGACCTCTTATCCTATTTGCGTGAGTACGGTAGCCAAATCTGTGGAATTGTTAACGCAGATATTATCTTAAAAGCTGAGCAGGATTTTACAGAATTTATTCGAGAGCAAACTCAAAACTCTATCCTGCTCGCTTCACGAGTCGATGTTGATACTGCTGAATCAATCAACGGCGAGATTTACGATGTTGGGGTTGATGTGTTCTTTTTTGAAAAAGAACTGCTGGAAAAATTCCCATCCTCTGACTTTTGCCTTGGTATTCCCTTTTGGGATTTCTGGGTACCAGTGATTGCTTGGCAACAGGGGTTAACCATAAAAGACTTAGTGTCTCCCGTTGCCTATCATGTCAAGCACTCCACCAACTATAGCTACGAAATTTGGCAAAAATCAGCCCTTAATTTTACCAAAATATTTGCTCCAACTCGGTATCATTCTTATCAAGAAAAAGCTGATATCAACAAAGTTGATTATGACTTAATTGGTCACATTGATAACTATATCGTTCAGCAATTCTTGACAATTTATCAAAACAGTAAACAACCGATTATATATAAACCCAGATTACCTGATGCTCAGAATCCGGTCTATAGCCATACCAATACTAAAAATCATGATTATAATTCCTTGGTTTGGTTAGCCTGGAAGTCTTATCATTCTGGGAATTTCACCACTATGGCTGAGCAGTTAAAAAACTCCCTGAGCATTACCCCTTATCAACCAACCGAAACTATTTCCGATTGGATAGAGCAGTTTACAACATTTTCAGCGGCTTATGGTTCTCCATTCAATTCTTATCCATTCAGTAACCTACCGGAATGGCAAGAGCTAATACGCTCTACTCTGCTTAATCGACCATTTAGTACCTATAAATGGAAACCCAAAGTATCCATCATCACATCAGTCTTTAAAGGGGATAAGTATATTGAACACTTCCTCAAGGATATTACCCAGCAGACGGTTTTTGCTGAATGTGAATTACTATTGGTCAATCCCAATTCTCCGGGAAATGAAGAGCCTGTGATTAAAAAGTATATGACCAGGTATCCCAATATTATCTATATAAAATTGGATGAAGACCCAGGGCTGTATGAAGTTTGGAACATGAGCATTCGACTAGCCCGTGGTCACTATATTACCAACGCTAATCTGGATGACCGCAGAGCTCCCAGACATATCGAAGAACATATGAGAGCTTTGGATGAGCATCCTGATGTGGACGTAGTTTGCGCTCCTCTGAAAGTTACGATGCAACCCAATGAAACCTGGGATAATAATACGGCTCATGCTGTCTGGTATGTGGGATTTCCGGAGTATTTTGGAACCGAAGACTTTTTTCAAGAAAAGTGGTGGGCTGAAGGGGAGGAAAAAGGTAAAATAGGCTCCCAAAATCTTCCCCATTGTATGCCGGTCTGGCGGAAGAGTGTCCATGAAAAAAATGGCTATTTCGATGAAATTGAGTATGGCGCGAGTGCTGATTGGGAATTTTGGTTACGTTGTTCAACTAACGGGTCTAAATTCATGCTGTTGAGGGAACCTTTAGGAATTTACCTAGAAGACCCTCAATCCTATAACAGGCGGTTTGAATCAACGGTTGATTTTGAGAAAAAAATTTTACAGGAGTATTATGTACCGCTAACTGAGAAATCCAATGGTAATGGAAGCCTTGATGTCTCCCAAACTGAAGAGCAGGATTCAGGGTTTGAAGACTCTGGGGATTATCCGAAAAAACTCAATCTTGCCTCTGCTTTACAGTATCATTATGGGGAGCATCGCTCTGGATGGTCTTATGCGATGAATAGCTTGAAAGCGTTACATAATGATGCTGGAATCTTGGTGGATGGCTTCATAGAAAAGAAATTTGCCTGGGGTTCGGATCCTGGAGATTGTAACAACACCCCAACTGCTTATACAGAGCCTTGGATTGGATTCATCCATTGCCCTCCCTATGCCCCTAAATGGTTTCAAGAACACCTGTCACCTCAGAGAATATTTGCAAGTCAGTTGTGGCAAGAGAGTATTAAGTATTGTCAAGGTCTATTTTGTTTATCTGAAGACTCTCGTCGATGGCTCCAAAAGCAGCTAGATGTGCCGATTGTCAGCATCATCCATCCTACGGAAACCCCAGATGTCAAGTTTTCGATGGATAAGTTTTTGGCAAATCCTGAGCCAACTATTATCCAAATTGGAATTTGGTTGCGGAAGATGCACTCTATCTACTATTTACCGGTAAAAAACTACAAAAAGGTGGTGTTACGTAAACCCTATTCTGGGGAGATGTTACACACTGAAAAACAAGTATTTAATTTACAGCCCAATTACAGTTATGTGCAGATAGTTGATTATTTGCCCAATGATGAGTATGATGAAGTCTTGTCAAAGAATATTGCTTATTTGGAGTTGTATGACACCAGTGCCAATAACGCGATCATTGAGTGTATCGTCAGAAATACTCCGGTTTTAGTCAATCCGCTGCCAGCTGTAAAAGAGTATTTGGGCGAAGACTATCCCCTTTACTTCCAGTCTAGACAAGAAGCAGCAGCCAAAGCTGAGGATTTTGCTTTAATTGAGGAAACCCACCACTACCTGCAGCAGCACCCGATTAAAGAAAAGCTGAGCAACGATTATTTTTTAAAATCCATTGTCAAATCGGACATCTATCAACAGTTATCATGAGAATATCCCACAAGCATAAGTTTGTATTCCTCAGCAAACCTAAGTGTGCTAGTACTAGTATTCGTAAGGCATTGGATCCTTACACCGATGTTTGGAGTACGGATCAGAAGCGACATTACCATCACCATGTTCCAGCATCTCTGTTAAAGCAGCATTTTGAGCGTATGGGTTGGAACTGGAACAGCTACTTCAAGTTTATTAGTATCCGAAACCCTTGGGATATGCTGGTTTCTCTGTACTTCTATGCCAAGCCAGATCATCGAGGTATTTATTGGTGGGAAAAACCAAGAGTAGTCAGTGTATCCCAAGACATTATCGAAAAATACCCCTATAACCCAAACACCAGGATGCCATTCAAGCAGTGGATTAAGACTGGCAAATCTTGGGACTTGAAGCAGCAAAAATTTCTTGATGATTTGTATAGCTATACCCTTCCTTACTATGTTCTTGATGATCAAAATAATTTCCTCGTCGATTATGTTATTCGTGTTGAACACCTAGAGGAAGACTTAGATTTTGTTTCGTCAAAGCTAGGACTAAAGCTAGATTCTTTGAAGATAAATACTAGCAAGCATGACCACTATAGCCAGTATTATGATAGCGAATCCAAAGCAATAGTCTCCGAAATGTTTGAGTATGATATCAACTACGGAAAGTATTCTTTTTAAACTAGGGAATAGGGAATAGGGAATAGGGAATAGGGAATAGGGAATAGGGAATAGGGAACAGGGAGCAGGGAGCAGGGAACAGGGAACAGGGAACAGGGAATAAAATTTAGATGTACCTCACGCTTACTAGGAAACGCTAGATAATTTTTGAGTGCTCAGTGCTCAGTTATCAGTGCTAATTTTTGAGTGTTGAACTATAAAATATAGTGTTGATAAGACCTATAAGATACAGTCAAATTTATTACTCCTACTCCCTACTCCCTACTCCCTACTCCCTACTCCCTACTCCCTACACCCTACTCCCTACTCCCTACTCCCTACTCCCTACTCCCTAAAACCCAGGACTTTTTCCCTCATCCAATTAATAACTGCTATAAAATGAGACTATCACACAAGCATAAATTCGTATTCATTGGCAAGCCCAGGTCTGGTGATACTACGATTAGACAAGCACTAGATCCTTACAGTGATATTGTTAGTACAGATAAACCGCGATACAACCATCCCCATGTGCCAGCATCTATGGTTCAACAGCATTTTGAACGCATGGGTTGGGATTGGAATAGCTACTTCAAATTCACTTCTGTTAGAAACCCCTGGGATATGCTTGTCTCTGTGTACTCCTTTGGAAATCCTGATCACAATGGCTTCTACTTTTGGGAGAAACAACAGTACAATCCTAACAAAAAAATGCCCTTTACAGAGTGGATCACTAAAGGAAAATCATGGGATATCAAGGCAGGTAAGCACTTAACTGATTTGTCGGCTTACTCACTGTCTTACTCGGCACTTGATGAGGATAACACGTTTCTTGTGGATTATGTTATCCGTTTTGAAACTCTAGAATCAGACGTAACTTTCTTGGAGTCTCTGCTAGGACTGAAGCTGAATTGTCCGAAGATAGAGCAAGACAAACATAATGATTACACTAATTATTATAATCAGGAGTCTATAGATAGAGTTGCTAATTTATTTTGGTATGACATTAAGTATGGCAATTATAAGTTTGGGATGGCGTAGTTGGCTAAGGCAATAGGCAATAGGCAATAGGCAATAGGCAATAGGCAATAGGTAATAGGTAATAGGTAATAGGCAAGAGCATGATCGCGCTGCTGGCGTAGGGTGGGCAGTGCTTACCTTCGAGATTGTCAGGTTTTAAATTGGTATTATGCACTGCCGACCTGAGGATTAATTTTATTAAAAATGTAGACAATTAAGTACTATTTTATAATTAAGTTACTGTCGGTGGGCAGTTCCTATAAAAGCTATCGAGCCTACCGAAAACCCCGGTGAGGTTATGACCACCTTGATTCGATATTTATACGTAGACTAGGATAGGGTTTTGCCAGGGTTTGACGCCCTGGTGACTAGGAATTGTGGAGCTTATTTTTAAGCTATCAGCTTATGGGCTACGCGCACGCTAAGCGAACAGCTATCAGCCAATGGCTGACCACTGACCACTGACGAATGTATTAGTTGATCAGTAGTTATTCAGATTTGAATGCAGTTAAGCTGTACTTGTTGACGTTTACACAATAGAATTCGGTCAAGCATTGGGGTTAACCAAAACTTGACCGATCTTTTTTTTTATTAATATGCTGTATCCCTTGCTACACAAAGGTAGATACCAGTTATATTACCCTGTCAATACCCTTTCATGTAAAATTTTGTTGCAGAATTAATCATTTCTGGGAAACTGAAGCACACTTAAAGGTGTCAGAGAAAATCCTAGTGAAATTACCTGTCAAATTTGGCTGAAACCGATTGTTGATATTCTGGGAGAGGAGGTAATTTTGGCTGGAAAAATTACCGCTTTAATGGTTGCTGTCCACTTAGACGCTCTGTATCTGGAAAGCGATCGCGTTGTAGTAGAGGCGATGACAGATTTTAGCCGCCTTCCTTATTTTGATGGTAAGCGAGACGTAAATCATAATATTGCCAATATTAGTGAAGAGATTGTTTCTCAACCTTTTCAAAATCAGAATTTGTATCTGAAAGCGGGAATTCATTTACATTGGGCGTTGCCAGATGCTTTGACCAAGGGAATTCAAGTTACTGATGACAATAAGCAGACTAAAACAGTTTTTCCACCTGTTCCTAATCCTTGGTTAGTGACACGCAGTAACAAGGATAACCAGATTGAAAAGCAATGGGTGGTAGAGAGTGATTATCTCTATCCTGAAGGGAAAGGAAGTCAGGTGGGTAGTATTGCTTATCCCAACAAATTGGGTCAGCGTAGCTCAGAATTTATCAATCCGTCGCAGGGCACCAAGCTAGAATAGAATCGGAAAATCCTTACTGCCTAACGCACCCTACCAACTGAACTACAGGATCAAATATAGCACTACACATTAAGGTGTTTGACATGGATACAAGCAGCAAAAGCTGTTGTAGTCAACTTTAGCATGCATGGCTTTTGCCTAAAGCCCTTGCGCGTAGCGCTATACTGAGCGGAGTTTGCAAGATACACCTATCCTAAAGAGTAATGGCAACTGAACAACGATCGCAGCATCAGGAACATTAATATGGTGATTCAAACAGAAAAACGGTACTACACGCCTGAAGAATACTTGACATTAGAGGAGGAAGCGATAGATAAACATGAATATCGAGATGGAGAAATCATCCTCATGACAGGAGGCACGACAAATCACAATCAAATTGCGCTCAATTTCTGTCGCAAATTTCCTTTGACAATTAAGGAGCAAGAATATTATATCTATATCAATGATGTCCGCTTGTGCATAGCGCAATATCGCCTCTATACCTATCCTGACGTAATGGTAATTAAAGGAAAACCAATCTATGAAGGAATGGGTAAGACAAACGTAACCAATCCTTCACTCATTGTGGAAGTCCTTTCTAAATCGACGCGGGATTACGACTGGACGGATAAATTCATATATTATCGTTCTATCCCTGAATTTCAGGAATATATTTTAATCGATCAATATCGTTTTTATGTGGCTCAATATTTTAAGCAAGAGGATGGGCAATGGCTTTTCAATGATTATCAAGGGGGAGAATCAGTTTTAAAATTGGCTTCAGCTGATTTTGAAATTTCGTTTCAAAATTTGTATGAAAGAGTAGATTTTGAGTTGGATTAAGAGTGAATAATGATTCAAAATTACCCCATTTCCAAAACGATCGCTACCTTAGCTGACTTGAAGCAAAGGTTTAATTTATCTCCTACAGATAATGACCTTTTCTTTCAGGAATGGCAACAGGATTTACCTCAACTAACTGCTCAAGAACAAGAGAACCTAGACCAAATTCAAAGACGATTTTTACGTCATAGAGAACGAAGTCCTCTCCCAGAAGGTGTGATTAATCAATTACTAATTGGACCTTTACTTACTTTGGCAGGTTTATATGATGAACCTTTCTATGTCACTACTGAAACGACTGTTGAAGTGGAAGTAGAAGACAAGGATGAAATTTTACGAGGTCGAATTGATACTTTAGTTATTGCACAACAACTTTGGGTTCTCTTGGTTGAATCTAAATCTACTATTGCTTTTTCAGTAGCTTTACCTCAACTAATGACTTATATGATGGCAAATCCTAATCCTGAACGTCCTGTCTATGGTATGATTGGTAGCGGGGATGAGTTTTTGTTTGTTAAAATGTTGACCGAAGGTGTTCCCCAATATGATTTATCTAATCTTTTTTATCTGCTGCTACCTCGTAGGAATCAGTTATATGATGTCTTGCGTATTCTGAAGCAAATTGCTAAAATTATGGGTGCAAATATTGGGGTAATGAGTGATGTAAATTGAAGAGCGATCGCCTCCAAAACAGCTCTATATTCAATCTCGTAGTGGCGTGGCAAGCTTAAAATAGTGCAATAGATTTTTGCTCCCCATCTTCCCACACTCCCCGCGCCCCCGCCCCACACTCCCCGCGCCCCCGCCCCACACTCCCCCATCTGTTTCTAATGCATCAAATTAAGCTTGCCACGCCACTACCCAACTTTATTATGCACTCCCCACCCGACTCCCGACTCCCGACTCCCGACTCCCGATTCCCGATTCCCGATTCCCTACTCCCTATTTCTTTTTAAGAGAAACTAATGATGGTACAAAAGCAGAGAGTCGTAGATGAATTATCTTCGCTTGATTAAATAAGCCATCTTTGATCAGGTGAGGCAGAGGCTGTGGTCTGACATTGTAAATATTGTTGTCTATGACCTTTACTTTGCCTCCTTCTTGCTCAAAGAAACCCGATTGTAATAACTGGTTGAAATAGTACTGGTCAGCAAAATGTCCGGCTCTCATATCTGAGTCATTTCGTTGGGAAATCATAGTAATCCAGCCATCAATCATTTTAGTAATGAATTCGCATTTTTTAAAAGCGAATACTCCTGTATTAATGTATTGATGGGATTTATATCCAATAAATTTATAGGGGTGTTTACTATAGTCAACATTAGGTTCTCTGGCTATACATAAATCACAGTCATCTAGTAAGGAAAATATCTCGTAAATATCAGCAACGACTAAGGTGTCTGTATCAAGAAATAGAGTTTTTTGATAAGGGCTATTTTTCAAGATGTCTACTTTGAGTTTATGAGGATTTTTATTTTCGTTTAAGGGATAGACTGTACAACCATCTAACTCCCCCATGGCGCAATCAGTAAATAGGGAGATGGGGATGGTAGGATTGGATTTATTGAAAAATTTATAAGCATTAAGAAATTCTTGTTTAAATTTTTCACCAATGGCTAAAAAAATGACACCACAGTCGTGGCTTGTGTCCTTCTTTTGACTAGGGTTGCCTTGGAAACCTTTACTATGGTTTTTACTATGGTGTTTATACAGACCTTCTAATAAAGCTTCGCCAAAATTATCTTCTGACCACTGGAAGTTAGGGTTAAGGGACATCCCTAAGCGATACTCAGTTACTGCTTCAGCTGCCATGCCTTTTCGGGCTAGGGCTTTGGCTAAGGTGATATGATACTGATGGTGATCAGGGTTCAGTTCAATGGCTTTACGGTAAAATGCGATCGCAGATTCCAGATGACCTTGTTTCTCCAAGACATCCCCCAAGTTGTGATCATAGGAAGATATCGTGGGATTAAGCCCAATCGCACGACGGTAAGCGATGATAGCTTGATCAAGCTGATTATTTGCTGTGTAAGCTTCCCCTAATTTATGCTGGAAGCCACAGAAGTATTGTGCTTTTGCTGGTACTGCCAGTACATCAATTCTCTCAGTGTTGAGGCTGGTCTTTGGTTGTATTGGTTGTAAATCGTAATCATGTCGCTTCAGAAAATCGTAAATCTCTTGTCGATTCCCGAGGGTTCGTTTAAATACTTTCTCGTTAATCTCAATCACCATCCGAGGTTGATGTTGATAGATAGTCTCTTCCGCTCCTTTGAGGGCTTTCAACTCCCAACCTTCTACATCAAACTTGATCAAGTCTAGCTGGCTAAACTCAAAGGAATCTAATGGAACAGCTCGAATAGTTTGTGAGTTCTCTGAATAGGAGCAAAAACTCTCTCCTGTATTCGGTCGAATCACCAAATTCAGGGTTTCTTCTTGGTCTGAAAGGGCATAGTTATAGGATTCTGCCCCTGGTACATTTAACGTGAGACATTCATAAGCTTCTGGCAGGGGTTCAAATGCTAACACTCGACCAGTTAGGCCAACTTTATTCAAGTAAGCAATGGTGTGATCGCCAATGTTGGCACCAACATCTATGGCAACACCACCCCTTGGTATATGGGGTAAAATCCCCCTCAGCAGTGATTGATCGTGATCTAAGCGTCCTACTTTTGGGATTAATTGAGTCCTGTAGGTATCATCTGCAATTAATGCAATACCATTCCAAAATTTGATTGCCATAGTTAGGTTTTAAAGGTAACAGGTAATAGGGAATCGGGAATCGGGAAAAGGGAGTAGGGAAAAGGGAGCAGGGAGTAGGGAAAAGGGAAAAAATCCTGGGCTCTTCTAGAGTAGTTATGATATATAGCAATTCTACGACTTGTGAGGTACAAATTTCTGGGTTTTAGGGAGCAGGGACTTCGGAGCAGGGAGCAGGGAAGAGGTAAGAGTAACCCACCCCTAACCCCTCCCAGGAGGGGAAGTGAGGGAAGAGGGAAAAAATAATGTGTACCTCATAGCTACGAGAAACGCTATAGGGTTTTTATCTGGGTTGTAAACACACTTCTTGCCTTCAAACTTTAGCATGTATGCCTCTTGCCTCTTGCCTGTTCCCTGTTCCCCATTCCCTACTCCCTACTCCCTACTCCCTACTCCCTTTTCCCTACTCCCTACTCCCTACTCCCGACTCCCTACTCCCTACTCCCTACTCCCTACCTTGCCTTGTTTTTCCAAAACCCTGGTCAACTGAGCGTTTACTTCATAATTTTCGGGTTGGATCTCGAGGGCGATTTGGTAGAAAATAATGGCTTGGTCTAACTGATTTTGTTTAACTAATGTATTGCCTAACTGTAGATACAGTTCAGGATCGTTGGATTGTATCCCTAATGCCTTGTGATAATTATCGAGATTATCTGGATTAGTCCGAATGGCTCGACGATAACAGCTGATTGCTTGATCTAAATCTACTTGGACTCTTTCTCGAAGCACATTTCCTAATTTTTCGTGTATCTCGGGGTCATCTGGCTTTAACTGTATAGAGCGACGGTAAGACGCTACCGCCTGATCGGACTTTCCCAATTGAACCAATACACTTCCTAAACTACTGTGTAACTGAGGATGGCCTGGATTTAATTCAATAGCACTGCCATAGGCGGTAAGGGATTCATCCCAACGGTGGAGTTTGCTGAGGGCATTTCCTAAGTTTTGGTAAAATTCAAAGTACTGGTTGGGGGATAGGCCTATGGCTTGGTTTAAGGCAGCTACTGCTTCGTCTAACTTGCCGTGTTCAGTTAAGGCTAGCCCTAAATTATGGTGAGACCAGGGATTGTAAGGATTGAGTTCTATAGCTCGCTGGTAAGCTATTGCTGCTTCATCCCAATTCTGTTGTGTTAAGAGTAAATCCCCTAACCAATGGTAAGATTCACAACAGTTGGGATTGATATCGAGAGCATAGCGATAGGCTGCGATCGCTTCCGCTATTTTTCCCTGTTCTCGCAAACTATCTGCCCATTGGTGAGCCGCTAGCCAAGGGTCTTCTGATGGGGGTTCATAGTCTGGTTCTTGCCACTGTCCCAATGCTTCCAATGCTTTGCGCAAGGGGTAGTATAAATCAGGATTTTCTGGACTGAGGTCAATGGCACGACCATAAGCGGTAACTGCTTCCTCCCAGTGCTGGAGTTGGGTGAGAGCCTCCCCTAATTTTTGGTAAAACTCAAAGAACTGGTTAGGGGATAGGGCTATGGCTTCTTGATAAGCAGCTACGGCTTCTTCTAGCTTCCCTTGTTGGGCTAAGGCTAAGCCTAAATTATGGTGAGTCCAAGCATTGTAGGAATTGAGTGCTATGGCGGATTGGTAAGCTGCTGCGGCTTGCTCCCAATTCTTGTTTTCTCGATATAAATCCCCTAGCCAATGGTGAGACTCAAACCGGTCGGGATTGGTGTCAATAGCATCGCGATAGGCTGCGATCGCTTGATCCAATTGTTTGGTTTCTCGCAGAGCATCGGCTAAGCTCTCTTTAACCCCATTGATGGTGGGGTTAATGGCTATAGCGCTACGGTAAGCGGTAATGGCTTCATACCATCGAGTTTGTAAGCTCAGACTATCCCCGAGATTTTGGTAAACCCAAGCTGGCTGGTCTTGATTGAGTGCGATCGCATTTTGGTAAGAGGCGATGGCATCGTCTAAATTTCCCTGTTGCTGCTGACATTGTGCCAAGTTAGGATATACTACTTTCCCATTTTCTGGGTCACACTGACTTGCTTCCTGGTAAGCGCAAACTGCTTGATCAACTCGATTGGTTTGCCTCAGAGCATCCCCAAGATTTTTGTAGATCCAAAACGGATGGCTAGGATTGAGTGCGATCGCATTTTGGTAGGATGCGATCGCATCGTCTAAATTTCCCTGTAGTGCTTGAGCTTGTCCTAAATTGTGATAAAAATCCGGATGGTCTGGCTCGAACTGCATCCCATTCTGGTAAGCCACCATCGCCTCATCCAGTTTTCCTTGGGCTCTCAGAGCATCCCCGAGATGTTTGTAGACCCAAAACGACTGTTGGGGATTGAGGGCAATTGATTTTTGGTAGCTTGCGATCGCACCTTCTAAATCCCCCTGCTGAGCCTGAGATTGTCCCAAAAGGTGATAAATTCCTGGATTATCTGGCTGTAACTCAATTGCTTCCTGGTATGCTGCAATTGCTTCACTCTGTTGTCCTTGCTGTCTCAATTGATTTGCAATACTTACAGAAGTTTCAACCATAGCTAGTTCTAGTTGGGAGCACATCCTAATACTGTTTTTTTATACAATTATTTAACGATGGTTAAATAATTGTATTCGTTCTAGCAGTTTCTCATCGAATTGATTGTGGTATCTTAGGGATTTCGCCAAAACTTTATTATAGCTAATCGCTTATACCTAACCGATTCTATTTTCTTATCTAAAATAGCGTTTGTATTGGATATATAAACCTTTGAGGTCTTTTTTTCTTAGACAATAAAACTTCGGAGCTCTTTACCCTGTTGCCTTTTGGCTCTTGCATGCATGGCTTTTTCGGCAACAAGTGTGTTTACAACTCATATACAAACTCTATAACCATACCATCAATATCAACCATTAGCAATCAGCAAAATGGCGCAACCGTTGTATATCAAGCCAGATATTCGATCAACCCTAGGCATCAGCATTTTCACGGTGCCTAAGCCTTTTCTAGGTAACATTGGTATCATCCAGCACAACGCTATTACCAGCTGGACTTTGCTCAAACCCAAGCCAGAAATCATTTTATTTGGTGATGAAATTGGTACAGCTGCTATTGCTCAGGACTTAGGACTTAATCATGTTCCTGATATCGAGTGCAATAGCTATGGCACTCCTCTACTGGATAGTGTGTTTGCCCAAGTCCAGGAACAAGCAACTCACGATATCATCACTTATATCAACGCTGATATTATTCTACTGAAAGATTTTACCCAAGCCATTGAACAGGTCTGCCAACACTTAGAGACATTTTTAATCACTGGACGACGCTGGAATCTTGACCTGTCCAAGTCCATAGAATTTCAGTCTCCCACCTGGGAAGACACCATGTGTCAACAGGTCAATCAGACCGGTTGTTTAGGGGCTGATGATGCTAAGGATTACTTTATCTTTCCTAAAAATTTATTTCCTACTATCCCTAAGTTTGCGGTAGGACGGGGATATTGGGATACCTGGATGGTAACTACTGCGGCTATGAGGGGTTATCCCATCGTCGATGCCAGCGAAGTGGTGATGGCAGTGCATCAAAATCATAGTTACGGTCATCTGATGGGGGGCAAAAATGAGGCCCATATGGGTAAGGAAGCGCAACAGAATAAAACCATTGGCAATGTCCAAGGACAAGGGACGATTGCTGACAGCAGCTGGCAGCTAAAACCCTGGCATGATCACGATTCACCACGAGTTAGTGTGATTATTATTGTTCACAACAATAGCGCGATAGTTGAGCGAGCAGTGGACAGTGTGCTGGCTCAAAACTATTCCGACTATGAAATTATTGTGGTGGATGGGGCTGGTAATCAGGGAACAGAGAATAGGGAGCAGGGAGTAGGGAGTAGGGAGGGATCCCCCCTAGCCCCCCTTAATAAGGGGGGGATGCGAGTAGCAGGGAACAGGGAGCAGGGAGTAGGGAGTAGGGAGGGATCCCCCCTAGCCCCCCTTAATAAGGGGGGAACAGGGATTAATAAGGGGGGAACAGGAAGTAGGAACCTTAGTAAGGGGGGAATTGTTATTAAAGGGGGATGCGCTCTTGAGATGGCCCAAGGAGAATTTGTCACTTTTCTCGATAGTGACAGTGTTTTACTACCAGATGCCCTAGAGAAACAAGTAGCAGCATTTGACCGGGAATCCTCTACCCTGGATTTACTATTGAGTGGCTGGCAACTGGTTGAGGGAGACAAGATCACCCAGGTGACGCCATGGCAAGAGTTACCGGATTTAGAAGACTTACACATCTGGAAGTTAGAGAAACTCTGGCAACCGTTGCGTCAAAGTAATAGTATGTTTCGTCGCAGTCGTTTAGACCTAGTAGGAGGCTTCAATAGGGAATTAAATCAAGAGGCTGCGATAGTAGAAGTAATAATAAATCTAGTATTTTTGAGAGGAAGCCGAGCCCTGTGGTTGCCAGAAGCAACTTGTAGCTATTTTGGAGAAAGTAATACTATTGAGGAACAGTCTACTCCAGTTGCTGAAGAGATGAAAAAAGTGATTGATAGTATCTTTAAGCAACCAACAGTAAAGGGATGGATGCAAAAATTAAAAGCTAGAGCCTATCCTAAGGGAGTAGGGAGTAGGGAGTAGGGAGTAGGGAATCGGGAATCGGGAATCGGGAGTAGGGAATCGGGAATCGAGAGTAACAAAAATAGGACTTACGCGGTTAACTTGATTTCGCCCCCCTAGCCCCCCAATTTTGGGGGGAAATTGAGTTAAAGTCCCCCAGAATTGGGGGATTTAGGGGGCAAATGCGTAAGTCCTAAAAAAAATATTCAACCTTTAACAACCTTATTGAAAAAGCAATGCAGCCCGCGCTCCATTGCTTTTTCAGTTGCTTCCTTGGGGAGAATTCCAGAGCGAAACCTAGGTTACTTCACTGCTGAGAATTTTATCCAGACTCAACAACTTATGATTACCAATAATACCCAAAAGTGTAATCGTCCCGATCCTCACAAGTAGAGAAGCCGTCGGTGCCAGTGAACCATATTTCCAACCCATAGTCGAACTCAGGAGCATCAAAATCTCCAACCTTTACGTAATCCACTACTCCATCGCAGTCTTCACCGCATTCAAGGCAGTCAAGCTCTGTAAGCTCGAATTCGTTACCATCATTCATCACGTGGCCTGTTACCTTTAAACTCTCAACAGGACCACAACCTAGCTGAAGAAACCTTTGGGAGTCATAAAAAACATGAACTTCGTGGCCCGGCTCTATGTTACCGCTTTGGAATTGGACAAACTCCCATCCATCGACTGCAAACTGGAGTCCAGGATGACGTTCAACTTCCTGAGCCTGTGCAGAAGCTACCGTAAAGGAAGGCATCCAAGTCAGAGCTATGGCAATAACTAATGCCAATAGCGCATTGCGTAGTTTTTGCATAATTAATTTCCTTTGCTTATGGTAAGGGAGCATGTCACTTATGCAGAACATTTGTACTAAAGCTATAGCCCCCTCATGGGTAAAAGCCAAGCTCCTATGGTATATAGTTCATTTGTTCTGGAACATAGACTTGCTCCCCATCAATTTGTGAGAACTATGTAATAGTAGCCCTTTTATATATCTGTGATCCTCATAAAACTCATAGAAAAACTCATAGAAAAACTCATATCTCTCGCACCTCTCAGGGAGCAGGTCAATTTTGTCAGAACACTTGAACTACAAACCCTTGAACTACAGTGTTTTCGGGGCTTCAGTAGCCGTCGTTTTTAATAGTACTAAAGTACTATTACGTTGACCTACTCCCAAAACTCATAAAAAAGCTCATAGAAAAACTCATAAAACTCATAAAAAAACTCATAGAAAAACTCATATCTGACGAAAAACTCAGGGAGCAGGTCAATTTTGTCAGAACACTTGAACTACAAACCCTTGAACTACAGTGTTTTCGGGGCTTCAGTAGCAGTCGTTTTTAATAGTACTAAAGTACTATTAAGTTAACCTACTCCCAAAACTCATAGAAAAGCTCATAGAAAAACTCATAAAACTCATAGAAAAACTCATATCTCTCGCACCTCTCAGGGAGCATGTCACTTATGCTCCTTAATAAGGGGGGGAATCGTTACGGGTGCATCTCATATTTGTAAAAAAGTTGCGTAGGGTGTGTTAGGGGGGGTCTCATTTTCCGCCTCAGGGTTTAGACAGCCCGCCCCGTAACGCACCACCTTGTCAAACAACTTTTAGGAGATGCACCCGCAACTTGTCGCTATTTTGAAGAAAGTAATACTATTGAGAAACAGTCTACTCCAGTTGCTGAAGATATGAAAGAGGTGATTGATAGTATCTTTAATCGGGAATCGGGAATCGGGAATCGGGAATCGGGAATCGGGAGTCGGGAGTCGGGAATCGGGAATCGGGAATCGGGAGTAGGGAATCGGGAGTAGGGAGTAGGGAATCGGGAATCGGGAATGGAGAGTAACAAAAAACATTCAACCTTTAACAACCTTATTGAAAAAGCAATGCAGCGCGCACTGCATCGCTTTTTCAGTTGCTTCCTTGGGGAGAATTCCAGTAGCGAAACCTAAGTTACTTAACTGCTGAGAATTTTATCCAGACTCAACAACTTATTATTCGCAAATCACTGGAAAACTGTAATTTTCGCCGAAATCACTATCGACACACCCAGAGCCGGTACCAGTGAACCAGATCTGGATCTCACCACTACCCTGAAAGCACTCAGGAGTAATAAACGATCCAAACTTGACGAAATCCACTGCAGGGGGGTCAAGGGATTCAAGTTCGAAGTCAGTAACATCGCCGCTGTTATCAGACATGACGTGGCCTGTTACCTCAGTTGAAGGGCCAAATTTAGGACAGCTAGGATTATCAGAAGACACCCTTAGGGAGTCATAATAGACATGAACTTCGTGGTCCGGAGAAAATATCGCACCACTTTGTGATTCTATCCATTGTCCGGTCGGGGCGATTGAAAACTGGAGTCCAGGATGAAATTCAACTTCAGCAGCCTGTGCGGAAGGTACCGTAAAAGAAGGCATCCAAGTCAGAGCTATGGCAATAACTAATGCCAATAGCGCATTGCGTAGTTTTTGCATAATTAATTTTTTTTCCTTACCGTAATGATTGGGTTAACAAGTAATTAATCGAAAGGTTAAGCACCTCGTAACTATTTTTTTCTGCACCCCTACAGAAGTTACTTCCCCAGCTTGTTTCTACTAGGAGCTCAAGTAACCTTTTGTAGATTAGACTAAAGTACAAAAACTTGTCAAGAGGAAAGACAGGAAATCTGCGGCGGGTGGGGAGTGTGATAATTTTCTTTCCCAGAAATTTTTGTCAGCGGCCAAAGGGGGTTTACCCCACTGGGGCTTTGCATAAAGACAGTGAGATGTACCCGATAGGGAGTGGGAAAAACCTTAAATAAATTTTAAGAATGTAGAATTAAGAATTGGGAATTAAGAATTTAGAATTTAGAATTGGCAATTAAGAATTAAGAATTAAGAATTTAGAATTTAGAATTGGCAATTTAGAATTTAGAATTTAGAATTATGCCTTCACCATTCTTAATTATGCCTTCACCATTCTTAATTTTGTCTTCACCATTCTTAATTCTAAATTCGTAAGCATATGCGCTACGCGCACGCTACGCGAACAGCTAATGTGCTACGCACACGCTACTTGAGGTGCCAAAGGCCTGTCGCCACGCTACCGGAAGAGTTTATGCCCATAGCGCATATGCTTACCTACATTCTTAATTCTACATTCTTAATTCTACATTCTACATTCTACATTCTACATTCTACATTCTACATTCTACATTCTTAATTCTTAATTCTACATTCTACATTCTACATTCTACATTCTACATTCTACATTCTACATTCTACATTCTACATTCTACATTCTACATTCTTAATTCTACATTCTTAATTCTACATTCTTAATTCTACATTCTTAATTCTACATTCTTAATTCTACATTCTTAATTCTGCCTTCTACATTCTACATTCTACATTCTACATTCTACATTCTACATTCTACATTCTACATTCTACATTCTTAATTCTACATTCTTAATTCTTAATTCTTAATTCTCATACCCATACTTAATCAAGATAGGTTTAAAACATTCATTAAGCTGATCAATCGTGGCGGGTTGCAACTTTTCTTTATAATCCCCTGGGGTAACTTTACGGATGTGTGATGCGGGATTTTCTTTAGTTGGAAAAATATCGTGCTTCTTAGCTATTTTTTCTATTTTGCTATCCTCAAGCTCTACTTCCAAAAAAGTGATAATATCCGCAACCCACTGACGCTTATTGAAAACAATATCTTCATACCTAAAGAGTTTGAATAACTGATCTTCAATCTTGCTGTACCTTTGAATTATTTTGCGAAATATCGGTGCTTGTTGAATCGCGTACTCATCTATATCAATATCTTGTAGTCGCTGGCGATTTTTCCAAAGGACATCACCTACCTTACCTGGGGGAATAACATGACTGTTCTTCATGGAAAAATAATGGGATACTACAATATCCCTAGGATCGCGAATCAGTAAGATCTTTTTGAAACCACTCAAATCGAAATCATTAAGATAGGCAGGGAGATATCGAGAGCCATAAAAGCCATATCCAGTTTTGACAAAAAGGTCACATATCTCCTTACCAAAGGCACTTTCTTCTACCCCTTGATTAAAGGAAGTTTTGGCAACACTAATCAGTGGTATGTTTAAGGTAAAACCGATATCTTCAATAATTTTGTCCTGCATCACACTCCCTGATTTGTGCAGCGCGAATACGAAAAAACTAGGAATAGCACCAGGGGGAGGTACGTCAAGATAGACTTTCTGATTGTCTCGTGTATATAGAATTTTTTCCATCAGGATTCCTGACTACCCTCCCGTAACGGTTCCCAATCGAGTTGCTCTGTAAAGGTAATTCCCTCAATCAGTACTGCTAAATGTCGATTGGACTGATCAACATGATAGGTCTCAGTCTTCAGGGAAAATAAATTGACGCCTTCAAGTAACGAAATCGGTAGGGTAAATACATTAACCTGATCGATCCCACAGTGATGCACTGCTACTCGCAATAGTAACTTACCCTGTTGCCAAACTTCAAGAAACTGACCCTGGGAGACGTTACGGCAGGCAATGACTAGCTGACCTTTCCTGGGATTACTGGCAATGATGGCAAACTCCCCCTCTGGCCACAGTAACCACTGAATGGGACGAAAAATACCAATGTCTGGTAATGGTTGCTCTAATTCTCCAAAACCCTGACGGGTATAACCTTGAATACCAACCCCAGAGATAATACTACTGTTGTTTTTGGCAATACCGCTTTTAATCGCTAGGGGTTGAGTAAGTTTGGCAGAGCCTACGGGAGAGTCTACTAAAAATTTACTCGCCCTGGGAATTTGGAGCTTATCGACCCAACCGCTTTGGTCTAAGGCCACCATAAAACTGTGATAGCTCGACTGTAAGGAGAAGTGGTTGGCTATATAAATAGCTGCGGTTTTCCCCAACAGGTCTAATTTGTGCCGGTCATAGTATAATTCCTTAATTACCTTAGCTAAGGCTTCTGGGGTTTTTTGGGTCACTACTCGTCCTGACACTCGATTCAAGATCGCTTCTTTGACACCACCTACTCCATAGCCAATGGCAGGTGTGCCACAGGCTGCTGCTTCTATAAAGGTTTGACCAAATGCTTCTTGAAGGGATGGCCCAATAAATATATCGGCAGCGCTGTAGTAATATCCTAATAAGGAGGGGTCCTCGATATATCCTGTACTCCAAATATCAAGGTTTTCTGCGATCGCAGAGCCATGACCAAAAGTAACCAGTAGGATATTATCGAGATTGGCAATGTCTAGGGCTTTGAGTAGATACTTAAATCCTTTGCGCTGATCATTTACAGATTGACTACCAGTGAGTATAATAAATTTATCCTGAGGTAAATTCAACTGGCGGCGACATTCTGCCTGGTCTAAGGGCCTAAATATATCTAAATCAATGCCATAGTAAATGCTCTGAAATTTACTTTCGCATTCTTGGAAATTCCGTCGAGGCTGGTGATAGTCAAAGGCATAACGAGCCCAATTAGTGGTCCAGTGACTATCCCCTAGCACTAACAAAGTTTTATAGCTCCCTAAAAGCCGATGTTTTTTACGAAAAGCGTCGGCTATTTTTTCTGATCCTAAGCTCGGGTATTCATGGCTAGTGGGACATTCGTGATCACATAGGGTGGTATAATTTTCACAATCCCCTACATAAGCACAGCGTCCGGTAAGTAACCACTGGTCGTGCATCACAAAGATAGTGGGGAAATGACTAGTAAGTCTTTCCAAAATGTCCAAGGGATTGGTCATATTATGGATATTGCCCACTACGACTAAATCCGGATTGAGACTAGCAATTAATTGATAAACCTCTGACCCTGTGCAGTCTACGGGAGTCAATGACCAGTCTAATGTGCCAGCAACGGGAATTACTTGATGCCCTGCTAAGGCTAAGGATTTGGCAATGCGTTGGTGAGCAATCCCAGCCCCTCCTAGAAATCCGGTATCGTTGAAGCACACAATGCGCAGGCTGTGGCGTTGCCCAGGCTCTTCTTTCGCTTTAGACTTAGGACAATTGAATTTAGTCCGCAGTGCCTCTGATACCGATAGTAATTCCGGCTCATACTTATCTTTAGTGCTAGTCTTTTGGTTTTCATGGATACGGTATTGAGCGACAGGATAACCTATTACCTGTAAGGTGGCTCCCTTGGCAGCAAATCGCGCCCACAACTCGTAATCCATACTGTAGAAGAGAGATTGATCTACTGAGGCACCACACTTTTCCCAAATGGTGCGGGTAAACATGACTTCTGGCTGATAGAAGAATTTCCCTGTTAGCCAATTCCTTTCTACATCTAAAATTTCTTCAAGGGACATCAGTCCATTAGCACAGGATGTCAAGTGTTGCTCTACGGCTACGCCATCTTTAAACAGTTGACAGACACCGGCTACCACATCAGCACCACTGGTATAAAACGCTAGGGCTATCCTATATAAGGCTCCTGGGGCTAATCGGTCATCACTATTAAGCCAAGTCAAGATTTCCCCAGATGCGATCGCAAATCCTTTGTTCAAGGCTTCACTTTGGCCACTATCGGGTTCACTAACCACATAGGTAAGGTAGTCTTGATATTGATTAACAATGGTCATGGTTTCATCAGTAGAGCCCCCATCAATTAGGATATGTTCGACATTGGGATAGTGCTGATGAATCACTGATAATATGGTTTCTTCGATAAACTCACCTTGATTCAGCGAAGGGGTAACAATCGATATCTTTGGCCAGGGGCTGCCATCGGGGAGAGTTTGGGGGGGATGATAGGGTTCAATGAAAACGTGAGGCCACTTAGAGATATCGTCTTTTGTCCTAAGCTCTGGATGGCGTTGCTCAATTGAAGTATGAATGGGCGTAGGTTGGGTTTTGGTCAAGCCCCCTAAATCCCCCAACTTTGGGGGACTTTGAGAGTTTTGTTCCCCCCAGCGAGGGATTGCTCGCTGGGGGGCTAGGGGGGCAAAATCATACCCAGAATCAGCAACCCTGTCTGAATTACTATATCCTTTTCGTTCTAAGGCTTCCCCTAAATTCTGGTAGACGGAAACATGAAGACTGGGGTCAATATCAATGGCTTGTTCGTAACAGATAATGGCTTCATCCCACTCGCCAATTCTGGCTAAGGCTTCACCGAGATGACTGTAGGCTTTAGCAAAATTCGGGTCAAGTTCGATAGCTTTACGATAGGCTGCGATCGCATCAAGCCACTGTCCGGTTTTTGCTAATGCTTGTCCCAAGTTATAGTAAGACCAAGGCCAATCGGATTTCACCTCAATCCCATGGCGATAGGCAATAATTGCTTCATCCCACTGCTCCAAGGCTTGTAGAGCATCACCTAAATTTTGATAAGACCACGGGAAATCTGGTTTGAGTTCAATGGCTTGTCGGAACACATCGGCTGCGTCTTGCCACCGTTCTAACTTAAGCAAGGCATCGCCCATGTTGTTATAAGACCAGGAAAACTCTGGCTGTATCTCAATGGCTCGACGGTAAGCTGTTACTGCTTCTTCCCACCGTTGCTGCTTAACTAAGGTATCTGCCAAATTATGATGGGCTTGTGCAAGATTCGGTTGCAGTTGAGTCGCTTTGAGATAACAAGGGTAAGCTTCCTCCCATGCTTCCTGTTCTGTGAACAGGTTTCCTAAATAGAAGTAAGCTTTAGCATCTTGGGGATTGTTTTGAACTGCTTGCTGATAAAGGCTTAGCAGCTCAAGCTCTTGTCCTTGCTTTTTTAGCAAATCCCCTAGTCGATGGTAAGCTTCAGACAAATTAGGTTTCAATTCAATTGCCTGACGATAACAAGCTATCCCTTGGGTTAATTTCCCTTGGGCGGTTAAGGTATTACCCAAATTCAAGTGTTCTTCAGCAGATACAGTATTCGGTTCCAATGTCAGAGCTTGATACCAATAATCCGCTGCTGCTTCTGGTTGATTGGTTTGAGTTAGAACTTTTGCTAAGTTACGGTAAGCTCCAGCAAAGCTGGGATTAATTGCGATCGCTTTTTGATAACATGCGATCGCATCTTGCCACTGCTGCCGCTGAGCATAAGCACTACCTAAATTTGCCTGGACTTTAGCTGAATCTGGATTTTGTTGAGCTGCCTTGATAAACGACTCAAGCTCTTGATCTAGGTCTAGATTAGACTGAGAAGCTCTAGAGTTAGGAAGTTGGGGGAGATGATTGCCGCCGCAGAGTCGTGGTGTGCGATCGCGAATTCTGTCCAATTGGTCTCGGTCTAATTGCTCTGGCTTTAATTGCTCTGGCTTTAATTGCTCTCGGTCTAATCGTTCTGGAGCAGTAGGGATAGGCTTTACGGTTGGATTGGTGGGATTAACGGTAATTTGAGATGGGCTAGGCACGATGGCAACAGTTGATGCTTTTATCGTCCCTCCTCTGTAACGTTTAGGGGGAGTAATTGACACCTGCTGCTGCTTCTGGTTGTCTACCAATTCAGGAACAATAGCCTGTTTCAGGGCATCAGAGGCGTTAGCTTGATTGTGGGTGTGACCATTGATCTGACTAGTTAACTGACCATTTATCTGATCAGCTGGTAACTCAGAAGCTGTTAACTGAGAAGCTGGTAACTGAGAACCGGTTCGATAAAATTGCAGTAATTTACGATAGCAAGCATTGGCCTCTTGCCATTTCCCCTGGCGATTCAATGCTTCTGCCAGGTTTTGGTAAGCTACCACCGACTGGGGATTCCGCTCAATTACCTGGCGGTAACAAGCGATCGCTTCTGTTACCAGACCTTCCTTAAATAACTGATTGCCTAGATTAAGGTAGTCCTCTGGTTTAGATTTATCCAACTCTAGCATCAGCTGATGATAACAGCATTTAAGCACTTCCTGTTGGTTTCCCACCTCAGTCCATACTTTAGCTAAGTTGCGATAAGCCCCAGTCAAATCGGGTTTTAGGTTAATCGCCTTTTGATAATATGCGATCGCATCTTCCCAATCCTGCTTACCAGCACACAAGCTACCGAGATTAGCATAAACTTCCGCAAAATCCGGCTCAATTTCCAAAGCTTGGCCATAGTGACCCATAGCTTCAGCAGTCTGACCCATGAACTGTAGCGCATTTCCCCAAATCTTGTAAGCCTGAGCCGTATCTGGGGCAATTTTAATGGCTCGCTCACAGGCAGCGATCGCCTGTTGCCATTGTCTTTGGTTCAAGTAAGTCTGCGCCTGTTGTAGATACACCGTGACTGCTTCCAAAAGACCTCCTGACTGATATTGTTTACAATCGCCCTCACCAGAGCTAGGAACACATTGATCTATAGATTGTTCTCTTGATTGTGACCGATCTAACTTGACGGTTTCTAGTCCAGCCAATTCAATCGCTTTGCGATAATAGGCACTGGCTTGTTCAAATTGACCTTGTTGCTTTAAAGTTGCTCCTAGACGTTGGTAACCCAAACTCGATTTAGGGTCTAGTTCAATAGCTTTGTGATACTGGGTCACTGCTTCATTTAGTTGACCTTTTGCCCACAGGTAATCCCCGTGATTAATACATGATTCCGCTGTTTTCTGTTCTCCTGCTAGGGGGATAGTTCCTAGTTGCGATGCTCCAAAAGAGCCGCTACGCGAATGCTGATTATTATTTTGATTATTGTTTTGTTCTCTAGATGCTTCTGATGTCGATAACCAGTTAACTAAAGCAACAGGGGGCAGATCACCATTAGTCCCATGCCAATGAGGATAATGGAGTCGATGGGGAGTGATCAGGGTATCTTCTGCCATTGAGGGCAACAGATGATGTTTGGGGGATGGCGAACTAATCAGAAAGTATCGTTTGAGTCGATGGAACATTTCCAAAGGCAACAGAGAACAGCTGATCTGGGAGTAGGGAGTCGGGAGTAGGGAGTCGGGAGTCGGGAGTCGGGAGTCGGGAAAGAGAGGAAAGAGAGGAAAGTGTGGGAGGTGTGGGAGGTGTGGGGAGATGGGGAGATGGGGAGATGGGGAGGGGTAATAAAATTGACTATATCTGACCCTTACTAGGAAACGCTATCCTCTCAATCTACAAATTAGATATCGCTAGGAATTATAGCTAATTTTTATTAAAAAATGGGTTAATCAGTTATTGATAACTCAGTTTTGTTAAGGAAATTATTGGCAAACAAAATTATTAGCAGATAACTCCAATTGTCTGTGTGATTTAATTGACAATTAAGCACACCTTTACCTAAGTTTTACACAAGGTTTACAGACGCTTCATACTATAGCATTCAGCCGTCAGCCGTCAGCCGTCAGCCTAAGGCTCATGCTGCTTGAGGTGCTTATTTTATTGAAAAGCACCTCAAGCAGCACCATTTGTAGCACATACAGCGGTTTGCACTTCAATTAGGTACAAATTTATGGGTTTTTAGGGAGCAGGGAGCTTCGGAGCAGGGAGCTTCGGAGCAGGGAGCAGGGACTGAGGCCGTGGGCCACGCTACGCGAACGGAAGAGGAAAGAAGGAGAAAATCCTGTGTACTTGATAGTTATGCAAACCGCCGTAAGCTGATACGCGACACGCTGATAGCTATCTTAAGAGTTACTTTATTAACAGTCTCTGAGAGTTAAATAAGCCATGAGAAAAATAGTGGTTGGGGTAATGGGGCCTGGAGACAAGGCCACTGCTACTGACATTAATCGTGCGTATCGTCTCGGTCAACTGATTGCTGAGAATGGCTGGGTACTGCTGACCGGTGGCAGAAATGTGGGAGTGATGGATGCGGCCAGTCGGGGAGCCAAAATGGTTGGTGGCTTAACGATTGGTATCTTACCCACCAAGGACACTAGGGCCATGTCTGATGCTGTAGATATTGCCATCGTTACGGATATGGGCAATGCTCGCAATACGATTAATGTACTCTCCAGTGATGTGGTGATTGCCTGTGGTATGGGCATAGGAACAGCATCAGAAATTGCTCTGGCTCTCAAAAGTTGGAAAAAGGTTGTTTTGTTGAGTGACCATCGAGAGAGTCAAGAGTTTTTCTGTAGTCTGTCCCAGGAGAATGTATTTCTGGCAACAAGTCCAGATGCTGCTATTGAGTTGGTTAAAACTATTTTAAGTCAGGCTTAGATTTGTTTCAGACTTAGGCCGGATCGCAAGTAGTGTGTCAGTGCAACAGTTTTTGAGTGACTAAAAACAGCAGGGGGAAAATGCGTTCGCGTAGCGGCTCCATTCGCGTAGCGTGGCCCATTCGCGTAGCGTGGCCAATAGGCCAAGGCCAAGGAGCATCGCACTATTTCATGATCTGAAGTTTCCTGTTCTGTCTTCCCTAAATTTTGTTAGTTGAATACCATAATTTTCCTGTCTTGATGCAAAGCGCGAGTGGGGGAAACCTCCTTTGGCAGACTGAATCCCTTGTGTAGTAAGCTTTCCGAGTTTTTTAACTGGAACTAATGCACAAAAGGTACTGAAGACACCCTATAGGAAAGGAAGACTAAAGAAAGAAGTGTAACGATTTCGGACAATGCTCAAATTTCAATCTCTAGGCTTATCAATTATTTCCGCCTCGGTTGTTTTCCATAGTCAAGCACTTGCGTGTGTTCCCGAGTCTGTACTAGACCGGTTTACTAACTTTTATTTTTGGCAGGCTAATCCAGAAATGTCAGATAAGAGGATCAAGTCTCACCAAACACAGTACAAAAAAGAGTGGTTGGCTATTAAAGAGGTTTTGAAAGACAGGATTGTTTGGATGGAAATACCTAGCTGTTATGCTGATCATGGAGACTATGGTTATGAGGTGAAGGATTACGGGGAGACAATTACAGCATTAATCGATGCGGTATTCTATGCTAGTCACCCTGAGTTAAAGGGGCGTAAGTTAAGGCCAAGTGAAACCCACTTAATTCGAGAGTGGAACTTGATAAAACAGAGTTTTTTATATGATCCGTGCTAGTCAGCTTGGCATCCCAAGTACACAATAATTGACACAACACTTTTAATTATTATAGCGGTTTATAGTCTAATCAGGTACACAGGATTTTTTCTCTGTTCCCTGTTCCCTAAAGGCGTTGCTTAATCATGGAATGAATTAAAGAGCTTTGTAGAATAGTTGTTCGCGTAGCGTGGCCTTTTGGCCAAGGTTGTCAGGTTGTTCGCGTAGCGTGGCCTTTTGGCCAAGGTTGTCAGGTTGTTCGCGTATGGATCAGCAGTATCGAAACGCTGCAATTCAGGAATGTCGCGTCACGGTTAGGGGTATGATTGCCAGCATAAAGGCATTCCACTTCGACAAAATGTCTAATGTTGATGTGGCTAACAATAAGCAACTACAGCTCCAAGTGGCACGAGAGGTGGGCTTGATTACGCCCCGTACCCTGAGTACCAACAATCCAGAGGCAGTGAAGCAATTTGCCTCTGAATGTCAAGACCAGGGTATCGTTACCAAAATGCTATCTTCCTTTGCTATCTATGGGGAGCAAGGGCAAGAGCAGGTTGTTTTCACGAACCCAGTCACAGCAGAGGATTTAGAGCATGTGGAAGGACTGCGTTTCTGTCCGATGACCTTTCAGGAAAAAGTGCCCAAGGCTCTAGAATTACGAACCACGATCGTGGGACACCGTATATTTACTGCTGCCGTGGATTCCCAGAGCTTAGAAGGCTCTACTTTCGACTGGCGCAAGGAAGGCCGAGCGTTAGTTAAGTCTTGGAAAGCCTATGATTTACCCGAAGAGGTTGAAAAAAAGTTGCTTAAACTGATGGCTTATTTTGGTTTAAACTATGGAGCCATTGATATTATTCTTACCCCTGATGGTCGGTATGTATTCCTGGAAGTTAACCCGGTTGGGGAATTTTTCTGGTTGGAGACGTTTTCCCCCCACTTCCCCATTTCTCAAGCTATTGCTGAAATTCTACTCACCCATGGGTCATAATGAAAGCTGATCAAATCCCTCAAGTTACTAATGATGAAGCAGAAAATTTACAAGAAGAATTAGATAATAATCTAGAAAAATCAGAAGAAAAGCTAGATAATGTTCAAGATACAGATACAGATAATAAGACAGATAATGAAATAGAGAAAGTACCGGAAGAACTAGAGACGCATTTATACCGGCGTCTATTTGACTATGGTTGGCAGCATAAAGCACCCTTTTTATTCGCGATCGCATTAACTATCTGTGCTTCATTTATCAACTTCTTTATTCCCCAGGTTAATCGCTATGTTATAGATGTAGTTATTCCCGAAAAACAATTTAATATGCTGCCTTGGGTAGGAGTAATTATCCTATCTATGACTTTAGCAGCCGGTGCTTTGCTATTTTTTCAACTCTATGCAATCAAAGTATTCGGACAAAAAACTATTGAGAGCATTCGCCTAGATTTATATCAACATATTCAAGGTCTATCCATTAGTTTTTTTTGAAGGCCAACGCACGGGCGAATTAATGTCACGGTTGGCAAGAGATGTGGAGATAGTCGGGCAATTACTATCTGCTAATTTAATTGCTATATTAATCGATAGTTTTGCGTTTATTGTCGTTTTCATCTATATCCTTGTCAGTAACTGGCTGCTGGCAATCATGATTGCCCTTACCTGGCCTTTCATCATTTATATTTTACAATTTTCTCAGAAAAGACTACAAAAAATCTATCAATCGGTTAACGATCAAGCTGACTTAATTAGTAACCACTTACAATATACTATCTCGAATATTAAAATTATCAAGTCTTTTGGGAACGAGCAGTATGAAATTGACCGATTTAGCGAATTTAGTCGTAACTATCGGGAAGAGAATCTTAAGGCAACTCGATTTTGGTCTATATTCGTACCGATTATTAATACCCTGAATGAACTGGGAAATTTACTGACATTAGTTTTCGGTGCTTGGGGAGTGATGGTTAGCCATCTGACTATTGGGGAATTAGCAGCCCTGTTAACCTATGTCACCCTTTTAAATAAACCGATTAATCGGTTTAATGGATTAGTCAATATTATCCAAAGTTCAGGAGTATCAGCCAAAAGAATTTTTCAGATTTTAGATACAAAAGCAGAGGTTAAAGAGAAGGAAAATGCGATTAACTTGACCTCGATACAGGGCAATCTCAAATTTGAAGGGATGGAGTTTGCTTATCACAACAATCAGTCAGTGATCAGAAACTTCAATTTAGACATTCAACCGGGGATGTCAGTCGCTTTAGTGGGTTCTTCTGGTTCGGGAAAAAGCACTATTGCTAAAATAGCCGCTCGGTTTTACGATCCCCAAAAGGGACGAGTATTACTTGATGGACATGATCTACAAGATATTACTTTAAGCTCCTTGCGATTCGGCGAAGCCGACGCTACGCGAACGCATATTGGCATCGTGCCCCAAGAAACGTTACTGCTCTACGGCACAGTAAGAGAAAACATCGCTTACGGTAAGCTAGATGCCACAGATCTCGAAATTGAAGCAGCAGCAAAAGCTGCCAATGCCCATGATTTTATTATGGGTTTCCCTGATGGTTATCAATCCATTATTGGTGAGCAGGGTGTGAAACTATCAGGAGGACAGCGACAACGGATTGCGATCGCCCGAGTTTTGCTCAAAAATCCCCAAATTGTTATTTTAGATGAAGCTACGTCTGCTCTAGATTCTGAATCAGAACAACTGATTCAAGAGTCTATTAAACAGCTTTTTAAAGGACGCACTAGCTTAGTGATTGCTCATCGACTTTCCACTATTGCTGATGTTGATTTAATTGTGGTTCTGGAAAAAGGCGAGATTGTGGAAACTGGGACTCATACGGAATTAATTGCTCAAGGGGGAAGGTATGCTTATCTGTATGAACTGCAATTTGTGAAGTCAGGGAATTAAGGAGGACAACGGCAAAAAGGGTGACCGGGTATGGGGTAGCTCTGTGGAAGACAATGTTACCCACCTGTTCATTAATGCTATAATTGCCATACCCGATAAAGCTTTAATAGCTATGAGTTCTATCCAGATTACGATACCGGATGAGCGTTTGCAACAACTCCAAGACATTGCAGCTAACCTGAATGTTTCTATAGAAGAGTTAGTGTTGATGAGTGTTGAGCAATATTTAACTCAGTCAGAACTATCTTTTAATGATGCTACAGCATACGTTTTGCATAAAAATGCTGAACTTTATCGCCGACTGGCTTAATGCGTTATCTCACCGTCAGTGAAGTTTTAGAACTCTACTATCGAATTATTCACACCACCAGCGCTGGGACTTTACTCCCATAAACACCTTCAGTAGCGTGAGCCTAGGGCGTGTTTTCTTGCCTCGGAGATCCCCCATTATCCCCCTTAAAAAAGGGGGACGAGCGAGTATGGCTCCCCCCTTTTTTAAGGGGGGCTGGGGGGGATCATAATCTTGCGGAAAACTTTGAAAACACGCCCTAGCGCATTAGCTGATAGCTGACTGCTGATAGCTGAATTCTTACTATGATAGATATGCTCCTAGAGACGATATCACACTACTCTAATCAATGCCCACGCTATTGAAATTGGCAATAATTGCCGCCCATCTATCGGTCTATCTGGTTGCTGCGGTTAACATCTGGATTTTTTCTTATTGGAGTCAATTCTATACTTCTGTTGTCAAGGTGCGATCGCTACCACTGATCTACTGTGGCTACGCTTGTTTTGCGATCGCTAACTCCTACGAAATTGCTGAACACATCGGGGATGACTGGGTTTATGTCAGCCAAATTTCTGATCTCAATCGGCTATTCTATACCTTCATTACTGCTGGCATGTGCTTGATTGCCCTGGGACTGAAAAAATCCCGCTTTCTGGATTTGATCTTAGTTGCCAGCACGGTTGCTGTTCCCCTACTTTATGGTGTTCAAGAGGGCAAAGAATTAATGCAGTTGGTGCAATTAGTTCCTTCGATAATTTTTGTCTATAACTGGTACGTAGTTATGAGGGACTGGCGAGTTTTTCTATTCCCATTATTCTCAAATGTGATCACTGTTGGTTTTGGTATTGCCCTGATTGTTACCGGACAGCAGGCGCTTCATCTGTTCGTCGGTTCTGCTTCAGCGATTGGCTTGCTAATTCTTGGGCGAGTGGCGTGGGTAAAACCAAAAAGGCATTCCAAGGGATAGCTTTGGGATGTTAAAGAAAATGACTAAAAAAAACGACTGGTTACTTTACCAATAATTTGTTGAGAATCCACTAAACCAAAAGAGCGGCTATCGGTACTTTCTAATCGGTTGTCTCCTTTCAGGAAACAACGTCCATCTTCGAGCACCAAAGTTACCCGTTTCACCAATCGCAAGTGGTTTTGGTAAGGGTGTCTAGCAACAACAATGTCACCAACTTTGGGCGGAATGTGCCGATAAGCTCTCGGATCAATTAAGATTTCCTCTCCTGGTTTGAGCAGGGGAGTCATGGATACTCCTGTAACTCGGAAGCGCAACCGTTTTCGCAATATCAACAGTGCTAGCTCAGGAATACTGTTTTTGGTAAAAAGCATTTGAATTAAGAATGTAGAATTAAGAATTAAGAATTAAGAATTAAGAATTAAGAATTAAGAATTAAGAATTAAGAATTAAGAATTAAGAATTAAGAATTAAGAATTAAGAATTAAGAATTAAGAATTTTACATTCTGCTTTCTGCCTTCTACATTCTGCCTTCTACATTCTGCCTTCTACATTCTGCCTTCTACATTCTGCCTTCTACATTCTGCCTTCTACATTCTGCCTTCTACATTCTACATTCTACATTCTACATTCTACATTCTGAGGTTTAGCTAGCCTTATACCAGACAATATCGCGATTCTTGGTTGCCCAGAAAATCTTGTGGATATTCTCTACTGCATCAAGTAGCTCATTGGCGTGCTCAAGGCTAACTTCCACCTTGCAGGCAGAGCATAACTTTGCAGCTTTCCAGAAGGTATCGTGTAGGTCTGGGAACTGCTCCAAGTGTACTGGCTTGAAATAGTCTGTCCACAGGATCAGTATTTCCTCTTTGGTCTTCTGAGCCTGCTCTTCCTTAATAGCAATGAACCGGGATAGGGTATTGTTGTAAGCAGCTAATGCTGGTTGATCATTACTCGCAGGTGGCTCAAGATCAAGGATCTTCTTGGTCATGGAGAGTACTGCCTCAGCGGTGATACGTGCAGCAGCTGGGTCATACACCCCGCAAGGTCCGTCGCAGTGGGCATGGACTTCTGGAGCAGGGAACCAGTCTTTGAGCTGGGCAATAACTTTTTTCAACATATTTTTTAGAGTTCGCTTGTGGTCAGAGCACATGGTAAATATCGGTAAGGGAGGAATAGCCCCAGGATAGCCAATGGCTAATTAGGGTTTTTGACAACCGACTAGACTAAGTTAGTTAACTAACTTAGTTAGCCCAATCTATTCCATCCCCCCCCTACCCATAGTAAGTTATAGCAAGTTGTGTTCTAAAACGATAGTCGATGTGAAGATAGGGAATCGGGAATCGAGAGTCGGGAATCGGGAGTCGGGAATCGGGAGTCGGGAGTCGGGAGTCGGGAATCGTGGGAGGTGTGGGAAGTGTGGGAGGTGTGGGGAGATGGGGAGATGGGGAGATCTTATAGAGTTTTGCTTTCGCGTTTGGCCTACGGCCACAAGCGTGACCATTCGCGTAGCGTGGCCCAAAGGCCAAGGTCAATCCCGTAGCGGCTCCAAAGGAGCATCCCACTAAGTTAACTGATGTAAACCCCAGATATAGCACTAGGCATTAAAGTTAGGAAATTGATAGAAGCCGAAAAGCTAATGCACGTGAACTTTTGCCTCTTGCCTCTTGCCTCTTGCCTCTTGCCTTTTGCATTTTGCCCTTGCGCGAATTTTTATACCAGATAACTATTCTAATTTAAAATAAGTTTACAGTTATTAACATTACGTGTTACCTTATTTAAAAAATTAGACAAACTTCAACTTAGATTCATGAATAGTAAAGAGTTAGCGCAATATATAGAAGCTACTGACGGCATCTCCAAACCCTGGTTACTCGTGCAACTGCGTCTGAAGAAGCTTCAGGAGCGGCGCGCCACCCTATCATCGGAAGCTTATATCAGAGAACTAGAAGATATTCACCAGGATTTGATGAATTTAGGTCAGTGGTGGGTAGGTAGAGAAGACGAAGTGTTCAATCCTTGAGGTTCGTTTAACGCTAGAATCTGGAAGACCATTCTTTCGTTGCCACAAAACAACCTGATCGAGTGGGTTCACTCTGAGCATCATGGGTAAAGCTAAAAAGAATAAGTCTGAATTTGAACAGACCACAGTTGAGCTTCAAAAGAATACGCCTGAATTTGAACAGACCACAGAACAGACCACAGAACAAACCACAGTTGAGGTTAATCTGAGTGACACTGACTATTACTTCAATCGAGAACTGAGCTGGTTGGAGTTCAATAACCGAGTATTACATGAAGCAACGGACCCCCGAACACCTCTGTTAGAGCGTCTGAAGTTCATGGCCATCTTTAGCTCCAACCTCGATGAATTCTTTATGGTGCGGGTGGCTGGTTTGAAACAACAGGTGCTAGCACAAGTTAGTAAACGGACACCTGATGGTCGGACACCCAGTGAACAACTCGATGCCATCAGAGTGCGCTTGTTACCGATGGTAACTCAACAGCATCAACACTTTGAACAGGAACTGCGACCGCTGCTAGCCAAAGCAGGGATTTACATTCTGGACTATGTGGACTTGAACCAGAAACAGCGGAATTACCTGGAAAACTACTATTCCGAGCAAATTTTTCCAGTTCTGACTCCCCTGGCTGTGGACCCCAGCCATCCCTTTCCTTACATGTCCAATCTCAGTCTGAATCTGGCGGTAGTGGTCAAAGACCCGGAAACGGGAGCAGAATTGTTTGCTCGGGTGAAAGTTCCTAGAGTCTTAAAGCGCTTTGTTCCCCTCCCGGAAAAATTGCAGCAACAACAGAATGGAAAAACGACTAGTTGGACTGGTGTTCCTCTCGAACAAATCATTGCCCATAATTTGGAGTCTCTGTTTCCAGGGATGAAGATTCAGGAGTGTCATCCCTTCCGCATTACCCGCAATGCTGATTTGACAGTAGAGGAGTACGAGGCAGATGACCTGCTGATAGCGATTGAAGAGGAACTACGGAAACGACGGTTTGGACGTTCTGCCGTGCGCATGGAAATTCCTGTGACTACCTCCAAGTTAGTCAGGCACACGCTGATGCGAGAGCTGGAACTTGAAGAAACCGATGTGTATGAATTTGAAGGTCTGTTGGCACTGGGTGACTTGATGTCGTTGATGGCATTGCCACGGCCAGAATTGAAAGACCCTGTGTGGGAACCAGTGGTGCCCCGACGCCTGCGCTTCCCTATAGGGGAAGAGAATGTGGAAGATATTTTCAGCGTGATTCGCAGTAGGGATTTGCTGGTACACCATCCTTATCATTCCTTTGGCGCAACGGTAGAACGCTTCATTACCCAGGCCGCTCAAGATCCAGATGTCTTAGCCATCAAAATGACCTTATATCGCACATCTGGTGACTCACCCATTATCGATGCCTTGATTAGAGCAGCAGAAAATGGTGACCAAGTGTCGGTACTCATAGAACTAAAGGCTCGTTTTGATGAAGAAAATAATATCGTCTGGGCACGGAAGTTAGAACAGGCTGGAGTCCATGTAGTCTATGGTTTGGTGGGTTTAAAAACTCACACTAAAATTGTGCTGGTGGTGCGTCGGGAGGGAGATACAATTCGTCGGTATGTTCACATTGGGACGGGGAATTATAATTCTAAGACTGCCAAACTATATACTGATTTAGGACTATTGAGTTGTCGTGATGATTTAGGAGCAGATTTGACAGATTTGTTTAATTCTTTGACCGGTTACTCACGGCAAAAGTCTTATCGAAAGTTGTTGGTCGCACCATTTACTTTACGCGATCGCATGATCGAAATGATTCAGCGGGAGATTGAACATTGCCGCAACGGAGAAACAGGTCGTATTGTGGCCAAAATGAATTCCCTACTAGACCCCAAGATTATTACCGCCCTCTACAACGCCTCACAAGCTGGTGTAAAAATTGACTTGATTGTGCGGGGAATTTGTGGTCTGCGTCCTGGTCTTAAAGGAGTCAGTGAAAATATCCGTGTGGTGAGTGTCGTGGGTCGTTTTTTAGAACACTCACGGATTTTTTACTTCCAAAATCAGGGTCAAGAGGAAGTCTATATTGGCAGTGCGGACTGGATGCGTCGTAATTTGGATCGACGGGTAGAAGCAGTGACACCAGTGGAAGACCCAGAGATTACCAAAGATTTGGAAGAAATCCTGGCAATTATGTTAGCAGATAACCGGCAAGCTTGGGATTTACAGCCTGATGGCACCTATATCCAACGACAGCCAGCTCAAGGGGTTAAAGAAGAATCGGCTCATCAGATTTTGATGGACATGGCGTTGCAATCGTCAGGGATGGGATAGTGGGAGAATGTAGAATTAAGAATTGAGAATTAAGAATTGAGAATTAAGAATTGAGAATTAATAATCTAGAATCTAGAATTATGCCTTCTGCCTTCTACATTCTACATTCTGCATTCTTAATTCTAAATTTTCAAGCCAATTTTTTCCATAAACACTGTTGATGATGGCAAGGATGGTATAGTCCACCAGGGCTGATGTTCTTCTAGGGACTCCTGGTCATATTTACCAGTGGCAACTGCAATCACACGAGCACCAATGGCTTTGCCACAGTGAATGTCATGGGGAGTATCGCCAATCACGTAAGTTTTTTCCGATGGAATCGCGCCATACTTTTCCGATGCGATCGCTAAAGCTTGTTGGGCAATATCAACTCTAGTTTCAGTTTTATCGGAAAATCCACCACCACTAAAGTAATCAGCCAAGCCATAATAGCTTAATTTTGCAAATGCTCCTGCTTCGATATTTCCTGTCAGCAACATGGAAACCACATCAGTTCGATCGTGCAAAGCATCTAGAATTTCGATTACCCCCTCCAGGACATATCCTTCTCGGCGGGGCAAACTTTGAGGCAAGTAGTTAACGTAGTATTTCAGTAGTTGATCCACCAATTTAGGTTCTGGGGACAAACCGTACTGCTTGATAATATTAGCGGCAATTATTGGGTCTGTCATGCCTGCAGTTTCTATATTTGTCAGTGAAACCGTTTCACCAATTACTTCACTGGCAGCCTCTTCTAGGGCAAATATCCCGGCTCGTTTTGTGGTTAATAAAGTGCCGTCAATGTCCCAAAATAAAACGGTAGTCATTACACTTCTATGGTACTAGAACTTGAGGCAATAGTTGTTAGTTAATTGCCGTTATTATTATAACATTTATTAATTAGTTTAGGTACATTCTTGATTTTAGGGAGCAGGGAGTAGGGAGTAGGGAGTAGGGAAGTCAGAAGTGGTATAGCGCTACGCGCAAGTTAGAAGTCAGAAGTCAGAAGTCAGAAGTCAGAAGTAAGCTAGGACTAGGTTTCGGAGTTTACAAATGTCCTAATCTTAATGGGTAGTGCTATAAAAAGATTTGTGTACCTTATAGGTATAACTCTTAATAAACAACGCTATACTTTATACTTCCTAGGTCATCCTTGAAATCCTATATAATTTATAATTATATCATGAAAACTAATCCTAATTTAGGAGAACATCAAAAACTACTCGGATATCTTGATACTGTTCCCTATTCCCTATTCCCTGTTCCCTTTTTATCTGAATCTTACGCAATTTAAATAACAAGGCTACATCATACTTTTATGAATCTCAAATGCTAAACTTTCAGCATCTAGCCGATGAGCACGAAGCACTTCCTGATTTTGACCGCATTTCGGAATATCAAATACTCCAAATTGCCTTACCTGTATTTGCCCAGACAATCCTAATTCTGCCAAACCACTTACAATCCGATCCCCCTGTCCTCCTATTACATAATGGTTATCTAGGGTAAACACCCAGGAGTAACCTTGGAGGATTTGCTCCAACCAGTCTAAATCCACAAAATTTAGCCAAGGTAAATTCACCACTTTTAAGGTTATACCGTGATTCTGAGCCAATAACTGGGCAGCTTGATAGGCTTGTGGCAGCAGCACGGGACCGTAACCAAATAAAATAGCGTCTTGCCCCTCAGTTAAGGCAATCCCCTGACCCAACTCCAACTGATAATCCTCTGGCAATTGATAGGGAATCTGACAGGGTATCGAGACTAGCCTTATATAGCAACTACTGATAGTTCGATGCAAACAGTAGTCTAGAGCTAGGGATACTTCTGCTTCATTAGCTGGTTCAATCATCACCATATTCGGTATTGCTCCTAGGGCAGAAATATCCCTTACCGATTGGTGAGAATGACCAGGACCACCAGGTAGCAACCCAGCTAGGGAGCCAACATAAATAATCTTAGTCCGTTCGGTAGCATTATTATAGATTTGCTCATTGGGTCTGGTGGATAGGAAACAAGCAAAGGAATGCACAATGGGCAGTAACCCTTTCAGTGCCATCCCCCCGGCCTGGGATACCATATCTTGTTCGGCAATACCACACTCAAAGAACCGTTTCGGGAATTTGTCTTTAAAGGGAATCAACCCACAATCGAGCATTAAATCCGCATCGAGTACCACCAGGTCTTGATTCCGTTCTGCTTGGGCAACCAAAGCTTTGGAATAGGCACTAACCAGTCGTTGCGCTCCATCAACTACAGCAGGTTTGGCATAGGATAGCATCTCTACCCCTAAGGGGGATGCTCCAATTTGTTCCAACTGGGTATTGGCAGCAGCAATTAGTTCTGCCACTCCCTTAGTGTAGGCTTCATCATCCGGTGCGCCACTATGGAAGCGATATAAGTTGTCTTCTGGGTTGTCTTCTGGTTTGATGGCCGTATGTTCCATAAAGGAGATTCCTTTTCCCTTAATGGTGTCAGCAATCAGGATTTTGGGCTGGTTAGTGACTGCTTTCAATTTTGCGATCGCATTCCCTAAAGCCTTGACATCATTGCCATCACAGCGGTCAACATACCAGCCATAGGCCGCAAACTTCCGTTCCAAGTCCCCCAAGTCACTCACTTGGGACACCCAAGTATCGGACTGGATTTTATTATGATCCACAATCACAGTCATTTCATGGAGTCCCAGATTTGCTGCTGGTTGGAGAGACTCCCAAAACTGACCCTCCTGCAACTCCCCATCCCCAGTTAAGAGATAAACATTTCCCTCTCGACCCATCAGGCGATTTGCTAGGATCATCCCCTTAGCCTTAGAAACCCCCATTCCCAAGGAACCGGTATTGGTTTCCAAGAACGGAATAGAAATATCTGGATGACCAGGAAGTCCATCTAGCCGCCTCAAGCTATGGATACGCTCAAACTCCAGCAAACCATGGCCAATCAAAACCGAGTACAAACCTGGTACATCGTGACCTTTAGAGGAAAAATAAATATCCCGTGGTTGATTAGAGTTAGTTTTCCTAACCCGTAATTCATTTAAAAACAGCCAACAAACAATATCTAAACTACTAAAACTACTACCAATATGCCCTGAACCCGCCTGTTTTATCATATATAAAGTATTGATTCGACAGTAGGTAGCAAAAAGCTCAGTATGAGTTTCGGGAGTAATGTCTAAATCCTTGAGGCGTTGAAACTCCCGAAACGGGACTAGAGATAGATTTGTCATTGGTTATTGGTTATTGGTTATTGGTCAGGTTTTGGGTTTTAGGGAGCAGGGAGTAGGGAGTAGGGAGCAGGGAATAGGTAACAGGCAAAAAATCCTGTGTACCTGATAGTTAGGAAAAACGCTGTATACTATTATATTAATTTTCAATGGATAACATTACAGCTTAATCTTTACCTTGGTTACTTGCTGATTTGATTATCCGCCATTTTTAACGTTAATTTTTAAAGTTAATCCAAAATAATTATAATCATTATTTAGCTATTATTTTTATTAATTCAAACTCCTAATTAAACTACTATAACTAATAGTATAGCGTTTCTGATAGTAATGAGGTACACAGTATTTTTACCCTGTTCCCTACTCCCTACTCCCTACTCCCTACTCCCTACCAAATTGAAAAAACTAAATTGGTTTCTGGGAGACCAGAGGTAAGTGAGCTTCTCCCTGTTCTATTAAATATTCCAGATACCACCAATCTTTCAAGTCATTAATATCCAATCCCTCATGATCATGGGTAATAAATGGCATAATCACCTTTCCAGCAATTGTATACTCTTCCAGCACTACTCTTGACCAAGCAATTTCCAAGCTAGCATTTTGCACATAGACCTCTGGCAACGCCTGATAGGGAGTACTATGCCAGGGGGTATGGGGGGTTGAAGGTTCAAGGTTGAAGGTTGAAGGTTGGGGGGTTGTTCGCGTAGTGTGGCCTTTTGGCCAAGGTTGGAGGTTGGGGGGTTGGGGGGTTGGGGGGTTGGGGGGTTGGAGGTTATGGTTAACCTGAGAATTGCCTAATTTAAGGGTGTTCTGCTCAAGCAACGGTTTCATCAGGTTGCCTTTGAGTACCCACATTTTTCCAGGATGCTGTTGGCATTTCTCTACTGCCCGTAAGGAGTCTACTTGATCAGCTTGAGCCAAAAACGCCTGCCAAGCTCGTTGAATGGTCTGTGGTTGGCGACAAGGACTGGTTGGTCGCAGGATGCTGAAGCAATCAAATTCTCGCCCAAGATCACTCAAATGCCTCAGGGTGTAATCAATCCACTCAATATCTGGTGACTTGTCGGTAGCATACTCTGGCGATCGCAAAAATGGTACCTCAGCGCTATAGTAACGAGCAATTTCCGCCACCTCCTCTGAGTCAGTGGAAACAATCACTGCTGAAAACACTTGGCTTTGGGTTGCAGCAGCAATAGTATAAGCAATTAACGGATGCCCTTTTAAACGACGAATATTTTTACCAGGTACTCGTTTGGAACCAGCTCGGGCTGGAATCAGGGCAACTACTGTCGGAGTTTTAGAATCTACCAATTTTCCTGATCTTAGACAATAATCTTGCTGGCAAATTTTTGATCACCACTTTATAGTTTACAGAAATAGGGAATAGGGAATCGGGAATCGGGAGTCGGGAGTCGGGAGTCGGGAGTCGGGAGTCGGGAGTCGGGAGTCGGGAGTCGGGAGTCGGGAATCGGGAGTAGTAGGAAAGAAATAGGAGTAATTTTTGGTTTTATAATAAATCACCATTGCAGTTAATTAGCTATTAGTAAATAATATATTTAATTCTTGTCAATATTGATATTATTCTTGTATAATTATTGTAGCCGTAATCAAATATTTTAGGTACAATTTACTAGGGTTTATGGAGTAGTAATTAGGGCATAATAATTGCCCCTGACTACCGTGAAGTAAATCCCACATGACTTCCTTAATAAGGGAAGAAACTTGTTCGCGTAGCGTGGCCTTTTGGCCAAGGTAAATCATCTGGTAAATCATAAGTAGTAAAAAAACGTTCTAATAGAGCAATGGTAAAAATTAACAGTCATAGCTTGTAATCGCAAATCACACCATAAAAATCACACAATAAACAGAATCTGCACTAGCTACCTGTAGGGTGGGCAAAACCTTGCCCACCCTACAAATGGAGTCTGTGCGTAAGTCCTGAATCAGAAGTATAGCGGTAATTATACTTATGCTTTACACATAATTTTGACCCTATTCCCTGTTCCCTATTACCTAAAATACAAAACGTACTTCAAGCAATTGATAACTGCAATCGTAAACATTATCTTGCAGCAAAGCAAATGACAAACTCAGACCAGTTTGATACCCGTTTCAACCTTTTACTAACTGCCTTCGAGCGCACCAACCAACAGATTGAACAGCTTGGTCACAGGATTGATGCTGTCACCCAACAGATTGAACAGCTTGGTCACAGAACTGATTCCAATGCTCGTGCTATCGAGCAGACCAACCAAAAGATTGAACAACTTGGTCACAGGATCGATTCTAATGCTCGTGCCATTGAAGCTCTAACCAATACTGTCCATGAGTTCAAACGAGATCGCGCTCAAGCATACTCTTTGATGGCAGATTTAGCTCAAAATCAATCCCGAATGTATGGCATGATGGCCAACTTAGATGAGCGACAGGAACAACTGTCTAACCGACAGGGGGAGATTGTAGAAATTCTGAAGTTATTGACTAAATCTAATTAGGATGCGCGAACCACTAGCGTAAGCATTTAGCTATCAGCTAAAGGCCTTTGGCCACGCTACGCGAACAGCTATCAGTTAAAGGCCTTTGGCCACGCTACGCGAACAGCTATCAGCTAAAGGCCTTTGGCCACGCTACGCGAACAGCTATCAGCCTATGGGCTACAGATGGTGCTACTATTCGCGCAGCATGCCCGTAGCGCAATCGGTGCTTTTGAAGAAAATAAGCTGACCGCTGACCGCTGACCGCTGACTGGTGACCGCTGACTGCTGATAGCTGTTGAGAAAACACTAAACACTATTGCAGCAAATGACAAACTCAGACCAGTTTGATACCCGTTTCAACCTTTTACTAACTGCGATCGAGCAGATCAGCCAACAGATTGAACAGCTTCGTCAAAGAACGGATTCTAATGCTCGTGCTATCGAAGCTCTAACCGATACTGTCCATGAGTTCAAACGGGATCGCTCTCAACTGTATTCTGTGATGGCTAATTTAGCACAATCTCAGTCTAATTTATTTCAATCTCAGGCTAATTTAGCGGACAGTCAATCCCGAATGTATGGCGTGATGGAAAATTTAGATGAGCGACAGGAACAACTTTCTCAGGGACAGGAGCAACTGTCTAACCGACAGGGTGAGATTGTAGAAATTCTGAAGTTATTGACTAAATCTAATTAAGATGCGCGAACCACTAGCCTAAGCATTTAGCTATCAGTAATCAGCTATCAGCTATCAGCCTATGGCCTACAGATGGTGCTACTGTTCGCGCAGCATGCCCGTAGCGCAATTGGTGCTTTTGAAGAAAATAAGCTGACCGCTGACCGCTGACCGCTGACTGCTGATAGCTCTTGAAAAAACACTAAACACTATTGCAGTAAATGACAAATTCAGACCAGTTTGATACCCGTTTTAACCGTTTACTAACTGCTATTGAGCGCATCGACCAACAGATTGAACGGATCAGCCAACAGCTCGAAGAGCTTCGTCAAAGAACGGATTCTAATGCTCGTGCTATCGAAGCCTTAACCGATACTGTCAATGAGTTCAAACGCGATCGCTCTCGACTGTATTCTGTGATGGCCGATTTAGCAAACTCTCAGTCTAATTTAGCTCAAAGTCAATCCCGAATGTATGGCCTAATGGAGAACTTAGATGAGCGACAAGAACAACTCTCTCAGCGACAGGAACAACTGTCTAACCGACAGGGGGAGATTGTAGAAATTATGAAATTATTGACTAAATCTCAAGCAGGGTAAATCTAAGCTATCAGCCGTCAGGATTCAGCGGTCAGCTGACCGCTGATAGCTGATAGCTTAAGCAAAAATAGTGGGACGGTCACCGTAAGCTAAGGTGCCATAACGTTATTAGGAAACTGCCCAAGCACATTACCCGCAGGCCCATATTGGCAGACGACATAGAAGGCGTTATATTGTCTACCTTGAATAGTTTTGACGCCCTGGGCTGCACCACACCCTAATTGGGTACTATTCTTCCATACCACCTGAGTAAAATGCCCGGTCTTTCCAGAAAACCCTGGATTGGCATAGTCATAGTCAGAAACCTCTTGGTACCAATTAGTCACTGCTTGGTCCCCGAGGGTAGCTGTGTCTACAGACGATGCTGTGGTATAGGAGACAAAGAGATTTTCTCCCACATTGGTTTTACTGTGTTGGAAAATGCCATTGCTTGCCAGATGATTCGCCCAGCTTTGAGCACTGTTGTTGAGAGAACTACTCAGGGTCATATTAGGACTATGATGGGTGCTCCGATAGGTATTGTGCTTAGACAAACTTGTGCTGCGCAATGTACTTAAGTTTATTCCTCTTTGCCCCATAACTGAGTTACTATTGATTATCCCCAAAAGAATTATCGTTGCCAAGCCGACATAAACAACCCTCAAGAATTGCTTCCGATTCATGGACTTACTCCTGACTAGGTAGGGAAAAAATTTTTATGTCTCATGTCACAAACCAATAGACCTCTGTGCAGCAAATAAAGTTCCACATTGTCGGATGTTTCTGGGGAAATATAAGTTAACATCCAAAACACTGATTCTGCCGTTGATTACGTTACAAAACTATAAAAATTTTTTCGACTATTACAGGGAATATCAAGGCTTTCAGCGTGTTAAGAAATGTTTGGCCAGCAGTATCAATTTTGGCGTTGCTGAATTAAGGAATGAATCCGCGATCATCTGGTTTTATTAAAGCCCCCTAAATCCCCCGAGCGAGGGATTGCTCGCTGGGGGGCTAGGGGGGCGAAACCATACCCAGAATCAGCAACGCCATTCATTTTGCCTGTTCGGGGATCTTTTGGTGCGGGCATCCTGCCCACTCTACGAATATTCATTCAAAGACCCCGAGGCAGTCGAACAGGATTTCCCAAGCAGTAATGGAGGTCAGTGGAAAACCCGCTGCTTCCGCAAAACCCAGGGATTTCGGCTTTTTCCCGACAATCCGCTCATCAACGGCATGGAGCTCGGAGTTGGTGCCCGGTCGAGTGATATCACCGGCATAATAGACTTCATCACCTACTTTAAATTTACTGACATCGCTGCCAAGTTCTCGAACAACACCTGCGGCATCATAGCCAATGACCTTGGTGCCCTTTTCCGGTGCCATCTTGGCGCGCACTTTCACGTCCACAGGATTGACCGAAATTCCCCGGACCTCCACCAACAGGTCCTGTGGCCCTAATTCTGGTGTTTCGGTTTCAAATTCGATCAGCGCGTCTGGTGCAGTGATTGGTCCAGCCTGATTATATCCTATGGCTTTCATATCTTGGTTTTCCTTTTATGATCAATGCCGCCGATTCGATTGTATTGCAGTTTTTAGTGTAATACTGCTGCACTCCTCCAGCACCTGAAGTGAGGCAGGGATAACAGTTGCTGGAGTTTTGCGATTGGCCTTTGGGCCACGCTACGCGATTGGCCGTAGGCCACGCTACGCGAACGCATCCTCCTCTTCTACCAGATATTGGTCATGGGAGATGCTATAACAGCTGGAACTATCAACAAGACTGGTACGTCCAGTAAGTAATATAAAAAGATAGTAAAGTACATCCTTTCACGACGTAATTTTTACCAGTAATTTGCCTATTAATTTTATTTAATCACAACAATATAGTCATTACAGCCTCCTAGCTTTTATACTGAAACCATTCATAATCCAGGAGAGATCATGTCAGAAGAGTCTAATAAATCTACTCCAAATGACCTTAAACAAATCCAAATTTATGGTGGATTAGTAAATGCTAATAATGTTGATGCCAATCAGATAGGTGTCGAGATCAATAATTATGCTCCAGAGCAAAAACAAAACCTAGCCAATGCAGCAGCAGAAATTCAGGCGCTTTTGCAGCAACTAGACCAGAGTTATCCCAATGCAACGGAAATCGAAAAACAGAGTGCTTTAGCTGTAACGCTTCAACAAGAAATTAAGCAAAACCAAACATTCAAGGCCAGGCTACGTAATGCCCTAAAAGAAGGCGGAATCGAAGCCCTGAAGGTGCTGTTTGCCCCGATTGGTATTCCCATTGAAATGGTTAAAGGTTGGATTGAGGCAGAAACTGAGTAACCGGAAGTATTGGTAGATACCCATGTCTGAAGAGCACAAAAAAGTCTCTAACAATGACCTAAGGAATTCCCAGTGTGAGGGTGGTTTTGTTCGTGCTGATACAGTCAATGCTGATCAAATTGGCGGTAATATCAATAATTATAATGTTGTTGTCAATCCCCGACCAACCCTAACTCACCAAGAATACCGCAACCGTCAGGCATTACTCGCTAAAGTCAAAAACTATTGGGTCAAAGGCGTTCTGAAAAAATCCCTCCATAACCAGGTATTGATGGAGTTGGGATTAGAGGAGAGACCCGATGCCATTACTAATCCTTTGAGCGAAATTATCGAAATCGGTGACAACTCACCTCAACCCCTCCCTGAAGGGACTCAAGTAATTGATATTTTTGACAAAATTGGGACAGGAATAACCCTACTAATTTTAGGGGAACCAGGGTCAGGAAAAACCACAACCTTACTGGAACTTGCCCGGGATTTAATCGATCGTGCTGAACAAGACACTAATCAGCTAATTCCCGTAGTCTTTAACCTCTCCTCTTGGGCAAAGAAACGTCAGACGATAGCCGATTGGTTAGTAGATGAACTGAACACTATATATAAAGTTCCCAAGAAGATTGGACAAGCTTTAGTAAGTCAACAGCAACTACTACTATTACTTGATGGTTTGGATGAAGTTAAGGCAGACTATCGAGACGACTGTATTGTTGCTTTGAACCAATTCCAGCAGGATTATGGTGCCGAGTTGGTAGTGTGTAGTCGTATGAAAGACTATCAAGCTCTTTCTAACCGTCTCAATTTTCAGAGTGCAGTTTATATAAGATTGCTGAGTTTAGAACAAATCTATCATTACTTGGATAGTGTCGGGGCTGATTTAACGGGTTTGAGGACATTAATTGCAAAGGATACAGTCTTACAAGAGTTAGCCCAATCACCTCTAATGCTCAATATTATGACTCTAGCTTATCAGGGAGTAGCAGTTGAATATTTACCAAAAACTGACGTAATAGAGGAACGGCGCAGGCAGCTTTTTGATTCATATATCGAGAAGATGTTTAAGCGTCGGAAGACTAATCAACAATATAATAATGAGCAAGTAAAGCAATGGCTAATTTTGCTTGCAAAAATAACTTTGTCTGAAAATCATTCTATTTTATTAATAGAAGAAATCCAACCTAGTTGGTTATCAAATAACAAACAACGTTGGGTTTACGTATTTTTATCTCGAATAATTTGTGGATTATTTTTTGTCGCTTTTTATGGTATTTTATTACTTATAAAATCTGCCCAAATAGAAATTTTTTATGCTACCTTATTTTCTGCGTTAATTGCTGGAGTTAACATAAGCTTAATTGATAAATTTTTCTGGAGCAAGAATAATCAATATACGTATTTTGGAGCTTTGAAAAAGGTCCAATTATTTCATTTATTATCAAGTGTTATTGCTAGCGAATTAGTTTTTGCTTTCTTTTTTAAATACTTAATAGTAAAAAAGTGGGTAATAGGATTACCATTAGGATTGTTTTTTGGATTTTTGTTTGGAATGAGAGGTATTAAAAAAAATATTAATACAGATATTCAAAACTTTGAAATTTTAAATTTTTCATGGAAAGAATCGATAAAATGGACAATTTTGGGGCTACTAATTTCTCTTATATTTTCATGGATAATTGTTCTATTATATCCAAAATATTGGGATGAAAGTGGGAAGGTTATAATAATGATAAGTGGAGCAATTGGTTATGTATTTGGAGGTTTACATAGCGTAACTATTGAGAGAGAAAAAAAGTTGATTCCCAACCAAGGCATCCAATACTCCCTAAGAAACACTGCCCTTGGAGGGATTATTGGAGGATTGATCGGTTTGATAGTTTTGATATTTACTCGGAGAGATTATTATTGGACGCTTGGTATGTCAATGGGAGCATTATGGTATGGTGGTATAGCCTGCATCCAACACTTTAGCCTCCGCCTTGTCCTCTACTTCAACAATTACATCCCTTGGAACTATGCCCGCTTCCTGGACTATGCCGCTGATCGCATTTTCCTACAAAAAGTAGGAGGCGGCTACATCTTTATTCATCGGATGCTGATGGAACACTTTGCGGAGATGAAGCCTTAGAATTTAGAATTTAGAATTAAGAATTGGGAATTAAGAATTGAGAATTGGGAATTAAGAATTAAGAATTAAGAATTAAGAATTAAGAATTAAGAATTGGGAATTGAGAATTGGGAATTCTGACTTGTGCCTTCTGCCTTCTGCCTTCTGCCTTCTGCCTTCTGCCTTCTGCCTTCTGCCTTCTGCCTTCTACATTCTAAATTCTAAATTATAAATTCTAAATTATACATTCTTCATTCTTCATTCTTCATCCCACTTAATTGTCTTTGCACTCATTTTTTATTCTTCCTATTTTGGAAATTATAGCGTTTATAGGATTTATGAGGTACGCTTATCAAGCTCAAAGTCCCCCTTGATAAGGGGGACCAACGGGGGATCCATTTGTACCTCATGGCATAGAGAATTGCTATAGTTTATCTATTGGTCAATTAATTATTTTCCTGTGCTAAAAATTCGGCGTTGCTTAATTAATGAACGAATGCGCGATTATCTGGTTTTATTAAAGCCCCCGTTGGTCCCCCAACTTTGGGGGACTTTAAGAGTTTTGTTCCCCCCAGAATTGGGGGGCTAGGGGGGCGAAACCATACCCAGAATCAGCAACGCCAAAAATTCCGCTCTACGAGATTCGGCAATTGGTGGGCAGTGCCTAAAACAAGTGTACCCAAGCAAATCAATCTAACGGCGGCACTGCCCACCCTACTACTTTGGTGGGCAGTGCCTAAAAACGCGATGCTCGGTACGAGCCGCTACGCGATCGCAAACACATCAATCTCACGGCTGCACTGCCCAGCCTACTATTTTCTGTGATTAATCCTTTGGTGGGCAGTGCTTAAAACCAGCCTAGGCAAGCACATCAATCTCACGGCTGGACTGCCCACCCTATTTTATCGTAGCGATAACGTTCTGATCACCACTTAAGGATTTTGTATATTATCATGGGTAGCACTATCACTAGTGATCTACCTCCTTGAATAGGTGGTGAGGATTTCCCGGAGCAATAGAACTTGGATGAACTTGGGTCTTGGACAAACGATCGGTGGACGCTATAAAATTATTCGTCAACTGGGACAAGGTGGATTTGGTCAGACTTTCGTAGCTGAAGACCAACACTTGCCTGGTGAGAATCAGTGTGTGGTTAAGCAGCTCAAGCCAGTAGCCACGGATACCTTGACATTGCAGACCGCTAGGCGACTGTTTGAGACAGAAGCCAAAATACTACACCAGTTGGGAAGTAATGAGCAAATTCCCCAGCTTTTTGCGTATTTTGAAGAAAATAAAGACTTCTATCTGGTGCAGGAATTGATTGAAGGGGAAGACCTCAGCCAGGAACTTGTACCAGGAACCCAGGTCAATGAACATCAGGTGATTTCCCTGTTGCAGGAAATCCTGGAAGTTTTAGAATTTGTTCATCAACGGCATATTATTCACCGAGATATCAATCCTCAAAACATCATTCGGCGTAAATCAGATGGCAAATTAGTACTGATTGACTTCGGTGCGGTTAAACAAGTGAGTACTCAGATCCTGGAAGGGGGCAACACTGGCTTTACGGTTGCTATTGGTACTCCTGGCTATCGACCGAGTGAACAAGCCAATGGTTACCCGCAATTAAGCAGTGATATCTATGCTGTCGGGATGATCGGGATTGTTGGTTTAACCGGTTTACGTCCTCACCAATTGCCCCTTCACCCTGATACAGGGGAAATCACCTGGCATAACCAGATATCAGTAAGTGCTGAATTAGCCGATAGTTTAGATAAAATGGTGTGCTATGATTTCCGAGAGCGTTACCAATCAGCTACCTTAGCCTTACAAGCACTGACTACTATAACTAGTAATAAAACTAGTAGTAATAACATAAATACTAACACTACTAAAACTGGCGCTACCTTAGTGTTGGGAATTGCGTCATCTATACAACCCCTGCTCCCTAAACCGCAACGATTCAGACTAAAACGGTACCAAGTGTTAATGTACACCGGGGTGATTGGATTGGGGTTTGCGGCAACGGTTTTTATGGTGAAAGCATTCAGGGGAGCTAATGCGACGGATTGGTATAACCGGGGCGAAACGTTTTTAGAATTGAAGCGCTATGAACAGGCTCTGAACGCTTATAATCGAGCTGTGGAAATCCGAGGGGAATATGCTCCAGCTTGGCAAGGTCAGGGCAAGACCTTGTTTGCACTAAAGTACTATGAAGAAGCTCTAAACGCTTACGACCAAGCGATTCAAATTGAGCCGGATTATAGTGCAGCTTGGAAGGGTAGGGGTAAAACCTTGGAGCAGTTGAAGCGTTATGACGCAGCAATTAAAGCGTTTAATAGCGCCCTGGAACTCCAGCCCAATGACTTGGATGCTTGGATCAGTCTTGGTAATGTCCAGGTTAAGTCCAAGAATTATTTTGATGCGATCGCATCCTTTGACAAAGCCCTTAAACTCAAACCCGATTCTTACCAAGCTTGGTATAGACGGGGCTGGGCATTACATAATTTGCGTCAATATAAAGCAGCGGTACAATCCTACGACCGAGCCTTAGACTACAAACCTAATTCCGCTGAAGCCTGGTATCAGCGGGGTAATGACTTGAGCAATTTGCAAAAGTATAAAGATGCAGCCAAGTCTTATCAGCAAGCCGTTCAATTCCAGCCCAACTTCTACCAAGCTTGGTATAGCTGGGGCAATACCTTAAATAAATTACGGAAATACCAAGAAGCCTTAGGGTCCTTTGAGCAAGCCGTTAAACTCCAGCCTAATTCCTATCAAGCCTGGTACAGTCGCGGTTGGACACTCCATCAAGTCCAGCGATATGAAGATGCCCTGGAAGCTTACGACAAAGCCATTAAACTAAAATCCAAGCCTTACCAAGCTTGGTACAGTCGAGGCAATACCTTCTATAAATTGGAACGATATAAAGATGCGATCGCATCTTACCAACAAGCAGTTAACTATAAACCTGACTACAGCCAAGCCTGGTATAGCCTAGGCAATGCATTAGTTAAAGTCAACCAGTATAAAAAAGCGATCGCTGCTTATGATAAAGCAGTGCGCTACCAGCCAAACTACCGAGACGCTATCAAAGCACGGGATTGGGCAAATCGGGCATTGGAAGCAGAGATTAGGGAACAGGAAACAGGGAATAGGGAACAGGAAACAGGGAATAGGGAATAGGGAATAGGGAATAGGGAATAGGGAATAGGGAATAGGGAAAGAGAGGGAGGTGTGGGGAGTGTGGGAAGTGTGGGAGGTTTGGGGCTTCGGCGCGGGGAGTGTCAAGATGAATCTTAACTGGGTTCAGTAGGAATAGCAAGTAGGGTGGGCAGTGCTTCACAGAGATTCATTTGCTAACCATAGAATTGCTAGGCACTGCCCACCAGCTGATGGGTGCATGTCAGTTTTGTTAATCCCTGATTCAGATCCCCCGTTTCCCTTAATAAGGGGGACTTTTCAATCTAATTCCCCCCTTTTTTAAGGGGGGTTAGGGGGGATCTATGTACCTAATTACAAATTTGACATGCTCCCCTAGCTGTTCCCTTTGCTATTACATATTAAGTAGCTTCGGTAGAGCCGATATTATCTAATTCTCCATCTGATTGAGCCAGATAAATCCCAGATAATACGATTATAAACGTCAAGCCATTTAACCAACTCAATTTTTCTGCAAAAATTAGCCAGGCAAATAATGCTGCAATCATGGGTTCCAGCAATAGGATGAGAGAGACAAAGCTAGATGAAAATTGTTTGAGACTATAGAATAATGCACCCAATCCAATTATAGAGCCACAAAGTCCTAGGCCAATAACAGCAGACCATGATGAAAAGGAAGCAGGAAATAGTCTATCTTCAAATAGCAATGTTAATGGTAACAACAATAGGCCACCCAAGGTATAAAGCCATAGTAAAATTGTGCTTGTGTCAAATTTTACTCGGAGATTCTCTGTTACCAAAAGTGTAGCCGCATAGAAAAGGGCAGATAGTAATGCAACGCTGTCCCCTATCAATGTATCTCGATCGATATGAAAATCGTTAAAACCAATTAAGAACGTTCCTCCTAGAGCCAGCATCATGCCGATTAGGAAGCGACGATTAAAGGATTGGCTTAACAGTAACCATCCGCCGACAGCTGCAAAAATAGGAGTGGTGTTGTGGAGAAGATTAGAATTAGCAACACTTGTTTTTGTCAGAGACCAAGCCCACGTCACTAGGCAAATTGAATCTAAGCTAGCAACAAGAAATAAGGAGAAAAAATCCTTTACAGTATAAGCCTTGTTATCAGTGTTATCAGTAGTAGATAAGCGTCCGCTGTGCTTATCCCAAAGTAGTTTGATAACCTTGCCAAGGCCCAACGCTAGGCTGGCAATCCAAAACCGATTAAATATTGTTCCATAAGGGCCCATATCATGTTCTGTTATGCGAGTCAGAATTGGTGAAGACGATAGGGCAAAAATGGCAATTGCTAAGGAAGAAGATCCCCAGATTGCAGAACTTTTAGTAGACATGATCAACTTCCTTAATTAGGGATTATATAGTGGTTGTAAACAGTTGTTTTAAACGATTTGAGGTAGATAATCCTGAATTTTAGACAACAGTAAATAGCGGATCACCAGAAAAGTGGATTACCGGAACCTATAAAAGGATATAGGGAATAGCGAACCAAAAAAAATGACGTCTACCTCCTAATTAGTATAACGTCTCTAAAAAAGGTTAACAACATCAAGGTTAACAACATCAGTATACACCATGGCAAGTAGCCATTGTTTATCTAATTTTATAGGAAGAGAAGTACAGTTTAAGACATAGTATTTTTCTTGAAAGGTATCAGGTAGCTTTGGAGCAGGAAGCCGAAGATATCTTAAGCTTTGCTTCCACTCCTATATCTGTAAAAGTATCATAGAATAAACCCATCTTGTCAATCAACCAGGGGAGTTTTCAATAAACCTGGCCTTATGGCGATAGTTGACAATATATTTTATACATATAGTGTTTATTTAATGGTAAAAACACTATGGATATGAATTAACAAAATTAGATCCGTTTACCCTGGGAAATACCATTTAATATAGAGCCTAACGTAAGCATATGCGCTACGCGCACGCTACGCGAACAGCCGTCAGCCGTCAGTGGTCAGCGTAATTTCCTCCAGATTCATTAGCTGACCATAGGATTCCTAGGCACTGCCCACCAAACGATTAATCTATTCCCGATTCCCGATTCCCGATTCCCCATTCTAAATTCTAAATTCTAAATTCTAACTTCCCGATTCCCGATTCCCGATTCCCGATTCCCGATTAACTGTTACAGAAACCGCAACACAGACCATCAGCCTTCTGTGGTGGACTAGCTTAGGAATAAGCAATACAGAGGGCAAATCAAATGAACAAATTACTTAGACTATTCCTCCTTTCCGGAATGGTTGCTATCTTGGCACAGCTAACAACAGCTTGCCACAATCAGCGTTCAGCCCAAGAATCAGAAAAAAGCTCTAATCTACCTGTAGCGCAAGACGTAGAACGTGACCAAAGACAGCGCCAATCAGAACTTATGGAATCAGCCCAGGTCGGGAGGTCGGCGGATAGTGTTATTCAGAATTTCTCTAACAGAGGTTTGAGACCCCAAGCCTCAATGCCACTCTCCGGTAGCCCAAATGCAGCCTTGAAAGCAGTTCCTAGTAGCTCAATTCCTGCGGCCAAACGGATGCCGTTACTGACAACACAGCCAGCTATCCCAGAAGTCAGCAACAGAGAAAACTATAGTCCCATTGATGAGAATGCCTTTCAGAGAGTAAAGCATAATCCCCTGTCTACCTTTGCTATTGATGTTGATACCGCCTCCTACAGCAATCTTCGTCGTTTCCTTAATAACGGTCAACTCCCCCCTACTGATGCCATCCGTATCGAAGAATTAATTAACTACTTTAACTACGACTATCCCGAACCAGAAAGCGATCGCCCTTTCTCGATTACCACAGAAATTTCTCAAGCTCCTTGGAATCCCACTCACCAATTAGTTCACATTGGTATCCAAGGGGAAAAGATGGCGATTGAAGATTTGCCTCCCAGCAATCTTGTCTTTTTGCTGGATGTCTCTGGTTCTATGAATAGTCCCAATAAGCTTCCCCTGCTCAAAGATGCCTTTCGGATGCTTGTCAATGAATTGAGAGAAGAAGACCAGGTTAGTATTGTCGTCTATGCTGGCGCTGCGGGCGTGGTTTTACCTCCTACTCCAGGCAACCAGAAAGATAAAATCTTAACAGCTATTGAGAATCTTAATGCCGGGGGGTCTACTGCTGGGGGAGCAGGAATTCAACTGGCTTATAAACTCGCCCAGAATAATTTTATTAAATCAGGAAATAACCGAGTTATTCTCGCAACCGACGGAGACTTTAATGTCGGAGTTTCCAGTGATACCGAATTAGTTAAACTAATTGAACAGAAGCGAAAAAAAGGAGTTTTTCTGACCGTATTAGGATTTGGTACTGGTAATTTACAAGACTCCAAGATGGAGAAAATTGCTAATAAAGGAAATGGCAATTATGCTTATCTTGATAACGAGTTAGAAGCTAAGAAAGTTCTGGTTAACGAAATTGGAGCCACTCTACTCACTATTGCCAAAGATGTTAAGATTCAAGTAGAATTTAATCCTGCCAAAGTCCAAGGGTATCGTTTGATTGGTTATGAAAATCGGCGGATCAAGGATGAAGACTTTAATGATGATACTAAAGATGCCGGAGAATTAGGAGCAGGTCATACTGTTACTGCACTGTATGAAATTATTCCTGTGGGAGCGAAAACTAATGTCAAATTACCGGATATTGACCCTCTGAAATATCAATCCAATGCTGCTTCAAGCAATAATTCCAAAGAATTAATGCAGGTCAAGTTACGTTACAAAGATCCTGACGGTAACACCTCTCAACTCCTGACCTATCCCTTGGTTGATAAAGCTGTAAAGCTAAACGATGCTTCCGATAACTTTAAGTTTTCCGCTGCCGTTGCCAGTTTTGGTATGGTGTTAAGAGATTCTCCTTACAAAGGTAAAGCCAGTTTTGACCAAGCATTAACATTAGCAAAGGAATCCGAAGGGGTAGATTTAGAGGGTTATCGAGCTGAGTTTATTGATTTGGTTGAGAGTGCGGAGGAAATAGGGAGTAGGGAATAGGGAATAGGGAATCGGGAATAGTAGGAAAGAGCGCTGGCTTGCTACTCCCTGATCCCATTAATCCAAGACGAAAGTAACGCACCACCTAAGGGCTTATTGGGACAGTCCGCCGGGATATAAAACGGGCAAGATGCCCATTCCACACGTGCGCTTGCCACAAAACTCTTCAAATTATTCCATTATTAAGCAACCCCGAGCCTGATCAGGTATAATCCGGTTATCATCTCAGTATTATGGCCAGTTCATAGCATACTTTAGATCATCACGAACGTCTTTGGCAACATTGTAATCGTGTGGATCGAGTACTCCTTCAGACAATAAATTATTTAGGCGCATGATTTGCTCTGTTCCTCTGGAATGGTAAGATGGTTCACCCAAATTTGTTTTGAAGAAATTTTCCAGCATAATCCCGCAGGGTAGAATACCCAGACAATTGTGGTTTACATATACCTTATCGAGTATACGATTCAACTGACCATTTCTAACGTTAGAGGGACGTTGAGGATATTTAAGATTGCTCACTGCTATCTTGAATACATATTTAACTTTATCCCAGAAATCATCATTTTTAGGAATTGGGTTTCTAGTATTTTGAGGAAAGGGAATTCGTCGAATGAAATCATCAATATCGTCCCAGATACGGGATTTGCGAATTCCATCAATAACCTCATCAATATTATTAATTAAATGGCGCGGTATTCTGACAAGTTTGACGGGGGGTGAAATTGACTGTTCTGTTTGAGACCGGGTATTCAATCCAGTTTTAGCGCCAACATCAGTAGCTGTACACAGGACTGAACAAACTATAATAATAGAAGTTTGCCAAAATACAAATCGCTTAGACATAAGACAATAGTTCCTATTGTTGTAAAAACAATGTAAGCATTCAGCTAATGCACTACTTGCTGAGTGCTGAGTGCTGAGTGCTGATTTTAAAGTATCTATATACTTATCCGGCTAACTACCAAAAGTTATGCAGCAAACTTTCAATACCAGGTTGCTCTACCACAGAACTTACCTACCAAGATCCTTAACACCCTGTTTCTCCTGATAATTAAAAAATTGAAATCGTTATCATTGTATAAATGCATCAAGATGGAGATCGGAAATAGTGGCTTAGTGGACTGGCATAGCTAAAATGGTGCAATGGCTTTAGTTCAATAGCTTTATCCACTAAAGCCCTTAAGCACCTTTCCAATCAGTTGTTCAATTCGCTAGTTGGTTGTTGCAGCACGATATCTACCAGAACTGATTGGGGCTGCAGTTCCAGAGCTTCAAAACTATTTGGGATAGCTGGCGGTTTGATTTCGATCTTTCTAGACTACCACTCATCCTTCACTTTTTGTCAACCCCATCACCTGAATGGTTATCAAACAATTAACAACTAGCTGGTCAAACCGTATTGATCCAATAACAGAGAATGACCAGATAGTCTTTGACGAGCCCTATCCATATAAGCTTTAACATTACCTTCCCACAATCTTAATGTACCATCATGGCTACCACTGATAATCCATTGTCCGTCCGGGCTAAAGGACACAGAACTAATTCTGTCCTTGTGCCCTTCCAATGGTGGACCAATCGCATTACCTTTGACGTCCCAAAGTCTTAGTGTATAGTCTGCACTACCGCTGACAATAAACTTGCTGTCTGGACTAAAGTCAACAGTCCTAACCCATCCCTTGTGTCCTTGGAGTAAGGACATTTCCTTAGATTTGTAATTCCATAGTTGCAAGGATTGATTCATACTTCCAGTGACAATCCACTGTCCATTCAAACTGAAAGCCACCGAAAGAATGCCACTCCCTTCTTGCTGTAAAGGTCGAAAGGTTTGATCACCATTCACATCCCATAAATACAACCCACCATCATAACCACCACTAATGATTTGTTCACCATTAGGGCTAAAGGCAACGGAGCTAATCATCTCTTTGTGTCCTCTGAAGGGTGGCTTAATCAAGTTACCCTGCAAATCCCATAAGCAGATTCTTTTGTCAGCACCACCACTAACAATTAACTTACTATCGGGACTAAAAGCTACAGAAGTTACATCATCTTTATGTCCTTGAAAAGATTTCTCTATCAATTTGCCTTGTGAAGTTCTTAGAATTAAACGACCATCGGCGCAACCAGTAATCATCCACTGACCATCAGGACTAAAGGCAATTGAGATAACTTCAGTACTATCTCCAACTGCTAGTGACTCAATCAAATTTCCCTGTAAATCCCAAATTTTAAGCGTACAATCGCTATTTGCACTAATAATTCTTTTACTATAAGGATTGAAAGTAACTGAATTAACCATGTTCTGATGATTACCCTTAATTTGAAACTGATTTCCGTATAAAGGGTTTTGTAAACTCCACAAACGTACAGTTGTGTCTGCACTACCACTAAAAATAAGGTTGGACTCTGAATTAAATGCGACTGTAGTAACCTTCCCTTGATGACCTCTTAATAGAGCTAGCCTATTTCCTTGCAAATCCCACAAACCAATAGTAGATTCCTCACTCCCACTGATAATCCACTTTCCATCAGGACTAAACGCAATAGAACAGATACTTTGATCGTGGGCTGAAAATGAACTTGTTATTTTCAGTTCTTCTAAGTCCCATAAAACAATTCGTCCCCCTTCATTACCACAGGCTATAAGAGTTTTTTGGGGATTGAAAGCGACAGAATTAACTTCATAATCATCTTCAGTAAACGGTAACTTAATCGACTTACCTTGCAAATTCCACAAACGTACAGTTGTATCTCGACTACCACTAACAATATATTTTCCATTCGTAGTGAAAGTTACGGATGTAATTGGAGCCTCATGTCCCAGAAAAGGCGCTCCAATAGGCTTTCCTTGTAGATTCCATAAACGTAGTGTCTTATCAAAGCAACCACTGACAATAAATTTTCCATCGGGGCTAAAGGCAAGGGCAGTAACCCAATTGTTATGTCCCTGGAATGATTTAATTAACGTCCCTTCCAAATCCCATAGTTCTAACTTTCCATCGTCGTTACCACTAACAATAACTTTTCCATTTGGGTGAAAGACAACAGACCTAATAGCAACCTTATGCTCTTGAAAAGGTTGTCCAATGGGATTTCCTTGCAAATCCCATAAACATAACATTCCATCCAAGCTGCTACTCACAATTCGCTGTACCTGAGAATTTACAGCTATTGCACTGACCTCTACTGTATGTCCGTACAGACGGTTACATTCACGTACAAAACTCAATGCCCACAACAAACTATCGAAAGCTAAACTCAAAACTTCTCCATTCAACTTTTCACAGCTTAGTTTAGTTGCCTTCATTGCCTCCAATAAACTTTCCACAGGATGGGATGGAAGCAGATTTTGCGATTTTAGTGTTTGCTCTCGCACATTAGATTCAGTCAGTGCCCGTTCTAACTTTTTAATTTGTTCTTCTTTTTCTTTAGCTAGGCGATAACGTTCCTTTTGCTCTCTGTCCCTTAACTCTAAGCTAGCCTTGATGAAGTCTAGCTGATCTTTGCTAAGTTCAGCTAGACGCTTTTGCAACCACTCCTCTGCCTCTCCCAAAGGCACACCCCGCAATAATGCTCCATCATCCCTATTACTTTTCCCCCATTCCTGAATTCTGACCTTCAGTCTTTCCTGCCAAGTGCGAAACTCTCGATTCACCTCCATCCAACCTCGTAGGGTTCCCCATTCCCGAATCAACGCTTCATGAATAATCTCGACAGTTTCTTGGTCAGTTTCCTCTTTTTCATCAGTCTTCTCTGTTTTATTAGTAACTACCAGACGAGCAGAAGCCAACCGTGTCACTAAATCCCAGTTATTTTGTCCAACTTCAGTACTGGTAGCCAATCTTCGAGTATCTTCCGTTCCTGCCCCTGGACGCACCAACTGAATAAATACCCGTTGCGCCCGTTGTTTATCTTCCTCACTGAGATTTTGATACTCTTGCTCTGCATATTCGGCCAGTGCCTTTTCCACACCCCCAATGTCTTCATAAGCTTGGTGAGTTAACTGACCATTTTGCTGTTTTGCCCACAGTAATGTCAGGGCAAACTCTAGCAACGGCAAATATCCTGGTTCATCCTCTACTGCTTCCAAAATGCGTTCCGTCAGCCCAGACTCAATTCTTACTCCCAGCAATTGAGCAGGTTGTTCTATTACCTTTTGCAATTCTTCTCGGTTCATTGGCCCAAGTTTGCGGTCAGCATCCTGTAAAGCATCAGCAAAAGGACGGTAAGAAAGGGCATATCCGCAAAAGTCAGCCCGTAAGGTAATAACCAGGGTGAAATTCTCTATCTGATTGACTGCTTCTAGGAATAGATCTAGAAATATCTGGCGTTCTGATTTATCTTTACAAAGAGTATAAAGTTCTTCAAACTGGTCTGCTATTAGTAACAGGCGAGTGCGGTTGTTCCTTTCCAGAATGTCTTCTATCACATCCCGTAACTTTCTCTTTCCCTCCTGAAACTTTTCAACCATCTGATCAATTTGATCCAGTGGATCTATGGTCTCGATTTTTCGCAGATCAACTAACGTCTTTGTCAAATTGCGCAACGGGCGATCCCCTGGACGAAATCCCTCAATCAACCAACCTTCTTCTGAACGTAACTGAGGAATTAAACCAGCAAACACCACCGAAGATTTACCACTTCCAGAAGCTCCAATCACCGCCACTAGGGACTGTTTATGTACCGCTTTAACTAACTGTTGGGTAAACTGCTCCCGTCCAAAGAAAAATTTAGCATCCTGCTCTCGGAAGGGAAACAAACCTCGATAGGGACAAGGAGGAATAGCTTGCTCTTCCAACTCTGGACAAGCATTGATCAACTGAGTGGTGGGAATAATAAACGCAGCCCTAACCTGTGGTCGTTTAGGATCAATCGCTACAGTCATGCCAGCCACCCCATCTAACTGCTCATCCCATACCGGAGAACCACTGAATCCTGACTCTATGGGATAAGTCCCGTGTACATCTATCTGTACTCGACCATTAGCTTGGGGATTGCTGATGATGCCATAAGTCGAGACACCAACCGCTTGCCCTTCTGGAAAACCAAAGACTCGAAAAGGATGTTTCCATAGGTTCTCTGCTTTAACCAGTCTTACCGGTTGGGTGCCTTCTGGCAGAGTGCTTTCCAATTCTACTAAGGCGATGTCTGCTCCAGTTTTCGGTAAAATATCAGAACTTCGTTGAACTGGTATCCAGCGAACAACCCTCCCCCTAAGAATGTTTCCGGATGCAACTAGGGGAAAATCTAGATCAATTTCCTGATTGGGCTGATCTGGAACACTTGGTTGTCTCGATAATGCTGCATTAACCACATGAGCGCAGGTCAGAATATGCTGATCGGACACCAGAAAACCTGCACCAACTACTCTCCCGTTAGCTTTACGAATTCGTGCGATCGCAGCTCTGAGTTGGACAGTCATCTACCACTACATCTCACTTTTTCCACTTCAGGGTAATTTCATAGTTACCTTCCACACTGGCAGAGGCAATCACAACACCCATTTCAGAGGTCATCTTTACCCCAAATTTTACCTCCACTTCATCCGGGGAATCCTTTAGCTCGCGGACTTTGCGAATAATATTAGTAGCGATAGGCTTAATTTTGTCCATCGCATCAGCAAAGGAGGTTTGAGCTTGAACAATTACTTGTTGACCAGGGTAGTTAGCAACCAGATCATCATCTACATCCGTTGCTGGTAACTCCTCTACTTCTACGAGAATGGATTCGTCGCCATCAAGGGGAAATTTAATTAAGGGTTTCACCGTTTACCTCTACTAGCTGGGGTTTCTGGATGTGACTCAAAGGGTTAAAAGTAATCTATGGTTCTCTGGAATTGCCTGCACCCTGTATTCCATAGCTGACAATTGGGGAACTCTACCGTTTATAACGGTATAAAGCAGTATAGCAGTTCTCAATTGGGTGAAGTACTTTCGTGTTGGGTTTGAGGGAGCTTGGCAGGTGGGAGTAGGGATTGGTGATCAGACCGACCGGTCCTGCATCTAACACTATGACTGCCCTCACCAACTTACACCTTTCATCTCGATTGGGAATAACTGACGCTCAGAGAGTCGATCCTGATCCAATGCATGGATCAAGTACTGACCTGTTTCTTGCTGCTCTTGAATATCCTCATCATCAATCCAGGACTGAAGCAGATTAACCGCTTCAGCTTGCTTTTGCCTTACCAGAATAGAGTTTTCCAAAACTTGTAATGTTATAGCTTCGAGGGATATCCCTTGCTGCTTGGCTTCCTGCAAGAGATATTGCTCCAATTCTGGTGGTAGTTTAAGGGTTAGGGTCATCAGTCAAACAATCAATGATAAGATTTAATTCTTTAAGTAATTGGGCTTGATAAGAATAAGATGTTTTGTGATTACAGCCGTTTTCAGATGAATTGACCTCACTACCGAGAGCGGCAAGCCCCCTAAATCCCCCAATTCTGGGGGACTTTAACTCAATTTCCCCCCAAAGTTGGGGGGCTAGGGGGGCGAAATTTGCTGTAAACAATTCATCTTATTGTTATCATTCTTGAATAACGAATCGCACTGGTTGTTATCTCGGATCAATCCCTACGAAAAATCCGATAAACTAATCACATCAGCATACGCAAAACCCAAAGCATTCATAAATGCCCCATGTACGTCTTTAGCGATAATAGTCTGATTCCCAAAAACCAGATCTCTAGTCGCACAGGCATCATGAACTACCTTACACTTAAAACCCAAATCAGCAGCAGCGCGAGTGGTAGCATCAATACACATGTGACTCATGGCACCGCAAATAACTAGCTGTTCAATCTCAGCTTGTTTGAGTTGATCCAGCAACGTAGTTTCCCGAAAGCTATTGGGATAATTTTTCGGGATTACAGTTTCACCAGGAAGGGGTTTAATACTCTCATGGATTTCAACTCCTTCAGTACCTCGGATAAAGAAGCCTGCATTAGAATCAGCTTCAAAAAAGTGCTGTATGTGAAACGTTGGCAACTTGTTTGACCGAAAATGCTCTAGTAAATGTTGATAATTTTGACTAGCTAAATTCATCCCCACTAGTTCCATAGAACCACCAGGAAAGTAGTCCTTCTGAATATCTACTAGTATCAGAGCTGTCTTCATTGCTATTCTCCGCCCCTGTTTTTACTCAAGCCCTTTATATTATAACCCACATTCCGCCGGTAGTAGCATAGGACTAAGTACTACAACTCTCGAACAGAATTTATAAGTTATTTTTGGTCTGGAAATTTTTATCATCCTGTATGATTGGCTAAACCTTTTATTTTTCGTTTCATTGGAATTCCCTGCACCCTGTATTCCATAGCTGACAATTTGGGAACTCTACGGTTAGGACTGTATAAAGCAGTATAGCAGTTCTCAATTAGGTGAAGTACTTTCCTCTTGGGTTTGAGGGAGCTTCCGAGCTGGGAGTAGGGAAAGACAGGGAAGTGTGGGAGGTATGGGAGATGTGGGGAGATGGTAACGCGCTATAGCAATACGGATTTAATCTACCGTTTACCATACTTATGAGGTACACAGGATTTTATCCCGATTCCCGATTCCCGATTCCCGATTCCCTACTCCCTACTCCCTACTCCCTACTCCCTATTCCCTAAAATTGTGTACCTCACCTTAAAAGCGATGTAAATCTTACCAGAGGAAATTAGCCCAAATGTCGGTTATCGATACAGATCAGGGTCGCAAATTTATTACCACTGAACCGATCACAGAAAGTGAAGAAACAGGAAAACAAAGAGTGTGGGATGCCACTCGCAGTGCTTTTTCAGAACGCAATTGTATTGGCTACTGGCGCTATCCTATTTTTTCTAAAGTAGGGGAAATCTCTAAAGAGCCTGATATTTTAATTACTGATCAAGACCTTGGTCTAGTAGTAATTGAAATCCAATCTATCACCATTGATCAAATCATTACTATTGATGGTGATCAGTGGCAACTCCAAAACTGTTCCACCACTGAAGCACATCCCTACCAACAAGCTGAACATCAGTTAAAAGCAATACTTGCCTTTTGCGATCGCGAACCTGCTATTTGGCGCAAAGTTACCGGAAGGGCGATGATTGCTCTTCCTCTAATTACTCAAGAACAATGGCAACACCACGGTTTTGACCAACTGCCAGACTGTCCTCCCATTATCTTCCAAGACCAACTCGGTAAAGTTGGCTTCCTAGAGTGTATTCAAGAAAGTGAATCAGTGATACCAGGAGAAGACATAGATGATCAGCAGTGGAAGTTACTTTTAGCCGTGATCAGCGGAGCACCTATTTTCCGTAAACCTCTGCGTAGCCTAGTCTCTACCGAAGGCAAAACGCGCGCTAATGTTGTAGCCGCTTACACCCAACAACTCTACGAATTAGATATGCAGCAGGAACACATTGGTAAAGAAATCCCTCCTGGGTTTCAGCGGCTGCGGGGGATTGCGGGGTCAGGAAAAACAGTGCTGCTATGCCAAAAAGCTGCTCATATGCACTTGAAGCACCCAGACTGGACGATTGGGTTAGTGTTTTTTAGTCGCACCCTCTACGACTTAATGATTGGGTTAGTGGATCGATGGCTGCGTCGTTTCAGCAATGGCTATATCCAGTATGACCACAAGACTAACCACAAACTGCGAGTGCTTCATGCTTGGGGTGCTAAGGATCAGCCTGGTTTATACAGCACAATTTGCCAGTTAAATGGGGCTAGACCCAAATCCGCTCGGGATACTCGGGAAAGACAGCCCAATCGTGGTTTAGCAGAACTTTGTAAACGGCTATCGGAAGAAATCAACATTGAACCCTGCTTTGATGCTATTTTAATTGATGAAGGACAAGACTTAGTTACTGAAGATTATTTAAAATTCCAGGGCAAACAAGCAATTTATTGGCTAGCTTATCAAGCCTTACGACCCGTTAACCCAGAACAGCCAGAACAACGGCGCTTAATCTGGGCTTATGACGAAGCTCAAAGCCTAGACACCTTAAAAATCCCTACCACAAAAGAACTGTTAGGTGAAAATCTCAGCCGACTTTTGTCACAAGGACCACAATACCCCGGTGGTATTAAAAAATCTGAAGTTATGCGGCGCTGTTACCGCACTCCTGGCTCAATTCTCACCGCTGCTCATGGGCTCGGAATGGGGTTGCTACGTCCTGAGGGCATGCTAACTGGAATTACCAGAAAGGAAGATTGGGAAAAAATTGGTTATGAAGTCAAAGGTAACTTTATTCCCGGTCAACAAATCACCATCCATCGTCCAAAAGAAAACTCCCCCAATCCCGTTCCTGAATTGTGGAGCGCACCAGTATTAGACTTTGAAACCTATGGCTCTCGTCAGGAAGAAATGAGTGCTTTGGCAGATAAGATTATGCATAATCTGGTTGATGATGACCTTAAAGCCAGTAAAGAAATCTTAGTGCTAGCTTTAGGGTCCACTTCCGAAGCAATTGAATTAGAAAATCATGTCGCTGTTGTTTTGATGGAGCAAGACATTGATATTTATATTCCCACGGCATTGGAGTTGAATGAACTAAAGCCTCAATGGCCCCACGTTGATCGCGATCGCTTCTGGAAAGATGGTGGAGTAACCATATCTCGTGTGCCCCGTGCAAAGGGTAATGAAGCGGATATGGTGTATGTGGTCGGTGTTGATAATGTTGCCAGGAAAGAGAGTGATGTCAGTTTGCGTAACCAGCTATTTGTGGCATTAACTAGGGCGCGGGGCTGGGCAAGTGTCAGTGGAGTGGGTGACTATTCCATGTATAGCGAAATCCGCCAGGTCATTGAGAGTGGCGATACCTTCACCTTTACCTACAAGCGACCTCTGAAGCGGGATATTGGTGACCTTGAAGAAGGTTAACCGTCACAACTGTTGAACTTCCGAATAGGGAACAGGAATCCTTAAGCTATCAGCTATCAGCTATCAGCTACCAGCTTTGGAATAAGCGATGCAGAGGTGCGACCCGTGGCGAATTTAATTCGCCTACGGAAAGCGCACCATTACGGTCTTGGGAAGGCAGCGCGGTCTTGGGGGTTCCCCCCATGAGCGACTGCCGTGGTTTCCCCCACTCGCTATTGCATCAAGACAACAAGTAAGCATTGGAATAATGCTGAGTTACCTCAAGCGCGTCGTTCGCACAGCGTGGCCATTCGCGTAGCGTGGCCAAAGCCTGTGCCACAAGGCTGACGGCACCTCAAGTAGCGTGAGCTTTTAGCTGACGGCTGAATGCTTACCTAAAGGTTGCTCAATGATGGCGTAAGCTCGTGATTGCTCCTAAGGTTGATTAGGAATAGTGCTATCTTTGACCCAACTTGCTATTAAGAAATATCCCATGCGAATTTTACAAATCGTCCCGTCGATTTCCCTGGTATATGGTGGTCCGAGTCAAATGGTAAAGGGACTATCTCAGGCTCTGGCATCTCAAGGGGTAGAAATTACAGTACTAACTACTAACTCTAATGGGGATGCTGGTCAACCCCCTTTGGATGTACCCCTGGATCAACCAGTAGAACAGGATGGTTATCAGATCAGATACTTCCGTTGCTCTCCCTTTCGCCGCTATAAATTTTCCCTGGGCTTATTACGCTGGCTATGGCAACACGCCTCAGAATTTGACCTTGCCCATATCCATGCCTTATTTTCCCCAGTCAGTACAGCAGCGGCTACCATCGCCCGAAAACAGGGATTACCCTACCTATTGCGTCCCTTAGGTACCCTTGATCCAGCAGATTTGCGGAAGAAACAACAGCTAAAGCGCATCTATGCCGCACTGTGGGAGAAACCGAATTTAGCTGGAGCAGCTGGTATACACTTTACCAGTCAACAGGAAGCTAAGATTTCGGAACGTTTTGGGACAGCATCCCCTGATATCGTGATTCCCTTAGGAGTAACGCCGCCAATCCAGCCACAACTCCAGCAACAACAGGGGAGAGCACGTACTGAATTGAAGATTCCCCATGACCAACCCTTAGTGTTGTTTATGTCTCGTATTGACCCAAAAAAGGGATTGGATTTACTTATTCCAGCTCTAGAAAAGCTATTAAACGAGGGACTCCAATTTCACTTTGTCTTGGCGGGAACTAATCCTCAAGACCCTAATTATGAAAATACTATCATAGACCAGATCAAGGCTTCAACTCTATCATCAAATACTACCATTACTGGTTTCGTGACTGGTGACTTGAAAGCAGCATTGTTAAAGGATGCGGACGTATTTGTCCTGCCATCTTACTACGAAAACTTTGGGATTGCGGTAGCGGAAGCGATGGTGGCTGGGACAGCAGTGGTGATTTCTGACCAAGTCCATATTTGGGAAAACGTCAAAGATGCTGAAGCAGGATGGGTGAGTGCTTGTGAGGTTCAGGCTTTGACTAGACAGTTACGGGAAGCCCTGCAAAATAAAGAGGAATGCCAACTGCGGGGAGTCAAGGCTCAGGAGTATGCTTTAAAGCACTATAGTTGGAATGCGATCGCACAACAAATGATTCAGGTTTACGGTCAAATTAGTCATTAGTACCCGCAAGGGTACTGTCAAACCCCCGATAAACCAAGCAAAATAGACTTATCAGCCAATTAACTAAAACAACAAAGAGCAATACACAAACGATACATGCAAATGGAACGTATTCAGGAAATTCCTACCTTTAAAATTAATGGTTTTGCTGCTCTGGTAGGGATTATTGCGATCGCTAGTTTTGGTGTGTGGTTAGGTAAAGGTCTAGTCGGGTTTTCCAATATCAACGACTTATTTCTCTATACCAACAACTTATTTGGTATTGGTCTAGTGATCGTAGCCTTGGTTGCCGTAAAAGGCTTTCTGACTGTGCAGCCTAACCAAGCCCGAGTGCTAGTGTTTTTAGGCAGCTACGTTGGTAGTGTCCGTACCTCTGGCTTTTGGTGGGTTAACCCTTTCGCCTCCAAGCAACTGGTTTCTCTACGAGTGCGTAATTTCAACAGTGAGAAGCTGAAGGTAAATGACGCGAAAGGGAACCCCATTGAGATTGCTGCGGTAGTTGTCTGGCGAGTTGTAGACTCAGCCAAAGCCACATTTGACGTCAATTCCTATGTAGATTTTGTTGCCATCCAAAGTGAGACCGCTATCCGTGGTTTAGCCAGTCGCTATCCCTACGATACTAATCAAGAAAACCTAGCGTCACTAAGAGGCAGCCCCGAAGAGATTGCAGCAGCTCTCAAGGAAGAATTACAGGCTCGCTTGGAGGTGTCAGGTGTCGAGGTGATTGATAGTCGTATTTCCTATTTAGCCTACGCTCCAGAAATTGCCCAAGTCATGCTACGGCGTCAGCAAGCTCAAGCTATTATAGCAGCTCGTCAAGAAATTATCGAAGGTGCCTTGAGCATGGTGGAAATGTCCATCAAGCGGCTGAACGATCACCAAATTATTGAGCTAGACGAGGAAACAAAAGCAGCAATGATTAACAATTTGCTAGTGGTTTTGACTGCTGAGCAAAATATACAACCTGTGGTCAATACTGGTAGTCTTAAACTCTAAGCTATCAGCAATCAGCGATCAGCTATAGCAGAAGTCAGAAGTCAGAAGTCAGAAGCGGTGCGACCCTGGTGATTAAAAATCACCATCAGAATGCGCACCAAGAGAGTCAAACTCTTGCGCTTACTTAGGTTTGAGACTTTTGTCATTTCCTAACTGCCCTGGCGACTGCTATATCAGCTGGGATACTCTTAAACCGTAATAAAACAGGATAAACCCGGATTAAACGGTCAAGGTGCAATGTATTGTTGCCTGAGTAAGGGGTGGTAAGCGCAGTAATTGGAGTTGAACCTCCCACCCATCTTTCTAGGCGTTCCTCACATCCCGGGGAGGAGTTGCTTGAAAGCCTTAGTTTTGCTATGTTTACAATCAAGCCAGCCAAGCTCAACTGCATCAAGCAAACTAAGTCCCATCCCTTTCAAGTAACGCGCGGTACGACGCAACAATACTGCCTGAACCTCGGTCTTGTTCATATACCGAGTAATTTCGAAGTCCGTACCCCGAGCAAGGATGTTCAATGCAGCATTGTGGTCAGCCTGCAACACGACCCCATTGAATCTGGTAAAACTGTCTCCGCTCCGCACCCCCAACAGGGTTCCGGTCACGGAGTCAATTTGCGACGTGTAACTAGGCTGGACTTCTGTGACAACTGACCCAGTCCAATTAGCCCACTTCTGTAAGGAGTCCCGCATTTCCCCCTTCATCCAACTATTCAGTTTGCGGGACATGGTTTTGGACTGGCGTTTATTTTTTATTGGTTGTGTTAAATCTTCCGCAAAAACTTTCAACGATTCACCATTGAAAAGAGACTTAGAAGCGGCTCCTATAATGGCTTTAAGTTCCGATTGGTCTTGCCTATATCGCTTATTTTCCGCCTTTCTACCAAGATTATTCTTCAGTATTCGAGCAGATCTAGATGGATTGAGTTCCTCTAGCTTTCTATGAAGTGCCCATAGTTTCCCTCTCTTGCGATTCTTGGCACATATTCGTTTCTGTTTCTTGGTAGTTTCTTTCCCCAGTCCCTTCCCATGTGCGTGACCATCCGAATCATAGAAAGCTTCGGTGTATCCCTTGTCTACTCCTACACTCTTGAGTTCCGATGGTATTTCTACGGTTCCATGGTCTACTAGAAAATGAATCTCAAATCTTTGCAAAACGTGATTATGTATCAACCGAATCTGTCCTTTCAGTTTTCGGTTAGATCTAACGATTACCTTGTTCCTTTTTCCTCTTCTCAACCCAGCTAACTCTAACTGATAAGTGTTGCGAGAAAGTTGCTTACAGGTATAACCTCCCTGTTGATAGACTATTTGGTTCTTAACCCAAGAATGCCCACGTTGGTATTCCTTCCTGACGAACCTGTGTAGTAGAGGATTTTCTAGGAAAGCTAAAGTTTTGAGCTGTCTACAAAGCTCTTTTCTTCTCTTTTGGTTGTATGTACCAGAGAACCTTTTGTAAATCCTTTTGACAACTGCCTCAGTGCAAGCTGCTTGTTGGGCTGTGATTGCTTTCGCTACATCACTGACCGTCCATTCCATTAGTTTTGAAGGTAGTCCCAGGGATTCGGGAGTCCTAAAACTCCTTACTTCTGGGTACGCCTTTTTCCAATCTAGTCCCCAATGGTTAATACTTCCCAGCTTGTTGTAGGACTCAGCCCTGACGATACCCAGCTTTTTCATTACCTGCAGCAATTCAAGTTCAACCGACTTTGTCATCCCTGCCACAGGGACGACTTGAGTCGATATCCTTTTTGTTACTCCTTCTTTTCTTGGCATCGTTAGAGCTGGGTTCTACACTTATATTATACTCTAGCGCTAAGGAAATGTCAATATCCATTTTGTGGTATTAAATACCGATTTATCCCTATTTTTAAGGGTTTAATTGCGAGGCGAATTAAATTCGCCACGGGTCGCACCTGAGGTACACAGGATTTTTTCCCTATTCCCTATTCTCTATTCCCTGTTCCCTATTTTAAATGGCTCCATGACCCAAAGCCAAACCAGCAACTAGCATCCCTAGTACCAAAAACGGTTGCGCACTAGCCTGGTATTTGACATCATTTTTCAGGGGGTCACGGAGAAAGTACATATCCTGGAAGGTGATTTGGGGGATGATTAATAGGATCAGGATAGCAGCGTAGAGGTTCTGATGAATGCTGATTAAATAACCAGCAATCCCTGCTTGAAATACATCAATCATCACCACACAAATCCAAGCTGCTGTGGTAACACCAAACATGACCGGTAGGGATTTTAAGCCCAATTCGCGATCGCCTTCCACACTCTTGAAATCATTGACTACTGCAATACCTAACCCTGCCAGGGAGTAGAACAGGGTCAGAATCATAATAGTCAGGTTAAGATGACCAAATAAGCCATGACCTGCCCACCAAGGAAGGGCGATATAGCTGGCACCGAGAGCATAGTTTCCCAGCCAACCATTTTTTTTCAGTTTCAGGGGTGGGGCAGAATAGATATAGGCTAGAAAGGCACCGCCTAGGGTAAGACAGGTGAGTGTCGGAAATTCATGACCAGCCCAAACATCGAGTCCGTAGCTAAGAGCGATACCTGCTAGGAGTAGCACCACAATCTGGGTGATCACCTGGGGGATAGAGATGGCTCCTGATGGGATAGGACGGTAAGGTTCATTAATGGCGTCGATTTCGCGGTCATAGAAATCATTCAGGGTTTGGGTATACCCTGCCATCAACGGACCAGAAAGCAACATACAGGCGGCTGCCATCAGAAGGTCTTCGAGTGTCCAACTGTAGCCACCGGAGGAAGCAGCACCACACACTACCCCCCACATCAGGGGTATCCAGGTAATTGGCTTCATCAACTGCAGGCGAATCTTCCATAGGTTGCTTTCACCAGGAGCTGCGCCTTTCATACCCAGTAGCTGACGGGTTTTGGCACTTTGTTCAGTTAGATTTTCTTCAGCCATAGCAACTACCTAGAATGAAATTATCAAATAGCCATCTTGAAACTTAGCCCCTTTGACGGATTGACCACTAAGTTGTGGGGGAAGCAGGATATTATGCCGTTGATCCCCCGCTTCAACGGTGACTTCTGGACCGTATTGGGTCAGTTTCACCTGCTTTTTGTTAAAACCTGGTAAGAATAAACGAACGTTGCGACCAGGAATGTCGATAGTCATAGGTCTGGGTGCCTGGGATGCCTGTTTAAAATCTGGCAGGGCATCGATCAGGGATTGCCAATCTTCCCCTGGTGGGGAAGTGGGAAGAGTATTAACGACTAGAGGGGCAAATTCCGATTCTATTGCTGGGGTTACCGGGGTTTGGTTTACCACCACACCACCGACAGTAACACCCACTTGTTGGGCACTACCCCACAGATACTTGGCTGTGGCAATGGCTACGGGGTCATCGGTAGTGACCAGATAGGATGCAACCCGATTGGGATCTGCGATCGCATTTTTTCCATCCTCCAACATATTGTTGGCCTGATTCGTTGATTCACCAGCAAAGTCCTCACTCGTCCATGACACATTTAGAATGGCGCTAGTGACTGGTTGGATAAAGGGGGAAATGGCTTTGCCCAGGTCAGAATCTGCCATGACTTGGCGAAATCTACGACTATACCAACTGATAATTTCTGGCATTCCCAACATTCTCAGGGTAGCTTGAGAGCAGGTGCCATCGTAGATGATCGCGTCATACTGACCGCTTTGGTAGTACTCCCGAAGGGCGTTGAGGGCTAAAGCATGATCCATCCCCGGTAAAATGCCCAGTTCTTGACCATAGACATTTTTTAGGGTAGGCGATCGCAAATATTGCTCCTCTAGCTTTTTGACATCTTCCCAGCTGCGTTCCAGTAGTACTGTAGTCATTAGCTGTACTACCCGGAGGTTAGGACTTATTTCCACCGGGTCAGACGTTGGGGATAGCCCCAGTAGCAGTCCAAAGCTAGGACTTGGGTCTTGTCCTACCAGTAGCACTCGTTGACCGAGGCTCGACAGCTGCTTAGCGGCAGCAATTGCCACAGTAGTGCGACCTGTGCCGCCTTTACCCAGAAATGTTAGAATCCGTGCCATAGTGCAAGTCTCGTGCCTCGGTGCGATCGCGTTTATTAAAATCTAGTCTACGATTTTCAATTCATCCTCAAAGAACCAGGTAGAGCTGTTGTCCTCAAATTTCACCGTTACGCCCACTCCACTGCCATCGGTCATTTTATAATCTGTGATCGTGCCTATTTGTCCCAGTTTATTTGCGATGTTGTTGCCTACCCGGTCTCTTAGACGAAACACTTTTACTTTTTGCCCAATTTTCATTGCTACTAGATCATACGATAAACCACCCCTCAGTTTACCGGAATCTGTCGCGATCGCATCAGGGAAAACTGTCATAAGTTCCACTGTTGCCCCTGGGACTGATATCAAGTCCGGTTGAATACCCATAATCTAAGGAAGTGTCGGAAGTGTCGGAAGTGTCGGAAGTCTGCGCGGGTAGTCTGAGGGGGGTAGAGGTAGCTGCCTCTTGCCTCTGTTCACTACTCCCTACTCCCTACTCCCTACTCCCTACTCCCTTTGCTATACAAGTTTGTTATCAATAATTTTATCGAAATTATAACCATGTTATTTGATGAACCTTACTATATTGCGATTAATCAAGCCCGCTGGGCTGTAGCGGAAAACATTCTCAATCAGCTTAGAATCAATCAAGGATTAAGTTTTACCACTTGCATTGACATCGGATGTGGTCCCGGTTGGTTTTCTGAAAAGCTGGTGAATTGGGGAGTAAATGTAATTGGTTTAGAGGGGAGACAAGAACTTGTTGAAGAGGCTAGTAAACGGGTAACTGAAGCTAAGTTTTATCAGGTTGATGTTGAATCTACCCCACAGATGTCTCAATTTGCTGGAGCAGACTTAGTATTTTGCTTCGGCTTGATCTATCATACAGAAAATCCATTCAAAGTCATTCGTAATTTGCAGTTATTAACCAAAAAAGTGTTATTTATTGAAAGTATGAATGTCCCCTTAAATGAACCAGTTACCTATCTAGTTGAAGAAGGCAAAAATGAAACCCAGGGCTTAACCTACCATGCCATGATTCCTAGCCGAAGCTGCTTGCTGAAAATGCTCCAAGTTTCAGGATTTCCATATCTATACGACTATCAGGGTTATGTAGACCATGAAGATTTCTGGGAAACGGAGACCAAGCACCAAAGACGCCGAATATTTTTAGCATCTACAGTAGACTTACAAGTCAGTGATTTAGTTCCCTCACCCGAGATTGTCACACCAAAGTATAATTTTGCTAAACAATAACTAGACGAGTTTACGAATTAATGGATAGTCAGGAAGAGCATTTACCTAGCCATGAGTCCATAAATGAGTTGGAGAAGATGGAGATTTATCTTCAGGTATTCCATCATTTTCTGCCTCAGGCGATGGATTTTCCCAACTTGGCGGTACCCTACACCTTGTTTTTGCGATCGCTTCGAGAAAAACTCCATCCAGCAGGGGTCCGGGATATCCAAGCAGTGAACTTGCCATCAGGCTTGACATTCCATGTTGATGTCGGGGATCGACTAGGGTGTGACTTTTTCTATGGCCATTACCAAGAATACTTTGATGCCCAACTCTTTTTAGGTCTGCTGGATGCCAATTCCATTGTGCTAGATGTAGGAGCAAACTTTGGTTACTACGCCGTATCATCAGCTACAAAATTAACTCCCAGCGGTTGTGTTCATGCCTTTGAACCTAACCCAGATGCCTACCAGCTTTTACAACAGAATGTAGAAGTTAACCACTTACAACAGTTAGTTTCTTGCCATGACCTATGCATCGGTGCTGAAGATGGAGAAACAGACTTTTATATTACCCAGGAATCCGCATTTAGTGGTATGGATGATACTAAGCGGTCTGTCTTGCGTGAAAAGCTCAGAATTCCAGTGCGTAGTCTAGACTCCATACTTCCAGAGTTGGGATTATCCCAAATAGATGCTATCAAGATTGATGTAGAAGGATACGAATTTGCGGTATTAAATGGTGCTATGGAAACCATTCAGCGCTCACCAAATCTAGTGATCATGATGGAAGTGAGTGCCAAGAATCTAAATGAGCAGCGACGGGAAGCATTGATGTCCTCTCTTGTGAATCTTTACAATCAAAACCTCCGGGGCTGGATCGTAGATTCTAACCCAAGAGTACTAAAATCTATACCAACTCCAGAAGCAGCACTAACGTTAGGGAGTGCGACAAGCGCTAATTTATTCCTAATGGTTTCTGGCTCAGAGCGTGAACATCAATTGAGTAAAGTCTATCATAATTTACAGACACAGGAAGATAGTAATCAACTCAAAGAACCTGATATAGCGTTTGGATATCGGTTGTGAACATACTTCCAAAGGCCAAGAGGCAAAAGGCAAAAGGCAAAAGGCAATAGGTTACTGTGATCTATCTTTTTTATTTGATTTCAGAGATGATTATTAGTAAACTGGAAATATATTATATACTATAATTATGAGGTACATTCAATAAAATTATGCTAAATCAATGGAATTGGGAAAAAACAACTACTGCAATAGGCTTGATTCTTGCCGCTGTTGGTATTGTCGTCGGTCTTTTTACATCAGAAATCAGATGCTTGATTCCAATTATTAACCAAACTTGTCCAAAAGGGCATTGCAAATCGTTATTCAACGATAATCCAAGAATTGAAGCAAAATATAATCGTACAGACCTTAAACATTTAGAGTTGGGAGAAGTCGAAAATCTAGAGATAATAGAAAGAAATAACGATACATTGGTAACAGGTATAGTGTATCTTCTTGATCATCCATATTCTGGAAACAAGAACCTAGAAAAAATATCAGTAACAAGTGGTAACTATCCTCATAAGTTTCCCAACCCTGTAAGATTTCAAATCAACTATAATAAAGACGATCAATTTGTTTTAGATTGGAATGATGTTTCAGGCACAAAATTAGAGGGTAAGGGGGAATGTCAAAATGCTAAAATAGCAACAGGAAGGCTGAGATACCCCAACGGGAAGCATGCTTACAATGTAATGTTTGAACGTATTCAACAATAAAACTCTGGAAATTAGAAAACGTGTCCTTGATTTACGGGTGCATCAAGACAAGGATTAGTATATATACCCGGTGGTGCGTTACGGGACGGGCTGTTCCAATACTAGCGGTGCGTTACGGGACGGGCTGTGCCAACCCTGGCTAGGAGCTGAAAATGAGGGTGAGCCCGTCCCTAACGCACCCTACGGAACTGTTTACAACTCAAAACTCACCATGGATATTCTCTACGACCATCAAATGTTTGCCATCCAGAAATTTGGTGGTATATCCCGAATTTTTATTGAGTTAATGCGAGAGTTATCGCCAAACTCTGAGTGCTCAATTCATTGGCATCGTGGTATCAAGAGCAATGGGTATGATATTTCAGACTATCGCGCTCAACTCACCAGATATTGGGTGATGCCAAAATTGCACTTTACGAAGATTAATTCCATTAATGACACTATCAATAAACTATCCTTTCAATGGTTTGTCCGTAGATTGGGTAGACAGTATGATATCTATCATCCTACCTACTATGATGCTGACTTAATCGAGATTGTTAACCCGAAGAAACTTGTAATAACAATCCATGATATGATTCCGGAAAAATTTTTATCAGGGCAAGCTAAGTTTCAGTCATTAATTAAAAATAAGCAGCAGCTAGTTGAACAAGCGGATTTAATTTTTGTAGCTTCCGAAAATAGCCGAAACGATTTAGTAGAATTATTGGGAGTTAATCCGGAAAAAACTAAAGTCACCTATTGGGCAAGTCGAATTAAAGACGCTAACGAATGTGAATTACCAAAGGATTGCCGTAGTCAGCCTTACTTCCTGTATGTGGGAACTCGTTCAAAATATAAAAATTTTGAAATAGTCCTCAAAGCGTTTGCTGCTAGTGCTAAATTACGGGATAATTTCAAATTAGTCTGTTTTGGGGGTTCCTGTGATTTTTTGGAATCAGAATTCAAGGTTATGGAAGAGCATAATATGCGGCAAAATTTCATCTATCTTAGGGGTGATGATACCCTACTCAAAACCCTATACCGTAACGCCCAAGCCCTAATTTATACCAGCCGCTATGAAGGATTTGGTTTACCGCCCCTAGAGGCAATGGAATGCCAATGTCCAGTTATCTGCTGCTTAACCTCTTCCTTGCCTGAGGTGGTAGGAGATGCAGCTAGTTTATTTGAGCCAGATTCTGTGGATGGACTAGTTCACGCTATGGAGATAGTTGTAGAAGACTCAGAACACCGGGCATCTATGATTGAGAAAGGACGGCAACGTGCTAAGCTTTTCACGTGGCAAAAGACTGCTCAACGGACTTTGGATGGCTATCGCTCAATTAGCTGATGAATTCTGGACACCGCTATAAGTTTGTCAGCAGTATTAGTTGCTAATCAAACCCCGAAGACGGTAATATTTGGATCGGTGTGAGGTAATCAGTCATGAATAAACAGGATTCAGTTATAGAACAAATTAAACAAGACCGAAAGATTCGAGCAGGAGATGATCCACGAAGGTTAGAGCATTTTGGGTTTAAGGTACACTCTCAATCGGATGAAGACGGTATTATAGAAGAAATCTTTAATAGAATTGGGATAAAATCAAAGGTTTTTGTGGAGTTTGGAGCAGAAACAGGACGAGAAAACAATAGTCATTATCTTTTAGAAAAGGGATGGACAGGATTGTGGATAGAATCCTTGCCAGACTATGCAAAAACTATTAGAGAAAATTATCAAGATGCCATCGGGGAAGGTCGCTTAAAATTTATCGAAGCGGTAGTTAACGCCGAAAATATTAATGATTTAATTGAAAGTGCTGGTATTACTGGAGAAATTGATTTTCTTTCAGTGGATATTGATAGTAATGACTATTACGTTTATGAGGCTATTTCGGTTATACAACCTAGAGTTGTTTGTTTAGAGCATAATCATTCCTATCCACCGCCTCAAGAATGGATCATGCCCTATGACCCTAATTTTCGCTGGGATTGTAATTCTAGTGCTTATGGAGCTTCTCTTGTAGCTTTAGAGAAGCTAGCTCGCAGTAAGGGGATGGTGTTAGTAGGTTGTGGATTATATTCTGCCAATGGATTTTATGTGCGTGAAGATTTAGTCAATGATGCCTTTTCTCCTCCCTTTACTCCTGAGCGCTTTTTTAATCCTTTAGACTATCAAAAAATTGTTAGTTTTCCTCGTAGATATGCGGGGGCGATAAGTTTCCTAGAAAGTCTACTGGATAAGGGAAGCAACTCTCATCCCTTTAAGATAATCCGGAGACTCGGGGGGGGTGTAAGGAGAAAAATAAAGCAATTCTTAAAGCAAATACTGGAAAAAGATAATTGAATCCAAGCACTTTTGAGCATGTAATTCCATAGAAAAACTAAAACTCTGACTGCTCAATTCATTACTCAAAACCCTATATCGTAACGCCCAAGCCCTAATTTATACCAGCCGCTATGAGGGATTTGGTTTGCCCACCCTAGAGCCAATGGAATGCCAATGTCCAGTTATCTTCCGCTTAACCTCTTCCTTGTCTGAATTGGTAGGAGATGCAGCTAGTTTATTTGAGCCAGATTCTGTGGATGGACTAGTTAACACTATGGAAATAGTTGTAGAAGAGCCAGAACTCTGGGCATCTATAGATTGAGAAAGGACGGCAACGTGCTAAGCTTTTCACATGGCAAAAGACTGCTCAACTGACTTTGGATGGTTATCGCTCAATTAGGTCATGAATCCTGGACACCGCTATAAGTTTGCCAGCAGTATCAGTTGCTAATCAAACCCCGAACACGGTAGTATTTAGATTGATGTGAGGTACATTTAATGTATAATACAACCAATGATAACTAGTGACCAAAAATTTGGTTGGGTTTTAAGGTAATACAGTCATGAATAAACAGGATTCAGTTATAGAACAAATTCAACAAGACCGCAAGATTCAAGCAGGGGATGATCCACGAAGGTTAGAGCATTTTGGATTTAAGATATATTCTCAATCGGATGAAGACGGCATTATAGAGGAAATTTTTAATAGAATTGGTGTAAAATCCCAGGTTTTTGTGGAGTTTGGAGCAGAAACAGGAGAAGAAAACAATAGTCGTTATCTTTTAGAAAAGGGATGGACAGGATTGTGGCTAGAATCCTATCCAGACTATGCACAAGCTATTCCAGCCAATCAGAAAGATGCCATCGGGGAAGGTCGCTTAAAATTTATCGAAGCGGTAGTTAACGCCGAAAATATTAATGATTTAATTGAAAGGGGTGGTATTACTGGAGAAATTGATTTTCTTTCAGTGGATATTGATAGTAATGACTATTACGTTTATGAGGCTATTTCGGTTATACAACCTAGAGTGGTTTGTTTAGAGCATAATCCTGCCTATGCACCACCTCAAGAATGGATCATGCCCTATGACCCTAATTATCGCTGGGATGGTAAGTCTACTGCTTATGGAGCTTCTCTTGTAGCTTTCGAGAAGCTAGCTCGCCGTAAGGGGATGGTGTTAGTAGGTTGTGGATTATATTCTGCCAATGGATTTTATGTGCGTGAAGATTTAGTCAATGATGCCTTTTCTCCTCCCTTTACTCCTGAGCGTTTTTTTAACCCTTTAGACTATCAAAAAATTGTTAGTTTTCCTCGTAAACAGATTCAGTAGACCGAAAACTTGACCCTGGTCTGTTAGCAGGATTTTAGAAGCTTATTACTTTGGCAGTTTTGACAGTTCATTGGCTTATAACCTTTGCACTGTCAATAGTTTCACCAGGTTCCGTTTTTTCCTAAGGTTGATCTTTGAAAATTTGGCGTTGCTGAACTCAAGGATGAGTTATTGAAAGCATTAGTCTCTTGCTGCTTAAATCCCCCTGCTCCCGTGACCAACAAGATTGGGGGTCACAGAGATTAAAATTATACCATCATTAAGCAACGCCGAAAATTTTATTCGTTATCTGTAGGGAGACCGACAAACCCTTTAAATTTGAACCAGAGCGATCGCATTTTCCAAAACTTACTTGTCTTCATGGCCGCAACTTCTAGTTTGGTGTGGTGTAATTCGTCTTGAATTTGTTGCAGTTCTATAATTTTACTCTCTTGAAGCTGTTGTGATTGAACTAGCTGTACTTTGGCATTTTGTAATTGCTCTTGAGTTTGTTGAAGTTTAGTTTGACCTAGCTCTACTTTGGCGTTGGCGTGTTGTAATTGCTCTTGAGTTTGTTGCAATTGCTTTTGAGTTTGTTGTAATTGCTCTTGAGTTTGTTGAAGTTTAGTTTGAGTTTCTTGCAATTCTAGGATTCCGCTATCTTGAAGCTGTTGTGATTGAACTAGCAATGTCCGCAACTCATGAAGTTCTTGTAACTCCTTGGAGAGTTCTTGAGTCGTTTTAACTCGACCACAGGCAAGGGTCGTTGAGTACTCGTGGTCTGTAAGACGAAATTTGACAATATCATGCCATAGATAGTTGGATCCAGGCCAAGTTTCAACAACATCATGAAAAGCCATCCATCCTCCAACTTTCATCAGGGGTAATAATAACCCAAAATCCGTCAGCACATCTAAGTATTCATGAGAACCATCAATAAAAACAAAGTCAATCGTCTTTTCTCCAGTTAATTCACCCCAACGCTTCAGAATTTCTAAAGAATATCCCTGAAAAGATTTGATATAAGGAGTCAGTTGGTATTTATCAAGGTTTTCTTTCCAGACCTCAAAGACACTCTTTTCTGGTATGTCCTGACATTGCCCTATCCATGGATCAATACAGTAGATCTTGCGATTAGTCCCTACACAGGCAAACGCCATAGCTGCCGTAGACCTTCCTTTATAAGAGCCAACTTCAACAATAAGAGCATCCTCAGGGAGGGACTTCACTTTATTGAATAAGAACTCTTCTTGGCCAGGAACTAGGAAACCATCAATGGTTTCAACAGCTTCTTTTACCGTCTCATAACTGTTGAATGATTCCTTAGCACTGACAACTTGCTCAAGCAGCTGATCAACCATGATTAAACTCCTATTTTAGCTGACGTTAATTATTGAAAATTTTATTCGTTATCTGTAGGTAAACCGACAAACCCTTTAAATTTGAACCAGAGCGATCGCAATTTCCAAAACTTACTGGTCTTCATGGCCGCAATTTCTACATTAATTACCTTCAACTTAGCCTTAGCTTCGTTCAGTTGGTTCTGAATCTGCTGTAATTGATTTTGCTGAAAATGCTGAATTTTTTCCTGTGACTGTGCCAATTGTGATTGAGTATGCTGAAGTTCTGAGTGTATTTGGGTTAATTGTGATTGATTTTGTTCATTTTCTGAGTTTGATTGATTTAATTGTGACTGAGTATCTTGAAGGTCTAAGTTTGATTGATTTAATTGTGACTGAGTATGTTGAAGGTCTGAGTGGGCTTGGATTAATTGTGATTTAGTCTGCTGGAGGTCTGTGACAGTTGCACTGACCTGAGAGCGCAAGGAAGCTATCTCTTGACCCTGTTGCTCAATAATCTTCAGAAGTTCAGCACGCCTAGTCTCGATAGTTTGATACTGAACTTGGATGTTTTGATACTGAAATTTGAGTTTATTAAAGTCAGAGGATTTGTCCAGTAATGCCTGAACCATTCGCCCAGATTGACTCTTGAGCAGATAGTAACTAATTTGCTCATCAGTATAGGGAACAAAAGGCTGCCGACTAGCTACGAAAAACATATCATAGTCGAACAACTGTTGTTCAAATTGCAGAAACTCAAAACCGAGGTTCTTAAAGAATTGCGAAGCCCCTCGCCGACTCAAAAGATGGATATGCTCAATAGGTTGCATTAGCTTTAAAAAATGATCCTTTTGAGCAACCATCTCTGAATAGGTTTTACCCTCTTCATAATTTGGCATCTGGACAATGAAAATACCATCTTCCTTGAGAAGAGATGCCCCATGGCTGATGGTAGCCACTGGATCAGGTAGATGCTCCATGACATCGTAGAGTACGATAGCATCAAAAGATTCTGGTTCTAGCTGCTGATCCTCGAGCGGTCCTGACAAAATGGGCATATTGAATGTCTGTTGGGCAAATTCCACAACCCAAGGGCTAAGCTCCAGACCCATAGCCTCAAAACCTGCCCAGCCCATCATTGCCACAAAGCCACCATGAGCACAACCTAACTCAAGCACTTTGGCTGGCGGTAGTTTATAAGCCATCAGAGTACGCAGCCAGTAGAGGCATCGCTCTGGTAAGTCTTGACGGGCTCGTTGACGAATATCAGGAAAACCATAATGCTCGGTCTGATAAGACAACCAGTACTCTTTACCGTAGAAGTCATGGTTATCATCCTTTATACGGAGCTGCTCAGCCCTCAAACCAGTTTTTGACACTAGAGTGCCACATTGAGAGCACGCCAAGTAGTCGGGGGAAAATTCAGTTAGCTCAGTATTTCCACACCAACAGATATGTCTTAACGTTTGTGTCATCTTGTTGTTGTAGGGAGGTGTTGATAAATTAGCTCGAACTTACGTCTGATCACAAGTCCGGATTGAAAAGCCTTTTTTTAATTAAGTCCCCAGAGAGGGAATAAAAATAAAGGGTCTTAAGAATTAAGACTTGGAAAACTAGGCAGTTATCTACAACAGGTTAATATTCTGTAGTACCGTCAAACCTATCAACCCTAATCCCCCACTACCCATGACAATTCTGACCCTGCGGAGAACCTGAGGCTTCATATAGCCAAGATAGCCCACCATACCTAACATTAGTGCAATGGACAACAAACTACCGCCAAGAGAAAAGAATAGATTTCCTTGGACAGGAGAAACGAATGAGGTTAGTTTTACTAGAGTCCTATCAGCATACATAGCGGTAGATAGCAGTAGTAAGTTGATCCCTAAAATTAGACTAACTACTGGAACTAACAGAGGTTTTAGTCGAAACCAGCCTACCCGCAGTTTCCAGAATTTACTGGACTCCATTGCCGCTAGAGTTGACCCCGCTTCTTGAAGTGCCCGCTGTTTTTGTTGAAGTTGAGCCTCTGCGTACATCAATTGCTGTTCGAGATCTCCTGACGGAAGCTGAGTTGGCTGAACTTGAATTGGGGACGGACTTGGGGGTAGCTGTTCTTGGATTTGAGCCTGTAACTTCCTGAATTCTCCCCAAAGGGTGGAACCTAGACCAGTACCATCATTTTTGATGGTCTTGGCAGTTTCGACCAGAACCTCTACCACGGTATCGGCCATCTTTGACCAGGAAAATTTCTTCGCGTGTTCAAACCCATCAGCAATCAACGGGTTACGAACCTCTGGGTTTTGAACTTTGTAGAGCGCATCAATCAGCTCGTAAACATTAGATTGATCCACATACAATGCTGCTTCCCCAGCTGCTTCAGGAAGAGAGGAGTGACGACAGGTAATTACAGGGCAACCACAAACCATTGCTTCGGTAACTGGTAATCCGAACCCTTCGTACAGAGAGGGGACAACCAGAGCGATCGCACCAGAATACGCTACTTTTAATTCTTCATCACTCAGGGGCAGAACCATCGTTGTTATCCCTTCTGCCAGGGCAGCTAGCTCAGGTTCTAACTCAGGTCTACCACCGACACAAATTACCCCAAACTCTTCCTTATCCACCAGCTTAGATAATGCTCTGAACAGAAAGATAGCGTTTTTATAGCCATTAACACCAGTTCTTTCTCCTACTAAGAGTAAGTAAGGTTTGGTCACCTTGAATTTAGTCTTAAACTCATTGATATCATCATCGCTTGCCGGGGAAAAAACCTTTTTGACCCCACAGTGAGCTACCGTTACCTTGGACGGGGAAATATGGGGGAAAAACTTAATCAGATCTCGAGCCGTATTTTCAGAGATCGTAATATAACGTGAAGCGTGTAAGATACCGTAATGCTTTTCTTTCCAACCTGCTTCGTTAAGATTGGCACCAATCACCTCTGGAATCATGTCATAAGCCATAAATACAGAAGGAGTAGATAGGGGTGCGGTATAGTAGCTGGAAATGAATAGATCAGCCCCCTTTTCATCACAGATTTCCTGCAACAAGTCAGCATCTGCTCCCGTTTTGTTGTAATCGTAAGCTCGAATAGGGCGATAGCGAATTCCAGGAATCCTCGGAGCCGTTCCAGCCCGGTCTAAAACAATCACATGGTCAGCAAAGCCATTAGTTGCCCATTCCTCTAGCAAAGACTTCCAGACTTGGGAAATCCCAGAGTTAGGAAAAAATTGGAAAAATACCCCATCAACCACAATTTGGGGGAATGGTATTTCAATCTTCATAGTTTGTTGCTGAAATTCTTCCAGTTGCAAAAACTGCCATTTTTCGCCGTCAGGCTCCTTCTGAGCAATCGGCACTATACCACAGATATCCGCCGGTTCAACCAGGGTTTCATCTTCAACCCAAGATAAATGTTGACGCAGAAAAACCGGAAATTCAGACTGCTGCTGTAGTCCCTGCCACTCGGCCAGAGCATTCTGGTAGCCGTAGTAGCTCTCCTTAAACTGCAATTGTTCCGGTGTTACATAAGCAAAATGTTGAAAGACCAGTCCCTGTGCTTCGGTTTCTCGATGTAGGAATGGATTGATGCTTGCTACATCTTGCCCATGATTAGCTGACTGATTTGACTGATTAGTTGACGACGGTTGGACTAGCCTTGGGGGTTCGTGGGTTGCCCAGACAGCTCCCGGTTGAAACCTCCACACACGCAACCATTCCTGTTTGGGGTTTTGTGTATAGCAATTGCGACTGCTAACAATTAAATTTTTTCCAACGAAATACCAACACCAGAAGAAAGCAGCCGTCTTGTCAGGTTGGTCGATGAACATCTGTCGGGCTTTACAGATTTGCTCAGTTGTCCACAACTCATCCACATCTACCTGCCACAACAGACACTCTTGTTGGATATTCTCAAGGGGAGCATTCACCATTTCTCGCTTGCCCTCCCAGAAAACCCCATCAGGTTTGCGATAGACGGTGATCTGGTCAGGGTAGCGTTCCATCAGTTGGTCGAGATACTCTGTGGTGCCATCAATACTACGACCATTATGGTGAATTTCATCACTGACATACCCACCCGTAGCTAAACTCCAGGCAGTATCATGCTTCAATTTCGCTACACCTTCAATAATGTGCCAATGCCATCGGAATGGCAGTTTACTAAAGACGTCAATATGATAGCGAATGAAGGGTTCACCATTGATAACAATCGTAAAAAAATTGATTGGAAGAGGGGTTGAGGCTTCACCTGACTTTTCAGCTGAATGAGGGCTATCCGCTTTAGCAAAAATGGAGTAACCATTGCGCACAGAAGCATTTTGCTCAATCAGTTTATAGTTTTTATCTCTTAATAACCGATGGTGATTACTATAATTTTTGTAGGTACAAATATTATCAAGTAGGATAAATTTTGATCCGTAAACCTGATCCAATTCAACCTGAGCCGTGAACTTGGAGCCGTCGATTAAGACTAGATCAAAATCCTCGATCTGGTTTTCTTGCTTAATCGTTTCAATCCCATCTCCAGAGGTTCCCATTTCCCTAACATAATCGATATCTTGACGAAGCAAACCTAAGACTTGTTCAAGAGGGTAATTATTTAGAGGGCTACGATGGGAATGATAAAATTTCCTAACCTCATATTCCCTAGGAAACTGCTCTAGGGAAATTGATGAAATATTGTAGCACTTGACAAAAGAGTCCTGCCGATAGCGTTCCTTTAACTCAGCAAAACGAGGTTGTGAAACCTCCATACAGAATAACACTGGATTAGACGGGTTTTCCCGGAGTCCCTTCACAAACGCTTCGGTGCTTCCCGCACCGGATGAAGACCTGATTTCTAGAACCGTCTTGATATCTTCTTCCCGAGCTATCCTCTGAATCGCTTTATAAAAATCATCGTCTTTAATCTCAGGAGCAATCACATAATCTAGTTCTGATTTTGACCTATTACTTGGCATATGACACAGCTCCTCACACAAACCTGAAAAAAACTTGGCAATAACTTTGGCAAGAGATAACCTCTAACCTGTTAGTCTTTCTAACCTGTTAGTCTAATCTGTTAGTCTAAGGTACTATCCTAATCAGACTTGTTCCAAATTTTTCAAGTTGAGTTTGATATTACCACTTTTTCCATTCTGATTTATTCCGCTTTCCATCTCAGCAATTTTGGCAATCTGAGCAATTTTCGCCCGGGCTTGCTCTAATTCAAGCTTCAGGGCATGGTATTCCGTTTCAATGGCTTGATATTTGTTTTCAAGGGCTTTATAGTTGAAATTTAGTGTATTTCTACCGTTTTCGGCGTTTTGAAGCCATTCTCTGAGGTTAATGATGAATTCCTGATATTTTAGGATTCTTCTGTTCAACCAGTAGGAATCTTTATACATTGGGCATTGGTTCTGAATACTATGGGCTTCAGGTAGAGATTTTCTTAACTGACTAGAAAGTCCCCCTGCATAATAGGATGCGATTGTCCGAGGATAGTAACACAATTTCACAGTCTCATTCTGGATTAGCCTCAGAAACCATTCATAATCCGATGATATTTTGTAGCGTTCATTGAAAAGCCCTATTTTAGAGAAAAACAAGTTAGCTCTGGAGAAGCTGGCTTGGTGAGGCAAACATCCACAGATCAGTTCATCAGCTACGTCTTCAGGCAAGGGAGGTTTCACTAAAATGGTAGACCCAGATTGCTCTCTAACCTCTAGGTCTCCATACAAAAAATCACAGGAGGGATTTGCCAACAGGAAGTTAACGGTATCTTGGATGACCTTTTTATCAAGATAATAGTCATCTGAATTAATAAAAGCAATAAACTCACCAGACGAGTACCTAACTCCCTTATTCATTGCTTCATAGATACCGCCATCAGGTTCGCTAATAAATCGGCTAATCTGATCACTATATTTATGAGCAATCTCCTTAGTTTTGTCTTGGGAGTTGCCATCAATAATAATGTACTCTATATCCTCATAGGTCTGAGAGACGACACTCTTGATCGCTCGCTCTATAAATCGCTCAGCATTTTTACATACAGTTATAATTGAAATCCTCACACGTCCTCCTCGGAATTATCACTATCAGGGTGATAATACTGGTTTTACAGGTTTAACTATAGGGTTTAACTATATTCCAACTGCTCAGATTACCATCTTTCATTTACCTTAAGCTTTTAACGTTTGTTTAAAACTTTTAACTTTTTTTAAGGTTAAACCACTTCGGTAACACTATTCAAGTAACAATCGACTACCTCATTGCTCTCTCCCGCTAACTTTATCCTGCCTTTGTCTAACCAAATCACCCGCTTGCAGTAATGGCGCACAAAGGATAAATCATGGGAGACCACTAAAACAGTGGCATGAGCCTCCCAAAATCTTTCCATGCGTCGCTGGCATTTAATTCTAAAACTTTGATCCCCTACGGATAAGACTTCATCTAAAATTAAAATATCTGGCTGTACATCAGTGGCAATGGCAAAGCCTAGCCGCGCTGACATCCCTGAGGATAATCCCTTCACTGGCATTAACTTGTAGTCTTGTAGCTCAGCAAACTCCAAAATCGATGGGGTTCTCTGTTTCATCTCTTGTTTAGAGAAACCTAGCATCACCCCATAGAGTTTGATGTTATCCACTACGGAAAGTTCGGGATCGAATCCAGCTCCTAGTTCAATCATCGGAGCGATTTCACCTCTTATCCATACCTGACCCCCTGTCGGCTTTAATATGCCACAGATAACTTTAAGTAGGGTTGATTTCCCTGAACCATTCGGTCCAATGATGCCGATTTTTTCCCCAGGTTTTACTGCTAGATCAATATCATCAAGGACTAAATTCCTGGAAGGTTTGCGGTATTTTCCCTCCAAAAATGATATTATAGTTTTTTTGAGGTCATAGGAAAACTCTTCTTGGGTTCTTCGCCACAATGAAACCCGATCGAGTCTAATAACTTCTTCTGTCATCTATAACAAATCCATGAAGTGAGGCTGCCAAACTCGAAAGCAAGTCCAGCCTAAGGATACAATTACTATGGCACTTAGGCATGAGTGTCCAATTAACCCTACATTTGGCAAACCTCCTGACAAAGAAATCTGTCGAATGCTTTCAATAATCGGCAATAAAGGATTTAAAAACAAAAAGGGTCTAACCGCCTCTGGGACAATTGCTGCTGGATAAAATACTGGAGAGCTAATCCAGATCACAAAGCATACTAATTCATAGAAATAAGGTAAATCCCTAAAGAAAACATAGAGAACACTGACGAGAAACCCGATGCCGATACTAACCAAAATTAAGGCGATTAACGGAAGACTCAACGCTAGCAAATTGACTACACTTTTTGAAGTAAGCAACGTGACAATAGCTAGGAGAGGAAAGCTGCCAACAGCTAACTGAAACACATTAGCAGCAATGGTTGAAACCGGAAAGACACTTATTGGTAAACGAACTTTATTCAACAGGGCACCATTGCCAACTACACTGACTAATGCTTGGTTGGTTGAAGCGGAGAAAAAGTTAGTCACAAGCAACCCAGTAAAAGCAGCCAGAATATAGTTAATGGTTGAGTTGTCATAATAGGAGGCAAAGGTAGCACCGAAAATTGCTGTATATAGTCCTGTCATAATCAAAGGATTTAACAAAGACCAATATACTCCCAGAAGCGATCCTCGATAACGTCCCTTCAGATTTCGCTCTGTTAATATATACAGCAACTCCCAATAGCGCTGGAATTGCCACCGTGCGGTGTTAGCCTTGAGGGATAAGGTCATAATTTATACACCGAAGATATAGAACCGAAGATATAGAACCGAATATATATATAGGGATTCAAGTTAGCCTCCCCACTGGTTCTTAGATGCGCATTTTTAGAACCATAACATATACTGCGAAGAAATTCGCCCTGTCGTGTTCCCACCCCGCACTTTTGGTTACGGCGCGTTCGCTTCCGGAGCGCACCCGTTCTGTTTCGGTGTGTATATTCTTATCATAGTTTAGGGAAATTTGTCGAGTAGGAACTTGGTATAATCCCTTGAGAAGTAAGTATCTGACTTGATTATATGTCTCTGACTAGTGCTGACGAACTAGAGCCAAGTCCCTTACTTTCTTGGCAACTAGGGCAAAGTAACTTGTTAGATTGGCGACCTGTTATCGAAACTAACCCCTCCCTCTGGAGAGAAGCCAAGCAACGGTCTCACCAGGGACCTCAGGTGCTAATGGCAACTACCGTAGGGGGATTAGCGCCACTGTCACTACCAGAAAGTCTACTAGCAGTAGCCCTTACCCTCAGAGGAGCAGAGGTTCATACTCTCCTGTGTGACCATTCTCTGCCTGCCTGCCTCAATCTTCAAAAACTGGATACACCTCAAGAAAGGATTGAAAACTATGATTTAGAAACGATCAAGTGCCAAAACTGTTTCGCAACCGGTGGTTATCTTTATCAACCGTTGCATTTGACGAACCATGTCTTTAGTGAACTGCTCACTGGGCTTGATAGGCAAGAAGCCAAACAAATTGCAGCCCATGTGCGGCTATCAGAGATTGAAAACTATTGCCTGGGCAACTGGAATATAGGTGAACATGCCTATGCTGGGGCGTTGCGCTATTTTACCAGTGGGAATCTAGATAACGAACCCAAGAGTGAAATCGTGGTGCGTCGATATTTTGAAGGGGCTTTGCTGACTGCGTATGCTATCAGTAAGCTACTGTCTAAGTATAATTTTAAGGCTGCTTGCTTCAATCATGGCATCTACTTACCTCATGGCATCATTGGTGAGGTGTGTCGCTCACGCCAAGTGCGGGTGGTTAACTGGGCTATTGCCTATCGTAAGCGTTGCTTTATTTTTAGCCACGGAGACACTTATCATCACACTATGCTCAGTGAGCCTCTCCATGGCTGGGAAACCATGCCTTGGACTGAGGCAATGACAGATGACATCCTACAGTATTTGAAAAGTCGATGGCAGGGCACTCGGGATTGGATTTGGTTTCATGAAAAACCTGATGAAGAATTTAGCCGAAATGCTGAGGAGATGGGGCTTGACCTGAACCAGCCAGTGATTGGGATGCTCACTAATGTAATGTGGGATGCCCAGTTGCACTATCGTGGCTTAGCTTTCCCCAATATGCTAACGTGGGTACTCCAAACGATTGAGTATTTTGCTAAACGTCCTGACTTACAACTGCTGATTCGGATTCATCCGGCAGAGATTCGGGGAACGTTGCCTTCTCGCCAACCTTTGTTGCCAGAAATCAAGAAGGTCTGGTCTCAATTGCCTAAAAATATTTTCATCATTCCTCCAGAAAGTCCTGTGAGTACCTACGCAGCGATGGAGCAGTGCGATTCGGTGATTATTTATGGGACAAAAACTGGAGTAGAGTTGACCAGTGTAGGCATTCCGGTGATCGTTGGTGGTGAAGCTTGGATCCGAGATAAGGGAATTACTATGGATCCCTCTACCGCAGAGGAGTATTTCCAGTGCTTGGATCAGCTACCCCTTGGTGAACGGTTGGATGCCAATGCCCTTAAACGAGCCAGGATGTACGCCTACCATTTCTTTTTCAGACGGATGATTCCCCTACAATTTACCGAACCCATATCTGAAAATCCTTACGTGAAGCTGAATATTACTAGCCTAGAGCAATTACTTCCTGGTGCAGATCCAGGTTTGGATATTATCTGTGATGGAATCTTGTCTGGTTCTCCTTTTATCTATCCAGCGGAACGGTTGGGAATTGATCGCGTCTAGATTGGTGGAACCGGCATCAGGCGTGGAACGGGCATCTTGCCCGTGATCAATTTCCGGCATCAGGGGTGGAACGGGCATCTTGCCCGTGATCAATTTCCGGCATCAGGGGTGGAACGGGCATCTTGCCCGTGATCAATTTCCGGCATCAGGGGTGGAACGGGCATCTTGCCCGTGATCAATTTCCGCCATCTGTGGAACGGGCATCTTGCCCGTGATCAATTTCCGGCATCAGGGGTGGAACGGGCATCTTGCCCGTGATCAATTTCCGCCATCTGTGGAACGGGCATCTTGCCCGTGATCAATATCCGGCATCAGGGGTGGAACGGGCATCTTGCCCGTGATCAATTTCCGGACGGACTATCCCAACCAGGCGCGAAGAGGCGGAAAATCAGGGCGAGCCTTTTGGTGGTGCGTTACGGGGCTACTGGCTACGACGTTGAATATGATGGCAAGGCGCGCCCCTAACGCACCCTACGCACTGCTTCCTGCTCCCTTTGATAATCTAAAAATTTTTAGATTTATCTATCCATAGGGATTTACTATTATAACATAAAAAATGGGATAGTTTGATATCATTATCCCCGAGGGTGACACTATAACGGCCAAATCAGGTTAAGCTCAATAGCTTGGTGATGGCTCCATACAGGTGTGTTCAGGAGTGCCTTATGAACTATATCAAAATTCTGGCTAAGCCTTTTCGTCAAGTCAAAAAGTTTTATCACGGCTCATTGACTCAGTCTCCTACCCAACTAGCTAATCCAGGACTAGCTAATCCAGGACAATTGAGTCGTTTGAAGATATTAAAGTCTTTAGCTAAACCGGTAATTAGCTCTGACAAAACGTGCATGGTCTCGGTGGTGATAGGGAGTTATAACCGTAGACCTTTACTGGAAAAAGCGATTCAAAGTGTTCGAGATAATCAGATTCGCGTTCCCTATGAAATCATTGTGATTGACGGGGGGTCAACGGATGGTTCTTTAGAATGGCTAATTCAGCAGAAAGATATTATTACTATCATCCAACATAACCGAGGGGAATTCCAAGGAAAGCCACTCAAGCGCCGCAGTTGGGGGTATTTTATGAATCTTGGCTTTAAATCAGCTAAAGGGAAATATATTTTGATGATCAGTGATGATTGTCTGCTATTACCAAATGCGGTTAATTTAGGGCTGGATAAGTTTGAAGAGGTGGAAAAAGCTGGCATCAAAATAGGGGGAGTAGCTTTCTATTTTCGGAATTGGCCAGAGGATCAAGAATACTATGTACAACATACCCTTGGTGGCAAGCTGTTTGTTAATCATGGTATGTACTTAAAAGAAGCGCTAGCAGCAGTTGACTGGGCGGATGAAGAGCGATATATCTTTTATAAAGCTGATGGGGATCTCTGTTTAAAGATGTGGGAGCTTAATTATGAGATTGTAGATTGTCCAGGGGCTTATGTTGAACATTATTATGATCGCAATGAAGCGGTTCGCCAGACTAACAATGCTGTTTTAGACCATGACCGAGAGGCTTACTTGCAGCGATGGGAAGGAATTTATTATCATCGATATAAGCGGGATCTCCGGAGACGAGTAACTAGGTTCTATGAGGACAAAACTAGAACAGCAGACCAGTTTATGAACTTAGTTTATTAAGTTGTCGAGGAGTAAATAAATAAATAAATGGCTTCGGTGAAACAGGAAATTAGTCGGTTGGTAAATCGTCTGTTAGCGTCCATGAATTTAAAGTTGCTAAGGCTTTCAGACTACAAACAAATTGTGGAAGCGAGTCCGGACCCAGGCAGGGAGCTATGGCGATGGGTTCGTGAAAATTATTCGATTAAGACGGTGATTGATATTGGCTCAAATAATGGCGATTTTGCAGAATTTTTAGCCTGTTACTTCAATGCTAAACAGACCTATGTATTTGAACCATTGCCATCTTATCTATCAGACTTAGAAGGAAAAGCGGCTAAGATTCCTAATCTAAAAATTTTTAATGTGGCTTTGTCGGATTATGAAGGAGAAGAGTTCTTTTATGAGAATTCATACGGGCCAGCTTCTTCGATGTTACGCATAAGCGAACTATGTAAGAAGGAATTTCCACAGACATCAGGAGAAAGTGAAATTAAAGTAAAGGTTTGCCCCCTGGATGACCTATTACAGTCAGAATTAGAGTCTGATCAATTGGAGAGAGATGTTTTTATAAAAATTGATGTCCAAGGGGTTGAAGATAAAGTGATTAAGGGAGGAAAAAAGCTATTTTCCCTAGGGCGATGTGTTCTGGTAGAAATGTCATTTGTTCCTCTGTATAAGGAACAACCATTGTTTGAAGAGGTACATGACTGTTTGGTAGAGTTGGGTTACAGATTTGCGGGAATTAAAAATCAAATTAATTCTATCAAGTCTGGACAGCCATTATTCTGCCATTGTTTGTATGTCCGTTAGGGTTGTTTAAGCTATCAGTTATCAGCTATCAGCTATCAGCTTATGCGCTACAGATGGTGCTACTTGAGATGCTTTTTAATAAAACAGGTAAGCATTGGTTTAATCTGAGTTAAGTCACAGGCTGGAAGCCTGTGCCACAACTGACTGCTGACCACTGACCACTGACCGCTGAATGCTGATAGCTGAATGCTTACGTTAATTTTTAAGAGTGAAGGTGAGGAGTGAAGGAACCATGAAACTTTCTGTTGTTGTTGGTACCTAA
>NZ_JAAHHW010000229.1 GCF_010692325.1 Moorena sp. SIO3I8 | reverse complement strand
AAGCTTCTTCATGGCAAAAAGAAAACCAAGCAGAAGGCTTGAAGTAAGGCTTGAGCCGGATGATGGGTAACTGTCAAGTCCGGTTCTTAGGGGAGGGGAGTAGAGTAATCTACAAACCTTACCCGACTTCATGCACGGTTCTGAAGCGGAGGTGCGGGGTTCAATAGCCCCCATCGACCGTAACGGCTTAACCCGACCGCCGAACAGCGTCTACTGCTCGGTGAAACGGTAAAAGTCTATCGTCGTGCTTGCAGGTACTTGGTTGGTATTATTGACACTCATTGGTCTGAACTTGGGGAATTAACAACGGATCAGCTAACTCCTGCTGTCGAAAAATTAATGCACCAGACAGCTAAACGCCCCAATGTTAAATATCCTCAGTTCAATAAAGTCTTTTATAAATTTCCTAGCTATTTACGTCGTGCTGCGATCGCGTTTTCTGCTGGTCAGGTCAGTAGTTTTGTTACTCGTTATCGGGAGTGGCAGTCTGGTATCCGAAACAGAAAATACGCTAAGCCTCCAAGATTAAATGCAGATACTGGTTGCTACCCTTCTCTTTACAAGGGTCAATGCTACAAGTTACACGGTTTTGACCGCGTAGAAATCAAAGTGTTTAACGGCTCTGACTGGGTTTGGACAGCTGTTCAGATCACTGGATTAAGGGAGCGGCATCAGGTAGCCACCAATAAAATGATGTCCCCTTCGTTAGTGTTTAACCAAAGGTATTGTTACCTCTGTGTTCCATTTGCTTGTAAGCCAGAAAAGCGCAAACCAGAAAGGAACGTAACAGCCGTCGATTTAGGAATTAATACGACAGCAACAATAGCAGTTGTAGCCCATGACGGCACTGTAATCCATCGTGATTTTATTCATCCTGGGAGAGACATAGACCGTCGGGACAAACGACTAAAATCCGTATCTATGCGGGCATCTAAAACCATGGGTAAAGGCGGAAGACTTCACAAAGGATTCTGTTCTAAGACCTATGAGAAATGCCGAAGAATCAATCACCAAATAGGTCATATCGTTTCTAAGCGAATCGTTGAGATTGCTGAAAAGTTCAATTCTGAAGCCATTGTCTTCGAAAATCTGAAAGGTTGGAAACCAAAAGGCGGGAGAAAGAGATCTAATCTACGACAAAGATTTCATGGTTGGCTTAAAGCGAAAATTCGCAATTTCACCGAAATGAAATGGGCTGAATTGGGCGGTAAAGTGATTGAGGTTGTAGCAGCATACACCTCAAAACTTGCCTATGATGGTTCAGGTACGGTTAAGCGTGATTCAAGAAATTATGCTCTAGCCACTTTTCCTTCAGGTAAGCGCTTCAATGCAGACTTAAACGGTGCTTACAATATCGGGGCTAGGGGGGCACTTAAACTCGTTCGCAGAAATGGCAACGAGGATCGTTCCAGTAAAAATTCTGGACGATCGCCTAGAAGCTGGGCGTGCCTGTGTGATCTATGGGCTAGGGGTAGCTCTAGATTAGCATAGGACACCACCACCTCGGCGTTAGCCAGGTGGTGGAAGCTTCATAGCAATAACTGCAAACACTCCCCAAATCATGGGTATCGTTAGTCGGGTTAGCTGGGAGCTCACCTTCCCTTCAATCAGGTTTTGCTTCATGGTAGGGCATAGCTTAATTAAACTTAATAAAATTTAACTAAATTTAATTGGTTTTGAGGATTTATCTATAGACAAGGCAAGAGGATAAAGAGGATTAATGGGTTAAAACAGGTCAGTTAAGTAAATCGTTTCGCCTCATCTATAGTGTTTCTGATAGCTATGAGGTACAGAAATTTTTTTTCCTTATTACCTATTCCCTATTCCCTATTCCCTATTCCCTGTTCCCTGTTCCCTGTTCCCTGTTCCCTTTTACCTTTGCTATAGCTGACTGCTTAAACTAATAGTTACAAAAAATTTATAAGGTTAAAAAAAAGCTTCTTTATGCTCAAGTAAGTTTTAACAAATGCTTCTTTGTGCTCTGGTTTTAGACGACGAAATGGACTATAGGTAGATTCCCAGCAGAAAAGAGAATAACCATAACCAGAGTTTTCGGCTATTTTTATCTGCTTGTTGAGTTCATTTATAGGCTTAGGGCGATAGAATTCTCCACTGTAGATACCTACCGCTACCGGAACATAATAACTAGCTTCTCGTAAACCCGAAGATCTTAGAGTATTGATTACTTCTTGGCTGGTCTTGCGATAAATTTGGACAATCACTTCATCAATCAAGCCTTGGCGGATCCAATACAACCAATTTTGAGAGTATTTTCTGTAGGAAAAACTTGGGGAATTGGGAGAAAGAGATATAATTAAATTAGGGTTAATTTTTTTAACCGCTTGGTAAATTTTACGGGTTAATTCCGTCATCACTCTGGCGTGATTTCCAAATTGAGTTGGAATGCCCCAATGATCGTCTAGTTGAATACCATAGAGGTTGGGATAGTTCTTAGCCACTTCAGTAAATAAATTAATGAAGTACTGTTGAACATCTGGGTGGTTTGGATTTAGCCACAGATGTTGATCGATAGCTTTTTCTCCTGTTGACGTCTTCAGGAGCCAATTGGGATGCTGCTTAGCAAATTTTGAATTAAGATGAAGCATCATGCCATGCTCATACCAAGCATAGATTTTTAAGCCTTGACGTTCACCTTCTTTGATAGCGGCTTTTAGGGGGTCGGTGAAGGGTAAGGTAATCCAGTTATTTTTGAGGGAATAGTTACTAGGATAGGTAGTTCCACCATTATAAACATCAACGTAAATTCGATTAAAATTCAGACCAGATAACTCGTGAAATACATTGTCGGTTTGTCCTGTATAGGATAGAAAGTTGTTACCAACATGAGTTACCCAAATTCCTTGAATTTTATTGGTGGTTTTTGGGGTATGGTGAGGGGCAGGAATGATAGTGTTAAATCCTACCAATAGCACCACTCCTATTAATATCCAAATTATAAATTTATTGAATTTTTTGGTTAATGGAAATTTCATTAGTTACTTGGTAATTGGTAATTGGTAATTATTATTTTCCTAGGCATATGCGCACTTATCACAGGCTAGAAGCCTGTGCCACGCACGCTACGCGAACAGCTATCAGCACTCAGCTGTCAGCTTTTAAAAGGAGGAAAACTAGGTATAAAAACTTAGGCATTTGGCCGAGGGAGCCGAGTACATGATTATTCGTGGGACTTCCCTCAAGAATCACCAACGCCCAAATGACCAATGACCAATGACCAATGACTAACGACTAATGACTAACGACTAACGAGCTTCCATAGGAATATAGGGAGCATCGTGAGTGCCAGTGTAGACTTGAGTAGGTCTAAAAATTCGATTGACGGCTAGCTGTTCCTTCCAGTGAGCTAGCCAACCTGCAACCCGTGCGATCGCAAACACTGGTGTAAACAAGTCACTCGGAATACCCAGCTTCCGGTAAACTAAGCCGGAATAGAAATCCACATTGGGATAAATCCCCTTGTGACCCAGTTTTTCCTCCACTGCTTTCTCCAACTCCAAAGCAATGTCGTAGTACTTGTCTGTGCCAGATTCCTTAAACAGTTGTTCCGCTAAGTTCTGAAGTATAGTTGCTCGCGGGTCTTTTACCTTATAGACTCGGTGACCGCAACCCATAATTTTTTCTTTGCGCTGCAAGCGCTCCTCCAAGTAAGGGTGGACATTCTCCACTGAGCCGATGGTTTCCAACATGGTAATCACTTCTTCATTCGCCCCTCCGTGTAACGGACCAGCTAGAGTTCCCACCGCTGATGCCACTACTGCATAGGGGTCAGTAAGAGTAGAAGCAGTCACCAGAGCCGAAAAAGTAGAGGCATTGATAGTATGTTCGGCATGGAGTGTCAGGCAAACATCAAAGACATGAGCCTCTAGGGGAGTGGGCTCTTCCTCATTGAGCATATACAGAAAGTTAGCTGCATAGCCAAGATCATCCCGAGGGCGTACTGGATCGTCCCCTTTGCGCATCTGTTTAAATGCTGCTACCATGGTAGGTATCTTAGCCAAAAGGCGAACCACAGCTCCCCGAATGTATTGTGGATTGTCTAAAGCCCGCTTGGAGTAAAACAGACCCAAAGCAGCAGCAGAGGCTTGTAGAGCATCCATCGGATGACCAGTTTCTGGAAAACATTTCATCATGTCCCGGATGCTGTACTTGATCCGTCGGTGGAGGCGAACGTCCTCCTGGAATTCATAAAGTTCGTTCTTAGTAGGTAGCTCACCCCAAATCAGTAGATACGCGGCTTCTAGGAAAGTACTGTTTGATGCGAGTTCTTCGATCCTAATGCCACGATACTCTAGTATTCCCTTCTGCCCATCAACGTAGCTGATACTGGATTGAGCTGCTGGAATGCCTTCTAAACCTGGCTGGTACTCGCAAGCTATCATCTGTCCGCCTCCCTGGAGACTCCCGCTATAATCTTTGATTTAGCGGTGAGAGGAAAGGGAGGACAGGGTTTAAATTGTATAGGCATAACCATCCTTTTTGTGAATTGGCTGACAATATTTATGACTAATTCCTTGAATCAATCCGTTAGCAGTTGAAATATTGAATGACCCGGTTTTGCGAGTGGCAACCCGTCCAATATAAGTTCCGATTTTTA
>NZ_JAAHHW010000228.1 GCF_010692325.1 Moorena sp. SIO3I8 | reverse complement strand
CCGAAAAGCAATGAGAGAAAACGAGAACGCTTCAATCGTGGTCTGTATAGAGAACGAAATCGAGTCGAACGACTTATTAATCGCCTATAGCTTAATCGACGAATTGCAACTCGTTATGAGAAATATGGTAACTTCTCAATAACCGCTGTCGGGTGAAAGAGATAGGTATTGACTTGGCCCCCTTGTCAAGAGTGCATAAATCTGGTTAAACAAAGGTATGCCTAAAAACTCTGTGCAAGTAAAAAATGAACAACTCACCGACCTTCATGAGGTCGAGGAGCTGCGTGCGCTTGTCAGGCAACAAGCTGAAACGATAGCGGAACTGGCCAAGCACAATCAAGAGTTAAGCAAGCGCATCCGTGAATTGGAGGAAGAGTTACTAGCTAAAAAGAAACTAAATAAAAAGCCTCAACGAGCGTGCGAGTAACCGTGGGTGTAGAGAAGCAGCTAGAACTTAAGCAAAGGAAAGGTAAACGTCCGCGCCTCAGCCAAACGCAGTAAGAAAGATAGCTTCGTGGTGGACACCGAATGGAAAATAGAACCCTCTCAACTGCCAGAAGGGGCAAAATTTAATGGATACCGAGAATATTTGTTCCACGAACTTCGCATAGAAAGAAATAACATCCGCTTCTTTTTAGCCGAATATGTGTTACCAGAGGTCGGGGTAATCAGTGGTCAATTACCGCGCCTCGTATCAGCAATTCTGGACATTATGGCCCGCAACTAGTGGGATATATCTTGCACCAGTACTATCACAATCGAGTGACGCAACCAAAGATTCATGAGCAGCTACTGGAATGGGGTATCGAGATATCGGTCGGTCAAATCAATTCATACCGAGCGCGCAAATATAGATGTGTTTCACACTCTCTCAGGCATCGGTTTTAGGGGCAGGATTAAAATTCTCAGAGTATGTTCACACCGATGATACCGGAGCACAACACAGTGGGAAGAACGGGTATTGCACGGTGATTGGCAATGAATGGTTTACTTTCTTTGCGAGCACCCCCCGCAAGACTCGACGCAACTTCTTATCCGTATTACAAGGCAATGCCCCGATTTATGTACTCAATCAGGATGCCCACCAATATGCACGCTTCCTATAAGTTAGCCGACAAGCATATGAACCGATTGAGCTTTGGTTCAACGGTTCTAGGAAATAACCCTGAGCAATGGCAGGACTATGCGCGAGTCGATTGGCATTGTGCAGACCAAAGTCGCAGAGAGGGTCACCGAAGCCGCTCTGCTGGGTGGATTAATCGAGAGTGGCATTAACCGAAAATTGCTGATTCTCTCAGATGGAGCCAGACAGTTCAATATTCTCATTCATGGGTTGTGTTGGGTTCATGGTGAACGAATCATTCGCATGCTTTGAGGGGAGTACCGCTGAGTTTCGAGAGAACATTGAGGAAGTCCAAACCCTTCTATGGGAGTACTACCAACAGCTTAATTGCCTATCAAGATCACCCGAGTGCCGAGCAAAAGCAGTACCTATCTGCTCGCTTTGATGAAATCTTTGGTCGGTGTTATCTGCACCACCCCACTCTGAGCAACGCATTGAACCAATTTAGACAAAACAAGGAGCAATTGCTTCGGGTGCTCGACAAACCCAATATCCCTTTGCACAATAATGCTGCCGAATCTGACATCAGAGAATTTGTGACCCGTCGAAAAATCAGTGGTGGCACTCGCTCTGAGGCCGGACGAAAAGCCAGAGATACCATGATTGGTCTGAAAAAGACAATCGCGCAAATTAGGGATTTGTTTTTGGGCGTATTTACTGTCCCGCTTGCGAGGGGATGACAAAATCCCCTAGCAGGGCGACAGAGGTAGGGGAAAGGTATATGTAGCATAAGATACAGCAATCAGACCTAAAAAAAGATAGGTCAAATATAGCAAAGCCGACCTATTATTGGGACTTTAGCGCAAATTATAAACAAAAATCGTGCTACTCTATATAGAGTATGCTTTTTAGGTTCGTATTCTTCTCCACTCAATCCGATGAAAGAAACCGTTTCCACAGCAATGCCCCCCTGCTTTGAAAGATGGTGTCAGCGTTTTGATGATATCTTCAAAACCAAAGCTCAAAGAAAGGAGTTTAGACACTATCTGGGGGGATTATTGGGAGAAAGTGAAAGAAAAAACCTATCTCAACTAGCGGCTGACGCTGTAGATGTGTCTTACCATAGCTTACGGCATTTTGCGGTTCGGGCAAACGGTCGTGAAATTGACATCAACGAACGCCGATTACAAGTGATGAATAGCTGTCGTCAGACGAAAATCTCTCGTGGCTTCTCACTGATTGTAGACGACAGTGGACACCGAAAGAGCGGGAATTTTACCCATGGAGTGGGAAGGCAATACATCGGAGAAATTGGTAAAACTGATAATGGGATAGTCCTGGTAACAACCCATCTGTATGATGGTCGAAAAAGTCTGCCATTGGATATTGAGTTATATCAACATGGTTTTTCATTGCCTCAAGGAAAAGAAGACCCGGAATTCCTCAAAAAACCAGAGCTGGCCTTAAACTTAATTGACCGGACATTAAATCGAGGGTATCATCCAGGAATTGTCCTCATTGATGCTGGATATGGAAACAATACATCTTTTCTGTTTGAGCTAGAAAATCGAAAACTTAAGTATTTAGGAGGAATTGCAAAAAATGCGCTTTTGGCGCACGCTACGCGAACGAAAAGTGACCGTAGAAAACTCGGATAATTATGGGGAAACCGTTCGTGTCGATGAGTTAGCCCAAAGCTTACCAGATGGGGCTTTCACTGAATTGCAGCTCAATCTCAATAAGTCAAAAACTCTATGGGTCGCCACAATGGAAGTGGAAGTCTCTCGTCTGAGTGGAAAAAGAAGTCTGGCAATCGTCATGAATCAACCGACTTTTAGTGAAGCCACAGATATTGACTATTTTTTGACTAATGTCGAAGCAAATATAGTGACTCCATTATGGGTAGTCGAGACTTATTCTCAAAGAAATTGGGTGGAAGTATTTTATAGAGAAGCTAAGGGTTGGTTGGGACTCAAAGAATATCAAGTTCGACACAAACGCAGTCTAATGAGGCATTTTATATTGGTGATGTGTGCCTATACTTTTATTCTTTGGCATCAACTCACTGGGGGATTGCGAAGGCGATGGGCAACAAAACCTTTAAAGACATTTACTGAGACTTTGGAGGCATTTCGGAGTGCCATATCTTACCGTTTTGTATGTTGGCTGCAGGAAAATATGGACGTATTTTTAAGATATAAAGCGAGTTTAGGCTTGATTTGGGCTTGATTTTTGCTAAAGTCCCATTATCATGAAAATGATAGCAAAAGAATACCAAAAAATCCTGGAAAAAGAACTCAACCGCAGTACTTATCTATTACTAACTCTAGTTGTAGCAAGTCTTCAATTATTTAAACAAGTGAAGTTAGAGTGGTTAGCCGAAGCACTACCATTCCCAATTTTGTTTGAAAGTCGTCGGCAGAAATTACGGCGTTTCTTGAGAAATAAAAACTTAGGTGTGGAGAAAATTTGGTTTCCCTGTGTAAAGTGTCTATTAAGGAGTATGTTTAAACCCTCCGATACGATATATCTGGCCTTAGACAGAACAAGCTGGGGAGAAATAAATATCTTGATGGTAAGTATAATTTGGAACCACAGAGCATGGCCAGTATATTGGATTTTTTTATCAAAAAAAGGAAGTAGTAACCTCAAGGAACAGCAAGAGGTATTAGGGAAAAGTATTGAGCTGTTATTAGGGCAAATAGATGAGTATATAGTGTGTGTGCTAGGAGATAGAGAATTTTGTTCACCGAAGTTGGGCTTTTGGCTATCAGAAAAAGGGACATACTTTTGTTTAAGACAGAAATGCGATACAAAGATTAAAGTCAAAAAGGGGTTATATAAGGAACTAAGAGAGTGGGGTTTAACTCCTGGGATGAAGCTTTTTATCAATGACCGACAGGTGAGCGACGCAAACCGGCTTTGGGACTTTCAATATTGCGGCTAAGTGGAAAAGGAACTACAAAGGCTTTAAGACAAAAGAACCTTGGTATATCTTAACTAACTTAGTTGATTTAAAAACAGCTATTCTAGCTTACCAAAAGCGTTTTGATATTGAGGAAATGTTTCGAGATTTTAAATCAGGTGGCTATAATCTTGAAGGCTCCAAGCTCAAACATCAACAGCTTAATAAACTACTTATTGTCGTTGCTATTGCTTATACTAGTGCCCTGCTCCAAGGTCAGCACATTAAGAGTATTGGCATTCAAAAATATGTAGCACGACCGGAAACTTCCTCAACCTCACAACGTAGACATAGCTCTTTTTATATTGGTCAACATCTTCATCATTGGCTCCGCCTACAGCAATTGTGCCAACAAACTTTGTCTGAACTTTTGCAAATTAATCGTCGTTGGATTCTCCATTACAATCAGGGCAAACGTGCCATTGAGCTTGCCCTATCTAGTTTTCAATCCCCTTTGTCGCCCTGCTAGCAAAATCCCCCCCTTATCAGATTTGATTCGACAAAAGGCTATAGAGCATGGACTGGTGGGTAGCCCTGCCTGATAAATTGCTGATCCAATCTGTCAACCAGCGGTTATTGAGAAATTGCGAAATATGCCATCAATTATCAAGCGATGTTGACTATTGCCTCTATATTACTCTGGCTTTAGTTGAAATCTTCTTTCTCCTGTTGCTGGTGATATCGATCACAGTTCCATGGTGATCTTTTAACTTTG
>NZ_JAAHHW010000227.1 GCF_010692325.1 Moorena sp. SIO3I8 | reverse complement strand
GGGTCGGCGTATCAAGATTTCGGGGGCTCAGTGGGATGAGAGTAACGTCCCACAAGTCTTGAAGCATCGGTGTGCCTACCTCAACGGGCAATTTTCAACTTGAGTCTTACAAAACTGAGATGCACTCGGAGGGAGGAGTTATAAGTTATAAGTTATAAGTTATAAGTTATAAGTTATAAGTTATAAGTTAAAAATGATTGTACCAGTAGTTAGTCATAAGTCGCCAAATTGAATTAAAAAATATTCTGTTTTCTAATTCAATTTTTCTCTATACTGTTTGATGCATAAGTTAAAAATGATTGTACCAGTAGTTAGAAGTCGCCAAATTGAATTAAAAAATATTCTGTCTCCTAACTCCTAACTCCTAACTCCTACCTCCTAACTCCTAACTCCTACCTCCTAACTCCTAACTCCTACCTCCTAACTCCTAACTCCTAACTCCCACCTCCTAACTCCTAACTCCTAACTCCTACCTCCTAACTCCTAACTCCTAACTCCTAACTCCTAACTCCTAACTCCTAACTCCTACCTCCTAACTCCTAACTCCTACCTCCTAACTCCTAACTCCTAACTCCTAACTCCTACCTCCTAACTCCTAACTCCTAACTCCCACCTCCTAACTCCTAACTCCTAACTCCTACCTCCTAACTCCTATCTCCTAACTCCCACCTCCTAACTCCTAACTCCTAACTCCTAACTCCTACCTCCTAACTCCTATCTCCTATCTCCTAATTTTTTAATTGTAAATAATTATGACAATTAAAAAATTATCTCGATTTTTTTGATTTTCCACTTGACAACAATACTAGCCAATGTTTATAATATAATCATTGGAAAAAGAGCCGCGCTTCTTGCTTGACCCGGCACAAGCGCGGCTCTTTCCCAAACCACAGTTTAGGTAACTCTATAATATGGCAAAAAAACGATTCGTTCATCATCCCATCGATTATCACGAAGCTATGGAGCGTCTTGAACAGCTTGGACAACAGAGGGAGCCAAGGGAGGAAAATATCTATCCCTATCCCATCACGGAACGAGAGCAAATCCTAATCCTACTGTACAGTTACTGCCAATTGGGCATGACACCGCAACGGTTTTACCAGAAGTGGGACCTGACTCGCGAAGATATGGCTTTGATCTGCTCCTGTTCCGTTCAAACCGTTAATGGCTGGTTTTCCACTAGTCGTCGCTGTTATCCTCCCACTGCTGGTCACTTGCGCCATCTAGCGATTATGGATTTTTTGTTGGAGGATTTTGAGACTATTCCGAAGGAGTTATTGGAGCGATTGTGCTTGAAGGAGGAGAGAATGTAGAATGTAGAATGGAGAATTAAGAATGTAGAATGTAGAATGGAGAATTAAGAATTAAGAATGGAGAATGGAGAATGGAGAATTAAGAATTAAGAATGGAGAATTAAGAATGGTGAAGTCAGAAGGCAGAAGGCAGAAGGCCGGGCGTTGCTTAATAATGGAATAATTTTATGAATTTTGTGGAACGGGCATCTTGCTTCTGATATTTTCACCCCAGGCAGGATGCCCACCCCACTCATATTCATTCCTTGATTCAGCAACGCCGAAGTCAGAATTCCCAATTCTAAATTCTAAATTCTACATTCTACATTCTACATTCTACATTCTAAATTCTTCATTCTTAATTCTTAATTCTCAAGATAGAGGCTCGTTAAAATCATCACTGATCCATCCTTGTCCTTCTAGCAAGCCTGAAATCCGAGGAGCCTGAGATTGACTGGGCTCAGATTTAACATACTTGAGAGCCAGAAACTCGACAAAATCAAACACCATGCGTTGTTGCTGTGGTGGTAATGCCTGCAAGCTTTTCAGGAATTCTTTAGGTAAACCTATCGTCTGGTAATTCATCACTACCCTTTCATCAAACACTAATAGCTGCTGACTTGATAGAAGGCGTTGCTGAATAATGGAATGATTTTAAGAGTGAGGTGGAATGGGCATCTTGCGTGGAACTGGCATCTTGGTAGAACTGGCATCTTGCCAGTTTCCTCCTTATTTTCGAGCGGGCAAGATGCCCACTCTACTCATATTCATTCAAAGATTCAGCAATGCTTGATAGAACTTATCTAATCTTATCTCTTCTTGGCCACAATGTCTTGATGCAATAAGTAGTCGGACAAAAGTAAAATTAACTGTTGAAATAGGGAACAGGGAGCAGGGAGCAGGGAACAGAGGGATTTTTATAACTTTACACAACTTAATAAAGGTAGGTTTATTTTTCTCCAGCTACTTAGCCAGTGGGTAATTGCTATGATAAAATATCATTCCAATAGCTGGTAAGTGAGGAGTGTGGCTATTGCAACAACTATTACGTATTTCTAGAGTAATTGATAGCTTCAACGAGAGAATCGGTCGCTTAACCTACTGGATTTTGCCACTGATGATCCTGATTGGAGTGTGGAATGTAGTTGGTCGCTACTTGGGACGTTTTATAGGAGAAAATTTGAGTTCTAATGGGTTTATCGAAACTCAGTGGTACTTGTTTGACTTAGTATTCCTGTTGGGGGCGGCTTACACTCTCAAGCATAATGGTCATGTGCGAGTGGATGTTTTTTATAAGAGTTTGAAGCCAAAGGCTCAAGCGATCGCTAATTTAATTGGGACATTATTGTTCTTAATTCCGTTCTGCATCATGGTAATTTATTTTTCTTGGGGGGCAATTATTAATTCCTGGACGATTCAAGAGATGTCCCCAGATCCAGGAGGGTTACCCCGTTACCCAATTAAATCCATGATTATTGTCAGCTTTGGGTTGCTGATTCTTCAAGGAATCTCAGAAGCCATCAAAAACTGGGCAATTTTTGCCGGATATTTGGCACCCCAGGAGGAGGAATAAAACCATGGGTTATGACTGGTTAGGTCCAGCCATGTTTGGCGGTGCCTTGGTATTACTTTCCATGGGTTACCCGGTAGCCTTCTCCCTAGGTGGGGTGGCAATTTTGTTTGCCATCGTGGGAGTGAGTTTGGGTATCTTTGACCCGATTTTCCTGACCGCTATGCCCCAGCGGATTTTCGGGATCATGGGCAACTACACTCTCCTAGCAGTGCCCTACTTTATTTTTATGGGTTCCATGCTAGAAAAATCTGGGATTGCTGAGCAGCTGTTGGAAACCATGGGAATTCTGTTTGGACGGCTGCGAGGGGGATTGGCCTTAGCGGTGGTAATTGTGGGTGCGTTGCTGGCCGCATCTACTGGAGTCGTTGCCGCAACAGTAGTAGCAATGGGACTGATTTCCCTACCAATTATGTTGCGCTACGGTTATAACAAAGAACTAGCCACTGGCGTAATCGTGGCATCGGGGACATTAGGACAGATTATCCCCCCGAGTGTCGTACTGGTCGTATTGGCAGATCAGTTAGGAATTTCCGTAGGAGACCTGTTTATCGGTTCCGTGATTCCTGGTTTAATTATGGCTGGGGCGTTTGCCATTCATGTGATCATCGTAGCATGGCTCAAGCCAGATGCAGCACCAGCCCTACCACTAGAAGTCCGAGATATCAGTGGAAAAGCGTTGGGAAAGCGGGTAATCCAATCAATGATACCGCCGTTATTGTTAATTCTGCTAGTATTGGGCAGTATATTTTTTGGCATTGCCACTCCAACAGAAGCAGGGGCTGTGGGTTGCCTCGGCGCAATGGTATTGGCTGGTGTGAATGGTCAGTTGAATTTGCCATCCCTGCGACAGAGCTCTGATGCCACGATGCGGATTACCAGCATGGTGATATTTATATTGCTGGGTTCAACAGCATTTAGTTTAGTGTTTCGTGGCTTGAATGGCGATCGCGTAATGGAAGCGATGCTGTTAAACCTTCCCGGCGGTTACATTGGCTTCCTAGTAGTCAGTATGTTAACTATTTTCCTACTAGGCTTCTTTATAGACTTTTTTGAGATTGCCTTTATTGTAGTACCGCTGTTTGCTCCAGTGGCTCAACAGCTTAACCTTGACTTGGTCTGGTACGGGGTAATTATCGGAGCCAATCTCCAAGCCTCATTTCTGACACCACCCTTTGGCTTTGCTCTGTTTTATTTACGGGGTGTTGCCCCACCAGAGGTGAAAACCATGGAAATTTACCGAGGTGCGATTCCCTTTATTCTGTTGCAACTGCTGGTGCTAGTGTTGATTATTGCCTTTCCTGGTATAGTCAGTTTCTTGCCCTCTTTGAGTACTTGATTTGAAAATCTAGGTTAATGGGAGTCGGGAGTGGAACAGGCATCTTGCCTGTTACAATTCCCAGTCGGGAGTCGGGAGTCGGGAGTGGAACAGGCATCTTGCCTGTTACAATTCCCAGGCGGGCTGTCCCAATACTGGCGCTCGGTGTTGAAGATCAGGGCAAGCCCGCCCCTAAAGCACCACTAGCAACTGCCCGCCTCACAAGATTTTGAACAGGAGTAGAGTGGGCATCCTGCCCGCCCGAAAATAAGCATGAAACTGGCAAGATGCCAGTTCCACGCCTGATGCCCATTCCACGCCTGATGCCTATTCCACCTCACTCTTAAAATCATTCCATTATTAAGCAACGCAACGGTTGGAGGATTTTTAGACTCTTGTGGTAGTCGGTAGTATTATTTATTAATGTAAAGAAAATTTAACTTAATTTAAACCGATACTGTGAAATCCAATCTATCACTGCCCCATCACAACACCTTCAAAGCGTCCCAGTTACCGACTATAGTCACAGATAGCCTCACGGTTTTGTGGGGGGACTGGCTAAAGTTACGGGTGCGAGCCACCCAAGTCGTTGCTAGTGGGCTAATCTCCCCAGTGATCTACATATTGGCA
>NZ_JAAHHW010000226.1 GCF_010692325.1 Moorena sp. SIO3I8 | reverse complement strand
GCATATTTCCCTTTTGTTACCAAAAGGTATTGAGTCCAACCTAAAAGGTTGTTTTACGTGAGGGTAGGTGGTGTAAATTACCCTGGGGAGTCGGCTCCCCGCTTTACTTGACCAGTTCAGGTCGCGCAATCTCCATTCATACGGCATCATGGATTGCCCCTAAATCTGACGTTCATTCCCAACAACGGTTTTTCTACATGGGTCATCAAGGAGAGTTACAAGTCGATCAAGCTCATCGAGGTTATACAACTGCAACAGTATCTGGGGGATATGCTAGTATTAACCCCCTATTTATGAAGTACGAACCCTCTGATGGCAAATTTGCTGGACAGGGAGCCTACGGTTATCAAAGTCTTGAAAGATTTGTGGATGCAGTAGGCAGTATTAATGAGGGAAAAGCGGAACCCAAAGATTTTGACAATATCCTAGCGACTGCTGCTCGAACTTTACAGACAACAGCTATTCTTGAAGCTGGTCGTCTCAGTTTAGATAGTGGTGGTTTACCCGTTGAAATTAAATATAGTTCCCAAGAGCTATTAACACCAGAAACTCTCAACCTCAACCTCAACCGCACCTAAATACAATTTTATCATAATGTCGGCAGAAAACCCGAGCCATAACGGTAACTGCTCACCGCAATAAAGATGCTCTATTGACAACGGAGAAGCCAAATTGAACACTTGGATGTATATTGGTTCTTATGACTCCAACCGCCACCGAGAATTCCCAGTCCGTCATGAGCGTCGCCTCCGAACAGTTGGTGACCAATGTACTGCTGGTTGAGTGGCTCGTGAAGCTGCAACAACAACTATCCCTTCAACAACGAGTGATTGAACAGCAGCAAAGACAAATCTTTGGGCAGCAGCAAGAGATAGAACAATTTTTGGAGGAGCGTATTGAAGCTCAAAAACCGCTCCTCGAAAAATAGTTCAGTCCCTCCTTCCTCTGACCAACTCCAAAAGCCCAGCAACAAAAGTAAGCGCAAAAAGGGGAAAAAGCGCGGTCCCAAGTATAATCATCTTTGGAATTACCCGTAACGGATTTGGCACTCAGTCACGAAATAGTGACTATCGAGCATTAAAGCTGTCCCATGTGCGCTACTTCCTTAGAGGTAGTAGAAGAAGCTCCACAAAAAGTCCAGCAAGTAGCTGAAGTAGTCGAGCAACCAATAGAAATCAGAGAATATCGCCGCCCTCTATACAATTGTCCCAATTGTGGATGGTCTGGTTATAGCTCTATGCCTTGGGGAGTCAAAGAAGGATTCAGCTATGGGGGACGACTCTGTAGCATTGTGGGCTGGTTAGGGTATGGGGGCAACTTGACGTGGCGTAAACAGGAATATTTTGCCTTTATATGTCTTGGGGGTTCCTATTTCTCAGGGAAGTCTGGCAAAAATGCAACGCTGGTTCCAAGAGAGTTTGGAGCCTTCTTACCAACAATGGCGTTCCCTACGTCAGACAGCCAGGGGTCAGGTGTGTGGATGAAACGACCTACTGTATAGATGGCATTAAGTATTGGTTGTGGGTAGCTACCAGTGACCAGGTATGTGCTAAGATGTTAGCACCCACACGCAGTAGTGCTGAACTAGAGAAATTACTGGGAGCTGAGTTTGAGGGAATACTCACGCTTTGATTGTTTTAGTGCCTACTCTCCACAAGGAGCTCAGGCCAAGCAGAAGTGTTTAGCCCATCTCGAGAGAGACTTAAAAGCCCTCTTAACCAGTCGCTTTGAAGGCAATCGACAGTTTGCGAGCAAAGTGCAATTAGTGTTGTGGCAAGCTCGCAGTTGCTATCAGGATTATCAAGAAGGAAAACTTAGTTGCCAAACTCTCAATGACCAACGAGAAAGTGTAGAAGCTTCTCTTAAAAAAGTCTTAGAAGAGACACTCTTGGATACCCTCCCTCAGATACTTTGAGATTGATTCAACGACTACAGCGTCATTGGAATGAGTGGTTCACTTTTTTGTCTCATCCAGAGGTCAAACCTGATAACAATGATGCTGAGCGAGCAATGGCCCAATTGTGATACATCGCAAAGTCAGTGGTGGGGCTTGAAGCGATTGGGGGGCACAGTTAGTCGCCCAAATGTTTAGTTTTTTGGTTTCGATGCGGTTGCAAGGAAATAATGCGTTCGCGAAGCGGTTCTTTTGGAACATCGCTGCTTTATGTGAATTATTGTCTTTGGCTGGTCGAAGTCCCCCAGGCTTGGAGTTTTCCTGACAATTAGAGTAAACCATAGTTTTATTTTCATGGGTCGAATGGTAAAGCTATTCCAGTCCTCAGGTTCTTCGAAAGCGGATATTGTCCGCTAACAATGACTCATATCTCACTGTTTGTTCATTTGCCAACCCACTTTCAGATTTGCGATCGCACTTTGAGATTCGTGATCGCACTTTGAGATTCGCGATCGCATTTTGAGATTCGCGATCCCAGTCTTGGGAAACCCCAATATCTCCTTCAACCCTTATGTCGTAGCTTTTTGACATTGTGATTCCGAATGGCTCACCAAGGGTGAGCGAACGGTGAGTCATAAGAGCCAATATAGCAATTCCTTAATAGGTCGTGGTAATTTCTGAAATTCGATCCTTGCTCTACCTGGGTTTTAGCCGATCACTTATTACATCCTATTTAGGATTGCTATATACACCCAAGTGTTCAATTTGGCTTCTCCGTTGTCAATAGAGCATCTTTATTGCGGTGAGCAGTTACCCATAACGATAGTTTGGCGTCGTCTGGGAATGACAAGTGGCAAAGTATGGTATCATATTAATACAGCCGATAAACCAAGCTTTAAAAGTTGAAAAAAATCAATTCAACTCTTACTATTTACAGTCGCTGAGAGGCATAATGAGACTCTAAATGGACGTGGAGGAAGCGTAAATCTACCCCTAAAACGTACTTGCACTGCAAGTGAAGCCCGCCTTGAGTCATTCGTTCAACGCACAGTTGTTTGATTGATGGATAGGAATCGGTGCGCTGTCTTTTAAGAGCAGCGTCAGGAGGATGTCAATTCACCAGATTCAACAACAATGAAAAAGTCACTAGAATTGCCAAACCAACAAAAAATTTATTTCCTCAACGAGGAGGAAGCACTTTTTCTTTATGATGATATTTTTGTCAGACAAAGTTATTTGCAGCATGGGATAACTTTAAAACCAGGTTATACAGTATTTGACATTGGTGCCAACATAGGTTTGTTTGCACTTTTTGCTCATCAATATTGTCAAGGCAATATCAATCTATTTTGTTTTGAACCAATTAAACAAATTTATAAAATTATGCAAAAAAATATGCAGTTAACTAATGTTATTAGCTATAATTGTGGATTGTGGAACGAAGATAGTAAAGCAACGTTTGATTACTTCCCTCATTACTCATTATTATCAGGAGCAGATGCCAAGTTTAGCCCGGCAGAGAAAAACAACTTTACCAACTTAATTATTAACAACTTAAATAATAAAAATGCAAAAAAAACTAATAATATCATAACACAAATCATTAAAATATGTCCGTTTCCATGGAAAGCAAGATTAGTGGAATTTATTTTAGAAAAGTTTTTCTTGAAAACCAAACAAGCTAGTGTAACTTTAACGAGTATATCTGAAATAATCAAAAAACATGAGTTATGTCAGATAGATTTAGTTAAATTAGATACTGAAAAAGCTGAACTTAAAATTCTTGAGGGAATCAATTCCGCAGACTGGCAAAAAATCCAGCAGTTGGTTATAGAAGTTCATGACATCCAAGACCGCTTAAATATCATCAAAAATATGTTAGAAAAAGAAGGCTTTGAATGCTATGTAGAAGCAGGTTCACCACCAAAATTTTTAGCTTACTCAATTTTAGGAGTCACTAATCCAGTTTTCACCAATCATTATTCACAAGAATTACTTTATACTATCTATGCAAAAAGAATAAAATAACGATTGTAAATGATGGTGCTAAACATATTTTTGAAAATAAATTGTATAATTTTATGAAAAACATGAATTTAAAATACTTGATAAAAATATGTTTTTTAATTCACTGTATAACCCCATACGGTGGCTATTACGAATAATCGGAGGTTGGGTATAACTTCGTTATACCCAACAAAAAACCATTAAAAATGGCGTTAATTAATGGTAATTTTTTTATATAAAATTCAAACAAAATAAGTTTTATGATAGTATTAACCCTGACTATTGAATTTTACTAACGCCCACAAATTGATTTAAAAAATATAAATAAACCTACAAAAGTTAAGTAATCAGTAATTTTAATTAAAAATATAGGAGTTTTAAATTAGCTGGGGTACACATTTTTTTGTGTTAGGGAACAGGGCCTTCAGAGCAGGGAACAGGGAACATGTAAGATCGAAAAAATATTGTGTGTTTCATTAGGATAAAAAGCGCTATATATAACTTTTGTCACAGTTGGTATTAGGGGAATTATCGGTGATGATAAAAATATCTGAACATACTCTTGTTGAGCAATACAACAAATATGCAAGTTATGAAAGCAAAAGATGGCAAGATTTAGCAGCACAAAACGTCAATAGTTGGGCGGATGTCTGGGAACAATCAGTAGCTCATTTGTCTCACCGCCCAATAGTTCATGAGGTAGGTTTTATATCCCCTTGGAGCTATCAAGAACTTGATCGCGCAGCCGATAAAATAGCAGAATGGGCGATTTCCTCAAATCAAAAATACATCGGGGTTCACCAAAACAACAGTGCTGTTTTCCTAGCTAAGCAGGTGCACAAAATTAATTACCTATTTTTGACATAATAATCTATAATTAGATAAAATCACTGAAAATGGGTATTTATATGAGATTCATTAGAGAATTAAATACCGAAACTAAAAAACTGTTGG
>NZ_JAAHHW010000225.1 GCF_010692325.1 Moorena sp. SIO3I8 | reverse complement strand
CCCTTTGTTCTTCGCGATTGCAAAATCGATACTCTTGGCAATAACACCACCTTGTTGCGGTGAGCAGTTACGACAAAATCCTTGATTTTACACCATTGTTCTTTCTTTTCTATATGCGTTTACCCTGGACTTAGACCAAATTTTGCATCAATTTACTAACATCTCAGCCTCAAAAGAAGACTGGGCTATTTTGTCATAGTCTAAACTCCAGTTTTAACCTACCCTAGGGTAATTCCAAGGGGAACCTTCAACCTTCAACCTTCAACCTTCAACCTTCAACCTTCAACCTTCAACCTGATTAAACCTTCAACTAAAGTACCTTCAAAAGCTGTTTAATTTTGGTCTCCTGTTTCTGCTTTAATTGGTCTGGGAACTTCAACTCAATGGCAACTTGATCGGATAAATCTTCGACATCCACAATTTGAGCCAACAATCGCTGTGGTAACTGGTTAGTCGATTCCTGACTCAATAGCAAGCCAACGAAGGGTTGGTCTTGCTCCATTCTTCGTAAATCTTCTGGTGTGAGCAATGGACTAGTTTGCTCCGTGGTATCAGAATAGGCAGTGCTGCGTTCTAATTCAACCCGTAAACTCATCACTCCCATTTCAGTTGCCCTACCACTGTAAAACTTACCTTCCCAATAAAGCTGAGCAGTAGCCCTAATCTGTTTACGCACCTTAGTACTAGTTTGGGTATTCAACTCTCGGAAGGCACGGAACACACCAGTGGCTAAGAAACCTAAGGAGCCCATAGGTCGGTCTAAGGTCGCACGCTTCTGGGAATACCACTCCCTGACATCGGAATAAATTACTAGGACTAAATCATCTAGCTGAGCTTGAGTGAGGTTGATAAAATTAATCGCAAGGTGAACTTGATGGTCACTAATCGGTGTCTTGCGGATAATTTCTCCAGCAACAAAGGCTCGTCTGCCGTAATCTCCCACAATTTCAAGGTCTACTTGATCAGGTAGGTTGGGCCAGCTATCTAAGGCAATTAAAACTCCGCTTTCTGAGATATTAACCGTTTCCCCTGGCCAACTCTGGTCAGTGGTGTGAATTGTCACCGGAAGGCGTCGTAGCAGGCGGTGTTTGGGGCGTTGTTGGGGTTGTTCAAAGGCAACCAACAAACCTGCTGTCAGCAGAATCAAGTTAAAGACGCACCACATGGCGTTAACCAAGACCGCTTCTGCATCTTCTGGACGGAGCAGCAGCCAAAAGGGAACAGCTAGTAAGGCAGCAATCACTATAGCTGTTACTACCAAAAGACCCTGTACTGACTGCCAATCAAAACTCCGCTGACTAACCGATACCCCCTTGTCAGTTACATTAAATGAACCGAGCTTGGGGTTAATCACCGCCATCAGAGTGACATACCCCGTCTGGAATGACATCACAAATTCAAACACCTCGTTCCAGAAGGAAAAGCGAACTTCTTTGTAGGTGATATAGTTAGCATTGAGGCTAATCAGTAGATGGGGCAGGGCATAAAATAAGGTTTCTAGCCCCAAACCCTGAATGGGATTGATGCCAAACAATAGGAATAGAGTGGGAGTGATAGCGTAAATCAGCCGGGGAAAGCCATAGAAGAAGTGGGAGGTGGCTGAAAAATAGCAAATCCGCTGGCCTAAGGTGAGATGTTTTGCCTTCCAGTTCAACAAGGGGAATTCTAGCCGTAGAATCTGAGCCATTCCCCTTGCCCAACGCACTTGCTGACCCACATAGGAGGCAAAGGTTTCAGGGGCTAAGCCAGCAACCATAATCTGGTCATAGTACACTGACTCATAACCTAAGGAATGGAGTCGGAAGGCCGTGTGACAATCTTCTGTAACGGTTTCAACGGCAATTCCCCCAATCTCCAGCGCATGGTTTTTGCGAATTACCGCTGCTGAGCCACAGAAAAAGGAAGCATTCCAGAAGTCATTGCCCTTTTGCAGTACTTTATAAAAGAGTTCATTCATCACTGGAATCTCACCCTTAGTATAGAGATTTCGCTCAAAGGGGTCGGGGTTAAAGAACCAGTGGGGCGTTTGCACAAAGGATACGTTTGGGTTGTAGAAAAACCCGACTGTGCGCATCAGCAATTTTCGCACTGGAATGTGATCGCAGTCCAGAATCAATACCAGATCGCCCTTGGTAGTCTTAAAAGCTGTGTTGATATTACCTGCCTTGGCATGATCATTGTTAGGTCTAGTCAACAATTTACAGCCGATTTCTTCGCACATCTGCTTCAACTTTTTGCGACGCTCTGGATACTTTCTGCCATCATCTAAGACATAGACTTGTTTTTTATCCTCCGGATAGTCCATAGCCAGAGCGGCTACTGCTGTATTGCGGACAATTTCCACAGGCTCGTTGTAGGTTGGAATGTAGATATCAACCTTGAACCATTGGTCTTGAGGATAGTTAGCCAGATCAACGGTTTCTCGGTCTTTGATTTTGATAGTTTGAAAATAAGCTAGCAATAGGGTTAGAATTGCATACAATTCCGCCCCCAACAACAGCACACAGAAAAACCCGTTGATCCAAGTATCAAAATTTAGGGTATAGGCAAAGCGATAGTATAGGTAGCGCATGGTGGTCACCAGGCTCAGCCATACTAAAAACAGATGAAAATACTCACTGACTGTTTTATCAGATTGTTTGGCTTCAGTGCGCACTACCACTTGACCAACCAATATTAGTGCGATCGCTACAATCCCCTGCTGCCTGACTGTTAGGGGTGTAGTAATCAGGGGTATGGATAGCAACACCAGCAGCAAAATCAGCCACGACAAGTGATTCGACCCTAGCCGTGCTAGGACTCGGTCAAAAAACCGAGGTAGGCGATCAACGAGTAATGTAATTAAAGGGGATCGACGAGGGCGATTTTGCCTATTTCTCGATTGTTTGAATAAGGAAAAAGACATAGCAATTTATAGCATTTTGATTTGAGATGTGAAACTAATATTGATGTAAGTATTCAGCCGTAAGCTATCAGCTATCAGCTGATAGCTTACAGTGGAATTTTGATTTAATCCTATTTAATATACAAACAATCCTAAAGACTAATTAAAACTAAAGACTAAGCACTAATCACTAATTACTAATGACTTTTTTGATCTGTCACACGCTTGAGGTACAACTGGCTAATGCCATAAAGCAGGAAGGTTACGCCCAGAATACCTAAAGCTAGGAACCACCAGTTTTGTTGGAGGAAGAACGATGCTTTACTGAGGGCGGAGGTTTTTTCAATGCGCTTTTTAGAACGGGCTAGTTCAAAGAACTCTAGCTTATAGGCATCGGGGTCATAACCAGCAGGGTCTTGTTGATAACTACTAACTAAAACCGTATCCTTCTGCAACTGGTAGAACCAAGAATCTTTAGTGAGAATCTGCCGCACGCGGTCTAAGCCATTTTCCGTTTGACCACTCAAAGCCAAAAGTACCCGCTGATTGTTATCGGGAGACATGATTTGTTTCATTACCCCTTCAGTATCCGGTAGAGTCTGGGCACTAGCTTCACCCCACTGACGTCCTAGAGCATTACTCAAACGCAAACCTTTTGACTCAAATACCTCTGGAAACGGAAATTCATCCCTGGTGCCAATTCCGACTAGATTGCGCTTCCTCCTGATCTGATCAGGCAATTGTTCAATGGTGTAAACATCCAGCTGTACTGAATCTGCCTTACTCAGACGTCCTAAACGTTCACTCATAGCTAGTAGTGTGAGCAGATCGGTATCAGATGGTGTCTCTGACAACACGATCGCTGTATTGGACAAATCTTGAGGAGCTGCAAATGGGTAACCTACTTGCAACAGTTCTAGATTAGGTAGTTGAACTGAGGGCTCCCGATTAACTTTGAAGCTGGTTTCAGCATGAACCGTACCGGTTAGTTGTTGGTCCGTAATTTTACCACACTCCTCTGGTTCCCTGGGGTTCAGCCGGAAAGCAACTTTGATTTTAGAGGTGGGTTTAATCAGATTGGCAGGAAGATCCACTTTGAGGGTTTCTCGCTGTGAGCCATCCCTCTTAGTCAAGCGTTTACCACCAATTAGTACATCATCTAGTAAGACTTCTACAGCAGAGGTGCGAGGATTGACCTGGGGACCATAGCTGTAAACTAAATTCATGGAACTGCCCCGTTTAAACCGATCATCCGGTAAGGCACGAAAATTAAACTCTACCGGTGGTGCTCCACTGCCTCGCACCGTTACGTCCTTAAAGGGTTTACCATTGGGCTGAGTAACGATGTCTTGGAGAGTAAAGGAATTTTCTTCTGGCAAATAACCAGGCCAATTTCGGGAGGATGGTATTGGTACATCCGGAACCTGATCCACGAAAATTAATTGACCTGTGCCAAGTTTACTGGTATCTGGCTGTACTAAAAACTGGGCAGCCTTTTTCACGCCATCTGGGCCATTGCCAGTCACCACCAAGACCGGGTTACTGCCATCATTGACGGTGGTAAGTGCCAGCACACCGACATCATCGGGTAAGGGAATCTGATTTCCATCTAAAATCTGATTCCCGGAGAAAGTAAAGGGCAGTTCTAAAGACTTCAAAACCTGTTGATTTCCAGGAGTCCCAATCACAACTAAACTATCGCCCCACTCTAATTCGTCGATAGTCTCTACTAAACGGGTGGTAATAGGACGGAAGTCAGCCAATCTGCCTAGGGAAGCCTGTAAGCGAGGCGCAGCAGTCAACCAAGATTCTAAGGAATCCACGGATCGGGTCTGGACATTCCCCTGCGGCAGCATATAAGCAATGCGATTGGCATCTAAGCTGAGTTGATCAAAGAAAGGATAAGGATAGCGACTGAAATTTAGGGGGATAGGTTGAACTTGGTATTGGAAGATTAATTTGGAATCCGGCAAAACCTCAGTCCACAACGTGGCATCCCCTCCATCCGTACAGCCAGTGGTGTTGTGTTGCTGGGCTACTAGGGAAAGTTCATTGTAGTCCTGG
>NZ_JAAHHW010000224.1 GCF_010692325.1 Moorena sp. SIO3I8 | reverse complement strand
GGATCTGCGATAAACGCTATATAACCTTAAACCTGTAACTTTGGCCTTTCGGCCACGCTACGCGAACAACCTGTAACCTTAAACCTGTAACTTTGGCCTTTCGGCCACGCTACGCGAACAACCTGTAACCTTAAACCTGTAACTTTGGCCTTTCGGCCACGCTACGCGAACAACCTGTAACCTTCAACCTGTAACCCAATCCAACGTTACTTAAGAGAAAAGAATCATGACCAATCAACAACCGATCACTGCTCCTCAAGACCCAGTTAATTCCGGAGATACCGAATCAATGATCATCGCTCAAGATGTTCATAAGTGGTACACCAGCAACCAATTTCATGTTCTGCGTGGTGTCAGTCTAGAAGTCAAGAAAAAAGAAGTAGTGGTGATCATGGGGCCTAGTGGGTCTGGAAAATCCACGTTTATTCGGACATTTAATGCTTTAGAAGACTATCAAAAAGGAAAAATTGTTATTGATAGCATTGAACTCTCCCATGACTTGCGAAACATTGATACCATTCGCAAGGAAGTGGGGATGGTGTTCCAACAATTTAACTTATTTCCTCACCTGACTGTACTGCAAAATGTCACCCTTGCTCCCATTTGGGTGCGCCGCTGGAAAAAGGCAAAAGCTGAAGAAATTGCCATGCAGCTGTTAGAAAAAGTCGGTATTCTCGAACAAGCCAAGAAGTATCCCGGTCAACTGTCAGGGGGACAACAGCAACGGGTAGCTATTGCCCGTGCTTTGGCAATGCAGCCTAAAATTATGTTATTTGATGAGCCTACCTCAGCTCTAGACCCCGAGATGGTGCGAGAGGTACTCGATACCATGCGATCGCTTGCTGATTCTGGGATGACTATGGTTTGCGTTACCCACGAGGTAGGTTTTGCTAGAGAAGTTGCAGACCGAGTGGTACTAATGGCTGATGGGAAGTTGGTGGAAGAAAGTACACCCCAGGAATTTTTCAACAATCCTCAACATGAACGTACTAAGCAGTTTTTATCCCAAATTTTATAAAAATAGCGTTTCTCCACAAAATGTTTTACCTCTTGCCTCTTGCCTCTTGCCTCTTGCCTCTTGCCTCTTGCCTTTTTCCTGCTCCCTACTCCCTACTCCCTACTCCCTCTTAGAAGCTAAATAACCTTCTACAACATAATCCGATCCTATCTGACGCCAACTGACTCGTTCTAAGGTTAGAGCATCAGTCATGAGTGTCAAGCCCAAATCTCCTACCGGTGAGGGACCACCTTGACCACCGATGATTTTGGGAGCAATAAAGGCTACGATTTTTTGGACTGCACCATCTGCGATCGCATTTGCAGCTAAGATACCACCACATTCCCATAACACACTGGAAAGCTGCCTGTCATATAAATATGCCATTACTTGAGAAGGCGTCAGGGGATTCAATACCACCACCTCTACACCCTGGTTGACCAGATGTTGATATAAATCTCCCTCAGTTCCGACCTCTGTAAACACCAACGTAGGTACATCATCCGTCTGCCAAACACGAGCATCTCTGGGTAAGTCGAGGGTGCGACTCATGATCACCCGTAGGGGATTCGGTGCGTTTGGATTGTGGCTAGTCAAATTGGGGTTATCCTGACGCACCGTATTACCGCCCACAATCACTGCATCGCAAGCTGATCGCAGTTGATGCACCCAACTGCGGGACTTTTCCCCTGTAATCCATTTGCTGTGACCACTAGTAGCAGCAATTTTGCCATCTAAAGTCATGGCATACTTGAGAATTCCCAATGGACGCTGGTAAAGAATGCGATGAATAAAGCCTTCATTGAGCTGACGGCAAGCACTCTCTTCCACACCTACCACCACTTCAATCCCAGCCGCCCTTAACCGTTCAATACCTTTTCCAGATACCCGTGGATCAGGGTCCACCATCCCCACCACTACTTTAGCGACTCCAGCCCTAATTAACGCTTCTGTACAAGGAGGGGTTCTACCATAGTGATTGCAAGGTTCCATATTCACGTAAACCGTTGCTCCCTCGCCATTTTCTCCAGCCTCTGAGAGGGCAAACACTTCCGCGTGAGGTTGACCAGCAGCGGGATGAAACCCTTCCCCAACAATTTCCCCATTCCGGACAATTACACAACCGACTAAAGGGTTGGGTGTAGTACGTCCCTCGGCTCGCCTTGCTAGTTGGATGCACCGCTGTATCATGGCTTGCGCCAAGGGAGTTTCAGGAAAAGATGTCACAGGAGAGTTGTCCATTCGTCTGTTACTATTGAGATTTTATTTGTAATCATCAGCATTTAATTAACTTTAACTCTAAACTTCATAAAATCAAAATTGCTCGCAAACAGCTCACCCAAACTAATTACTTACAAACTAATTACTTAACTGTGGAACCTGCCAGAGTTTGATTATCTTTTTCCCACCACTAGTAGCAATTGTCTGGCAATCAGGACTAATCGCAAAATATTCAATTGGATTTGGAAAACCATTTAGAGTATAGATTAGTTTTTCATTAGCAAAATCCCACACTTTTATCGTTTTATCTGCACTTCCACTGAACAACTTCTTACAATTAGCACCGATAGCTAGTTCTTCCACATAATTGGTATGATCATTTAGACTGTTGACTTCTTCCCCAGTATCTAGATTCCAAACTTTGATAGTATTGTCAGCACTAGCAGTAAACAATCGTTGTCCATCCGGACTTATAGCTAGAGAATTAACAAAGCTATCATGACCTTTGAGAGTCCGGAGTACTTCCCCAGTGTTGATATCCCAAATTTTAATCGTCTTATCGGCACTCGCACTAAATAGTTCTTGCTCATTCTGACTAATTAATAAAAAGTTAATTGAACTTTTATGACCTTGGAGAGTGCGGATTTCTTCTCCCGTGTTGATATCCCAAATCTTAATCGTCTTGTCGGCACTAGCACTAAATAATTGTTGTCCATCCGGACTAACCGCTAAATGATTAATATAACTTTTATGACCTTCGAGAGTGTGGATTTCTTTTCCCGTGTTGATATCCCAAATCTTAATCGTTTTGTCGGCACTAGCACTAAATAATTGTTGTCCATCCGGGCTAATAGCTAGATAATTAACAAAGCTATTATGACCTTCGAGAGTGTGGATTGCTTCTACCGTGTTAATATTCCAAATTTTAATCGTTTTATCGGCACTAGCACTAACTAATAATTCGCCATCTTGACTAATGACTAGATAATTAACCCAACTTGAATGAGCAGTAAAGGTCTTAGTGTTAACTACAGATATTTCTTGAGATTTTCTCAGGGAAGGATTGTAGGCTTGATACAATAGCCAACCACCAGAACCAAATAAGCCAACCACCAGAGCCAATATCCCTCCTAACCACCCTCTTCTTCTTGGGGGTGTTACAACTTCTGTTTCTATAGAAATATTGGGTTGAGATTTAGTTTTAAATCTTTGGTTGGTTGTACTCGCTTCTATATTAGTCTTAGCCTCCGAAATACTAATCAAAGAATAAATATTAGCTATATCATTTAAAATTTGCTGAGTCTTCTGAGGTCGAGCTGCTGCCGTTGGAGCCATCAAATTATCAATAAAGTCGGCTAGCTGCTCAGATATTTGAGGAGCATGCTCACGCCAATGAAATTGATCATTTAACGGATCATAAACACTCTGATCGGTGACTGATTTACCAGTCAGTAAATAAACAAAGGTTCGCCCTAGAGCATAAAAATCAGACTGTGGGACTGCATACCCTTTTTCTTGCTCTGGGGGAGTATAGCCATGGGAACTAATCTTGGTAACACTGCCTCCACCACCAATTTCTGCTAGGTAGGTATAGGTCAACTCTCTAGCAGTGCCAAAGTCAATCAATACCAATTGCCCATTGGCACGGAGCATGATGTTTTCTGGCTTGATATCGCGATGGAAATAGTTTTCTTGGTGAACAAGATGCAAAATCTCTACTATCTGCTTTAACCATTTAAGGGCTTGCGGTTCTAGAATTGGGTGATTGCCCTGTTGCCTCATCCACTGCTTCAAGTTAAGTCCATCAATTTTCTCCATGATGATGCAATGCAGGGGCTCTTTACTATGTCTAGCAAAAAACTGAAAGTACCCCTCTGGATCGATTTGAGGGATACCGGGATGAGTCAGCTTGCTCAATACAGCTGCCTCTTGGCGAAATAGTTCAATAATTCTCGATTTCGAGTTGTGCTCTGGCTTAAGCACTTTCAGAATTTTTGGGACTGCTCCGTTGTAAGCTTCGTAAACCTTACCAAAGCCACTTTGGTCACTCAACAGGCGCATCACCCGATAGCGACCTTGTAATAACAAATCTGAGCCACAATGGCGACAAACCAGATTCGTCATGTTCCCTGGGTCATCTGGCTGAAGGCACAGGGGATTGATACAGTAGCTCATGCCTAGCTACAAAGAGATAGTGGTCTTATCCCAATATTAGGATGGGGGTCTTGAATTAATCTACTCAAAGCAATATTTTCGCTCATTACGCCCCTAGTAGCTCAACAGCAGGAGTGAACAGATCAATATATAGGTTTTTACATGCTAGTACAAAGTGGCGGTTATCAGTGACGGTCATCGTTAAGAGCAAGGAGACTCCCGTTATACCCAAAGGGTTAGCTAGCGGGAGACGGGGCGTATAAAGTGCGGACGCAGGTTCCGCACACAGCCCGGAGACGAAACCTTAAAATAAGGCAGCCTTAATCATAAAGTTTTAACCCTTTTACCCATAGCCGACCAACCATAAAGGCTGCCTTATTTTTGCGGTAACTTCTGACCCTCAGGAATTGCGTCCGTGGACAACTCTTCTAGAGTCAGATATAATGAAGAAGGTCAACGACCCACCCGAGACAATGGATCAGACAGCCTATACGAGCGAAGTCCAGTAACCTGGCGGCGCAGCAAAATTGGTAGACCGGGAAAAGATGACAGGGCAATGGTAGTCAACCCTCGAATCA
>NZ_JAAHHW010000223.1 GCF_010692325.1 Moorena sp. SIO3I8 | reverse complement strand
AGATCGGTGAGAATCCCATTAATGATGGAACGATTGTCATGTGCTGGTTTTCCTGTCCGGAGACGAAACCTTAGATAGGGTCGCCTTTATGGGCGACAGGCTATGGGTAAAAGGGTTAAAACTTATTGATTAAGGCGACCCTATCTTACGGTAACTTCGTTCCCAAGCTTTTTGAGGTGGTAATAAGGGCGCTTTGCTTTTCCCACTGTTCGTCGGTTAACTCGCCTCTGTTAGGAATCTCCATTCGTTTTTGTGCTACTTCCGTAGGTCTTTTTACTTAGCATACAACAGTTTGCAGACACGCCCTAGTGCTATGTCAATTTTGTATTTGTGGGTAAAGCCGCTTGAGACGGACGCGGGCATCTGCGGTTGTGAATTGCCAATCTACTGACTTGTGCAACCGATTGCGCTCAATGTACCAAGCCTCAGTTTCCCGTTCTAAAGTTTCACGGTCCGGAATCCGTTATCCCACGCATTGTCGGGTCCGTGACAACTCATTCTCGGCAATATTGAGCCAACTGCCATGTTTAGGAGTGTGGTGAATCTCCAATTTTTAGACCTTACGACGTGCGTATGGTGCTTCTTTGGCTGCATAGAGGGAAGCTGGTTTGTGAGTGTTTAATTGATCACATATCAAGGTGAGGGTTTCGCATTCAGGGTAATCAAGATCTAGTAAGCGTTGAATTTCCACTGCCCAATCCACTGCCGTTCTGCGCTCTCTAACTACCACCTTGCGAAGCGCCTGAAAGGGGTTCTGTAAACATGAAGATACTCGCGGTTCCATTGCGTTCGTATTCATAATCTATGAGCTCTGGATGTCCCGGTTTAGCCGGCAGGGGAGTGCGGGTTTCTTTGATCAGTTGGACAGGTTGTTCATCCATACAAATCATTGGACGTTTGGGGTCATAGGGTTGGTGATAAACCTCCAGCACATCTTCCATATCCGCCACAAAGAAGGCATTTTTTTGGGGTGGAATCACGTATTGAAACGCGCAGATGTGGTTTTAATTGGTTTTTTTGAGCTCTTGTCGCACGGTTTCGTGGCTAATGGCTGGTACAATCTCTAGCTCCACTGCTTTGTCGGCTAGGAGTCGTAAGGTCCAACGTGCTTGTCCTGCTGGGGGTTCTCCACAACGTAGAGCGATCAGTTTGGCTTGAGCCTCTGAGTCACATACCCGTTGCCGTGATGGATTCTTCTGCTGCTTTCGTTCCACTGCCGCCTCTAAACCTTGTTCGACTAATCGTTGCCGCAGATTGGCTACCGTGTTTCGGTGACAACCAAAGGTAGTTGCCGCTTGCTCGTCTGTCCATCCTTGTCCATTGATATCAATGTGAGCGCAGAAGAAGCGCGTGTTTTATTTTTTAGGCTGCTGTCTTGCCCCTGGATACCAACTGTTGGAGTTGTTGTCTTTCTTCAAGTGTTAACCGAACAATGTAACGTTTCTCCATGGTTTCTCAGATGATGGGTAATGGCAGATAAGGATTACTTCTGTATCTTCCCATCTATTCACAAAATTAAAACTGACAGACCACTAGTAGCGATGCAGCAATGGAACAGGGGGTTTCCCCCATGAGCGACTGCATCAAGACAGAGATTGGAACACCAGCACGTCCTCCCAAACCCCGTGGAAAATCGACGGGATGGAAACCTGGAAAAAAAAGAAGCAAGCGTACTCGTTATCCCGTGGGAAAAAAAGGACAAAGTACCTATAAAAAAGCGAAAAATAAGAAGACTTAGACCAAATGCATGCGTCAATTTACTAAGCTCCCAGCCCAAAAAGAAGGTTGGGCTATTTTGTCATAGTCTAAACTCCAGTATGATACCGAGTTGCATTCAAAGATAGTAGATTGGTTGGATAGGGAGATAGGGAGATAGGGAGATAGGGAGATAGGGACCCACCCCTAACCCCCTCACAGGGGTAGGTTTTTAACAAAGACGTGAGGTGTGGGGTGTGGGTTGTGGGGTGTGGGGTGTGGGGGATAAGAAAATATACTTAATTTGTCGTTAAAAATCATCATTTATTCGTTGTTTTCCTTTTCCTCTCCTTCTGAGCAGCCCCCGACCGGTCGGGGGTTGGGGGTGGGGCAGGACCCAAATGTAAAAAACCTACCCTTGTGAGCCCCTAACCCCTCCCAGGAGGCAGGGCTGTTTCATTCTCAATAAAATAGAAGATAATCAGAGATAATTAGTCTTAAGTACAAAAAATGAGGATATACCTCAAATTATGGCTCATTTCACGCTCTTGCTGCCTTGATTGAATCAAAGCCATGTGCTCGAATAAGGGTTAAAACCCAGGTTTTGAGCAAAGATAAGTTGATCGGAGCAAATCCTGATGTTTGGGGACTAATATCTTCTTCATAGATGACGTCCTTTACCCAATGAAGAGAATTTTCAATCAGCCAATGTCCTCTAATTCCATCCATCAAACGACGAGATTGAGGTGATTTTGAACTCATATAATAACTAATACTTTTGAATGGTTCATTACCACGAGTTCCACTGCGTTTGAAGTTACCGTAAGGTAGTGGAGCCTTAATCAACAAGTTTTAACCCTTCTATGCATAGCCTGCCAACCATAAAGGCTCCACTACAATCAGGTTTCGTCTCAGAGACTTTAATCACACAACCGACACCAATCCATTGTGGATCAAGATTTTCCGGTGGCTCAAACACTTCGATAATACGATAAGTATTACGGTTTCTAGTTTTTTCATGATGGGTCACTTTTTGTCGTGGTGTTTCCTGGTTTGATTCCGTTTCTATTTGTTGATATAATTTGGGTTGATTTTTTTTTACTTTAACTAAATAGTCATTCCCTGACTCGACGATAGCTGCCAGAGTTTTTTTTGACAATGAAGAGCATCAAAAGTAAAGACTACACCTGAAGTTCCCCCGTGCATTTGTACTACAAGGCCAGTGAAAGGCTATCCTAATCAGGGATTTGGGTGACCAATCCCTGACCCTTATGTGTCCATGTAATCTTTCGATTTTATTAAGATTTAGGTGAGGAGAAATTCGGCTATAATGTAGTCATGTATATAGAACGTGTTCCTAACAGAAATTCTCCCCCTGCCGTCCTCCTTCGAGAGTCTTATCGTGAAGGAGATAAAGTTCGTAAAAGAACTATAGCTAATCTGTCTAAATTACCAGATGAAGTCATAGAAAATCTACGTATTGTCCTAAAAGGAGGAGTAGCTGTTGAGAATTATGGTGAAGCTTTCCAAATTATACGTAGTCTTCCTCACGGTCATGTCGCTGCCGTTTTGGGAACTATAAATAAACTAAAATTGCCAGAATTAATTGAGAAAAAGTCTTCCCGAAAGCGCTCAATCATTCTGGCGATGATAGTGGCAAGGATCCTAGAGCCGCGCTCCAAATTGGCAACAGCTAGGGGACTAAATAAAGAGACTTGTTTTTCGTCATTGAGTAAGTTGTTAGGACTAGAATATGCCTCGGAAGATGAATTATACGAGGCTCTAGATTGCCTATTGGCTCGACTAGAGAGCCTTGAGAATAAATTGGCCAAAAAGCATCTATCAGAGGGAAGCTTAGTACTCTATGATGTCAGTTCTACTTACTTTGAAGGCAAGAGTTGTCCCCTGGCAAACTATGGCTATAGTCGAGATAAAAAGAAAGGAAAATTACAAATTGTTTTCGGATTATTGTGTAACCAAGAAGGTTGCCCGATTGCGGTAGAAGTTTTTGAAGGGAATACCAACGACACGGCGACATTAGGCAAACAAATAGAGAAAGTACGTTCTCGTTTCGGACTGAAGCGAGTGGTGTGGGTTGGTGACAGGGGCATGATTACTCAAACCCGCATCAATCAAGAGTTCTCTACCACAGAAGGGCTGGATTGGGTTACGGCTTTAAGAGGAACTCAAATACGGAAATTAGCGGAACAAGAGGTAGTTCAGCTGGGATTATTTGACCAAACTAACTTAGTCGAATTGGAATCATCTTCTTATCCTGGCGAAAGGTTAATCGCTTGTCGTAATCCGATACTAGCTGAAGCTAATCAACTCAAACGAGAACAATTATTGCAAGCGACTGAAAAAGAACTGAATGCTATTGTGGCGGCAACAAATAGAGAAAAAAGAGCGCTAATTGGCGCGGACAAAATTGGCCTGAGAGTGGGAAAAGTTATCAATCGATATCAAGTGGGGAAATTTTTTAACTTGGAGATAACTCAGAGAAGTTTCTCTTATTCACGTAAGAGAGATGTCCTCTCGGTTGAAGCTGCGTTAGATGGTTTGTATGTGATTCGGACTTCGGTGGAGGCAGAAACTTTAGATGCTCCGGCCACAGTGAAAACTTATAAGAGTCTTTCACAAGTTGAGCAGGCTTTCCGTGCTTATAAAACTATGGATTTAAAAGTACGTCCCATCTATCACCATTTAGAAAATCGAGTTAGAGCACATGTCTTTTTATGTATGTTATCTTATTACGTTGAATGGCACAGGTCGCAAGCTTTAGCTCCGATACTTTTTGCAGATGAAGAATCTGAGCAAGTCAAACTAACTACAACTGAAGTCGTCGCTCCATCCCAACGTTCAAAGAAAGCTTTATCGAAAGCTCGTAAAAAGAAAACACAAGATCAATTCCCTGTACACAGCTTTAATACGTTAATGGCAGATTTAGGGACGATTACCCTCAATACGATTAACACAAAGTTAGAGGGGAAGGATATTACCTTTGAGAAAATAACCCAAGCCACTCTCCTTCAACAAAAAGCTCTAGATTTACTGGGAATTTCGGTATTTTGTACCCAGTAAATGCCTAAGAAAAAATCCTCAATTCCAATCCAAGCATAGGTTGTGCTGTTTTGTCAAAGGGGAACTTCAGCTACACCAGTTAAATCTAATAAGTTAATTAAGTCGCGAACGACGGGAATTTCGCTTTCCCGTTTGTTTTCCATCATTTTTACCCCTAAAACTAATCTTCTTTGATGAGCAAAAGCCGAAACACAGTTGATA
>NZ_JAAHHW010000222.1 GCF_010692325.1 Moorena sp. SIO3I8 | reverse complement strand
AAGAAGTCATAATCAGGATTTTAAGGAAATTGTTAGAGCCGCTTTCACTAGCAATCAGTCATCCAATCCTATAATCAATCTTACAAATACAGCTAAATCGGAGAGTGATATGTCAGATAATTCACGTAATTTTAATATAGACCAAAGTCAAGCTACTAATCCTAAGGTTAATACTAATCCTAATTTTGCTGTTGCCAACGACAATGCTAGACAATTTAATACTACTAATTTTACATCAGAACAAACCCAAAGCTTAGCCGAAGCAGCAGCTGAAATCCAGCAATTACTCCAACAACTAGAGAAAAACAATCCTACCGCCACAGAAGCACAGCAAGAAGCCTTTGTCAGTGCAGCCATTACACCAACCAAGAAGGAAAGGCTAATTAATGCTATCAAAGAAGGTGGTCAAGGAGCAATTGAAGAATTCCTTGATAACCCATATTTGAACGTAGCAATTAGAATTATTGAAGGGTGGAGAAACCCTTAATTTTACAGGTGCATTGGTGCGATTAGCCTCGCTGCGTCAAAGGCGATCGCGTTTGGATTGGGATGTTGGTTTTACTGGGGCGATCGCATAGCGTGGCCTACATCCCAGGGGTGGGACAGTAGCAGGGTTTTGAGGGAACCTATGTGCCCAAGTGAATTTATTCCTACGTAGATATTTCCGGAATCCTGATTCATCGACTGTAGTTTACATCGAGGAGTGCTCCAGCATTCACTTCAACTAATATGATTGTGGTCGATGAAAGCTAAAGAAGTTCTGAGACGATATGCAGCAGGAGAAAGGGATTTCCGCAGGGTAAATCTTAGGGGTCAATCGTTTCAGGGGGAAGACCTTTCCGGGGCAGATTTTAGTGAAGCGGATATTAGAGGGGCAAATTTTAAGAATGCTACTCTAAGGGAAACTCAGTTCTGTAAGGCAAAGGCTGGATTACAAAAACGGTGGGTAATTGTTCTTTTGTTGGTTTCCTGGATAGTGTCAGGACTATCGGGAATTGCCTCTTTATTGGGTGGAGTAGCAGTAGCGTCACTATTTAACTCTAGCGCCGTAAGACAACCAGCTTACCACTGGATAGTTTTGGTTGTAATAATTGTCTTATTTGCTGTTATACTTTGTGAAGGTATCACCGTAGCTGTAGCCGGATCTGTAACTGGAGCCGTAGCCATAGCGGGAGCCGGAGCCTTCGCCTACAGCATAATCTTCGCCGGAGCCGTAGCCATATGGGGAGAGGGATCCTTAGCCGTAGCCGTAACCCTAGCCATAGCCGTAGCCTTTCCCTTCGGCGTAGCCGGAGGTGTAGCCATAGCGGGAGCCGTAGCCATAGCCGTAGCCATAGCCATAGCCGGAGCCGGAGCCGGAGCTGGAGTTGTAGCCATAGCGGGAGCCGTAGCCATAGCGGGAGCCGTAGCCATAGTCTTCCCCTTCCACGTAGCTGTAGCCGTAGCCATAGCCGGAACCTTACTTGGTGTTTACCTGGGCTGGCGTGCTCTAAAGGGGGACCCCAGAGATGCCTGGATTCGGGGTATTGCTATTGCATTTGCTGCCACAGGAGGTACCAGTTTTTACAAAGCTAATTTAACTGATGCTAATTTCAAAGGAGCTACCCTCAAAAGTACAGATTTAAGAGAGGCTAATTTTTCTCGTACTTGTTGGCAAAATACTATTAAGCTTGACCGAGCTAGACCTGGTAATACTATCTTAGCTAATACGGCTGTCAGAGAATTATTAGTTAGTGGTAATGGTTACAATAAGTCTTATGTGGATGGTAATCTTAGAGGGGCAAATTTAAAAGGAGCTAATTTAAACAAGGCTAATCTCAAATGTGCTGATATTAGTAAAGCAACCTTAGAAGATGCTAATTTAGAATGGGCTAATTTAACTAAAGCTCAAGCAGTTGGTACTGATTTTACCCATGCTTATCTTACGGGAGCTTGTTTAGAAGCGTGGAATATTGATTCAACAACTACATTAACTAATGTTGATTCTCAGTTTGTCTTTTTACTAGAGAATCCCGATGCTATGGGAAGTCGAGAGCGCCGCCCCCATGACTTTAATCGGGTTTTTGAACCAGGGGATTTTGACAAGCTTTATAAGCAGATTATGAATACGGTGCAGATTCTTCTGCGTAATGGGGTTAATCCAGAAGCATTTCGTCAAGCCTTTCAAGAGTTAATGGCAGAAAATCCTGAAATTACTAAGGATTCGATTCAAGGAATTGAGAAGAAAGGAAATGATGTTTTAGTTACCTTGGAAGTTCCAGAATCAATAGATAAGGGTAAGGTTGAGAGACAATTTTTGGAAGTTTATGAGGCTAGACTGGAAGACGCTAGAAGAATTGGTTTTCTAGAGGGTAAAGAAGAGGCTAACACTTGTCATGTTCAGAACTTCAAGGATGTTATACATGCTTTGATCAGTAAGCAGTCATCCAATTCTATAATCAAAGTTATAAATAAAGCTGAAGCGGAGAATAATATGTCAGATAATTCACGTCATTTTAATATAGACCAAAAACGAGCTACTAATCCTAAGGTTAATACTAATCCTAATTTTGCTGTTGCCAACGACAATGCTAGACAATTTAACATTGCTAATTTGACACCAGAGGAAACCCAAAGTTTAGCTAAAGCAGCAGCTGAAATCCAGCAACTCCTCCAACAACTAGAGCAAACCAACCCTACCGCCACAGAAGCACAGCAAGAAGCCTTTATCAGTGCAGCCATTACACCAACCAAGAAGGAAAGGTTAATTAATGCTATAAAAGAAGGTGGTCAAGGAGCAATTGAAGAATTCCTTGATAACCCATATTTGAATATAGCAATTAGAATTATTGAAGGGTGGAGAAACCCTTAATTTTACAGGTGCATTGGTGTGATCGCGTAGCGTGGCCGTAGGCCAATCGCGTTTGAATTGGGATGTTGGTTCTTGGTACTGGTACGATCGCGTTTGGATTGGGATGTTGGTTTTTGGTACTGGTGCGTTCGCGCTTGAATTGGGATGTTGGTTCTTGGTACTGGTGCGTTCGTATAGCGTGGCCTATGACCAATCGCCTTTGGCTGTGCGTAGCGCATCCCAGGGGTGGGACGGTAGCAAGGTTGTGAGGAAACCTATGTGCCCAAGTAAATTTATTCCCACGTAGATATTTCTGGAATCCTGATTCATCGACTGTAGTTTACATCGAGGAGTGCTTCAGCATTCACTTCAACTATATATGATTGTGGTCGATGAAAGCTAAAGAAGTTCTGAGACGATATGCAGCAGGAGAAAGGGATTTCCGCAGGGTAAATCTTAGAGGTCAGTCATTCCAAGGGAAAGACCTTTCCGGGGCAGATTTTAGTGAAGCGGATATTAGAGGGGCAAATTTTAAGAATGCTACTCTAAGGGGAACTCAGTTCTGTAGTGCGAAGGCAGGATTACAGAAAAGGTGGGTAGTTGTTCTTTTGTTGGTTTCGTGGATAGCGTCAGGACTATCAGGAATTATTTCCTTATTTGTTGGGGCGTCAGTAGCGTTTATATTTACCTCTAGCGACGTAACAGAGCAAGTCTTCAGCTGGATAACTTTGATTGTAATAATTGTCTTATTTGCTGTAATCCTTCGTCAAGGTATCAGAAGAGCCTCCGCTGTAGCTTCCGCCATAGCCTCCGCTGTAGCCGTAGCCCTAGCTTTCGCCATAGCCTTCGCCTCCGCCTCCGCTGTAGCCTCCGCCTCCACCATAGCCTCCACCATAGCCTCCACCATAGCCTCCGCCATAGCCTCCACCATAGCCTCCGCCATAGCCTCCGCTGTAGCCTCCGCTGTAGCCTCCGCTGTAGCCGTAGCCTCCGCCATAGCCTCCGCCATAGCCGTAGCTATAGCCTCCGCCATAGCCGTAGCTATAGCCTCCGCCATAGCCTCCGCCTCCGCTGTAGCCTCCGCTGTAGCCATAGCCATAGCCCTAGCCCTAGCCTCCGCTGTAGCCGTAGCCCTAGCCTCCGCTGTAGCCGTAGCCCTAGCCTTCGCCGTAGCCATAGCCTTCGTCTTCGCCTTCGTCTTCGCTTTCGCCTTACTTGGAACTTACCTGGGCTGGCGTGCTATAAAAGGGGACCCCAGAGATGCCTGGATTCGCACTATGGCTATTGCTTTTGCTGCTACAGGAGGAACCAGTTTTTACAAGGCCAATTTAACTGATGCTGATTTTACGGGAGCTATCCTTAAAAGTACAGACTTAAGGGAGGCTACTATCACTCGTACTTGTTGGAAAAATACTATTAAGCTTGACCGAGCTAGACCTGGTAATACTATCTTAGCTGATACGGCTATTAGAGAATTATTGGTTCGTGGTAATGGTTATAACAAGTCTTATGTTAATGGTAATCTTAGAGGTGCAAATTTAAGAGGGGCTAATTTAAATAAGGCTAATCTAAAACTGGCTGATCTTAGCGAAGCCACTTTAGAGGATGCTAATTTAGAATGGGCTAATTTAACTGAAGCTAATTGCGTTGGTACTGATTTTACCCATGCTTATCTTACGGGAGCTTGTTTAGAAGCGTGGAACATTGATTCAAGAACTAGGTTAACTAATGTTGATTGTCAGTATGTCTTTCTACTAGAGAATCCCGATAATATGGGAAGTCGAGAGCGCCGCCCCCATGACTTTAATCGGGTTTTTGAACCAGGGGATTTTGACAAGCTTTATAAGCAGATTACGAATACGGTGCAGATTCTTCTGCGTAATGGGGTTAATCCAAAAGCATTTCGTCAAGCCTTTCAAGAGTTAATGGCGGAAAACCCTGAAATTACTGGTGATTCAATTCAAGGAATTGAGAGGAAGGGAAATGATGTTTTACTTACCTTGGAAGTGCCAGAAGCCACAGATAAGGGTAAGGTTGAAAGACAATTTTTTGAAGTTTATGAGGCTAGACTGGAAGCAGCGAAACAAACTGCTCTGCTAGAGGCGGAAAGAAGTCATAATCAGGATTTTAAGGAAATTGTTAGAGCC
>NZ_JAAHHW010000221.1 GCF_010692325.1 Moorena sp. SIO3I8 | reverse complement strand
GGATTGATCACACCCTGCATCACTGAGAAATCACCACCCATGTCTCTGGATCGAGCCATGATAATCATGTCCGTGGCTGTCCTTTCTCCTTCACCAGGTTTCTTGAGGAGATCCTGGGCATCAAATCGATCGTTTACATTATATTCACTCATTGTTCTACTCCTTTAATCTTGCTTTGCTGAAAAATTCCTTGAGTAAATTTAAAGGTGCAACCCTGTCATCAAATGCCTTAAAAATCGCAAACCGATAATGCAGCTCATGGGGCACTATAATGGTTTTGAAGCTATCAGCTATTAGCTGAATGCTTACTAGCTTTCTATAACCAAAGTGCCATCTTTAGCAGAGGTGTGATAAGGACAATGGGCGCACCAAATCGGACATTTCACGACAGATTGCACAAACCCGAAATGCTAGCTAGCGTGGTGGCGAGTACCGTAGCTTATGCAGTGGCACGGGGAGTGGACATGGAACAGATCACTGCCGCCACAGGACTAACCCGTACCGATCTGCTCGATCCCGATGCCCACCTGTCTCAACACCTAGTACCAACGGTATGGCGCTTACTGACCAAGGCTTACCCAGGGGAAGCGATCGCACTCCACATGGCCAGTGCTACTCCCTTCTCATACTTTGGAACACTAGCCTATGGAGCTAGATATGCTGAAAATCTCAGAGAAGCTTTGCAGAACTTAGTGCGCTATCGGTCTGTGCTATCGGATCAACTGCACATCGCCCTGATTGAGTCCTCCTCAGAGGGCATTTTACACATGCATCATCCCATGGATGCCGAAGATGGGGGTTGCGCTGCTGAAGTGGGACTAGCTTTGGGGTTGCGCTATATGCGGGAAATTTTAGGAGCAGATGATATCCTTGTGCGCGCGGACTTCACTCACCTGCCCTTCGGACCAATCCAGGTTTATGAAGAGTTCTTTGGTAGCCCAGTATGCTTTCAACAATCCCACAATGCCCTTGTATTTCGTCAAGGAGCCCTAGACCTACCCACCAAACAGCCTGATCCGGATCTGTTTCGTTATATTCAGAGCCATCTAGACCTGGTGCGAGAACGGTTAGCAGGTTCTAGTGATTCTCCAGAACTATCTAGGATCCGGAATGCGATGCTCGATACGAGCCGCTACGCGAACGCTCACAATGCTGAACGTTCTGAATATGGTGCAGAAGCCCTAGCACGACAGATGAACATGAGTCTTCGTGCTTTGCAACGCTTGACCCAAGACCATGGTATCACCGTTCGGCAACTGTTAGACGAAACTCGTCAAGCAAACGCACAACAGTTCCTGAGTGACCCCAGACTCAGTATCGAAGCCATATCCTGTTTGCTAGGTTACTCAGAAGATCGTGCATTCCGCAGAGCCTTCAAGCGTTGGACCGGGCACACCCCTGCCGAGTTCCGGCGGAATGTTGGATAAGTATTTTAGTATACCCAATTAAGCGGTTATAGCGTTTCTAGGACTCATGAGGTACACAGGATTGTTTCACTCTCGGCTCTTGCCTAATCCCTGCTCCCTGCTCCCTGCTCCCTGCTCCCTGCTCTATCAATTTAAGTCTGAACTAACCTGTAACGTGTAACTTTCCGTTTTTATTCCCTGATCACCACCAACAACTTAACAACAATGGTAGAAACAATCCAAGCTAAAGACGTCACCCTCAAGCAATTAAAAACCCTAGTCAATCTTCAGCTAGTTAACGATAACCAATTCTTTCGCGAGTGGCAAGAAAACTTACCAGAAATCAGCGAATTACAACAGCAATTATTAGATGACGTTAAAGCTGGTTATTTTAATTTACTCTATTACCCACCCTTACTAGAAAAAACCGTTAATCTCGCCATCCTATCCCCCCTGATATTTATCGGAAAATTTTATCTAGAACCCTTTCACATCAAAGCCGAAAAAACCGTAGATATTTCTGTTGATGACCACGGCATTATTGTCAAAGGAAGCATTGATACCCTAGTCTTACATAACGAATTTTGGATGACGATTATCGAATCCAAACAGGCTAGCTTCTCCATAGAAGCTGGACTACCCCAACTTCTGGCCTACATGTTAGCTAATCCCCACCCAGATCAACCAAGCTATGGCATGATTACCACTGGTGGTACCTTCATTTTCATCAAACTAGTTAACGGTGAAAAGCCCAGATATGCCACATCTGCTGAATTTTCACTGCGCAATCCCGGAAATGATTTGTATCAGGTGCTTCGGATTCTTAAAAAACTGAGTCAAATAGACATCTAGTTCTGAAGGGGTAACCAGCAGATTAAAATACTTAATAGCAATCCGTGTAGGAATTGTGATAATTTTTGATGCCATATTCCCAGGGAGTGCGCGTTCACGCTTAGCTTTGAAAAAGCGCGGGGTCGCACCGCTCCCTACTCCCTACTCCCTACTCCCTACTCCCTTTACTATATGTGTTATGAGTTACGACAGTACCCTTAAATATTTAGTTGAACAATATCCCCAAGCCTTTACCCGTTGGTTGTGGAACCAGGAACCACCAGAAGATATAGAAATTCTCAACACCGAATTAAGTACAGAACCAATTCGGGCAGATGCCTTGTTTTTTGTGCGGGTTGCTGATGCTATTTTGCATTTGGAATTTCAAACCCTACCCCAGTCTGAACCTCCCTTACCCCTGCGGATGCTCGATTATTGGGTGAGGTTGTATCGCCAGTATCGCTGTAAGATTGAGCAGGTAATAATTTTTCTGAAACCAAGCCGATTAGCGGGAGTATTTGTGAATCAATTTACCGAGCCGAACCTATCCTTCCACTACCGAGTGATTCGGATTTGGGAATGTGATCCACAACCGTTACTGACAACCCCGGGGTTACTACCCTTGGCAGTGTTAGCACAAGCTGAAGTCCCAGAAACATTACTCTCCCAGGTAGCAGCCAGAATCGATATGATTGAAGATACACAACAGCAGCGTAACCTATCTGCTTGCGTCCAACTGTTGGCTGGGGTGAAATTTGATGAGCAGTTAATTCAAGCTTATTTTCGGGAGGATATGATGCAAGAGTCGGTGGTTTATCAACGCATTATTCGTCAAGGATTAGAACAAGGATTAGAACAAGGATTAAAACAAGGATTAGAACAAGGATTAAAACAAGGATTAAAACAAGGATTAGAACAAGGATTAGAACAAGGATTAGAACAAGGATTAGAACAAGGAAAGCACAATGAGCTTAATTTAATTATCCGTCTACTTAACCGTCGCCTAGGTCAGCTCAATCCCCAATTACAGCATCAAATTGAGCAGTTATCCTTTTCCCAGTTGGAGGATTTAGGGGAAGCGTTGTTAGATTTTGAAACCGAAGTGGATTTAACCAATTGGTTGAACCAGTTCAGGGATAGATAATATCAAGTCTGGTTGAATACCCATAATTAACGGGAGTGTGGGGAGTGTAGGGAGGGTGGGGAGTCTGGGGAGATGGGGAGATTTTTATTAAGGGTAATTATCCTCAGATGAGATCAGATTCGCTACTGCCATGGTTTCCAAAGGGCTTTCAAGGTGCTCCCCCAAGCCATGGCACACAGCTGTCTTACCCCTACTCCCTACTCCCTACTCCCTACTCCCTACTCCCTACTCCCGAAAACCCCAAGGGCGTAAGTCCCTCACCCAATTGAAAACTGCTATCTATGGAGAATAGGGGATTCGAACCCCTGACCTCTGCGGTGCGATCGCAGCGCTCTACCAACTGAGCCAATTCCCCCTAGTAATTTGGTTTATTACTTTTGTTTATATGTTTATTCTAGCACCGGGACTAATATCCCTGTGCCCTTGTATGGTCTATATTTCTCCTACTGGCTCAGGTGATACCCCAGAATAGACCTGCTGCACTCGTTCTAATTCCAGCTGATTCAAATAATCCACAGTCCAGTTAGCGTGACGCTGTAGCATATGAAGGGGATAAGTACTAGCCACTCCTACCACTGGCATGCCAGCTCGCTTCGCCGCCTCAATTCCAGCCAAAGAATCTTCTATCACTAGACATTCCCCAGGTTTTAAGTTCAGGTTACCATAAACTTGATTGAGCCGCTCTACCGCTAGCAGATAGCCATCCGGTTCCGGTTTACTAGTAGTAATATCATCACCAGCAACAATCAAACTAAAATAGTGAGCTAAACCAGCGCGATTGAGCACCACTTCTACCTCATTCCGCAGTGCTCCAGTCACCAGAGCCATCGGTATCTGAGCACCCTGGATCTGAACCATTAAATCCTCCACACCAGGATAAATGGGCAAGGTTTCCATACTTTCTAGCTGACGTTGATAGGCAGCAGCTTTGCGGCTAATGAGCTGATTTAAGTAATCCTCCGTAACCACCCGACCGCGACGCTTAAGTAACTCTCGCAGACAAGAGCGATCGCCTCTACCTGTACAAACCTGTCGAAACTCTTCGGAATCCGGACGCAAATTTTCCCCAAGAATAATTTCCTCAATTAGTTTCTCGTGAATCGGCTCATCATTGATTATTACTCCGTTAAAATCAAACAGAACTGCTTTCAAACTCATAAGTACCTAGACATAAATTCTGTTACTATTGTTGAGTAACTTAAAAAACATAACGTTACTCAACCCTCTTCTGCTCCCCGTTACCGGTTGCCTATTCCCTGATTTTAACAGTCAACTTTACTAATCTTAACAGTCAACGTTAATTGTGTCCAAGTGCTTACTGTAAAATTGCCCTATACCGCTGGAACCGGCACCCCAAGTGACGCAATATCATCTGGAAAACTCCCCTGAGATTGAGATTCCCAAGGAGTTGATTTCCCTACTGGCAAAGGTTTTAGACCCTGAGTTATTTGATGCAGCCACCACCATTGCGTAGTGCGCACTGCTTCAAAACTAGCTGCACCCATCCAAGCGTCAACACTACCATTAGCGTAAGCCTTGATATAGGGTTCTTGAACGCACCCCATCCAAATCAAAGATTATGGATGGGGATTCATTCGCTCTTGAACAGCTAAATTTCTTAACGTCCCCAGGACAATTGGCGTTCTCAATGTGCCGTCAGAACTTTTGCTGTCGTAC
>NZ_JAAHHW010000220.1 GCF_010692325.1 Moorena sp. SIO3I8 | reverse complement strand
TTAAGCCACACGCAGCAAAGCCGAAATCACCACAACAGCGATAACTATAACAAGTTTTGATAGGATTTTCATAGGTAAGCTAAATGTTATCAAACTATCTGCTTGCGGACTTGCCTGTATCCCCTCTTCGGTAACTAAAGGCGTATCTGAAACAGAGGCATAATCCCTTGGTGCTTTAGCAATTTGGATTTTAGAACCTTCCTGCTCAGCATAGATTTTAGGATTCATGGCAGGAAGGGTTTCTCGAATCCTATTTTTGATGTACTCATGTAACTCATCCAGAGAAATCACCCTATCCCCATTCAAATCAGCATCTCCCGTTTCAATACCCTCTACTAAATACTGAGTGTAAATTGAGAGCTGTTTGTCCAATTGACTAAAGGAGTAGTCAGTTGAAGAAGCGAGAATAGCGCGCCCTTCTCCTCCTAATTGATTTTGAAGATCGACGGAGCGATCATCTTTAACCAGTAGGCCCTTACGAAAAGCTGCACTAAAGCAGCAGTCGAGGATAACCACTTGTCGCTTGGAGCGGCTACCATTCATAATGTTATGGATAGCCCTAGCAGAAACGGCTGTTGTCTTAACTAGTTCTCTCTGTGAATTCTTACGAGTAATACGAGTTGTTAAATACAGTTGATTGCTGCTATCTTTGACACCGTGACCTGAAAAGAACAGTAACACCAAATCATCTTTTGTAGAACTGGCGAATAACTCTTCAATAGCCTCCTCCATTTCCTGTCGATCAGGATTGCTGAGAGCTTTGACATCAACAAAATTTCCCAGTTGTGGGGAATCCAGTATTCCTTTGATTTCCTCTAAATCTTTGGTTGCGCCAGGTAGTGGCTTTAACCCCTGTCCATATTCACTGACTCCAATCAACAGCGCTCGTTTTACCCCTTTTGATTGGCGAGCATCCTTTACATGGAGCTGTTTATGGCTTGGCTTGTCTCGCACAACTGGCTGATTCAGAAGTTGCAATACTGACTCATTTCGAGGTTGCAATAAGTGAGCATCTTGCACTTGCATGAAAATCACAGGTGTCGCAAAATCCCGTTTCCGATATCCTGTTGATTCATGGAGACTAATTTCTCGTCGTCCTTCCTGTACTGCTATATCCGCTGACTTGCCTTGAGCTAATTGTTTATAAAAGTGGCAGGCAAATCGGCTAGCTGTGCTATTAGACACTGGATACTGCATGGCCACGACTACAGGAATACGTTGCTGCACAACCTTGGAAGCTAGTCCTACAGATGGTTTCGATGTAGACTCCATTGCTCCCTGACATGCCTGCAACACAATAATTCCAGGTCGATGCTTATTAAAGAGCTCACTAAAGTCATTGGCGCTAATCCACTGTGCCTGATCGAATTCATCCACCAAGGCAATTTCACCATTTTCATTCTGAAAACGACCATGACCGATGAAATGGAAAATGTGGGGCTTTTCCCTCAGAACTTTATCAATAGCTTTGCGGCTAGGTGGATTCACTACGGGTAACAATTCCACCTGCTCTGGTTGTTCCTGGGCTAGTGTTTCTATCGCCACCTGTACTTCCTCGTAGGCAACTGGATTTAAATCTGTGGGTGCAGAGACAACTAAGGCAATCCGCATTTTTTCATTTGCGCCTAACTTAATCGGTGGTGCTGAAATCCGCTGTGGGGGAAGGCGCGAAAAGACCAAGTCAGCTGCAGTAGCCAACCACATTGTTCCTAACTTCTCCCTTTGAGGCAAACACATAAATTCCCATGGGAACGCTGCCACTTCAGGGATATTTTGCTCGTCTATATCTAGTTCTACCCGTAGCAATTGCTGTTTAGTGCGAACAACTTCGTTATAAAATCTTATAAAGTCATAGCAAAGGACATCATCAAACAAGCTATCAAACAAGGCTTCTCCGAGTAACCTCGACTGGTTAGCATCCTTGATTTCATTTTTACGAACTTTTTCGATTAACTCCCTGACTTCTGAGGTGATCTTATCCTGATACCGAAATTCTCTAGAGATTATATTATCGAGCTTTCCAGGTTCTTTCTTTTCAACCCGCACTGTACGAGGATGTATCACGTGGATGCGATAGGTGTAGTAGGCTCTAGTCATAGCTGTCTGATCAGATAAAGCTGATTAATTGGTAAGCATTCAGCGGTCAGTGGTCAGCGGTCAGTAGTTAGTGGTCAGCCGTCAGGTTATTTTATTCAAAAGCGCTTTAAGTAGAGTGGCACAGGCTTCTAGCCTTAAGTAGAGTGGCACAGGCTTCTAGCCTGTGACCTAACCCATAAGCTGATAGCTGATAGCTGACCACTGATAACTGATAACTGATAACTGATAGCTGATAGCTGATAACTGAATGCTTACCATAGATTTACAATAAAAAGATGCACCCGATTTAAGTAGCTAAATCCTGTGTAAGATTAGCTTTCGGTAGCTTCAATATCCATTCCTTGACATCACTACGACTGAATTTAATTGCAGCCTGATTCTTATTTCGTATTAAGGTTTGGAATCTATCTGCCAGATCACTGAAAACATCACGGATATCAGCAGTTAACCAGTTCATATTTGGTTCAACCCAAACCATACCGCGCAAATTAATAGACTTTATTTCCTTAGGCACTTTAAAGACAATAGCAAATTGGACTGTCGGTATTTTTTGGATTTCCGGCTCTTCAATGCGCCAGTAACACTTAGAATTACCTTCACCTTGGGAAATCATTTCAAAGTGACCAGCTTCGTAAGCATACTCAGGAATGACAATGAATGCTTTGAGTTCGTTCTTCTTTGCTACATTAGCTTTGAGCTCCCCAGGAATAGTGGTAAGTTCGGCTACTTCAGTGCTATCAATCCCGATACTCCAATCAAGATTGCTATTAATAGCTAAATTCATGCCCACCCCGGATCTCATCACAGGTCGCCATTGGCTTTTGGGGAAAATAGACTGAACGATCGGCTCTTTTTCTCCTTTGGGACTGAAGTCAAGCTCACAGCACAATCGCCAAAATCTAACCCCTGGTTTAGGACGCAAATCGACAGTCACAGTCATATAATAGAAATCAAATGCATCACGCATTTGCTGTCGATAAATGTTGCTCAATCCCTCTTCAGTTTCTTCAAATAGGTCTTCGGTAAGTAAGATCAACTTATCCCTGGGATTGCCAAAGCTAACTGTACTTTCCAGCAAGCTTTTAACGGCGGTTGCAGCTACACCAAGCTTTGTACTTTCATCCAGGTTACTTTCCCATTTGTTTACTTGCTCAAATAGGTCAGCCAAGAAAGTCTCAGCTTCTTGGGGATTGGGTAGCGGATTTTTTTTATCGGTCATTGACTTCAGCTCTATTTAGATTGACAAAGTTACTACACAACATGGCAGCGACGTATAGCACAAGCCACAATCACACAATTATTGATTAAGTTACTGGCAAGCTGCATCTACAGCTTCGATGGATAAGGGGGAAGTTAGAGAAGTTGACAACCCGCCTTTTCAATCAAATCCGTAATTTTACCAGACTTATAAATTATAAAAATTAGTATTATCTTACTATCTAGTATGATCAGCTATCAGGGTTGTAATTGGGGTAACAACAACTTGTCTAGCCAAGCCATAACAACTAGCTATATTTTTAAGATTATTTACTTTGAGTATAGTTTATTTGATAATAGTATACCACAATCCTGAACAAGAGGAACCAACTAGAGACAATTTTAATCTAATCTTTTATTCTTTCATCAGATAAAATAAACCCTTTCCAAATAGGTCATGAACGCTAAGGCTGATTTCTGATCACATCAAAAAATCCTGGAGCCCTTTCCTACTATTCTCTTTTAGCTGTTTTCTGTTCCCTGTTAGAGCAATCCTCTGTTTACATCTCATTTGAAAAACCTAATTTCCCCGAAACAATCGATAAATTTTAAGAGTTATGAATTGACAAAAAAGCCAAAGTGTGCATAAAGCGGTTTTCTATTCGGTTAGGTACAAAGTCCTGGGTTTTTAGGGAGCAGGGAGCAGGGAGCAGGGAGCAGTGAAGAGGCAAGAGTTAGTATTTCGACAATGCAATAGTTTTTGATAACCCTCTTAACTTAAGACCCCCACAATACCTATACACTCCATATATCCCACCAGATGATATAGCAGAAGTCAGAAGTCAGAAGTCAGAAGTCAGAAGTCAAACTCTTGCGCTTACTTAGGTTTGAGACTTTTGTCATGTCCGCGCCTGCCCTGGCGACTGCTATAAATTGCGACAATGCAATAGTTTTTACCACCTTTTTATAGTATTAATATTATTTACCCTATAAACTCCATACATCCCACCAGATGAGAAATTGCGACAATGCAATAGTTGTTAACCACCCTTTTATAATTTTTAACTTACTACACCCACTAGCCCCATTTTTTCCTTTAAATTGCGATGATGCAATAGTTTTGCCATGCCCTTGCCTTTTCAAAACAAGTGTGTTAATATAATAATATCGTTAAAGCAATGGTTTACTACCCATGATGATTTCCACTGCACAAGCCGCTGAATTACTCGGTGTTTCTGCCACTCGCGTCCGTTACCTTCTGGGCAAAGGCAGAGTTAAAGGCGCTTATAAGGTGGGTAGAACTTGGGTGATTCCTTTGTTTGATGGTATGCCGGTGGTCACTCCTGGCACTCGCGGACCAAAACGGAACTGGTCAAAGCGTACAAATTACACTAAGGCTGTGATCCACGTTAATCAGAAAGTCATTCGCCAAAATCTCAAGACCGGGGAGCGTAATCCTGTGATTACCGTCAAGCGAGGCTCTAAAAATGTTTATGGTCATACGGTAGAGGTCAATGGCCCCTGTCGGGTGATGTATCGTCCGGACAATCCACTAGATTGTGGAGCAAGGGTGTGGATTGAGACGATTTCTGATTTTGAAGTGATTTCAGCTTGATGGGGAATTTGCGTTGGCGTAGCGTGACCTACCGTCAATCGTGTAGCCTGGCCTAGGGTCAATCCCATTAAAATCGAATCAATCACAAGCTGTCCGATCCTTGATGATTGACCTACGGTCACGCTACGCGAACGAGACTTTAGCGATCGCGTTTTTTAGATGACCGAGATTTTAGCGATCGCGTTTTTTAGATGACCGAGATTTTAGCGATCGCGTTTTTTAGATGACCGAGATTTTAGCGATCGCGTTTTTTAGATGACCGAGA
>NZ_JAAHHW010000022.1 GCF_010692325.1 Moorena sp. SIO3I8 | reverse complement strand
GGGTCGCCTTTATAGGGACAGGTTATGGGTAATATTTTTAAGTTATCTGAAATAAGGCCGGAGATGAAACCTTAGAATAAAGAAGCCTTTATAGGCGAAAGGCTATGGGTAAAAGGGATAAAACTCACAGGGTAATCGCATCTTAGTTGAGTTATGAAATTACCATACCCTGGTCTAAAATTTGAATGTACAATTGAGATTGTTCCCTCAGAAACGTTTTAGGCTCTGGTTTATGTGTACCAGTCCTATCAGTGAAGGCTCCTGGAACCTAACGCCGGTTCAATTAATAGATTCAGTCGATCACCTTCTTCGATGGGTCGTCAACAATCTTGGACTGATGCCAAATTATCCCTCTGCGGCACTGGCAGCCAGGATTTTGATCATGAAGTCATTATCCATCCCTGCTTTGTAGCGCTTCATCTTCAGACTCTGGTGGGAGGGTTCGCGCTTGAGTAGATTAACACTCAGGCGGCGTAGCAGCCCGAGATTTTCAGCAGCATAGCCCTGGCGAACCCGACTGGAATCTTCATTGAAAGTGACATCAAGTACCCAATGTAGACTGTTTTCAACACCCCAATGGGAGCGAATCACACGGTTGTGCTGCGAGCCATCCGCCGCCAGGGTACTCAGGTAAAACTGAGTCTGGATCGTGGTTTTGTTCCATAAATACCGCCTTCGCCTCACCATCACCACACTGGTTAAACCCTGCCATTGTGTTTGGCGATGCAACAGGGGGAGTTGGCTCACAGGCACCGCCCACACCTGACGGGTTTCTCTGCGATGATGCCCAGCCTCAACCGTTTGATGGTAACTCAATTCAATCCCCTGCCAGTTCTGGTCTTGGGCCTGGACAAACCAGGCTTCCACCTCCGCCGCTTTGCTTGCCCTGGTTGCCCTTGAGGGCTAAGACATAGTCCCCACCGGCTTCCTTAATTTGTCGTGCAATGTCAATTTGGGTGCCCATCGCATCAAGAGTCACGTTCGCGCAGCGTGGCCTACGGCCAATCGCTCCTTTGAGGTTAAGCAACTTCAACAACAGTGGAACCGCAGTGATTTCATTCGATTGGCTCTCGACTTTTTTTTGTGCCAACATCAGCCCATGTTCACTGCTCCAGGCACTCACGCTGTGCAGCGCTTTGAGGTGCTTCTGGCGATCATAGGAACCTTTGGTCGTCAAGAATCAATATGAATGAGTTCAATATCTAAGCTCTGGGTGATACTGTCCACCCAACTCAGGAAGCCGGTTTCAAGTTCGGTGGGATCAAGAAGGCTAAACACCCGACCAAAGGTATCGTGGGATGGTATCCCATGGGGTAAGTCGAAAAATGTCTCCAGCCACTTTTGCTTAGCTTTACCGTAGGTTTCAATGGCCACAAACCCATCGGCTCCCGCAATCACAGCCAAAATTGCAATGGTGACAATTGCCACCAGATTGTGGTCGCTTCTGCGGCCTACCCGGGGATCCTCGAGATCCTGAAAATGATTGAGCACACTCTTTTTGAGGATCTGAGCCTCGCGCTCCTGCTGAGGTTTAAGAACGGGCTGGTTAAAACCTTTTGTCATGGAACCTTACCGGGAAATCAAAATTGTTGCTGATCCTTAGGTTAACCGCTGGGGTGTCTGTGAGACACATGGAACGGCAAAACCCCTTAATATACATATCCCGCTTTTTGTCAAGTACAATTTATACCAAACAAAATGCGATTACCCTGCTTAACAGGTGGATTGAGACGAAGATGGGCGAATCAACGTTTGGAGACTTTTACTGAAGCTTTAGAAGCGTTTCGTACAGGGATATCTTATCGTTTTGCTGCTTGGCTAAACCAAAACACGGACGTATTCGCCGCTCATAAAGCCAGGTTTGGCTTGATTTGGGCTTGAAACTTGTTTAAGTCCCGCTAGAACTATTGCGTTTCCTTGATAATTTGAGCTAGAATAGAAAAATTAATGCGCTCGTTCGCGTAGCGTCTCCTAGGTCGAAAAGAGTAGCGGTTTGTGCGCAAGCTGAAAAGCCTCTGCTAGAAGCATAAGCCAAGAATCTAAAAGTAAGCCCAATAACTTTATTGGAGGGTCATTAGGCTGTTTGGCTCAGCCGTTAAGGGTGTAAAAACTCTTAAGAATCCCTCACTATAATCTTTGATTTAGTTATGGGAGTGTCAATCGTTAGCTTCCGCCGCAATTCATCCCACGTCCGAAATCAGTAGCGTCGGCGTGGGATGAGCCGACAGGGCTGCGGCTATCGCATCTTATTTTTGTACATGCTGGCGGGGTGAGGATTTCAGCAATCGAGTCTGGTTTTTAATCAATTGATGAAATCCTTACTGGATCAGGGTTTTGTAATTTAGATGGGGTTTGCCTCTGAAATGGTTACAAACTGATGTGTTTTGTAAGTTTTATCGAACACTTCAAAGATAGATATCTTCTCCTTGCTCTGTGAATCGAACATCTTTAATATTTAACTCAGAGTTAGCGGTAAGAGTTTTACGCAAACTACCGAAAAGGGCAAATTGCTCACAAGTGGAGAGGGAGATAAACTGCCGCTGGGAATCTGGTGATAGGCGCAAATCGACGGTAGCTACACCAGTATTGGCATTGACCTTCACGCGGTATCCCGATACATTAAAGTCACTGGAGTTACCAGTCTCTAAAACTTTTCCTATAACTGTATTAACTGGATTTCCTACTGGTACAGCTACCTGTTCAGACACCAGAGACTGACACTGACTGTCAGCCCGATAGACATTAAGAATTACTGGGTTAGCTCGATTGCTATTATTATTACCTTGGCTGACTGTAGCCTTAAGCGCGACCTTACCAACCTTGGTTCCTGGTTGAGTTTCTTCCGTAGGTACAGTAATCTTAGGTAGAGTAGTATTAGAGGTTGCTACACCAGTGGTAGAGCTAGCCTCGGTGGCTGGTTCAGGAGATGGATTCCCTACAAGAGTTTTCTGGGAACCAGGATTGTTATCACTCACCAAACCATAGCTACTGAAACCAACGACAATTGCTGCAATCGAAACAGGAGCTAGATAGTGTTGAAAACTTTTCATTTGGCTTCGGTCAAAACAATGCTTCTAGCTGTTGTCTAAAGCAACAGTTACATCAATCCATATTCAAGGTGGAGCGTGGTTGATCAGGATAAAAGAGTAAAAAAATAGAAACTAGAAAATAAAAATTGAAATCATTTTCACGCTTATATCCCAATTCTGGCGGATTAGGGCTATAGATCAATTTAATTTGGCCATCTCCCGACACTCCCAACACTCTCGACACTACCGACACTCGCGATCTCCCCATCTGCATCTGTAGTCCTACTTTGAAGAATTGGTATTAACTGTGGGGGAGGCGAAACCCAGCTACCCTGTTGTAATAGCCTTGCTATCCTAAAAGAAGTTCCCCTAATAGGACATCCCCGATTCAATCAACCATGACTAAACAACCAGCCCGAATCTGCATTCTCGGTGGAGGCTTTGGGGGTCTCTATACAGCCCTACGCTTAAGCCAGCTGCCTTGGGAAAAGCCCCAACAACCAGAAATTGTCTTGGTTGATCAAAATGATCGGTTCTTATTTTCACCGCTGTTGTATGAACTGATCACCAGCGAACTACAAACCTGGGAAATTGCTCCACCCTATGAAGAATTGTTAGCAAACACAGGTGTACGGTTTACTCAGGCAGCGGTATCAGGCATTGATGTAGAACACCAGCAGGTACAGTTAGAGACTGGATCGGAATTTCAGTATGATCGCCTGGTGTTAGCCCTAGGTGGAGAAACCCCTCTAGAGCAGGTGCCTGGGGTGGCTGAGTATGGTATCCCGTTCCGAACTATTACTGATGCCTATCACCTGGAAGAACGCTTACGGATTTTGGAAGAATCCGATACAGATAAAATCCGGATCGCTATAGTTGGTGCAGGTTACTCTGGTGTGGAACTAGCTTGCCATCTAGCCGAACGGTTGGGAGAGCGCGGAAGGTTGCGGTTGATTGAACTCGGTGATGTGATTCTAAGAACATCGACCGACTTTAACCGAGAGGCAGCACGCAAAGCTTTGAATGAACAGAAGGTCTGGATTGATTTGGAAACCAGTGTTGAGTCCATTGGAGCTGACACCATTTCTCTGTTGTATAAAGGACAGGTTGATACTATCCCCGTAGATTTGGTGCTGTGGACAGTAGGCACAAGAGTCACACCAGTTGTGCGATCGCTTCCGCTCAAACAAAACCACCGTGGTCAGCTGATCACCAGCCAAAGGTTACAAGCGGTTGACCATCCCGAAATTTTTGCCCTAGGTGATCTAGCCGATTGCCGAGATGCTGATAATCAACCAGTTCCCAATACAGCTCAATCCGCTTTTCAGCAAGCTGATTATGTGGGTTGGAATGTCTGGGCTTCTTTAACTGGGCGTCCCCTGCTCCCCTTCCGTTACCAGCAGTTGGGAGAGATGATGACTTTGGGGAAAGACAATGCAACTCTTACTGGTTTAGGTGTCAAGCTGGATGGTCCTTTAGCCCACATAGTGCGGCGACTTGCCTATCTTTATCGGATGCCAACTATAGAGCACCAACTGAAAGTTGGCATGAACTGGATTACTCGACCATTAACTGATCTGCTGTCTGGAACATAAAGGTTAGTAAACAGCACAAGAAAATGTCGCAGAGTCTACCAAAAACTCTTATTATTTGTTAAACTTAAATTAGGGTAACACCGACAGGGATTATTATGTAACTTAAATTAAAGCCGAAAACCAAGGGTTTAGTAGTTGCACTTAGATCCCGGTGTTAGACTTTTTTGACATTTTTATGGCGCTCGCGGGATATTCCGTCAGAGAAGCGCGGAGATACCCCCTGGATGCTATTGCATCTTGCATTGGCGAGCCAGAATTTGCCTTTGGTAGGTTTTGGTAGCTAAAAAGTATCGGCATACATACAGGAAAATGGAAAATTGAAATTAAATGAACAATTAACCATTAACAATTAACCATTAACCATGGAAAAACCGCGAGTAATTTTTCTAGATGCTGTCGGTACACTATTTGGTGTTCAAGGGAGTGTAGGGGAAGTTTATAGTGCGATCGCTAATCAATTTGGGGTTACAGTACCTGCTTCAGCTTTGGACAAAGCCTTTGTCAAAGCCTTCGCCTCAGCAGAACCAGCGGTTTTTCCAGAAACAGATCCTGAAGAAATTCCCCAGCGAGAATTTGAATGGTGGTGGGTGATTGCCTCCCGCACCTTTGAACAAGTTGGTGTACTTGACCAGTTCACCGATTTCATTGATTTTTTTGACGAACTCTATGCCCACTTTGCCACTGGTCAACCTTGGTTAATTTATCCGGATGTTATCCCAGCTCTGAAAGCATGGCAGCATATTGGTATTGAGTTGGGTGTCGTATCAAATTTTGATTCCCGTCTCCATCTTGTCTTAAAAGCTCTAAAATTAGAAGAATTTTTCTCCTCCATCACAATTTCTACCCAAACTGGCTTTGCCAAGCCTGATCCACAGATTTTTGCTGCTGCTTTACAAAAACATCACTGTAGTGCTCAGGAGGCTTTTCATATTGGTGATAGTTTTAAAGAAGACTATCAAGGTGCTCAGGCAGCTGGCTTGAGAGCATTTTTGATCAAACGCAAACCAATGACTTAACTTAAACGCGATGCTCCTAGGTCGCCGCTACGCGAACGCACCAATTGGTTTCCACACCAGTTTCTGCTTGATAGCTGTTGCTGTGGTATAGTGTGACTGCTTCTTTGAGGATATTGGCTGCTAACTATGAATTCTTGGTTCTGGGTAAAGGGTAACCAGCAACTCACTTTCTTTAACTGCTAACTCATCCAACCGCTGAGCTACCATTACTCGCTCAAAATAGGTATCAGCCAGTACCCAGTAAACACCATAGTGACGAGCCTCAGATGCCATCAAGCTATGATAAAATTTTGCTAAGGATGGATCACAACAGTGAGTTGCTAGTAATCCCAAACGTTCGTGAGAACGAGCCTCGATCAGTCCAGCAACTAGTAAAGAATCCAACAACCGTTCTGGTTCGTGTCGGCGAATCTGAGCTTTCAATCCAGCTCCATAGGGTGGTGAAGAAAGGGGACCTAAGGGAATGCTACGTCTTTCTAGCCACTGGTTAACTTGCTCGAAATGTTCTAGTTCCTCACGGGCAATGACCGTCAGCTGACGCACAAGTTTACTGTAGGATGGGTAGCGAAACATTAAATTCAGTGCTACTCCAGCTGCTTTACGTTCACAATGGGAATGGTCGAGTAAAATAACATCAAGGTGCCCAAGGGCTTGCTCGATCCAAGCCTGGCTAGTAGGGTGTTTGAGGGTATTAATCAAAGGCAGACCAGAAGAAGACACAGTTTTTGTTCAAATCAAAGTAGTTGGCTTGTTCATTGCAGACAGGCTTTGGTATCGGTAGACGATACTATTAATTTTAACTGAATCGTGTCAATCCCCGTCTTGTTAAGGTGCAGGTGTAATCTCGTCAAAAAATTGGTTCAATACCCGCTTTTGTAGCAACAAGTTGGGTCTCAAACCCCGACTTACCCGTAGCCAATCCGGGTAGTTCATGATAAATTTACATAGACACTACGCATAGACACTTATAAGACAAGTTAAACTAGCTACTTGAGCCTATTCCTCAAACTATTACACTTAACGACTCTATTCAGGAATAGCAAATACCTTAAAAGGAAGACCACTCTGAAAGAATTGGTGCATATATCTATAAATAGGTATGAGGCTAATGGTATTAGGTATTAGGTACAACAAAAGCAGTTGATAGCCTCTGTGCTTGAGGAGGTGTGCTTCATAGGCTGGTCATAAACCGCAACCGCTTAGCCATTTAACCTAGAACTCTGATGCCTAAAGCCATTAACCTTAAATTTTATATGAAGGGGTCTACCTGATATTTAACGAAATTAGATTTGGATAAGTAAAGTAATGACACACCGTCGTATTGTTATCGGTGACGTTCATGGTCACTATAATTCTCTTATGGCCTTATTGGATGCGATCGCACCCACTAGTGACGACACCGTTTATTTTCTTGGAGACTTGATTGATCGAGGACCAATGAGTTCTCAGGTTGTCGAATTTGTCAAGCAAAACGCTCACCCCTGTTTATTAGGTAATCATGAGCTGATGTTACTAGAAATTATCGGTAACAATTTAGTACCTAACTCAACACGACAAGCCTGGCTCTATAGTGGTGGTGAAAGTACTATCAACAGCTATGGTGGAAAAGTCTGCCAAGATCACCTAGATTGGATCAAAACACTGCCAACCTACATTGATTTAGGAGATACCTGGCTAGTTCATGCCGGGGTTAATCCTCGCATGACCATTGAGGAGCAAACCGTTGAGCAATTTTGTTGGATTCGGGATGAATTTCACAGTATGCGTGAACCTTACTTTCTCGACAAGCTGATCATCACGGGTCACACCATGACTTTCACCTTACCAGGAGTGGCTCCCGGTACCATAGCCCAAGGTTGTGGTTGGCTAGATATAGACACTGGTGCTTATCATCCGAAAAGTGGTTGGATGACAGGTCTAGACATTACCAATAATCTTGTTTATCAAGTTAACGTCTTTCGGGGTGATGTTCGCCAATTCCCCTTGGAAGAAGCCGTGACCAAGATAGAACCTAGTAAAATATGCCGACGTCAAGTATTGAGTACCTCGTGAAGGTGATATAGGTTAACAAAAAGACTATTGATCAAGCTTTCTGCTCTTGAGCTAGCTGTGCTTATCTGAGCACTCGCCCTCGACGACCTGTTGTCCTTTTGAGGGCAGCTTTTTTCTGGTTGCGGACTACACGAGTTTTGTTTTTGTAAGCCCGATTGTTTAATCCATCACCAACATAAGCACTATTTGAATCGATAGACTGCTCCAAGGAATCAATTCGGTCTGCTGTTGACGGATGAGTACTCAAAAACCCTGGAATAGAGCCTCTTTGCTTGAGGAGTTTTTTCATAAAGTCTACTGATCCTATCGGAGCATAGCCTGCTTGTTTTAAGTTCTTGATACCTAGTTCATCAGCTTCAAATTCATGCTGACGACTGTTGGGACGACGTAGTGCGAATTCCACGCCCAGATTAACCATCGTGCTGCTATCAACTCCAGCCGCTTCTGCTAAACCTCTAGCGATCGCGGCTTGCCTAATTTGCTGGATACTATGACGAGCTACAATATGACCAATCTCATGAGCTATCACACTTGCCAGTTGAGCTTCATTGTCTGCTGCTGCGATTAAACCCGTGTTAATATAAACAAATCCTCCCATAGTAGCAAAAGCATTAATATTAGCATCATCGACCACCTGGAATGTATAGTTAATATTTGGGCGTTCGCTGCTTTTAGCTAGTCGCTGACCAATTTGATCAACATAGCGATTAATTTCCCGATTGCGATAGAGCTTAAATTGCTTGCTAACAAGTTGCTGATTAATTTGCTGACCAATTTGGACTTCCTGTTGATCAGACATATTAGATAACTGGATAATCTGAATACCACGCAATAGCAGCTCTAACCAGGGAACCCCTTGGGCAACCTGAGCTGTTCCCACCACCAGACTCAGGGATAGAAGCATGCTGATTAACGGATACAACAAACGACGTCGATAACGGGAGTAAATCGATAATATATTGCTTAACATAGCAAAATTATGAATTATTAAATCCAAAAGAGATTATTTTAGCTATTTGTTGCTAAAAAGGGTTTGCAGCCATGACTTGCTGTAGACAAGCCTTGTCTTTAGCATCATAAGTCAACTCTCTACTAGGAGTTGTCTGCCATAATTACTAACCAGTAAAATTCCTCGTTATGGTTGAACCCCAAATAGGGTAATATGTTCCACAGACGAACCTGGTGTTTGTTATTCTCACTCACCAGTTATGGATAACTCGTATTATAGGTATTAGTTATGAGGTATTAGGTACATCAAAAGCAGTTAACAGCCGATTTGCTTTAAGAATAGCCCTTGATAACTAGGTTAGAAACCCCTTAGCCATTCAACCTAGAGCCAGCGAACCTTAAGGAGTTATCTTTAACACTATACAATTTTCGCAAAAACACCTAAGCAAGTTTATGGCTATTGTAGATTCTAAAGGACGTTTGTTTGGCAAGGTGAGCATTATCGACTTCGGTGCTGCCTTGGTGATTTTGTTGGTAGTTGTAGGAATTTTCTTCTTTCCTGGTGAGTCTGGTTCCGTTGCCCAACTCAATAGCACCAAACCAGTAGAAGTAGATATCATTGTCCGGGGGTTAAGCTTGCTTGAACCAGATGTGTTGGTCAATCAGTTGGAGGAGACCAAGAAGACTAATATTGTGATTCGTAAGCAACCCTATGGTCAGGTTGACGTCAAATCTGTCAAAATTCTGCGTAGAAGTGTCCTGGTGCCACAACCAGATGGCTCTATCAAAGAACTACCAGATCCCAGACCTAGCTTTTATGGGATTAATATGTTACTGACCTTAGGTGGTAAAGCAACAATCACCAAAGATGGAGTAGTGTTGGGCAATAGCAAGATTAAAATTGGTACCCCGGTAGAGTTAGAAGGTAGAGATTATAACTTCAACGCCAGTGTGATTAATGTCAGAGTAGAATAATCACGAGTGATGGGGTCAATTGAACTAAGAATTTATACCATAGACCCCACACGCTTCGCACCCGCAAGGGAGGTCTTGAGTTCATTTAGTATCAGCTTTTTCCACCGAAGCATCATTGATTCCCAGGGTAAGCCTTAGAGGTTTCCGGTAAGGATAGGCTCTAGCAACTTGCCGGTAAACGTCATAGTTAGTAGGTAGTGTAACTGTCTGTGCCCCCTCTTTATAGGTGATATTGTATTTAACTGTACGCAACAGCTCTGGCTTGCTAGGCTTATGATGAAGTGGCTGACGCTGTTCTACTTCATCAATGGTTGGTTTTGGTGGGACAACTGGCCACCATAAGCCCTTGTCATCAGGTCCTGTTACAGCACCTTCTGGTTTCTCACCATTGCGGTTGACTACGGACTTGGAAGCAAACTCCTCAACATCGGGATCTCTATCAGTTGTTGAATTAATAGAATACTCAACTCGCCAGGTTAAGGTGGTCAGTGCTGTAGCTTCATACTCAGTAATAATCACAGTGTTACAACTGCTAAGCACTACTGCTACACAAAAGCCGATCAACATCAAGATAATCTGGCGACGCCGCAAAATGCGATCAAGTAGGACATGGAAACTAGTCAAATTCACTCCACCCCATCCAAACTTACGACTAAATGCAATTTGCTCCCCTCTACCCTATTCTGTACCAAATTATCAAACCTGCCTTTCCCAATTGCCTGTGGTCAGGAGCAAGGGATTCACCTGCGATCGCACTGACCTTCGATGATGGACCCCATCCACACTACACTCCCAAGTTACTGCAAGTCTTAGACCGCTACCAAGTCAGAGCCAGTTTTTTCTGGTTGGGTGTTTGCGTAAACCAAGCCCCCAGTGTCGCCAGAGAAGTTTACCAACAAGGTCACTGGTTAGGACTTCATGGATATTACCATCAGTCTTTTCCCTTTTTAAAACGGGATGCCCTTCAGCAGAGTTTGCTCCTTACCCAAGACGCGATCGCTAAAGCTTGTCAGATTCACCCAGACAAGGTACAAGACGTTCGTCCCCCTAACGGATTATTTACGCCCCGAACCTTGAATATACTGCACCAGTGGAACTATAGATCAGTAATGTGGAGTGTTGTTCCAGAAGACTGGAAACGTCCTGGTGTCAGTATAATCGTGGAGAGAGTCCTAAAGCAGGTTCAAAACGGTTCCCTGATCGTCCTACATGATGGTTATTATGGAGGACAAGATGTGGTTGAAACTACGGCTGAGTTAATTCCTCAGCTATTGAACCAAGGTTACAAATTTGTTAGCATTGACCAGCTATGGCAGGAAAATTAGTAGTTTTGTTAATTGACTTACGGTGTTCTCACTCACTGCACCGTAAACTCCTATAACAACTGCTTTGCTAGACGCAACCGGTTTTCCATCTCATTACTCCTGTAGTGAAGTGAACTACTTGATCCAATTACCTCCTCTATATACTTCATATAGAGTAGACTATCCAGTTTAACGCTATATGTAGTGGTCAGCTAATCTGATCAATTTTAAAAACAATGAGCAAACTGTAAAAATTAAAATTAGAAATTAAAATAATGATCAACCGAAAGCTCCATCGGACTAGGAGACTTGCTTCCCCTACGCAATGTTCCTATCGTCTTTCTCTGGAGTATTTCCGATGCCCTGGTTCACCATTCCCTTACGGAGGAATACCGAATTAGGAGCTGGTTAAATAAACTTACTTGGCAGTACTTTCACTTAGCGTGTTACTACATTGGCTAGGGTTATGTGTTACAAGAGTAATGCAAAATAATCATTACCTAGAGCCAGAGCTTGTCAATGGTTATCATACAGGACAAGTTAATTAACCTAGTGAAGTCCAACTGTTGGGTTTTATAGAACATTAGTACTAAAATAGTGACTATATTATAGGCATAAGGGAAAGTGGGTAATGATTGCTACACTTTCTCAAAGCTTTTGACTAGATAAATAAGCTAAATTTTTCAGATAAACACTAGAGCAAAATTTTGTAAATAAGGCTACAATCAAAAAGTCTTCCCAAAATTCAGTATTAACACTTAAATGGATAGTAGATTCACTGCAAGTTAAGTCCAAGGAAATAGAGTCGATCTAATTCCTACCGCTGAAGCGATTGACCCACCATAGGGTGCAACAAACAAGGTTCTCACTGACTAAGCTATCTTAAGTAGATCAACGGACATCATCTACTGGTCTGAAACTGAAGGAGCATGAGGAAAAAACATGACCCAGGCAAATGAATTACTCGCAACAATCGCTCAACCTCAGAGCGATTTAGAAGTCTTGATTGAGGATGACGTGAACCGAGATGATTTGGTGGACGCTCAACCGGATGAGGAAAATACTAAGCCTGGTAAGGGGCGATCTAACCGTCGCCGAACCCAAAGCAAAAAGAAGCACTATACAGAAGATTCAATTCGCCTCTATTTGCAGGAAATTGGCAGGATTCGTCTACTCAGAGCTGATGAAGAAATTGAATTAGCCCGTAAAATTGCTGATTTGTTGGAATTAGAACGAGTGCGGGAGCGCTTGTCTGAACAGTTAGAGCGGGAACCTGGAGATCGGGAATGGGCAACAGAGGTCGATATGGAGCTGCCAGCTTTCCGTTACCGCTTACACGTCGGTCGGCGGGCTAAGGAAAAAATGGTGCAGTCTAACCTCCGTTTGGTGGTTTCCATCGCCAAAAAATATATGAATCGAGGACTCTCATTCCAAGACTTGATTCAAGAAGGTTCTCTAGGTTTAATCCGGGCTGCGGAAAAATTTGACCACGAAAAAGGCTACAAGTTTTCCACCTATGCTACCTGGTGGATTCGTCAAGCTATTACTCGTGCCATTGCTGACCAGTCCCGGACTATCCGCTTACCCGTTCACCTTTATGAAACCATCTCGCGGATCAAGAAAACTACTAAACTCCTTTCTCAAGAAATGGGTCGCAAGCCCACAGAAGAGGAAATTGCAGATCGGATGGAAATGACCATCGAGAAGTTGCGATTCATTGCCAAATCAGCCCAACTTCCCATCTCCTTAGAAACACCTATTGGTAAAGAAGAAGACTCCCGCTTGGGAGACTTTATTGAAGCCGATGGTGAAACCCCAGAAGATCAGGTTTCCAAAAATCTACTCCGGGAAGATCTAGAAAGTGTCCTTGATACCCTTAGTCCCCGGGAACGTGACGTACTGCGTCTACGCTATGGATTAGATGATGGACGGATGAAGACTTTGGAAGAAATTGGCCAAATCTTTAACGTGACGCGGGAACGGATTCGACAAATTGAAGCTAAAGCCCTTCGCAAACTACGCCATCCAAATCGCAATAGCATTCTCAAGGAATATATCCGATAGAAAACCCTGCTGCTTGATAGCAATCAGGGTTTTCTGTTATCGCTGTATCTACTGGGTGGGGAATAGGGAGTCACTATGAAGTCTGGTTAATCACATATAATACGGTTGGTGCCATGCATGTTAATTGTCAATTGACACCTAACAACTTTTAATTTTCAATTTTCACTTGGCTATCAACCAAACATGATAAGTATTCAAACAGGCATTCTATCACATTCCTTACCCCAATTCCTATCCAGAAATCAGTTCCGGTGCGCTTGACCTTTGAAGAATTAAATTACCGGGTCGCACCGTTTTGGTATTTTAGCTGACATTCCGTAGAACAAACTATGGAATCAGCTAAAAACACATAAGAAAGCTGGAGTTCAACACTAGAACTCCAGCTATTTATTGAGATTGACAAATTTAACTAACTATTGGGAACTACATTAAGCCCAAAAAGTGTAGTACACCTTGACCAGTAATATATTCTGTGACTAAAGCAGCGATGAAGCCGATCATAGCTAGACGACCATTTAAGTTTTCTGCTTTAGAGGTGAAACCGAACTTGGCTTCGTTAGACTCTTGATTGGACATTGTTCTTTGCTCCGCGAATTTACTCTGTGTAGCCCGTTTATATTAAAAAATGTAACAAATTATTGGCTAAATGTCAATTATCTGCATAGGCAAGCGGGATGAATTGTGTATAAAGTCTTAGTTCATCAATGATGTAAACTTATGTGAAGCATAATTTCCTGTTTTCATCATGATCTCTCGTCGCACATTTCTCAGCAGTCTGTTGGCTAGCTTTATAGTTTTGCTAGCTTGGATAAATTTTGCCAACCCTGTCCATGCTCTCGGTGGCAAACAACCTCCTCTCAATAAACCCGCACCCGAGTTCACCTTACCAACCAATACTGGTAAGGGTAAGGTGTCCCTGTCCGATTATCAGGGTAAATGGGTCGTACTCTATTTCTACCCCAAAGACTTTACTAGTGGTTGCACCTTGGAAGCTCAGCGATTTCAGCAAGATTTGCCCAAATATATGGAGAGAAATGCGCAGATCCTAGGGGTGAGCGTGGATGATGTCGATTCTCACGCGGAGTTTTGTGACTCAGAGGGTTTACATTTCCCACTTTTAGCTGACACCGATGGCTCTGTCAGCAAGGCTTATGGTTCTTGGTTAGGTATTATGTCCCTACGCCATACCTATATCATTGATCCAGAAGGCATTCTACGGGAAATATTCCTTGGTGTGATACCAGCAATTCATAGCCAGGAAGTACTGGCTCGTCTGGATGAGTTAATGTCTACTTCTTTCTGAGTTGATTTCCCACGTACGATTAAGCTTTAACAAGATTTATGCCCTGAGGAGGTCTAATCTCTGGTGTAATATCTCTGGTCTAATTTATATAGATAGAGTTTAACCAAATCAACTCATTTCTAGATATAGCTGTACATATAGCTTGAGTGCCTAAGTCCTATTTAAGCATCCTTGAAGGAGGCTACTGAAAGTAGGCTGAGTACTGAAGCCGGATCATCAACAGTAGGGCTGGTTAGCTGAACATTGTCAATGATGAGTCCAGACTGAGTTTGATTACTCAATTCATTCACAACACCAAAGCCTAGGCTGTAGGTTCCAGCAGTAGTGAAGGTATGAGTAAATGCTTTAAATCCGGTTTGGTTGTAAAAGTTGTTCGGTGCTTGACTAAAGACCCCTAGGATTGGGTTAGCTAGTTCATAGACAATTTGGGACTTGGGAGAACTAAGGCAGAAGAAAGCGAAGTCGGCAACAATAGCCTCATCTCCCACGTCTTCATTGGTGAAAAAATTCCAATCAAAGGTTAAGCTATCACCAACACCAGGGGTAATCATTTGTTGGATAGCAGCACCTCTGACTACCTTGCTAGAAGTACCACATATGCCAACGGTGTCTAAAATTTTCTGGGCAATACAATCGAGAGTTCCTGTGGACAGGTATAAAAACTCCTCTAGTTTAGAGGCTGATGGGGCTTTTGGCTGGCCTGTTCTGGTGACTTCCTTATTGCTAGTTCTTAGTAAAAGCTGCTTTTCTCCCTCTGTTGGAGTAATGCCAAAACTAGCTCTTTTGATCCCACCTGGTCCTAACTTTTGCCAGCCTTTAAGTCCTTCTTCAAAGCCACCATTAACTAGTTTAACTGGTTGCTCAGCACTAGAAAAACTAGACGAGTCAACCAGATAGTTGATGTCTTTTCTTAAAGTGGACTGTTTTGGCATTTGAGACGTGGACATAAAATTAATTTTTCTAGAACGCTAAAGGTTGAAACGACGATGATTCCAGAAAAATCAGAGGCAATCTTAACTTTTGACATGAGCACCAACCGTATGAACACCCTGATTAATCTGATCAGTTTGATGATCGTCTAATGACTAATGAACGTATTGTGTAAATTTTTACACGGTTGTTTCCTTAAAAGTCAATGTATCTAGGTAATCTTTACAAGATATTTATATTTGGATATTTATTCATTAAGTTTCCGAGAAGAAACGATTAACTATAACCTTGAAAAATTAAAATTATAGTTTTGATTTGTCACTAAGCTTCCAATGTCAATATTTTGTCAAGGAATCTGTTCAATTCAGGTTAATTCCTTACTGTTCCAAAATCAGAGCAAAAGGAACAGCAAAGATTGTTCAGCTTTTTTAAAGTTTTCCTATTTATTTTTTATAGTTAAAGTTTCGCTCAAGTTGCTTCAAGATTTTATACATTTCTGGAAGCCGATTGTAGATGGCAGATATTTTTAGCCAGAGTTTGTTGGAAATAGCAGGATAGCCAGACACTACACTTCCGGGTTCTACATCTTTGTGGATTCCAGATTTAGCGGTCACAATTGCTCCATCCCCAACATTCACTTGATTCGCAATTCCTACCTGACCCGCCAGCAGCACTTGATTACCCACTTTCACTCCTCCAGATAATCCGACTTGGGCTGCCAAGGCACAGTTTTGTCCCACCTCGGAGCCGTGACCAATATGTACCAAATTATCTAATTTAGTGTTGCGTCCAATGCGGGTTTCCCCAACCGCTGGACGGTCAATAGTGCTGTTACAGCCAACTTCCACCCCATCTTCTAAGACCGTGTAGCCAGACTGTTGCATTTTATACCACCCTTGGGGGGTTGGAACAAAGCCAAACCCTTCAGCACCAATGACTGCACCACTATGAATCACACAATCGTTACCAATGTGGCTCCGTTCATGAATAGTGCAGTTGGCATGTAAGACAGTGCGATCGCCTATGTCTACTTCAGGATATATTACTACATTAGGATGGATACAAACCTGATTGCCAATCTTTACCCCTGCTAAAATTACGACGTTGGGTCCAATATAGACATCATTTCCTAACTGAGCATCTGGGTCAATCACTGCACTGGGGTGGATGACTGGTTCTGGTTGAAAAGGTTGATAGAAACATGCGATCGCATGAGCAAATAGTAATCTCGGTTCAGATGTCCCTACCCAAGCAATACCTCTTTCTGTCGCTTTTGCCTGTAATGCTTCATCCAGAGACAAAATTAAGGCACTCGCCTGGGTTTTTTCTACCATGTGGGCAAACTTGGGTCCCTCAATATAACTGAGAGTGCCTGGGGTGGCTTTATCGATGGGAGCAACTCCGGTAATTTCAGGGTTAAGCTCTGTATCGCTATTCAGGCTATGGCACAAAGACGCTGTATTACCCAGGTGTTCTATTAAAAGACTAAATTTCATGGCTCAGCAATGGGTGGGTGTGGAATTGGACATCTGGAATGATAGGATAAATTGGTCACTAACCGCCATTGCTATTGAGTTAGTTACATGGGATTCACCATGCCTTAGTTATATGGGGTTTTCCTAGCCCTTAAGTTATTCCATCAGTCCGATTGCTCTTAGATGATTGAGTCATTAGTCTACAAGTTTTTTAGTTCCATCCATAGATGGAACTAATTAAGACCTCAAACGTTTAATGACTAACGACTAATCAATCATGTTTAGTGGTGCTACCGTAAACTTAATAACACTTTTGGAGTTGGCCGTGACGGCGGTACACCATCAGACTGTTCAGGATCTGGTGGACTAATATAGACTAGTAAGTTGAGCAATATTGTGATAGTAAGTGCCTGAAAAACTTTTTTAAACACGAGCCACACTCCTCATTCCTAATATATAGTATTGCTGAAACCATCGAAAACGATGCAGCGCCTTCATGCGGGGGTTTCCCCCACTCGCGCTTTGCATCAAGAGAACGATGCTACTTGACTGAGATACGAACTTTCTAAAATTGATACACCCGTGAAGGTAATTAACTCTACCAGTTTATTTAAGCAACCATATAAGTGCCAAGTTATATGTTCCGCCTAAGTGAGTGGCACAGTGCAAAGGGTTGCTCCTAAGTCATTCTGTGTAATTTAATAGATTGGGGGTAGCCGAGATTAGAACCAAAGCAAGAGTTTGCTAGTCGCTACAATGTAAAGAAAAACCAATATAGCACCCACCTGGGGTCAGTACCCTACTCTTGCCTAGAGAGGACTCCCTCGCCTAGTCATTCAAGATAGCTGACCAGCCTAAGACCTGCGAAGTCTAGGTTATGGGAAGTCTAGGTTATCGGCAAGGGTTAAAGTTCCTACCTTAGGATGGGATGCCAGTCCGAAGCTGATTAACTAGATCGTTAAACAGTCCTACTAGGGGTAAGACAGTGCCATCAGAAGAATGAAGAATTTTAAATTCTAAATTCTAAATTCTACATTCTACATTCTGACAGGATATTACCGACCGATAACAAGCCGCGAGGCAAACATGAGGTTCTGCTTCGATAGGCTATGAAGGCTGTTAACAGGAACGGGTATGAACTGCATCTGTTCTCCCCACATTAGCTCCAAGACGGTTTTAACCGCCCTTTTCCTTTGTTTTTCCTCCCCAGTCGCCCATACACGGGGTTTGCAAATTTCACGCTTATTTTTTATGATTCCTACAGTTATCGAGCAATCCGGTCGTGGCGAACGTGCCTTTGACATTTACTCTCGTTTGTTGCGAGAGCGCATTGTATTCCTCGGACAACAGGTTGATTCTGACTTAGCTAACTTAGTGGTTGCCCAATTACTCTTTCTAGAAGCCGATGACCAGGAAAAAGATATTTACCTGTACATCAACTCTCCTGGCGGTTCAGTGACTGCGGGCATGGGCATTTTCGATACGATGAATCAAGTTGCTCCGGACGTATGCACTATCTGTGTTGGACTAGCAGCTAGTATGGGGGCTTTCTTACTCAGTGCTGGTGCTAAGGGTAAACGCATGAGCTTGCCTCACTCCCGGATTATGATTCATCAGCCACTGGGAGGAGCACAGGGACAGGCAAGCGATATAGAAATCCAAGCAAAAGAAATCCTGTACCACAAGCAGCAGCTAAACAATTATTTAGCAGAACATACCGGTCAGCCACTGGAAAAGATTCAGGAGGATACCGAGCGGGATTTCTTTATGTCAGCGACTGAGGCTAAGGACTATGGTTTAATCGACCAGGTCATTGAGCGACGTCCCATAGCAACCCCTCTCCCAACAAACTAATGTCTTAGTTGACACTCCCTGCTCGCCCATAGACGGGGAGTGTCAACTAAGACGTTAGTTTGGGGAGATGCTAAAGCGATCGCTAACCAAGTCCGGACTATTACTGAAGTGACTCCCGAAATTAACAATCGGCAGTTAATCACCTACCGTAAGCGCTTATGTTGTCAGGGATTTCTGTTATTTCCCTACTAGTTGGCGGTATTGGTGTGATGAATATGATCTTAACCTGAGTTCGATGACAGAAATTCAGAAGTTTTGACTCCAATCCATGAGACAGTAGTCAGGAGTCAGGATAAGAATTCATAATTATTGGTTATAATACAGAATTGAACGTCGTTAAATAGCTTATTATAATATCCTAAAAAATTGATTTTATCAATGATAATGACTCATGGCTTCTGGCTCGAAGCTCCTTAAATCTACCGACACCTGAGTTCTATCGAAATCACGTTGAATAGTTAAAAGTATGAGACAATTTTAGCCATAAGCAATCCAGGTTTTCTGGTAATAGGAAACTAATTTAAAATCTATCGATCTGTTACATAAGACTGGGGAAGGATCAGCTAAGCAAAGCGATGCCAAATAAAAGCACACCAAATAAAACCACAATCAAACCAGTATCCGTGCAGAAGCAGTTTCCCTTGACTACTGTAGGGGCACTTGTTGTCAATCCTAGTAGAAGAGTCTTAATTGTCAAAACTACTAAGTGGAAGGGTTTATGGGGTGTACCGGGAGGTAAAGTAGAATGGGGCGAAACGCTAGAATCGGCACTCCTAAGGGAGTTTCGAGAAGAAGTTGGTCTAGAGTTAACCCAAGTGAGCTTTGGGTTGTTACAAGAAGCGGTGCTAGACTCTAACTTTGTCCGAGAAGCCCATTTCATTATGGTCAACTACTATGCATTCTCTGCTAGGGAAACGATAACCCCCAACGAAGAAATTGAGGAATGGGTATGGGTTACTCCCCAACAGGCAATGGAGTATCCCCTCAATACCTATACTCGCGTGTTGATTGAGGATTATCTGCAAAGGCAAATTGATTAAGTCTGCCACATATAGAATTTTTATTTGGCAATATTGCTTAAATTAATCCTAGATAGATTTTACTGATTTTTGTAGTAGGTTTCTCAGAGCAGCAATTACTTGGTAAAACCTACTAGGGAAGTATCAGACAACAACTTAACTCCAGAACAGTCTAGCTTTTGAACGAGTTGGAAAATACTCTGTCCCGAGACTGGTTCTACCCAATCAGGAGCAATTTCTACCAAGGGAACTAGCACAAAAGCTCTCTGTCTCATACGCGGGTGAGGGATTTGGAGCTCAGGTGTCTGTAGAATCAAATCATCAAATAAAAGTAAATCTAGGTCTAGGGTTCGTGGTCCCCAATGTTCCTGACGGACTCTACCAAACTCTTGTTCAATTCCTAGCAGAGTCTCTAGCAATTTCTGGGGACTTAGTTGCACCTCCAAAAGGGCACAACCATTGAGATAATCAGGTTGTGGCGGTCCAACTGGTGCAGTTTTATACCAACTAGAGCACAATTTTACGGTAACGCCTAGGGTTTGGTCGAGTTTTCTGAGGGCAGCTTCTAGGATGGCACGAGAGTCACCCAGGTTACTGCCAAGAGCGATCGCGCTCAATGAAAGCTTTGTGGTTACCAATTTTCCAGAGTTATAGACCATCGACCTTCATCGGTTGACACAGCAGCTTTAGACCACGCCTCAATGGGACTGAGTATCACTTATGTTGGATTCACGAGAAGATTCACCCTTCCCAAAGTGGTTGAACCCATTACCTGTTCTATTGTATGGGGGTTTTTGACACTCCCCATGCCTAGAAGGCTGGGGATTCTAGTTTCAAGCACGTTTCTGGCAACGCCGTTACGGGAAGAATCTGTTGGTGTGTTCATTTCTTTTTCTTGTTACTCAATGATGCTTGGGAGCATAAACTTCACCAGCTTTGTTCGTACCCGATAACCCCTTCTTCTTTTTGCCAATTTTTCATTGGAAGCCTTTAATATCTTTCTCGGCTGTATTATGGCTGTTCAGGTGTTTGGAACATCCATATTCACTACATAATCGAGTATTGTAAGTGGTGTGGCTTTTTCTTAGCAACACGGGGATGGTCGAGCCAGTATCTAAGTACTTTATTGCGCACAAATTGAGATGTCCGAATAGCTTCATCTATTGCTTTAGCTTGAGTTTTTTTGACTACAGCCTTGTATGCCAGTACCAACATGCTTGCTTTACCTCCTTGTTTGTGTTAACTTACTCATGATATACCTTCTGGACTTCACAGTGCGGAAGGTAGATTAGAAACTTGGGGCTTGTGCCCTCCTGTTTTTGGTCAGAGAGTTTGTTTTCTGGTTTGATAATAGAAATCATCTAAGTAACACAATGGACTTAAGGGGAAAAGTGGCCCTTATAACTGGGGGGGGCATTCGGGTAGGACGTGCTCTTGTTATCGCTCTTGCTAAAGCTGGTTGCGATGTCTTTATTCATTACGGACGCTCTGCTGGTGCAGCTGCTGAAGTCAAAGCCGAAGCAGATTCCTTGGGAGTGCGAGCTATTACCTACTCCGCTAATCTCGCCGACCCCGTGGCCACAGACACTATTATCCCTCAAGCAGTTGAAACCTTTGGAAAAATCGACATCCTGATTAATAGCGCTTCTATCTTCCCAGAAGAAGATCTATTTGCCCAGACTGATGTCGCTCTGTGGGATAAAATTTTTGCCATTAACCTTCGTGCCCCCTTCCAACTCAGTCAAGGGTTTGCCAAGCAACTTCCCCAAAATAGGAATGGCAAAATTATTAATATTAACGATGCTGGTATTGCCAAGCCAGATACTAACCATTTTGCCTATCGAATTACCAAACGGGGCTTGTGGGATATGACAAAAATTATGGCATTGGAATTAGCCCCCCGCATTACAGTAAATGGTTTAGCGCTGGGACAAATTCTCGAACCTCCAGGTGACCCAGACCCTCAAGCCTTTATGGAAAATTATGCCCGTAAGTTTATTCCATTAAAAATCCCTGGAAATACCAAAGTAGTGACGGACAGCGCCCTGTTTTTACTCGAACAAGATTTTCTAACGGGTAGCACGATTACGCTGGATGGTGGTCAATATATTTAGTATATTTACTTAAATAGCTGGCGGGGCGATCGCCTCTGTATTTTTAACCGTATTTTTCACCATAGTCACTTTCTCAGTGAGTTGGGGTGGCAGAAATTTTTAAGGGGATGGCACCTGAACTTTATCGGGAAAATAGATGATTCCGTTTTATCCATAATGACTGATACAATTACTGATAAAGTTATGGAAAAATTCCTGAACCATCTTAACTATAAAATCATATTAAAAGATAGGATATTTTTCGCGATTGCGTCTGGGTTTGTCAAGCTTTCCCATTGCATTGAGAATTAGGAATTGATAAATTACAATTGTTCCATTTCCAATTCAGACTTGAGCCAGTCAGCATGTCCGTTCTCAGTCATATCGAGAAATTCCTCAAGATTTTGGCAGCTTCCCGACTGCATATACTGACGGAACACACGATTGAGGCGTAGATTTTGGGAGAACTCCTCTATGGCTGCGCTGCGGATATCTTCAGTAAGATCAAGTTCCCCAGCATCCAGCAGTGCCAAAATTTTATGATAGGCTAGTTCGGCACTTTCAAAAGCTGTCGCTGATTGCGTCATAGAATTCTCACGCTTGTAGTATTGGTAAAGGGGCTGAGGATCGATTGCTATCTTTCCAACTCGGCTTAACAGCTCAAGATTGAACATAACGTCCGCAGCAAAGGGAACTTTAGTCCAACCTCGACCCAAAAATTTCCGGCGGAAAACTGGGAAAAAAGGCACACGAGGTTTGAGGATGTCGTCCGCCGTAGCAAAGGTAACCGTGGTGCGATCGCGGAAGGGACACTTGTACATAATTAGGTCAGTGTTGTACACGCCAGTGTTGTCGATTGCAGCACCATAGGTCATGGCCAGAGGAACCATTTCTGCTAGACGGTTTGCTTCATAGGCATCATCAGCATCTAGGTTGGCAATCACCTCCCCAGTAGAAATTGCTACCGCCGTGTTGCGGGCGGGACCGTCTCCACTGCCACACCCTCCTGTAAATGCTTGTTTCAATCGTGGATCGTTAATTCCTTGGCGAGATAGTAAGGATAAGTAGTCTACTCCATCGTCCGAACCGATCGCCACCTCCCAGTTTGAATAGGTCTGTGCTATAAGGCTTTTGATAGCTTGCGCGATTGTATTTTGGGCTTGGTATGCTGGAATAATAATGCTGACTAGGGGTTTATTTTTCTCAGGCATAGTTTTCTGACTCTATCGAAATTAAATCACTGAAAAGATTAAGGTTCATAGCTGGTTGCCTATTAATTATCACTATTAATTATCATATCAATTATCTCTGGTGATAGAACTTTCATGCCATTGCCCCAGAACCAAGTTGGATAAGGTGGTCAAGAGTACAAAAATCAAAATACCTAGACTACTAATCATAAACAAAGCAGCAAACATCCGGGGAATTTCGAGATTGTAGCCAGCAATTAGCATTTGATAAGCAATTCCTGAATTAGCACCGCCTGTACCGGCAACAAACTCAGCTACTATTGCTCCGATTAAGGCTAATCCACCACTGATACGTAATGCAGCTAAAAAATAGGGTAAAGCACTTGGTAATCGCAGATACAGCATTGTCTGCCAGCGAGATGCTTTGTAAAGCCGGAACAGGTCACTTAAGTTGGAATCGATACTATTTAAACCAAAAGTCGTATTAGAAATAATCGGGAAGAATGCTACAATCCAAGCACAAATTACCAAAGCAGCAAAGGTATTGTTCCTCAGCCAAATAATAATTAAAGGCGCGATCGCAGCAATAGGCATTGTTTGCAGAACGACTGCATAGGGATATAAGCTTTTTTCAATCCACTTACTCTGAGCCATTAACATGGCAATTAGCAAGCCTGAAACTGCTGCTGTTATAAAGGCCGCTACAGTGATTTTTATGGTGATCAGCAATGGCTGAAATAAACTGTTCCAGTCCCTAATTAATACCTTGATAATCAGCAAAGGACCTGGTAATATATAGGATGGCGTACTAGTCACTCGAACAGAGATATCCCACACCATCAACACCAGGATTCCCACTGCCACAGGGGCTATAATATCGATAGATAGCAAACGTTTCAATTTTAGCTTTGCCAGAACGAATGCTTTATTTTTTTTCATAAATAAAATTATTATATACCGTTTAATATAGCTGTAAAATTATAGCTGTAAAATTTATATTCATATTTTTGATAATCATAATTTATCAGTTATGTCTAAATAATAATTTATAAATTATCACTCATAATTCATCCCTTTTGACAACTGCTCAGCAACCTTCTGACAATATTTGGTATAAACTAAGGATGTACGAAACTGTTCGTTACGTGGTGATGGTTCATCAATAGTTATATCCGCCACTACTCGACCTGGACGAGCTGCCATTACTACCACCCGATTGGATAGATATACGGCTTCATAAATATTGTGAGTCACAAAAACCACAGTCCAGTGTTTCTTACTCCACAAATCAAGTAACTCCAGGTTCAGCTTAGTCCGGGTGATATCATCCAAGGCTCCAAAGGGCTCATCCATCAGCAATACCTTGGGAGAAGTAACAAGAGCTCTGGCAATAGAGACTCGCATTTTCATGCCACCGGAGAGTTGACGGGGATAGGATTGGGCAAAACTTTCCAGTCCAACTAATTGGAGCGCTTCTTTAATAGCATTATCAGCCACTTTTTTAGAGACCCCAGCCAATTTAAGAGGCAAACGAACATTTCCCATTACCGTTGCCCAAGGCATTAGTGCTGCTTCTTGGAAGACAAAAGCTATCTCCTTTTGGTGGGCGCGATCGCTCCATTCTATGTTTCCCGAACTCATAGTGCTTAGTCCAGCAATGATGCGTAGCAGGGTACTCTTGCCACATCCCGATGGTCCTACCAGACTGATGAATTCGGACTTATTGATGTTGAGATTTAGGTCTTTTAGCGCTACAGTACCATTGTCAAAAGTTTTATTGACATGGGTAAGAGAAATAGCTGGTTTTTGGTTCATCTATTGTCAGTTAGTAGCAATAGACTTCTTGCAGAAGTCGGAAGTAACAGGTAACAGCGGAAAAAAATTTATAAAAACAGTATCATAAAAATACTTTTGCAAGAGGTATAATCATTGCTTAAGAATCGGTTAATATTTGAACTTATCAATCTGGCTTGGCAAGACTAGATATAAATTAATCTATAATAACAATATCTAATTAACTTGGATATTAACATGTATATAACTAATATATAATGTTAACTAATTTTTTGTATAAAAATCTACTCCTTTATTGACAAATTCCAAGGTGTAGGCTTGTTTGTAATCAGTCTTTGCATCAAGTACACCAACCGTAACTAACTCATTGAACAAACTTTCCCAACGTTCATCGGTCATTGCCCCAATGCCAAGTTTTTCGGCATCGCCAGAGATGATAATACCATAGTCTTTAAGCTTATCCAGACCATAGGCAATGAGGTCATCCTTCATCTCTGGATTATCTTTTTTGATCAGCTCATTGGCTGGTTCGGGATTCTCTAGATAGCTATACCATCCTTTGATTGATGCATCAACAAATCGCTGAACCATATCGGGGTTAGTTTCAACGAGTTTCTTCGTGGTTTCAATGGTGAAAGTATAGGGATTATAACCAGCCTCTGCTAAGGATAATATATTGGGCTTAAAGCCTCCTTCTTTTTCTATAATGTATGGTTCAGAGGTCAAAATCCCCTGTTGGGCTGAATTTTTATCTACTAAAAAAGGGCTAACATTGAAGTTGTAGGGGCGTTTCTGGTCATCTGTAAAACCGTATTTTGCCTTGAGTAGGGGCCAATAGGTTGTGATAGCTCCAGGAGCCATAAAAATTGGTTTACCTTTTAATTGTGCCAGAGAGTCATTGCCTACCCCTGGATGAGCCAATAGAATTCGTATTTCTTTTTGGAAGATACTTGCTACAGTAATTTTGGGAATGCCTTGTTGCACTGCTCTAATAGCATCAACAGCCTGTCCCATACTTAAATCAACTACTCCCCCCAGTAATAATTGGGTGGGATTGCTCTGAGGACCTGTTGGTTGTATAATAACATCTAGGTCATAATTTTGATAAATGCCAGTAGCGACAGCCTGATAAAAACCACCGTATTCTGCTTCAGCTTTCCACCCCAAAGCAAATTTTATTTGATCTAATTTACCTTTTTTTTCTGTAGTTAATGGTGTAGAGGTTTGATTATTACAAGCTGCCAAAACACTACTACCAAGAGTGATGGAGCTAAGTTTAAGTAATTGGCGACGCTTAATTTTATAGATTTCTTTCATATAAAACTTCAACCGGCTAGAGCAGTAATTGAGATGATCTGGTTGTGGTGGTTTGAAATGGTGCAGCTTTAGGCAAACTAGAACGGTCTGGTAGGGAAAAACCTTGAGTTTGGTATAGGTTCGCGATTAGCAGCTTCTATGATAGTGCGTAATTTACCTAAGTTACTACCGATAGCGATCGCATTAAGCTGCTACTCCCTAAGCTGTACTCACTAAGCTGTACTCACTAAGCTGGTACTTTGTACTTGCCATTTTTTATAAGCTCACTATCACTTTCGCGTTTAAACCCCAACAAACACACTGATAGAAATAATACCATACTCGCTCTAATTAATTAAATATAATCATATAGCAATATAAAAATATTACAGTAGCCATGGCTTTTAAGCTAACACGCATCTAAATTGAATCTGTTCATCTTATGAAACAAACCATGAAACCCTCTCCCCACCTCCATTTCCCCATCTCCCCATCCGCCTCAACCCAAAAATTAAGTGCGTGACAGCTTAGGCAGGGGATTGAGGTAGGTTCTCGACGAAAGAGGGAGTTACAATGAACGTGACGGTTTTTTCTGACAGCCATGAGGAGTTATTAAGAAAATGGAAGTAAAACTGGTTTTAGTGGTACTAACAATTGCTTTTACTGCTTTGTGCCTGTTTTTTGGGACTAAGAACGGATTTTATGATTCAGACGATTATCACGGCAACGGCTCTGCACACTAAGCTTCCAGTATTTACTTTAGCGGTCAGCTGCTGAGCTTTCAAAAAGCCTTCATCGTTTAGCCTTGGAAAAATCCATGCATCTGGCATCAAAGCAGAGGCTAAAGTCTAGATGCTGACCGATCGCGAAGCGTGGCCAAAGGCCTTAGAGCGGGGAGTGTAAGGGGGCTCACGGGGGTTTTCCCAAGCCCCTGCCTTCTAGGGATCGGGAGTGTCAAAAAATTAAAATCCTCACTTAGAGGTTATAGGAACTTCGCCAGTCCATGCCTACTTAACTCCCTACTGTGGTGATGTTGTTGGCAGCCCTTATCCCCTCTTGACTCTGACCTCGAAAGAAGGGAAACTAGTTGAGAACTACCCACACCCACCCTAAGGGGTAGGGTGTGGGATTTTCATAGACTCCAGAGTGACCTATAGGGTATATCCAGCATACAAACCCCTCTAAATTGCTACGGAGTGACAACTCTACCACGTTTGTTTTGACTGGGGAAGAATCCGTTGAATTTTCCGTTCAAGGAAGATGCAGCCTTAGTAAAAATAGTTCCACCTTATTTTCCGTTGGCGATCGCCGATGCTGTCTGCCTCTTCCAAGGCTTAATCATTCACCCTTCCCTGATTAGTAAGACGTGGGTTAACGGAGCCAGATTAGCTAAAATTTAAGTTGAAGCTCATGAGCAATCAACGCCCAGTAGCATCCTCTGATCAGGATGACCGATTAACCTGCTTTCCTTACGGTGTTGGTCATGGTGCAGAAGGGGTTTGTTTGTTGGTGCAGATGGGGCCACACCGCATTCTCCTTGATTGTGGATTAGAAGACATTTCCCCCCTACAGATCGATGGGATACCACCAGCAGATTTAGTCCTGTGTAGCCACGCTCACTCAGACCATAGTCAGGGATTGCTGGCTCTTCACCAAACTTTTCCACAATTACCAATCTACGCCAGTGAGGTAACGACTCAACTATTACTACTCAACTGGCCGGAACTGCCTCCTGAGGATATTCTCCCATTTTGTCAAGCTCTCCCGTGGGTTACCCCTGTAGAATTCTGTGAGGGACTCACTGCTCAATTGTTCCCAGCTGGACACTTGCCAGGAGCAGCAGCATTTTTACTCACTTACACAACTCGCCATCGAACTTACCGACTGCTTTACACCGGTGACTTTTTCCTGTCTAACTCACGGCTGGTGGAGGGATTATCCCTTGAATCGCTCAGGGGGACACAGCCGGATGTGGTAATTGTAGAAGGCAGTTATGGCACTGCTCGACATCCCCATCGGCGGCAACAAGAAAATCAACTAGTAGAGCGTATTGAGCAGGCCATTGCTACCAATAACTCAGTTGTGTTGCCAGTGCCTACCTTAGGCCTAGGTCAAGAAATCCTGATGCTCCTGCGCTCTCATCACAACTTTACAGGACGCGACCTTGATATTTGGGTCAATGGAACCGTGGCTGCTGGTTGTAATGCTTACTTAGAACTGCTGTCTCACTTTCCCAGCTCAGTACAAAATTTTGCCAGACATCAAGCCTTGTTTTGGGATGAGCGGGTACGTCCTCGGGTGCGGCGGTTAGATCCCCAGCAGCGAGATGCTATCGGTAAATCTCCCTGTATTATCCTCACTGACTTAAACATAGATTGGAGGGAGTACTCGCAGCAAGAGAACCGTTCTTGGGTTGTCCTGCAACCGGAACATCTTAAATCTTTGGAGGATCTAACGGATGACTACGGATGGCTTAAGGTTGAAACTTATCTGCTGGCTCAACATGGGGATTGTCTGGGAACCACCCAGTTGATTCATAATCTTCGACCTCAACATGTGATTTTTGTTCACGGCTCCCCTACCTACCTAGCTGATCTTGCCGGTTTGGAAGAGTTACAAAATCGATATCACCTCCATACGCCAGCAGCAGGAACACTCGTAGAACTTCCCATTGGTGATACCTTTATCAGACCAGCTCTACCAACGGAAACGAACTATGAAGGAGAGTTGAATGAATTAGATACACTTGTCTATATCACTCTTTCAAGGGCGATCGCAACGGATCCTCGTTGGCAAAATTTCGCTGATACTGGTTTAGTAGAAGCCCGCTGGCAAGGAGAAGAACTGGTCTTGCGGGGATTGTCACAACGAGAACTACTCAAACAAGGGGGTAAAGCCAAGATACCAATTAATATCGAGTGTTGTGGTAATTGTCTATACCAAAGAGGCCAGCGCTGCTGGAATCCAGCCTCAGCTCTCTATGGTTTTAAAGTAACACTGGAGGGGTACTGTCCAGTTTTTGAACGGATAGAACCCCTTGAGTAACGAATAGTTAAGGGCAAATTGCTAGCTAGTTGTGAGTTATCAATTTGCCCTTAACAGTTGTCCATTAACAATGAACAATCTAGTCCTGATTTAAGTCTTGGGAGCGGGGGTGAATTTGTTCAGCCTCCGGACAATCATCAGAGACTATCGGATCAACATTACCTCGGAAAACAGAAGCTAGCTTGTGACTCACAGAGCCTATGCTTTCCAAGCGGACCATTTCTTCCCAGGAACTGATCTCATCCTCTTCGTCTGTTTCATAACGAATTGTGACTAAATCTCCCTCGATATCAACAATGCGGGCGTGTTCAATCCAACGTTGCTGATCCCGCAAGAAAACGCAGACCTCACGACCATCGCAGCAGAGTTGATAAATCTTGCGGTGTAGCATATTCGGCTTCTCCTGTTGCAGATAACTCTTCGTTTTACTGGTGAAGTAAGCGGTTGCTTGAACTCTCCCCGGTTTAAAAACACGGGGATTCTAAGCTGATGTTGCTACGCGGCTTGAAACCGCGCTTGGCGCGCTTTCCAATGGCGAATAAGATTCGCCTTGGGTCGCGCCTCTTCGCAACGCTTACGATATGACCTGGATAGAGACTCCAATCCATATCGTTGCGGCACGTTCAAAGATGCCCTACTGACCTTGGCTAGGTTGATTTCTAGCTGTGTCGCTACTTTTAGTAACGGGATAAATCCCGATACGCTCCACGCCCACCCTGGCGAGCAATCCCTCGCCAGGGTGGCTAACTCTCGCTCGTGGCTTTTCTGTTTCTTTAGAAACAACTTTCTTTTGACATACTTCCCACGAATATAATTGGCGGGATTCTCTCCATCATTGTGATGATGAGATACAATGGAAGGTTATAATAAACCTGAACCACCAGAGTAGGAATACTCCAGATCCTTTGTTTGTTGGCTCTGGCGACTAAAATACCATTTACTTGAGTAGTCGAGCCGCCATCAGCAGCAAAAATAAATTCCAAGAATTTAAAGGATTAGCAATAATTGTAGCTCACTCCTCGTATCCCCAGCCCTAAAGGGTAGGGGTTGGCTTGAAATCATTTTTGGTTAACTTAACATGGAATCAAGCGGGTTTGTCTATTCCTTGTTAAAGATTAAAATAGCTTAATAGTCTTTTATGTTCATTGCTTGAGAGTAAGGCATGCATTAGAAGCGAGCTTGAGTTTGAGTTGATCAACGCTGCTCATGTCATTGATTACTTTTTTTATGCATTGTTTTTATGCATTGTCTTGATGCAGAACGCGAGTTGGGGAAACCCCCTCAGGTCGGCGCTACATCCCTTAATTCACTAACCTACAGAGCCCTAACCCATTTCTCCTGCTTGCCAGCAATGGTGCTGTAGTCTTTAAGAGATGGTTTTTGGGGGTATGGTTACTCTATAGTTATTTGTAAACTTAGATTCCACTAGCATTCCTATCCAGAGAATGGAGTAAGAATTTCAAAAATACCCCAAGTTAAACATAGGGGATTATGAGCGGATGTTGCTCAAGCGGTTAAAAACCGGCTACTAGCAACGTTCACAGTAGGATTTGACTCATACTGCTGTGGTGGTTTAAACACACTAGAAACGACCTCAGCTCAAAAAGAGCTGTGCCGTTACCTTTAGTCTTGTTACCTGTTAGGTTTCTCACCGACTTGGCTATTTATAGGATACAACAGGATAAATCCTACTGCTTATTAACATCGGCCTGGATAAAGCCTTCTGATCCAAGAAGCCAACATTTTGGTAGGTGTCTAGAGGTTTGAAATACCAATCATTGTGACATAGTGACAGATCCTAAACTTATTCTAAAGAATTAGTTTAGGCTTGGCCTTTGGCCACGCTCCGCGAACGCAACCAATCCGGCTATTGCTGAGGAGGCGTTGCGCTTTAAGAACGGACTGCCGAGAGACGAAACCTTAGATAGGGTCGCCTTTATGGTTAGTCGGCTATGCATAAAAGGGTTAAAACTTTTTGATTAAGGCGACCCTATCTTACGGTAACTTCAAACCCTGCCGCTCTGTTTTCTTGGTCTTTTTTTTAAGACTGTTGTGCTGACAAACCAGCATTTAAGGCCGTAGGCCACGCTACGCGAACGGCTTTGTTTATCAGTACATATATTATAGCAATTCCATGCATAACCTGTGCAAAATGCATCCCACACTCATAGCGAAGCACTGAGATGTGGGGCTTGTTTTGCTGTAAGCAAACAAACCAGCATTCTCGGCTTTGCTTGCTAGTAAATAGAATATAACATTTTTAAAAAGACCCTGTGCAAAATTCATCCCACAAGAAAGCGCGAACGCGCACCCGTGGCCATTCCCGTAGCTTGGCCCCCATAGGGTGCCAAGGGTCGCCGATTTGGGGATTCTTTTGCCGAAAGCTAATCCCTGTAATTGCTTGGCACTAAGCATGAATTTTGAAAAAAAAACTGCCAATCTGCCAACCTGCCATCGGTCGCAGTCAGAGTCACTCAAAAATAGGCTCTTGCTGTGACCAAAAGTGCTTAGGCACTCAATAGATAAAGCTGATTTTAAATCGTAAGGGAGAAAAGCCAGTGTTTGAGATCGTACGCAGTCAAGACCAATACGAAACTTACATTCTCACTGACCACAATGCCCAGTCTCGATTAGAAGTGGTTCCTGAACGGGGTGCCATTGTCACTCGGTGGAATATCCAAGGTCAGGAGATTTTTTATCTTGATGCGGAACGCTTTAAAGATCCCAATCTGAGTGTACGGGGTGGCATTCCCATCCTCTTCCCCATCTGTGGAAACTTAGTTAATGATACTTATACATACCTTGGCAAAGACTATACTCTCAAACAACACGGCTTTGCCCGTAATTTGCCTTGGCAGGTGACTGATAGTGCAACGAATGACATGGCAGTGTTGACTCTCACCCTCAAGAGTAATGATCAAACTCGCTCTGTCTATCCCTTTGACTTCGAAGTTACCTTTACCTATCGATTAAAGGGTAACACCCTAGACATTGATCAGCGCTATACTAATCATTCCGCTGAACCGATGCCCTTTTCCACAGGTTTCCATCCCTACTTCTTGACGTCTGACAAAACTAAACTCGAGTTTGATATTCCTGCATCGGAGTATCAGGAGAAGCAAACTCAAGCAGTACATCCTTTCACTGGCAATTTTGATTTTAGCTGTGATGAAATTGATGTAGCGTTTGGGCAACTTAGTGATAAGAGTGCCAGTGTTACTGATCCCGAAAGGGGATTAGCGATCGCATTGACCTACACTGATGTTTTCTCGACGTTGGTCTTTTGGACAGTTCAAGGCAAGGACTTTTATTGCCTTGAACCTTGGAGTGCTCCCCGTAACGCTCTTAACACTGGGAAAAATTTAACTCACTTAGCTCCCGGAGAGAGTAGTGAGGCATCGGTGAGGCTAACGGCGAAATTTTTCTAAATTTCCCTAGACATTTCCTTATCAATGTGATATTCTTAGTAAAGGTATGTTTCAAAAAAGCTTACCGGGTCGCTAACTCAATGGTAGAGTACTCGGCTTTTAACCGATTAGTTCCGGGTTCGAGTCCCGGGCGACCCATTTTTAGCTAACTGTTAGTTAGCCGCATATGTCTATTGATACAAATTCTAGGTACTAGGTAGGTATTAGGTACTAGGTACAAGATGGGCAGTTGACCGCCTCTGTGCTTTAAGAGGGATACTTCCTGGGCTTGTCAGAACCCGCACTCGCCAACGAACCTTAAATTCTTGATCCCATCAGAAAGCTTAGGAGCTCTTCTCAAAACTCTTAGCAAAACTACCTATACTTTACTGTTTATCCAGATTTTTACTAGGGGTGCTTGGGGATTATTTTCTAGATTTGGTAATTTTTGTCAAGTTTTATAGACTAAGCTTTGTCTAGATGATCTGATCAAGAAATTTGAATAAAAGCTGCAAAATATCTTAAGATTATCTAAAGAATTAACCTGTCTTGATGCAGTCGCTCATGGGGGAAACCCCCAAGACCTCGCTGCATCGCTGTCTAGAAGCAACTAGATTGACATGTCTGGACTGGCGATTCTGTTCACGAGTCACTAGGGAGTGTCAGACGTGAGGCTTCTCGCCGGAATAGCTAACAAACAAAGTTAGGAGGAATATAATATGGCACTTGTACCCATGCGGCTACTGTTGGATCACGCAGCTGAGAACGGCTACGGGATTCCAGCATACAACGTTAACAACATGGAACAAATCCTGTCTATCATGCAGGCTGCTGAAGAAGCGGATAGTCCGGTAATCTTACAAGCTTCTCGTGGTGCCCGCAAATATGCAGGTGAGAACTTCCTCCGCCATCTGGTCACAGCAGCGGTGGAATCCTACCCTCATATTCCCATTGCCATGCACCAAGACCATGGCAATAGCCCAGCCACCTGCTATTCGGCAATTCGTAACGGCTTCACCAGTGTGATGATGGATGGCTCCTTGGAAGCTGATGCTAAGACTCCAGCCAGCTTCGATTACAACGTCAGTGTTACTGCCGAAGTAGTAAAAGTTGCCCATGCTATCGGTGTTAGTGTTGAAGGGGAACTGGGTTGCCTAGGTTCACTCGAAACCGGTAAAGGTGACAAAGAAGATGGTCACGGATTTGAAGGAACTCTGAGTCGCGACCAACTATTGACCGACCCCGACGAAGCAGTTGAATTTGTTGAGCGCACCCAAGTTGATGCTCTAGCTGTAGCTATTGGTACTAGCCACGGTGCTTACAAGTTCACCCGCAAGCCGACTGGAGAAATTCTTGCCATTAGTCGCATTGAAGAAATTCATAAGCGTTTGCCTAACACTCACTTGGTGATGCACGGTTCTTCCTCTGTGCCTCAAGAGTGGCTTGACATGATCAACCAGTACGGTGGTTCTATTCCTGAAACCTATGGTGTACCCCTTGAAGAAATTCAAAAGGGTATTAAGAGCGGTGTTCGTAAGGTTAACATCGACACAGACAACCGCTTGGCTATCACTGCTGCTATCCGGGAAGCTGCTGCCAAAGATCCTTCTAACTTTGACCCCCGTCACTTCCTCAAGCCTTCTATCAAGTATATGAAGCAGGTTTGCTTGAAGCGTTACGAAGCCTTTGGTACTGCTGGTAATGCTAGCAAGATCAAGCAAGCGACTATCGATGTTTTTGCAACTAAGTATGCCAACGGTGAGTTAAGTGCTGTGGCGAAAAAGGCTGTAACTGCCTAGTTTCTAACGCTTCACAGGAAAACCTTTGCTGTTTTGGTGAACCAAAAACAAGCAGAATTATTTGGGTAGCTGTTAAAGTTACCCAATTTTTTGTTATTAGTGATTAGTTATTAGAAAATTTGCTATTTTAAGACACCTACAGCTGTCTTTGATACTCTTCGAGAATATCGATTAGATCCATCTGACACTGCATGGGTAGCAAATCTGCTAGGGGAACTTGCCGTTTACCACCACCTAGCTTGACCTGAATGCTTTGCAGGATTGGCATCATCTGGTCTTCTGTGATTGTATTAGTGTTATCGATTAGTAGGGGATAAAATTGTTCAGCCAAAGTGGTATGTAGATGGGCATCCCTAAGGTAGAGATGCCATTTGGCTACATCAATATATACCTTGTCGCCAATTTCAGCAGCGAGAGTTTCAATTGCTTCTGTAGAAGTTGGATTAGCCATGGTAATTAGCTGTTTCTAATTAATTACATGTTGGGATATCTAAGGTATAACTAAAGTTGATGGTTGAAAGTTGAAAGTTGAAAGTTTAACTAAAGTTTATTTGCTGGCTTTCTGTTAACCGTCAACAGTTAACCGTCAACAGTTAACCGTCAACAGTTAACCGTCAACAGTTAACCGTCAACAGTTAACCGTCAACAGTCAAGAAAAAATCAATTACTACAATTATCTTCGGTGATTTCATCCTTGAGGGGATTCGGTTGGAGGTTCTTGAGTAGGCAGGGGGGTATAGTTTGCGATCGCAAATATATAAACCCCATGTCCTACTAAAATCAATCCCCACAGACCAGTAAACCAGTATGCCCAAGTCCATTGAGCATACTGTATAGTTCTGAAGAACCACACTCCGGAATTACAAGCAGCAAAAATTGCCACATGTACAGCAAAGTTCATGCGGTCATCTAGACGACGGTAGGCTGGATCACGTCGGTCAGGTTTACGAGGCCAACGAGGAGGCATAGATATTTGTCAGTTTTTAGTTGTGTAACGGCTTGGTCTGATACCAACCCTAGTCAGTTAATTTAATTTTAGAACCTAATGTTGGATTGAAGATGATCCGAACCAAACAGTTTGTTCCCTTAAATATTGCAGTCATGACGGTGTCCGATTCCCGTACCGAAGCCACGGATAAGTCGGGTAAGCTGCTGGTTGAGAGTTTAACCCAGGCGGGGCATCACTTAGCGGAAAAGGTTATTGTTCCAGACAACATCTACAAAATCCGTGAGGTGGTTTCCCGATGGATTGCTGATGAATCGGTACAGGTAGTGTTGACTACAGGAGGAACTGGTGTTACAGGTCGAGATGGTACACCAGAAGCGATTCAACCCCTGCTGGATAAGGAAATCCAGGGCTTTGGTGAAATTTTCCGCATGATTTCCTACCAAGAGATTAAGACTTCTACTATCCAATCTCGTGCCCTGGCTGGTGTGGCTAACGGAACATACATCTTTTGTCTGCCAGGATCTTCTGGAGCTTGTCGGACAGGTTGGGAGCAGATTATCAAAGAGCAACTCGATTTGGGCAATTCCCCCTGTAATCTCGTGGAACTGATGCCACGTTTGCGAGAAACCTAATCTTAGCCATAGATTTCCTGTTGAAAGGGTAATGGTTAACTGAGTGCTGAGCGTGCTGAGTGCGGAGAGTGCTAAGTGCTGATCCAACTTAACTTGAGATCATTCCTTAACTTAGCAATCGCCTGATATTTGGTAATCCCCGGATTTACCTCCGGTCTTACTCAACAGGCGAATCGATTCAATCGCGATAGACTTTTCCAACGCTTTGGCCATATCGTAAAGGGTCAAAGCCGCAACAGAAACTGCTGTTAGTGCTTCCATTTCGACACCAGTTTCAGCTTTAGTAGTCACAGATGCCTGAATCTGGTATCCCGGTAGTTGGGGGTCAGGTTCGACTTGAACTTCGATCTTGTGTAGGGGCAAGGGATGACACAGAGGAATCAGTTGGGAAGTTTGCTTTGCTGCGATAATCCCAGCCAGCCTAGCGGTTCCTAAGACATCACCCTTGGGGGCATTACCAGCTTGGATGGTGTTGAAGGTTGTGGTTTTCATCCGTACCTGAGCAGCGGCTACTGCCTGACGTTTGGTAAGCTCTTTGCCAGAAACATCGACCATCTGAGCTTGACCTTGACTATCGAGATGGGATAGCGAGCGATTGATTTCCACAAGAGTATTGCAAAATTTTTGATCTATGTGTTATGATAAGTAACTGTTGAGCCACAGAAAAGTGGCAGCAGTTAAGGGCTTGTAGCTCAGTGGACTAGAGCACGTGGCTACGGACCACGGTGTCGGGGGTTCGAATCCCTCCTAGCCCGTTTACTAAGCTAAGGCATTCTAGTGTCTATAGCATATAAATCCCGTTCACGACCGATGGAGAATCTGAGGGAACGGGATAAATTTTTGTTGGACTGGGTCATAAAGATAATCAGTGCCAAAAATGCTATACCAGCACTACAGGAGAAAATTCCTCGATATCCTAACAGGTCGGCGACATAACCAAAGATCGGCCCAGCTAGGCCAATCCCTAAATCAAACCCACTAATGCAGACAGCGAATACCTGACCCCGTTCGTCAGCAGAGGAGCGGTCAGCCATCAAAGCAGTCATCATCGGTATGAATAATCCAGTGCCAGCTCCTTCTAATAAACCAGCTAGTAAAAATCCAACTTCCGTATCAGCCTGGGAAATCATCAACATTGAGATGATATAGCAAACCACACTAACGGTGATAAAAAGTCCTCGTCCATACCGATCAGATGCCTGACCAGTTAATGCACGAATCACGAAACTAGCGATCGCAGCAGCTGTGAAAAACAATCCTGGATTGAGATTAATACCAGTCTCTCGAATAAACAGAGAGACAAAGCTAACTTTTGTTCCAAATACTATACCGAACAACAGCATTACCAAAGCTGGAATTCCAAGAGCAGGGCTGGTTAACAACTGCCATAGTTTGACCAATAGCTGCCAAATCGAGTTTAACCAAGATTTTGATTGTTCCTGCTCAGGTCTAGCAGACCTAATTGGTTCACGAATCTGACTCCCTAACAGCACACCCAGCCCACCTAGAGCCGCAGACACTAAGAATAAAACAGTGTAGCTAACCTCTTGTTGTAGAAAACCCCCCAGCGCTGGTCCGAGACCTAAACCAATCGATGTTGCCAAACTCATGTAACCAATTAACTCACCCCGCTTCTCAACAGGGGACAAATCGGTGACTAGAGCCAAATAACCGATGGTAAAGGCTGCAATACTGATGCCATGAAACATTCGCACCAGCATCAACAGGCTAATCGACTGGGTAAATAGATAGCCCAAAGGCGCTAGAGCTACAGCGCTAGTACCAATAATTACTACCAGCTTGCGACCGCGCAGGTCTGCCATACGCCCCAGTGGGTTTCTAAACAGCAACAGACCAATGGCAAAGCAACCCATTACTAGCCCCACCTGTTGCTTGGTTCCACCCACGTCTTGAATATATTGCGGCAGGGTTGGCAACAAAGACGATAGGCTTGACCAAAATAGTAGACCAACAGTAAATAAAATCAGCAAACTTTGACGTTGCTGCCCTTCCAGGGTCTGAAAAACTTTCACGCGCTCTATAATCCTGACCAAACTGGCACTTGAGATAGTTAGATCACATCCGATTGAATAATCATCATAGTCCTTATGGGGTAATCAGTATTTGCCCTTTGGCTGATGGGTAATTGTCAATTACCCATCAGCCAAAGGGCTAACATCCAACAATCCAGGAACTATTTGGGAAGTGATTAACCGGACTTAATATTACTTCTCTAGTTTACTCTTCTTAACATTTTGCCCAGAGGCTTAGACAGGGTGATGGGGTGATCGGCGTTGGGGGAAGAATATTACAACCGGTTTTTGTTCACAAATTAATTAGGATTGCGATGCTCTGAAAGAGCCGCTACGCGAACGCAGCAATAACTAAGCTCAAGCTTGGCTACTGGTAGCGCATAATGTAGCGCTCAGTATTATCAGAAAAGTATTCCCGAAAGCGTTTTTAGAAGGGATAGCGGTCTTGCTGTGATTAACTTTACAGGTTTTACTTTATCAAAGATAATTTTGACGGAGCCTGTGGCTTACGGGAAACGTCACCATTTTGACTATTTTATTTAACAGTTCACGAGCCTCTAATAATCGATTTTCTAGCCCAGTCTTTAGTATTCTCAAGGTAAGTCACCAGCATTTTCCATTCTCTAGCTTCTTTTGTCAAATCCTTAACATTGCTCAGGTAGACTAGAGTAATGCGGCGCTCTTCGTTATCAGAACAAAGCTCTAAAATCGTTTTGTATAGCTTTTGCCAATGGTCTAACCAGTTATCTTCAGTGGGATCAAAAATTGCCTCGAACAAATTACTCCATAATAACTCAATAGTTTTAATAGTTTTGAGATTTTCCTCGGTAGGCTTATCCCAGCCTACATGGCGCTGACGTAATACTTTAATAGGTGGGGGATTTTCACTCATAGACAGCCAATTTACTCTTCATCTTTGGAGCTACATTCCTAGAATTCCCTAAATGCTGTCTTAACGTCACAGTTTTACAAAAGGTGCGCTTGCCGTTGGTGCGCCTCCACGCGAATTTAATAATTAGATGCGGAAAGGGCACCTAATATCAAAAATTCCTCCCACTTTAGCAAAGAATAGGAGGAATACCTTAGCTTCTTTTGCCGGAAGCTAATTTAACGGTCTACTGACCCCATAATGATGTCAATACTACCGAGAATCGCCATAATATCGGCAACTTTGACTCCTGTGAGGATATGGGGCAGAATCTGTAAGTTATTGAAATCGGGTGCACGAATCTTCCAACGCCAAGGAAAGACATTATCATCACCAATAATGAAAATTCCTAGTTCTCCTTTACCAGACTCAAGACGGACATAGTGTTCGCCCTTGGGAATCTTGAAGGTAGGGGCAATTTTCTTGCCCATGAACTGATAATCGAAGTCGTTCCACTGGGATTTGCGGCCCTCTGCCATCCTCTTGGCTTCTAGGTTTTCGTAAGGACCACCAGGAAGTCCTTTTAATGCTTGACGGATAATCTTAACTGACTCCCGCATTTCCCTAATCCGCACCACATACCGGGCAAAACAATCACCCCCGGTTTCCCAGTGTACTTCCCAATCGAAGTCGTCGTAGCATTCGTAGTGGTCAACTTTGCGTAAGTCCCACTTGACTCCAGAACCTCGTAGCATTGGGCCAGAAAGTCCCCAGTTAATGGCTTCATCCCGACTAATGGTACCGATACCTTCAACTCGACGGCGGAAGATAGGGTTGTTGGTGATTAACCGTTCGTACTCATCAACTTTAGGGTCAAAGTAGTCACAGAAGTCTTCGCACTTATCTATCCATCCATAGGGTAGGTCAACCGCAACTCCACCAATACGGAAGTAGTTGTTGTTAATTAACCGTTGTCCAGTGGCAGCTTCCCATAGGTCATAAATCATCTCCCTTTCCCGGAAGATATAGAAGAATGGGGTTTGGGCACCTACATCTGCTAGGAATGGTCCAAGCCACAGCAGGTGATTGGCAATCCGATTCAACTCCAGCATGATCACACGGATGTAGCTGGCACGTTTGGGTACCGGAATATCTGCTAATTTCTCTGGGGCATTGACTGTAATTGCCTCGTTGAACATCCCTGCTGCATAGTCCCATCGGCTCACGTAAGGGACATACATGATGTTAGTGCGATTCTCGGCAATTTTCTCCATGCCTCGATGCAGGTAGCCAATTACCGGCTCACAATCTATCACATCCTCCCCATCCAGGGTGACAATTAAGCGGAGAACGCCGTGCATGGAGGGATGGTGGGGACCCATGTTGATCACCATGGGTTCGGTTCTGGTCTCGATCTTTGCCATATTTTGATTAATTGCCCCAACTTTTAGCTGCTAGCTGTTAGCCGCTAGCTATTAGCTTACCAAAACAGAGGCAGGAAGGTAGTCTATCTTGTTTGCCAGAAAAATTTGATATTCTTGATTAAAACTGTTAATTCCTGTTTAAGCTCCTTCTTGCCAATGCCTAGGTTAACGGGAATTGCTACGTAGAAGTTCGGTTCTACGATCCTTAAACTATCAGCAATCACATTACCATCTTTATCAAAGGAGTTGATAGTTTGAATTACTGCACTAGCTGTGCATCGGGGGTGGATTGTGGTGCCAAGGTGGTTATTACCAAGTATAAGTCAAATTTTATCCCAACAGGAATTAATTGAAAGCGATGACAAGGTTGCTGTTTCAGTAGAGCAAGCCACTGTGATTGACACTTGTTCAGTAGGTGCTAGCAGTCAAAGGACAAGAGAAGGGGCTAGCCCCAAGCATCGGGCAGCAGCAGCTAAAGCTCAAGGGGAATGGCAAAGTGCGATCGCTACCTTGGAACAGTTGCTGTTGCCAGGGGTTTCAGGCAAGCCATCAACAACAAGCCATAATCCCGAACACTCGTCGAAGCAAGGATTAATTCTAGCTGGTCCTGCTCCAGTCTTAAGTGATCCAGAGCTACTGGCAAGTTTCGAGACTGGGATTTTTACGAACAACGCTTTGAATGCTTGGGCTTTTATGCCCTTCCAGCTACCTCCGGCTCAACCTGAGACTACTCCATTGGTAGAAAATACGACCTACAGGTTACCCCTGTTTCCAGGAGACCCCTTAGCTAACGAGCAGTTTTGTTTAGTTTTTACCAAAGACTTTAGCTTAGTCATGGTCTCTGGGGAAGACCACTTTGGGGTTCCAGGCTTTCAATTCTCCTTTGATCCAGAAGATATCCAACGTGTTTGGGCATCACTGCGCCGTAGACTATTACTGAGCAGTTCTCATCATCTGAGGCAGTTGGAAGCTTTAATCGAAAAATTTGTGCCAAAGCCCCCCGATTACCGCATTGTAATGAACTTTGGTCGTGGGCTTCTGAAGAATTTACCAGAACTGCCTTCAGTAGCACTGAGCCATACTATACCGGTTACAATATCCGAGTCAACAATGGTTCAGCCAAGACAACCTCAGCATCAGAGGGATACGGTCAAAACTGGTAGTCACTCACAAAATGGGTCTTCTAGTACACCCTTTGCCAAGAAACAGAAAGGAAGCGAGCCTAACTGGCAACGATTGGTGAAAAATGAAGCGCGAGGCTTTCCTAGAATCTCTGCTGTTCACCCAAAAGAAAATTCTGAAGCTACACCTGACGTTGAGCTGCTCCGAGCTTTGACCCATGAAATCCGGACACCCCTAACTACAATTCACACCCTGACTAAACTACTGCTTAGACGTCGTGACTTGCCTCCAGAAGTCATGCGGCGTATAGAAATTATTGACCATGAGTGTAGCGAACAAATCAACCGCATGGAGTTGATTTTCCGGGCAGTAGAATTAGAAACCACAGCAGCCAAGCAAACCCCTGTTAGCCTGACCTGTATATCTCTGGCTCGGGTTTTTCACAACAGCATCCCCCGCTGGCAAAAACAAGCACAGCGGCGTAATTTAACCCTAGATGTAGTCTTACCGCAACAGTTGCCAACAGTGGTCAGCCATCCCGCCTTGTTAGATCAGGTACTAACTGGCTTGATGGAAAATTTCACCCGGTCTATTCCAACAGGGGGTCATATCCAGTTACAGGTTACACCTGCTGGAAACCAGCTGAAGTTACAATTCCAGTCTCAGATTAATCGGGAAACAATTGCTGACAACCATTGCCCGACATTGAAGTCCCTTGGTCAGCTGCTGACTTTCCAGCCAGAAACCGGTAGTATCAGTTTGAATTTGAATGTGACCAAAAATCTATTCCAGGCGTTGGGGGGTAAACTAATTGTTAAGCAACGTCCCCAACAGGGTGAGGTGATGACAGTATTTTTACCGTTAGCTGACCTGGCTAAGACACCCCTCCCTGGGATTGGTTGACCATTACCTCAACGATTTTTTAGGTTTCAGATTTTTACGTTTCAGAGGCAATTGGTAGCAAGACTTTAAATTGGGAGCCTTGCCCAAATCGACTAACTACTGAAATCTTACCACCGCCCCGTTGTAATAACTGTTGCACAATGGTTAAACCTATCCCTGCACCAAGGTCTTCCCTAGGTGTTGACCTACCCCGATAAAAACTGTCAAAAATCTTAGGTATGTCACTTTCAGCAATGCCAATACCTGTATCACTAAATATTAGCTGAACATACTTGCCCTTACGAGTTGCCTGTACTCTAACCTTACCGCCAGCGGGAGTAAACTTTAAACTGTTGTGCAATAGATTAATCACGATATGCCTCAAGCCAACCTCTGAAAACAAGACTGAGGGGAGATTGGCAGGAATGGTGTAGCCGAGCTGGATGCCTTTTTCTTGGGCAAGGGGTTGATAGGTGCTGACAATACCAGGAACAATCTCTGCTAGCTGCAACGGCCAAGTTTGATCAGTTTGGGGGTCACCCTCTAGCTGAACCAGTTCTAGTAATCCAGCCACTAAGGAATTTAAGCGATCGCATTCTTTATAAAGAAGCCCAATATAGCGTTGGCGTTGGGCGAGCTTCATGTGTGAGGCATCCAGCAGCTTCAGGGCAGTTTTCATGTTCGTTATCGGTGTCCGTAATTCCTGAGCCACTCGCTGAAGTATCTCATTACTCATATAAGGCTCGACCCTTGATAAGGAATTCTTCCCTACCACAACCGGATCAGTAACCCCTGGCAGGGATGGGGGAGATGGGTTAGTCTCCCCGATTGGCTGTGTTGCCAGGGTATCCTGAACAATTTCTTCTGTACGTTGTACTTGTTTAACCAACAACTGGGTTAGTAGTGTATGATTATAGCTTTGAGGGGCAGGTAAAAGGGTTTCCCAATGGCTGCGTTGCTTTGCTGTAGTGGTTCCAATAACTTTGCTTAACCCCTCTAAGAACTGCCGAATTACTGATTGCTCAAGGGTAAAAACAGCTAATAATGTTTGACTGAGTTCACTATCAGCTAAATTTTCTGATTCCGATAGCTCAGGCTGGCAAGCCACAATTAAACTACTATAGTTCTTACAGAGAATAAGTAAGAAATACTCTTGTTTTATTTGAGTTTCAGTCTCCAATGGTAGGGAAAACAGTTGAGAATCTCTGTTCAGGTTAACTACCTCTTCCGAGTTATCTCCTAAACAGTGGCACAGATAAATTTTTTTTGGTACATCAACTTGTTGTTGATACCGTTGTATTTCTCTGTGCCAGCCCTCACCCTGTGGCTTGACCCAAATTGTGGCTGAGATGTTTTGCTCAATTAGCAGGTCAAAGGTGGCTGTGACTAGGGATTTCAGGGTGACAGGAGTGATTGTTAGAGACTCGGGAGAGGCAAGAGTTTCTAAAACCAGCTGGTAGAGAGACAATTCTCGATTAGGTGGCAGGTTCATTTATGGTTAGAGGTGGTTTCGTTAAAGGTGGTTTGGTTAAAGCTTAAACGTTGACCTTCCATGTGATAATCTACAACCTGCCCGCTGAAATAGCTGTCAATTTGCTAACCTATAACCTGTAGCCTACTCATCAAAGCATCTCGGGCTTGCTCTCGGTCATCGAAGTGGATTTTTTCAGTACCCAGAATTTGATAATCTTCGTGACCCTTACCAGCAATTAAGACTCCGTCCCCTGGTTTGGCTTGCAAGATGGCAGTCCGAATGGCGGTAGCGCGATCGCAAATTACCATTGGTTCCACTGATTTAGGAATCCCCTCTAAAACATCATCTAAGATGCTTTCTGGGTCTTCGGTGCGAGGGTTATCCGAGGTTACTACAGCAACATCAGCTAACTGAGCCGCTATTTTCCCCATCTTAGGACGCTTGGTGCGATCGCGATCACCACCACAGCCAAATACACAAATCATCTTGCCTTCAATAAAGGGTCGTGATGCCCTGAGTAAGTTTTCTAAACTATCTGGGGTGTGGGCATAATCGACAATTACACTAATATCCTGTTCCGCTTGAATTTGCACCCGTTCCATCCGCCCTGGCACTCCTGGAAATTGAGCCAAGGCTGCTGCTACTGATTCTAAATCCAAACCCAGCTCTAAAACTGTTCCTACTGCTGCGAGCAAGTTAGACAGATTGTATTGACCCACTAGGGGCGAATTAAAGCTAACCTCTCCTACTGGAGTATGCATAATTCCTCTAACCCCTGTTGGCTCATAGCTTAAGTCCTTCGTCCAGAAATCAGCGGATGGGTTTTGGATACTATAGCTCCAGACTTGCTCAGTTGGTAACTGTTGGATTAACCGCTCTCCATAGGAGTCATCAGCATTAATAATTGCCCTACCTTTGAGATAGTCAGCACTAAACAGCTTAGCTTTAGCGCTGAAGTAATCATCCATGTTCTGGTGGTAGTCCAAATGGTCTTGGGTGAGATTGGTAAACACCGCCACCTCAAACGGACAGCCCTGGATTCGACCTTGGGCTAAGGCGTGTGAACTAACTTCCATCACTGCCATTTGCGCACCTGCTTTGACCGCTAACTGGAGCTGTTGTTGCAATTCAACAGCAAATGGTGTAGTGTAGCTTGCTGTTTGCTCAAAACCTGGCCAACGGGCATAGAGGGTACCCAAAAGTGCTGTGGGGATAGGACTAGAGCTACGAGCGAGCAGAAATTCAATCAGATGGGTAGTGGTAGTTTTGCCATTGGTACCAGTGACTCCAATCAGTCTTAGCTGCTGTGCTGGGTAGTCGTAGAAGGCTGCTGCAGTTTGAGCAGACACGGTGGTCATGTCATCGGCGGCAATTACACAAACTCCTGTTTCTGGTGAAAGTTCCTTGGGGGGGTGTTTGGCAGCCGCTTGGGGAGAAATTATCGCTGCCACTGCCCCAGATGCGATCGCACTTTCCCAGAACTCTCCACCATCTACCCTAGTGCCTGGCATCCCGATGAATAAATCCCCCGGTTGGCAGGCGTGGGAATTGGTACAGATGCCTGTAACGACCAAATCAAGACCCTCGGAGCTAGGCATTTTCACACTATTGGCAATTTTGGCTAATAATTCCCTTAGCTTCATATTTATCGCACCAAACGACACTATAAGATCTACCGAATCATCACAGCCACCAGTCAACTGTCAACCATCAAACCGTCAACCGTCAAACCGTCAACCTGATGTATCGCCTATTTTGACTCACAAAAAGTGAAATATTTCCGTAACATTCGCTGCAATTGTGCAACGCTAGCACGAGGAGAGGGGCGAGGTAGGAGCTTTTCCTGACTACAGTGGTTAATACATAGTACTGGCACCTCATACTGATAGGATTGGAACCAATCCTCTCGACTGGTAATGTCTCGAACCTCTAGTTGAAAGGTTAACCCTTCAATCATCTCTAGCTTTTCAAGCAATCCCTCACAAAGATGACAACCGGGTTTACTGTAAAGAATTAATTCCATCAGGCAAGTTAGTTGAAAATTGTTTATTTAGAAGGTAGTTTAGTAAATTTAAGTGCAGCTTCGGCAAACACACCTGAAGAAACGTTAAAATGCAGGACAGCCACATTCGCCTTCATGGTACGTCCATTTGAACCAGCCCCATGTCCACAGACCTTCGCCTCGTCTCAGAAAACCGTTGCTTCGGCGGTACAGTAGGTTTTTACACTCATCACTCTCAGACTTGTAGGAGCGAGATGGGGTTTTCCGTATACCAACCCCCTCAGGCGAAAGTCCAATCCGTTCCAGTTCTATATTACCTGTCAGGTCTGACTTGTACAGAAGAGAACTTTATGGTAAAATCAGGGGCTCAGCGATTTGCAGCCAAGTATGGATTGATGTTGGTGGCTCCAGATACCAGCCCTCGGAATACAGGCATTCCAGGTGAGGACGATGAGTGGGACTTGGGGTCTGGTGCCGGTTTTTACGTAGATGCCACCCTTGAACCTTGGTCAGCTCACTATCAAATGTATAGCTACGTTGTCCACGAGTTACCGGAGGTAATTGCCCAAAATTTTCCCGCGCAAGTGGAGAAACAAGGTATATTTGGTCATTCTATGGGCGGTCATGGTGCGTTGATTTGTGCTTTAAGGAATCCCAAGCAGTACCTATCCGTTTCTGCTTTTGCTCCCATTGCTGCTCCCATGCGCAGCCCCTGGGGTCAGAAGGCATTCACCAATTACCTCGGGACAGACCAAGAGCAATGGCGAGCTTACGATGCCAGCGAACTGGTGCTGACAGCCAACTATAACCATACAATTTTGATTGACCAAGGCACCGCTGACCCCTTTTACGAGAAGCAGCAGTTGCTCCCTGAGGTGTTTGAGAAAGCTTGTGAAAAGGCAGATCAGCCCCTGACTTTCCGTCTCCAGGTCGGCTATAACCATGGTTACTATTTTATCGCCACCTTTATAAAAGACCATATCAGCCATCATGCTGAGGCTTTGTTGGATTGAAGAAAATGGAGACAATCCCTTGATGCAAAGCGGGAGTGGGGGAAACCCCCGCAGGTCGGCACGGCATAGCTCCCAAGGTTGTTGAAAAACTTGAGAATGGAACATTGAAAATTTAAAATTGCCAATTAACCAATTGATAATTAACCAATTGATAATTAACCGGAAGGTAAGCCATCAGCTATCAGCTGATAGCTGAGTTTTAAGAATTGGTATTACTTGACTAGGACGGCAATATCCCAAACAGAAGACGTGAAGACCGATCTATGGCATCTCACTGGCTTTTTTAGAATTGTGAACAGTTAGAGGAATGAGTGATTAGAGATGCAACCAAGTAACCCTAACCAGTTTACCGAAAAAGCCTGGGAAGCGATCGCACACACCCAAGATGTTGCTAAAACCGCACGGCAACAACAAATCGAAAGCGAACACTTGATGAAGGCGATGCTGGATCAAGATGGACTTGCTACCAGTATTCTGAACAAAGCGGAAGTCTCTGTGCCAGGGGTAAGGGAAGCAACGGAATCTTTTATCAAAAAACAACCTAAGGTTTCTGGTAATAGCGACTCGGTTTACCTAGGACGCAGCATGAATAGCTTGCTAGACCGAGCAGAGTCTTATCGTAAAGAATACCAAGACGATTATATCTCGATTGAGCATCTGATCCTGGCTTATCTGAAAGATGACCGCTTTGGTAAGTCATTATTCCAGAAGTTTAAACTAGATGAAAATAGGCTTAAACTTACCATTGCTGACATTCGAGGGAATCAGAAAGTGACCGACCAAAATCCAGAGGGCAAATACCAAGCACTGGAAAAATATGGACGTGATCTGACAGAGGCGGCGCGGGAGGGAAAGCTTGACCCAGTTATTGGCAGAGATGATGAAATTCGGCGCACAATTCAAATTCTCTCGCGCCGTACTAAAAATAACCCAGTGCTGATGGGGGAACCTGGTGTTGGGAAAACTGCTATTGCTGAAGGCTTGGCACAACGGATTATAGCTGGTGATGTGCCTCAATCCCTCAAAGACCGACAATTGATTGCTCTGGATATGGGCGCATTGATTGCTGGGGCTAAGTTTCGGGGAGAATTTGAAGAACGCCTGAAAGCAGTACTAAAAGAAGTTACCGATTCCCAAGGCAAAATTATCCTGTTCATTGATGAAATCCATACCGTTGTCGGTGCTGGTGCTTCTCAAGGAGCAATGGATGCCGGAAACTTACTCAAGCCAATGTTATCACGGGGTGAATTGCGCTGTATTGGTGCTACTACTCTCGATGAGTACCGCAAGTACATTGAAAAAGATGCAGCACTCGAAAGACGCTTCCAGCAGGTCTATGTTGACCAGCCTAGTGTAGCTGATACTATCTCGATTCTACGAGGTCTCAAAGAACGGTATGAAGTTCACCATGGGGTGAAAATTGCCGATAGTGCTTTAGTGGCAGCAGCGACCTTGTCTACTCGGTATATTAGCGATCGCTTTTTACCCGACAAAGCCATTGACTTAATGGATGAAGCGGCAGCACGGCTAAAAATGGAAATTACTTCCAAGCCAGAAGAACTTGATGAAATTGACCGCAAAATTATCCAGCTGGAAATGGAACGGTTGTCTTTACAAAAAGAAACTGATCTCGCCTCCATCGAAAGGCTCGAAAGACTAGAAAAAGAACTGGCTGATCTAAAAGAAGAACAGCGTACTTTGAATGCCCAGTGGCAATCAGAAAAAGATGTGATTGACCGGATTCAGGGGATTAAGGAAGAGATTGATCGAGTTAATGTAGAAATTCAACAAGCAGAACGAGATTATGACCTCAACCGAGCCGCTAAGTTAAAATACGGCAAGTTAGCCGAGTTGCAAAAATCCTTGGAAACCGTTGAGCAACAGCTAGCCGAGAACCAAACCAGTAGTAAATCCCTGCTGCGGGAAGAAGTTACAGAAGCTGACATTGCGGAAATTATCTCTAAGTGGACTGGAATTCCCATTAGTAAGCTGGTCGAGTCTCAGAAAGAGAAGCTACTGCACCTGGAAGAAGAACTACACAAGCGGGTGATTGGCCAAGAGGAAGCCGTTACTGCTGTTGCCGATGCTATTCAGCGATCGCGTGCGGGATTAGCTGATCCCAATCGTCCCACCGCTAGCTTTATTTTCCTCGGTCCTACCGGTGTGGGTAAGACAGAATTGGCAAAAGCCTTAGCAGCCTATCTGTTTGACACCGAAGAGGCTATGGTGCGCATCGATATGTCTGAGTATATGGACAAGCACACCGTTTCCCGACTGATTGGTGCTCCTCCAGGCTATGTGGGTTACGAAGAAGGAGGTCAGTTAACCGAAGCCATCCGTAGACGTCCCTATGCGGTAATTCTATTTGACGAAATCGAAAAAGCACACCCGGATGTCTTTAATGTCATGCTGCAAATCCTTGATGATGGTCGAGTTACTGATGCTCAAGGGCATACCGTAGATTTCAAGAATAGCGTTATTATCATGACCAGCAATATTGGCTCCCAGTATATTCTGGATGTAGCTGGGGATGACTCCAAGTATGAGGAAATGCGGAGTCGGGTCATGGAAGCGATGCGCTCTAGTTTCCGTCCTGAATTCCTCAATCGGATTGATGAGGTGATTATTTTCCATACCTTGCAAAAACATCAGTTGCGCAATATTGTCCAGCTGCAAACCCTGCGCTTAGAGCAACGGTTAGCAGAGCGGAAGATGTCTCTAAAACTTTCCGATGCAGCTCTTGACTTTTTGGCAGAATTAGGGTATGACCCAGTGTTTGGAGCACGACCCCTGAAGCGAGCTATTCAGCGGGAGTTGGAAACTCCTATTGCTAAGGGAATTCTCAGGAGTGAATTTAATGATGGGGACACTATCTTTGTAGATGTGAACAATGAACGGCTTTCCTTTCAGCGATTGCCTGCTCAGTTGTTGCTCAGTGAGTCTATTAGTGAGTCTAATTGAAGTTGAGAAAGGTTGAAGGCTATGGTGTGCTGCAACCCTAAGGATTCAACTATTAGCGATCAGCTATCAGCTGAATGCTTAGGGCAAAAAACACACCCTAACCCTGAAACCTATGCCCTGCAGGCAGTCCCATAACACTTCCTTTTGGCAATACTTTTAGTTTTTCCCTATCCAAACACTTATCCAAGTACGTGAGAACTTCCTCAGTCGGAATACTTGATACTATAGCGCCATAGTCATTGACAACCCTAGAGAATATCTGATTCACCTGATCTTGCAATTCGGGCATTGCCCTTACTGAGGTTTGTAGTCTCCCTAAAGGATGATTACCTGCCTTAATTCCCTTGGCTTTAGCGATAATCCAACTTGACAATAACTCTAATCTCAAAACCGCAAAGATAGGTTCATATCCTTCTCTCGCTTTTTTCTTCAAACCATCCACATCCTTCTGTCCTAGTGTCACCGTATGTTTGGTGGTAGTCTTCACTTCAATGGAAATATTAGGAAAGTAGGAGTGATTCCAACTATCGATATCTACACCTTGAGAGGAATAGTTTTCTACCTGAAAACCCAAGCGACAGAAGGTAATCGCTAGGAAAATTTGACAAGTTTTGCCAAAGCCATTGTCCTTTCTAGACCGACTATTCAGGTGTTTTTTAATGCTGCTTAAATGGTTTAATGTTGATGCATCCATATGCAGAATGAAGAATGAAGAATGAAGAATGAAGAATGAAGAATGAAGAATGAAGAATGAAGAATGGTTAATTCTCAATTCTCAATTCTCAATTCTCAATTCTCAATTCTTAATTCTTAATTCTACATTCAGTTACCCATTACCCTCGATAGTTGGTCCACGAGTTGGTGTCCACTGTCCCAATCGGTAGAGTTGGTTGGGCTTAGTTAGCTTGAAACTCAGCTGCTCGACGAAATCATCTTCTGAAGTGGCAATAATCAATTGTTTTTTATCCAATACCTGATCCAACACCTCAGCCAACCGTTCTTTATGGACTGGGTCTAGATTTTGCGACGGGTCATCTAGCACCATGAAACCAATATTATGAGTCAATTGCTCTGAGGTGGCTAGGGCTAGAAATATACTCAAAGCAGCACAATTAATATCACCCTTGTTCAACAGTCGTAATGCAACTTCTGACTCTCCATATCCCACCGCCATCACTTCATATTTGTCTGGGTCAATCTCAATATCTGGAAAGTCACTTCGATGAGCCAGCTGACGATAGATACTAGAAATTGCTGCTCTAGTAGCATCGATTTTTTCTTTAGCTGAGTTTCCTAGCACTTCCTGCACGGCTTCACCAATAGTTAACAATCGGTCACAGAAGGCTTCCAAGTCAGCTTTTGCTCCTTCAACCTCTTTATATTCAGGGCAATCTTGAATCGCAAACAAATTATCCACCTCTTGGCGATAACGAAGGACAGTAATAATCCGTTTAATGTTTTCTAAGTCTTGATCAATGCTATCGATACGCTGATTACTTTGCTCAACTGCGGTACGAATCCTACCTAATTCCTGATCTACGTCAGTAATGGCTTGATTGAGCAGAGCCAGAGCGTGACCAGAGTCATTAATTTCTGTTTCTAAAGCTACTGCGATCGCATTTTTTGCTTGTTGTAATCCCTTATGCTTATCTAATCCTTCCCGTTGCAACCGCTCCAAGGTTTTAATCAGTCTCTGGAACTCCTCTACTGCTATTTCTAATTCCCGAATCTCCTTCTGAATCGGTTTTAGCTGTAACTTCATGTCTTGCTGCCAGGATTCTAATTCCTGATGCAACTGAACTGGATTAATTGGTGTGGAGCAAACGGGACAATTTTGTGCTTGATCTTCCTGTACTGACTTCAGAAATTTCAGGGTTTCGATAATGATACCGGCACGATTGTTGATAGTGTTTAGACTCCCTTGCTTTGCCGGTAACTCTTCTTGTTCAATTTTATTTTTTTTTGCCAAAATTTCTGGTAGCATGCCGTATTGAGCTTCCAGTTGGTGAATTTCGTTTTCTTTTTGGTTGAGTTCCATAACCTTGGTCTCAACATTAGCTTTCAAACGATTTAATTCACTTTGTTGATTCAGCAATTCTTTCTGCCGTTCCCAGTCGGGCTGCGCATTACGTAATTGCTTAATCGCCTCCTTGCCACCATCTACAAATCGTTCCAAATCATCAGTAGTTTGGTATCTTGGTAAAGAGGGCACCAGCAATCCATAGTCTTTGGCAAAATTTTCAACTGCATTTTCAACCCCTTGGCAAATAGCTTTTGCTCCATTGAGGGATAGTTTGCTCAGGGGAATATCATGAAAGATAGCTTCTTCTTCTGCTAGACCTAAGTCATTTTCCTTAATCGCTTTTGCCGTCTCAATTTTGCTGATAATCTGACTAAACTCTTGATCAACTTTCTTAAACTCTTCCTGGGCTTTAGCTCGCTTAATTCCATCCAATAGATTGCGCCAATCCGTCAAACCCATGAGGCGATCCAGAGCATTTTTGCGCTCTTTTGGTTCCTGAATCAGTAGCGCACTGATAGTTTCTTGATGTAGGTACACACAACTCATGTAGTCAGACAATTCTACACCCAGTAGCACCCGCAAATCAGCTTCATCTTCATGACACAAACCATTATTAATCTGATAGTAAAACTTGGGATTACCACGACGTTTGCGGTCACTCCGATATACCTTTAGGATTTCCTCATTCCCTTCAAAGATAACTTCGACAGTAGTCTCCCTTGAGGATTGATTTTTCACTAACCAATTCTTGCGCTCTTCAATTTTAGTAGCACTTTTATTAGCGACATCTTTGCCAAATAGGCACCACTCAATGGCATTCAGGGTACTACTTTTGCCTCCCCCCTGAGCTCCTACAATTAATGTGCAAGCTTGATCAAACCGAAATTCCCGTTCTCCGGCTTGTTCAGGAAAGCCTCGAAACCCCTTGATTTTGACTGATACCAGTCGATAGTTTTCCATAGACACTCTTCATATAGCCTTGACAAAGGAATTGTTAAAATATCTTATATTACAGTTTTTTATATTCCCAAAAATTCCTATACAATGATTGATTAACTATTGCCTCTTGCCTTCCCCTCCTGGGAGGGGTTAGGGGTGGGTTCCTCTTGCCTTTCCCAAGCGCGAGTATGTTCACAACTCAAATGTAAATGCTATATACCAATGGTAGCCATCAGTTTTGTGTAGGCTTTTTTGTAAGCACTTCGATGTTTTTCCAACCGATAACGAGCCATATCAGTGACCGCTTGTGATGAACCGCTATCAAACTCTTTGAGCAATTCTTCACCAAGGGCTGTCAACCCTTGCTCATGGTCTGAATCAATGGCTTGATTCTTCAGTTCTTCAAATAATTTAGAATCGTCTTTCATTATTGTCTTTTATTAGCGTTCGCGTAGCGGCTCGTACCGAGCATCGCGTAGCGTGGCCTACGGCCAATCGCATTAATTATTCCTGTAACCATATGCGCTACGCCCATAGGCTGATAGCTGAACGCGCACCCGTGCGCGTAGCGCATATGCTTAGGGTATGACCCTCAGGAAGAGCAGCCCTCTGATAATAGACTATGAGCTGGTTACAAATAACTCAGCAATTAGCTTTTACCATTCCGCATTCAGCACTATTCAAGCTATATCAGCCGATTAACTCTTTTTCTGCTTAGGGGATGAAGCAGGTTTATTTTCCTCTATCCATTCTTCGATTAACTCCAATAAGATATGATTCATGGTGACTCCCTTGAGAGCGCACATAGATTTGAATTTTGCCCGTAAGGATTCAGGCAAAAATAGTTTGTAGCTAACTTGTTTTTCTTCTGACACATCTTTTGACAACTTTGACCTCCCAATTATCCTACTAAGGGGTAAACAACTCAATAGGTATTTTAAGTTTTTTGTGTTATTTAGAGATTTTGTGTTATTATAACCTTAGGAAACACAAAGAAGCCAGCGGCACTGAGTCTGATCAAATCCATTTCGACCAGACTTTGTAGCCTATGGGCTGGTTAGCGCACTAGCTACAGCAGAGGTTCCCCAGGGATCTCTGCTTAACTATTTTGAACTTTTACTGGTGCTACGGGCCAACCTAGTCAGGGGTGGTAGCTCACAGGGAAACTTCTTGGATATCAGCTAAATTTGGTAGTAATTCTGTACTATCGTTCGTCAACCTATTCCCATAACGCTGACAACGCACGGCAAAGGTACAATCACGACATCGACCAAGGGATGCTGCTACTTGAGGAAAAGCTAAACCTTGATCTTGGTACCCTTGTAGCCACCCAGCCAAGCGGGTCAACAACTGAGTCAAATCCTCCCTAGTTTTCTGGTGTTGTGCGCTATTGTAAGTAAATTTAAGACTCTGGGCAGAGGGTTGGGATTTGACAAACCAGTAACTCATGGAAATTTGTTCTGGCCAATAATCGCTAGTTTCCGCTAGGATGTAGAGATACAGGCGTGTTTGCCAGTCTTGGGCTAACCAATCCCGATTTTTCGGTTGAGGATAGGTCTTCCAATCAAGAATTTGGGCTGAGTCTTCCCCTGCAATCAATAAGTCATAGATAACTGTAAGTAGATAACCTTGGAAATACAGGGTTCGGCAATGTTCCGCTTCTCGGAAACTTTCAGATTCTGGGTGGGAAAGTTCTGGTGCGGCATTGACTAAACCAGTCAGCCAGTAGTCGAGTTGGCTATCCTCTTCTACTAAAGATGTCACTGGTAACCCAAGTTCCCGCTGTTGCATTAATAGGTGAAAGCGGCTTCCCCAAGTAAGACGCTCTTGTTGTTCAGGAGACACGGGTGTTCCCAGCTGGTCAAAGTAAATGTGTTGGAACTTACGGGGACAGGTTTCTAATACGTTCAGCTGTCCTTGGGATAGACGAGTCAGAGGTGCAGGAGGAAACACTGGTCAATGATCTAATCAAGTCTTTGAGACATTGGGTTTGTTTGTGATCTATTAGCTAGTGTAGCGGAAGATATCGAATGCGATCGCAATCCGTTGCCGTTGTTCACCAGACAATGTCCCTCCCCCTTCTCCAATCTGGGTTTCATAGCCCATGGGCAACTGTTTAATAAACTCATCAGCACCTGCCAATCGTGCTGCTTCTATAATCTCGTCTAAACTAGCGGCAGGATGACCTAAGCTAATATTTTCCTTAATCGTTCCACCAAACAAAAAGGTATCTTGGTCTACTACTCCCACTTGCGATCGCAAAGACTGTAAGGACAGACTGGTAATATCAAGGCCATCAATCAATACTTTCCCATCTGTGGGTGGATACAATCCCAACACCAATTTATAAATCGTTGTTTTACCTGAACCACTGCGTCCGACTAGGGCTACCATTTGTCCTGGTTTCACTTGAAATTATAGATTTTCCAGTACATTTAAATCACTCTCTGAGTGATAGCGAAAGGTGACGTTATTAAAGGTAATGTTACCCTGAATTGATGGTAACGATTGACGGGCTTGATTCAGCAAATCCTCCTCTGGTTCAGCATCCAACACATCATTAATCCGTTCCATAGCAATTACTACTTCCTGGAATTGATTCCATAACACCGTTAACCGCTGGAAGGGAGTAATAATATTTCCCAGCAGCATATTGAATGCCACTAATTGTCCAATGGTTAACTGATTTTGAATCACTAACCACGCTCCATACCACAGCAGGCTTGTGGTTACTACGGCTTCAATAGCATTACTAAAAAATTGCAGACGATTGCTGATAACTTGCCCATCAAAAATTGTCTTAATTTCCTTATTTAATAACTCCTACCAATGCCAACGTACTGTTTGTTCTACTGCTGTGGATTTAACGGTACTTACACCGGAAAGCGCTTCAATTAGATAACTATTTTCTTTAGCCGTCGATTGAAATATTTCCCGGGAAATCATTCGTAAAAACGGTGTCGCAATCAATGCTAGCCATAAGAATTGCGGCACAATCACTAAGGCCAATAATGCCATTTTACAGCTGTACCAAACCATCAATCCTACATAGATAAATACTGTTAGTAAATCCAGCAGAATTGATAACGCCTCACCGGTAAGGAACCGCTCAATCTTGCGGTTTTCTTGAACCCGTGATATAATATAACCAACATAGCGGGACTCGAAAAACGAGAGAGGCAACCGCAGTGTATGGCGAATAAATCCTACAATCAGTGCTGCATCTACTTTATTAGCCGTATGGTCTAGTAGATATTGCCGCAACCCCATCATTGCCACTCGAAACAGGCTAAGAGCTGATTTCTAAACAGAACCTTAAACTGTTGCCAGTCGTTTTGTCATCAGGCGAATGAGAGAACCATAAATCATCGCCTCACTCATCTGTGTATACTGTTCATAGTCCGTGACTCAAACGGCGAAATCGATTCAACCACCCGAACGTGCGTTCCACGATTCCTAGCTTTGGCAATATCTCAAACTCCAATGACAAAGCGTTCTATGACTTCTACTTGCACTGACTCACCACACACTTGTTTGACCGCATGGGCAAAATTCTTTCCCGAATACCCGCACAGCCACCCAAACCACTTTCAACTTGGAGAGAGCTTCTTTCGACTCATTAAAAACAACAACAGCTCCCAATCGCTCTGACATGTTTGCTTCGGTCACTAACATTCCCTACAGCAAACCTTGCGAATCTACGACGATATGCCGTTTACGGCCAAAAACCTTCTTGCCACCGTCATAGCCGTAGACATCCCCCTTTTTTCGGTGGTTTTCACCGATTGAGAATCGGCTATCGCCACCGTTGATTGTTCGTCACGTCCTGATTCGGTGAGTAACTGGCCTGGTAACTTGTCATGAATCCCTTGCCATATGCCAAAGCGGTTGCCACTTGCGAAAGTATTTATAGACAGTAGAATAGGGCGGTAAATCATGAGGCAACATTTCCCATTGACAGCCCGTACGTTGCACGTAAAATATCCCGTTCAGAACAATACGAAGATTAACCGTTCTGGGATGACCGAACCCTTTAGGACAAGGGTTTGTAGGGTTCAATGATGCTCCATTCCGCATCACTGAGGTCACGCTCGATAGGTTGGGCGATGGGGGTTAGCAATCTTAGGTAAGCGGCTCATGGAGAAATGCCAGAGGAAGTCAAGGTAATAATCTACTTCGACTACCGCAGTTGTAGTCCATTTCTTTAGACTACCTTTAGAAATCAGCTCTTAGTCATAGGTCATAGAGAAAATATAAAGGATGAACGGTGAAGTATCAAGTATGAAGTATTAAGGGTGAAGTGGAGCGATAGAACCTATGGCTCCTATGTGGATTAGACCCAATTAGCAATCACCAATTACAATCAATGACTAAATGAAACATGGACTTGATGCCTACGCTCACTTGGACTCCCCCATCCACAGTTGGGAACCTCGTGCCAAGCTAATTGCCCTATTGACCCTAATTTTTGCGTTTTCCTTTGTACAGCATTTGATAGTGCTACCAGGGATGGTGGCTCTGACCCTAATTTTTTATCGAGTCTCTCGCCTGCCACTGTCCTTTCTGTTGAATCGGTTGCGCTATCCGGGATTGTTTCTGTTAGGGATCACACTGCTACTCCCCTTCACAGTAGGCACTACCGTGATCATCCAGCTTGGTCCAATCGCCGTGCGACAGGAAGGACTGCTAACCCTAGTGCTGATTGCCACCCGTTTCCTATGTATTCTGACCATTAGTGTGATTTTATTTGGCACCGCACCCTTTTTGACCAACATCAAAGCTATGCGATCGCTTGGTCTGCCCTCACTGGTTGCGGATATGACTCTGTTGTCTTACCGCTATATTGAGCAATTTAGTAACGACCTAGCTAAAATGAAGCGGGCAATGCAGCTGCGAGGTTTTCGTGGCAAAGGACCAAAGCTTTCATGGCAGGAATTTGGACGTCACCCAGTTGCTTGGTTACTGGAATCCTTCGCCCGTAGTTACCGTAACCTTAGAGTTTTAGCGTCCCTAACCGGAACACTTTTGGTGCGCAGTTACCAGCAATCCCAGCAAGTCTATAAAGCGATGATTTTACGAGGGTATAGTAACACCTCTAAATTTATGGTTTCTGAGAGTTCTGGTGTGACAATAGGGAGTAGAACACAGAGCTTTTCATTACCGCTTCCTAGGGAAAAGCGTATGGGGTCTAGTACAAATACTGCTGGTTTCCACCACTACATTGCTCTGGGACTCACTAGCTTGATTTCAGTAGGATTTGTGATCGTAGAAATTCTCTTAACAGAAGCGTAAACAACTCGCCGCTAACTCACAACGCGAGTATAGCGGGAGCTTTAAAGCTCAAAGTTTACCAGTCTAAGCCTTTAGAGGGCTACGTTATTTTTAAGAGTTAAAGTTCCTACCTAGGGATGCGTAGCTAGTCCCCAGCTCTAGAACCCGGTCGTTAAACAGGTGTAGTTGAGTTAAGCCAGTGCGATTGGGAAAGTACCGAGAAATAACATTGACTAAGCTAACTTTACCCTGGCAACAGGAGGAAACACAATTATGCGTGTCTTTGTATTAAACAAAAATCGACAACCACTAGATCCATGTAGACCGGCAAGAGCCAGGATTTTATTATCAACTGGCAAGGCAAAGGTCTATCGCCGTTACCCATTCACTATAATCTTGACTGAGGAAATAATAGATCCAGTAACTCACGATCACAAAATCAAAATAGATCCTGGAGCAAAAACAAGCGGTTTTGCTATTGTTCAAGGAGAACGAGTGGTCTGGGGAGCCGAACTTATACATAGGGGTTTCCAGATCCGAGATTCTTTGACTTCTCGTAGGCAGCTAAGACGCAGCCGACGTAATCGCAAGACTCGATACCGCAAGCCCAGGTTTCTTAATAGAACCAGACCAAAAGGTTGGCTAGCTCCTAGCTTGATGTCTAGAGTTCAAAATATTGAAACTTGGACTAAGAAACTGATTAAATTATGTCCGGTCGCAGGCATTTCTCAAGAATTGGTTAAATTTGATACTCAAAAACTAGAAAACCCTGAAATATCTGGAATTGAGTATCAACAGGGCACACTTTACGGTTATGAACTTCGAGAATATTTACTCGAAAAATGGAATCGTAAATGTGCTTATTGTGGGACAACAGGAACTCAATTAGAAATTGAGCACATTAAACCCAAGTCCAAAGGTGGTTCTGATCGAGTTTCTAATTTAGCGATTGCATGTCACCCATGTAACCAGGCGAAATCTAATCAAGACATTGAACTTTTCTTGTCTAACAAGCCTAGTATCCTGAAACGCATACTGAGTAAAGCTAAACGCCCTCTGGCTGATGCGGCTTGTGTTAATTCAACCCGATGGAAGTTGTACCACGATCTCAAGTCAACAGGGCTACCTGTTGAAGTAGGTAGTGGCGGATTAACCAAATTCAATAGGTGTCGTCAAAATCTTCCGAAAACTCATTGGTTGGATGCGGCAAATGTCGGGAAAGTCGAAACATTGATTATCGAAGTAACCAATCCTTTGATAATAACCGCCAAAGGACATGGCACTCGTCAAATCTGTAGAACTAACAAATATGGCTTTCCCACTCGTCATTGCTCCAGAATCAAGTTTCATAAAGGTTTTCAGACAGGCGATATTGTTCGTGCCGTAGTCACCAAAGGCAAAAAAATCGGCACCTATGTCGGACGAGTCGCAACTAGAAAGTCAGGGTCTTTCAATATCTCAACTAAATCAGGATTAGTAGAGGGTATCAGTCACAAGTATTGTCAATTTATTCACAGAAAAGATGGTTATGCTTATACGACTTAGATCCTGTCCTCCCTTTCCTGAGTGCCATATAAACACCTGGGGGAACCCCAGGTGTTTATATGGCACGTCTCACCGCGTGCGTCAAAGATTATAGGCGGAGTCTCCAAGGAGGCGGACAGATGACCGAAGCGAATTCAGACTGATCAATGATGAATAATTCATGGTCATCAAATCAAGGTAATATTGATTCCGGTTAACGACTTATAAGTTTAGGGTTTGGGTTGGTGTTTTGTTAATTTAAATTTAATAAAATTAACACTTAAATTAACACTTAACAAAATTCGCTCACCCCGACTATAAGTGATTAGCCGTAATTAATATGGCTGCTGAATTTATCCTAGCCTACACCGAACGCTATCATGCGAAACGACTTCATCCTTGGCCTTAAGGCCGTAGGCCACGCTCCGCGAACGGCCACGCTACGCGAACAGACTTCATCCTTCAGACTTTTACCGTGAAACAGCAAAAACAAGAATTGTTTTACCGAGAAGATTACATTGAACCGTATCAGTCACCTACTTCGTTACACTACGTCCTTGCCATTGATAGTCTGTATTTTTCCTACCCAGACCAACCGGATAGTTTACGCAATATAAATCTCACCATTAAGCCAGGGGAACGGGTGGGTTTGATTGGTCCGAATGGTGCTGGTAAAACTACCCTATTTCTAACCATCTGCGGCATTTTAAAACCAACTAGGGCAAGAGTGATGCTGTTATTTGGCAAACCCGTGGTCGCGGGTGAGTTTCGCCCAGAAATTGGTCTGGTGTTTCAGAATCCCGATGACCAGTTATTTTCCCCTTCGGTCTGGGATGACGTAGCCTTTGGACCAGAGAATATGGGGTTACCAGCGGTTGAGGTTGAACAGCGAGTTCAAGAAGCCCTATCCCTGACGGGTGTGGAACACTTAGCGGGTCGAGTTCCCCACAACCTGTCTGGGGGTCAGAAGTGTATGGTAGCGATCGCAGGGGTTTTAGCCATGGCTCCATCCCTAGTGCTTTACGATGAACCCAGTGCGAATCTTGACCTTCGTTCCCGGCGTCGCTTGATTAGCTTTTTGAAACGCTCCGAGGAGACAATACTGATTTCCTCCCATGACCTAGAACTGATTTTAGAAGTATGCGATCGCGTTTTGCTACTTGACGAAGGACAAATTATTGCTGACGGTCATCCTCAACAGGTGATGGCTAATCAGCAGCTGATGGAGGCTCATGGTTTGGAAAAGCCTCACTCTATAGTGTCGGTTATCGGTAACCCTTGAAAACCTATTCGTTGGCGGTTTACTGTTCACTGTTAACCGTCAACAATGATTAACTGGCTCAGGATGGTGCTGGAGTACATCAATTACCTTCCCCACTGAAAAACTGCTGCGCCCCAAGTCAATCCTGCACCAAAGCCGGAGGTAGCTATAATATCTCCTGATTTAATTTTCTCAAGCCGCACTGCTTGATCCAACACTAGAGGTATAGAAGCCGCTGAGGTATTACCATATTGGGCGAGATTACTTAGAACCTTGTGGTTAGGAATCTTCAGACGTTGGGCAACTCCATCAAGAATCCGCTGATTAGCTTGATGCAAGACCAGCCAATCCACCTGTTCAGTGCTGATATCAGCTCGAAATAATGCTTTTTCAATCACTTCTGGTACCTTTTGCACGGCAAAGCGATAAACCTCTTTGCCACTCATGGTAATGGGCTGATAAGTGCCTTTAGCAACAGTCAAGCCCTTGACAATTTCCTGCTGTTGTGATTTGTAGGCTAACTGAAGACAGCTATTTTGGGTACCATCACTACACAGTGCAAATCCCAGTAAGCGATCGGATTGATTTGCCTGCAAAACTACAGCCCCAGCACCATCTCCAAATAGTACACAAGTACTTCTGTCTGACCAATCCACCCACCTTGAGAGAATATCGGCACCAATTAGTAAGACATTTTGGTAAAGGCCAGTGCGGATAAATTGGGACGCTGTAGCCAGTCCAAAGACGAACCCAGAGCAGGCTGCGGTTATATCAAAGGCAACTGCTTTTGATGCTCCCAGGAGTGCCTGAACTTGATTAGCACTGCCAAACAAATCATCCGGGGTTGAGGTGGCTAGGATAATCATATCTAGGTCTTCAGGAGCAATTCCAGCCATAGCGATCGCATTCTTTGCTGCCCCAGTAGCCATCTCACTTAGACTTCCTTGTGCATGCACCAGATGCCGTTGCCGAATTCCGGTACGGCTGGTAATCCACTCATCCGATGTATCAACCATCTGGCTTAGTTGATGGTTATCGAGGGTAACCTCTGACGCTGCGGAACCGCTTCCGGTAATAGCAATGCCTGTTCCTAGTTGATTCAAGGCTCTTCTCCATCAGTTGCATCCCATGTTTTTCTCTTCCCAAGTTCGCTGCTTAGGGAGAAGGCGGAAAGACTGGTCATTGGTCAATCTTGCCATCACAGCCACTGTGAACTAAACTACACAAGCCTTACACGGTTATGGTGTGGGGCTTGTGCCACGCTCAAGCTAAAAATTTCCTAGTTTAACGAAACCCTAGAGATTATTAGGTGGATTTTCTCCATAACGTTATCGGTTAAATAGCATAATTTGTTGCTAAAGCTACCGGAGTTTACCTAATGGCTATAAGCATGAGTTTAACACCAGACTTGATCAGCTACTAAAAATTTAGTCCGCATTTTGTCATGATCGCTTTTTGTTGACATTTTCAAGAATAACGGTTATACGCAAACTGTCAACCGTCAACCCTCAACCCTCAACAAAAAAACAGTTGCAAAAAAAAACAGTTGCGCTAATGGTGGCCTTGAAATACCGCTCAGCCGATCATGCCTTACTCCTCACTGCTGGAATTGCTAGCCACTGATTCCTTAGAGCTTTTGAAGTGATTGGCTTTAATCCGCTCTATTACTCGGTGATCAATGGCTTCTTGAGCCAACCGAATCGCGTTAAAAATTGATGGGGCTTGGGAGCTACCGTGACTAATAATACAAATTCCTGCCACCCCTAAGAGTAGGGCACCGCCATGTTCTGCATGATCCATACGCTGCTTAATCCGCTTCAAGTTGGGTTTTAACAACGCTGTACCTAGCTGACCTTGTATCCCTTGAGGCAGTTCTTCTCGGATAATTTGCAGCATCACCTCCCCTACAGCTTCGGCAAATTTGAGCAGTATATTGCCCACAAAGCCATCGCACACAATTACATCAAACTGACCTGAGAGTACATCTCTACCCTCAGCATTGCCTATAAAGTTTATTCTGGGATTTTTTTGTAGCAGTTGATGAGTGCGGATGGCCAAATCATTGCCTTTACACTCTTCCTCACCAATGTTTAGCAGTCCTACCTTAGGATCTTCGATGCCTAAGACATACTTGCTATATACTGACCCCATGATGGCAAACTGCTCTAGATATTTAGGGCGACAATCTACAATTGCCCCCACGTCCAATATAATCACTGGCTTGCCAGCCATGATGCTAGGAAACACTGCGCCAATTGCGGGACGGTCAATCCCTGGCAGACGCCCTAAGCGCAATAGAGCCGCTGCCATGGCTGCCCCAGAGTGACCAGCACAGACTACAGCGTCAGCACGTCCTTGCTTGACTAAGTCCATGGCTACGTTAATAGAAGCCTTGGGCTTACGCTTCAAGGTCACCAAGGGTTCTTCATCCATGGCAATGACACCATCAGCAGCTACAATTTCTATCTGACTTGATCCGTGGTGTTGGGAAATAGAGGATCTAATTTGCTCAGGATCCCCTACCAACAATACCTCTACCCCTAACTCAGCTTGTGCTCTAATAGCTCCAGCAACTATTTCATGGGGGGCATAATCCCCGCCCATAGCGTCTATTGCGATTCGTGCGCTAGTCGATGCCATTGCTCAAAGTTTATAGAAACCTTCCACATCTTACCAGAACCATTACCTGGAATAGTAAACAATGTGATCAGTTTAACTTGAGGTTTGGGAACCGAAAGGCTTGCATGGTGACATGTTCTCAACAGAACTGTTCAGTAGCAGCATTCAGTATGTGACATACTCCCACACTGACTCGTTGAGTTCAGTGTGGGCTTCTTGCCAACTCCACCTATCGGTATCGGCTTTCGCCGACGCTGCGCGAACGGATACAAGGCCGTAGGCCACGCGGGGCGCGTTCGGCAAGCTTTATTAACGATACAGGATGCCCCTCCGCACGCCTTACAATACAGAAAAGTTCGATTTTAAAGCACGTAGGTGGCGGTTAGCTCTTAATTTGTCTTCCCTACTACTTTCATTATAGACGATCTCAAAACTATGAAAGATCCTGTCCGCGATTCATCCCGGAGATGAAACCTGTTTATTAGGGCAGCCTTAATCATAAAGTTTTAACCCTTTTACCCATAGCCGACCAACCATAAAGGCTGCCCTATTCTTGCGGTAACTTCGTTCCCACACTCATGCTGCGCATTGAGGTGTGGGGCATGTCTAGCGGTCTTAGCTAAAATAGAGCAGCCTCAAGAAACAAATGTGGTGTAGTGAATGCTAAAACAACTTGCTGCTGGGATCCTTGCCGGTGCCTTTGTCGTTATATCTGTCAAACTTTGGAGAATTCTACAACCGATCAACCTTGATCAAGCTCAACTGATGGCTTGGCGGGATACCTCCTTGTTTAGCTTGCCAGCTGAACCAGACCCGTCTGCTGAAGCGATTGTGGATGAATTCATAGGAAAATGGCGTGTTCAAGGTTCAGCAGTTAAGCAAGGAGTATGGATTCAATCGGGACTGACTAGACTGGCGACCCACCGGGGAAATGTTCCAATACCCGCAGCTTCAATCACGAAAATTGCCACTAGTCTAGCGGCATTACAGCAATGGGGACCAGCTCATCAATTTGAAACTAGAGTCAGTGCCACCGGAATAGTTAAAGATGGGGTATTGGAGGGAGATTTGGTGATTACTGGTGGTAGCGACCCGTTTTTTGTGTGGGAAGAAGCGATCGCATTGGGTAATAGTCTAAATCAACTGGGAATCCGCCGGGTCACTGGAAATTTAGTGATCATTGGCAATTTCACTATGAATGATCAGGACAACCCAGAAATTGCTGGTGGGCTACTCTTGCAAGCCTTAAAATCCAGCAGCTGGTCTTGGCAGATTGTCCGCCAGTATCAATCGATGGCCAAAGGAACCGAGAAACCCGAATTAGAAATTGCTGGTAATGTAGTCGTATCTGATACTCCCATTCCCAAGCAGGAATATCTGTTACTCCACAAGTCCTTGCCCCTGGTAGATATTCTTAGAGAGATGAACATCTACAGTAACAACGACGTATCTCAGATGTTGTCTCAAGCCATTGGGGGTGCTCAGACAACCGCTCGGTTGGCGGCTAGGTCAGCTGGTGTACCCGGTAGCGAAATTCAGTTGATTAATGGCTCTGGTTTAGGTATGGAGAATCGAATTTCCCCCCGTGCTGCTTGTGCTATGCTCATGGCTATTGAGCGCTTTTTACAGCCTTACGAGCTTAATCTTAGGGATGTCTTCCCCCTAGCTGGACGGGATACTAAGGGAACCATGCTCGACCGTAACATTCCCCCAGGGGCTGTGATTAAAACCGGAACTCTCAGAGAAGTTAGTGCTCTAGCTGGTTTTCTCCCAACACGCGATCGCGGTTTAGTGTGGTTTGCCATTATTAACGGTGGCAACGATATCCTAGAATTTCGCGCAAAACAGGATCAGCTACTGCAACGCCTGTCTGTCGAGTGGGGTGCCCTTACCCAAAAGAGTAGCAATCAAACCCATAAACCATTGATCATTGGTGATCCCAAGCGTATTGAAAAAATCAGCAGTGCCTTGTTGATTGAAAATAAAAAATAGCAAATAGATATCGAGTTGGCTTGACCGTTGACGGTCAACGGTCAACTTTGGTCAACTGTCAACTTTGGTCAACTGTCAACTTTGGTCAACGGATCCAAAGCCAGTCTCAGCAATAAATTAATTTAGGCTACAGTCAACCTTGGCCAAAAGGCCACGCTACGCGAACAACCTTTAACCTTGGCCAAAAGGCCACGCTACGCGAACAACCTTGGCCAAAAGGCCACGCTACGCGAACAACCTTGGCCAAAAGGCCACGCTACGCGAACAACCTTCAACCAGCTCAAGGAATAATTTCTGTTACCACTCTTTCCCCAACACCACTAGTTACTAAAATATCTTGAGCTTCAAGGTTACCCACTGCTTTATCACCAGTCGTATTAAATTGGGGTGAAACTTGTTCATATATTACATTACCTGAGGCTTCCATCTGTTGGGTGGGGATATCCCAAGTTAGCTGATTAGCGTACAGTTTGGCTTGCTTACGGCTTCCCTCCCCTTGTACTCCTCCCGTTAACCTAACTACTTTCTTACCCAAATCTACCCGTCCCCTGTTAGCTGTTACCATCACTTTCTCCTGCTGGTGAACAATTCTAACCGGCTGATCGGACACAACAGTTTTATCATTCAAATTCCAAACTGCTGAATTAGTCGATATCACGACCGGTGGTTCGACCGAAGTCAACTGCACATTTTTCTTGAGAGTTGCTATATTTGCCTTAAGGTTTACCTCAGAATTGTCTGCTTCCACTCGTTCTGTTACTATCTTATTTTTATAGCGCTCAATAAGTATCCTTTTGTTACCAATTACCTTCTGTTGTTCGATTTGCCAGAGCAAACGTTCTGTTTTCATTTGCAAGTTTGGGTCTTTCGATATGGCTGCTACTTGACCAATTAATTCCAAATTATGGGTGCGACTTAAGTAACGCCCTTCCTTTGCGGATGCTTGTAGTTTAGGGTGATTACCTTTAACGTTATTGCGGATAACTAACAAATCTTCCTTAGGTTTCCACTCAGACTCATCACCTCGTAACACAGCACCATTACGGGGATCTGTAGCCGTGACCTGACCTTTGAGAAACACTATCTCACCATTCTCTAGGATTTCCCCACTCTGGGCTGAAACCTGTAAAATCAGTTTCCCATCTTGATACAAATCCCCATTGGGTTTCTCAATGTAAGCGATTTTTCTATCTGGAGAGTAAGTCGCTTTATCTCCAGTAACTTTCCATAGAGGACGACCTTGCTTATCTGACTGATCTAGAGTGACGTTTTTAAAGACTAGACTTCCTTCAATTTTTTCAGTAACGTTAGTGTCTTCCTGAACTTGATTTAATGATTTCGGATCACTCTTACAACCAGATAATGAGTAAACCGTGAAAATCAAAATAAAAAAAATCAGACATCTCTTGGAGTATAAAAACATATGGCTTAAGAGCGTGTGGTTAGGATAAATGACTATAAAATAATCGATACAAAGCTTAATCATAAAGACTTGTATCGATTTAAAAAAGGAATTTTTATAAAAATTGCTTACTAGGAAACGCTATACTAGTTATTACTCCTTAGTTATTAGAAGTTTTTATAACCTCTATAGTTCCTGGGGGGCGACAAGCCCCCCAAATTCTTTGTCAGCTCTAGGTTTAAGGTCACTCTCATCCCAAACTATACCTAGACAATCATGAGCATATTTTCAATTACTGAGAATTCAATTCCTGATTATTTCGTCCAACTGGTCGAAAAATCGAGTTGATAAGTTGGGTAACTGAATTGACGCGCATCCTGACCAGATAAGGATTATAGCCTACCTTTCACCCCCTCAGCGCTCGGCAGAAGATTTTCAATTACTGAGAACTCAATCTTTGATTATTTCCTTCAAGTTGGAGATAAGTTTTGTAACTGAATTGACCAAACCCAGATGAGTTAATGATTATAGGCGACCTGTTACCCCCTCAGCTATACTTGACTTAGTTGCTTAGCTTTCAGTTTTTAGATGGTTGACCCTACTCCATTAATAAAGTCTGTATGTCAACTATAGGAGGGGAAAGCATCGGACATAAACTATAGGTTTTCAGCCACTAATTACTGCCCGAATGCTACAAGACATGAGAAAGAAACGCCCACACACTTAAATCGTAGTTTGGACCCCATCAGACAGCCCCTAATCACCACTTACTAATTACTAATCACTAATCACCAAACTATTTGTGCTGTTCATCCATCACATTGAACCCAGACAACGGACGGTAAGTATAGTTTTGTTTGGGTGTTTTTTGGATACTTTCTTGGATGGTATCAAGGTCAATATAGCGGTCAGCTACATTAATGAGACTATCACTGGTCATCGAGCGTAGGCTGACTACCTCAACCCGAACTCCCCGATAACTTACAGAATCTACTGCATAGGCAAGATCGCCATCACCACTGACTAGAACTGCTGTGTCGTAGGAACCCACTAGTGCCATCATGTCAACAGCAATTTCTACATCCAGATTAGCTTTTTTTGAGCCATCTGGTAGCTGCACTAAATCTTTGGCAATTACTCGGTAACCATTACGACGCATCCAGAGCAGAAAGCCCTGCTGCTTCTCATTCGTACGATCAACACCAGTGTAAAAGAAAGAGCGTAGTAGCCTAGATCCTGCTGTCAAACGACACAATAGCTTAGTGTAGTCAATTTCAATCCCTAGTTGTAGGGCAGCATAAAATAAGTTTGAACCATCGATAAAGATGGCAACACGACCACGGTTTTCTAGGACTTGTTCAGGTGTAAAAATTGGGTCATGATTATAATGGCTCAGCATTTTTATTATACCTCTTTGTTAAAAAAAAAAATTTAAAAAACTTTTTACTTAATCAGCATTAAGGTAAGATGCCGATTAAGTTTTTGGTTAATAAGACGGAACCAAATTAGGTGAGTTCCAGTCGTGCAAATACCGGTTTGGGTTTTCCTAGCTTCTGGTTTTGAGGTAAAACCCCCCAAGATGCATGGGATACATAGGGCGCAGCCAAAAAGATGTGTTCTTTTTGGCTAAAGTCGATGGCAAAACCTAGTTGTTTGTAAATCTCCGTACTAATACTGGGAATAATCGGTGATAAGAGATAGGCAGCTAAGCGCACTGACTCTAAAACTGTATATAACACTTGTTCAACCTCTTGCTGTTTTCCTTGTTTATACAAGCTCCAGGGAGCTTGCTGATCTAGAAATTTGTTACTGGCTCGAATCAGAGTAAATATTTTTTGGCAAGCTTGGCTAAACGCTAGGGATTCATAAGCCCTAGCGACTTTTGAACCGAGATCTAAGCCAATTTCGAGCAGAGGATTGACCTGTGAAATATCTGAGCCAGTTAAAGCTGGAACAATACCTTGACAATACTTTTTAGCCATTCCCAAGGTGCGATTGAGCAAATTACCTAGGTCATTGGCTAAATCGGCATTGACGATATCGATAAAACGGGTTTCACTAAAATCCCCGTCTCGCCCAAATTCAATCTCTTTTAGAAAATAATAGCGAATTGCATCAGCACCGTATTTATCTACCAACTCCACTGGGTCTAGGGTATTGCCTAGACTTTTTCCCATTTTTTGACCATCTTTGGTCAGAAAGCCATGACCAAATACTTGACCTGTAACAGGTAGAGAGGCTGACATTAACATGGCAGGCCAGTATACAGCATGAAAGCGCAGGATGTCCTTACCGATAAGATGTAAATTGATCGGCCACCATTTTTGTAAGGCATTATCAAGAGTTGCTTCACTATCGGGATCCAATAGGGCAGTCACGTAGCCTAGTAAGGCATCAAACCAGACATAGATGGTGTGGCTGGGATCAACCGGTACTGGGAAGCCCCAATCGACATTCAATCGCGAAATCGAAAAATCCTGTAGTCCCTGACTGACAAAACTCAACACTTCATTACGGCGACTTTCCGGTTGGATAAAATCCGGTCGCTGTTGGTAAAGTTCTTCTAGCTGTTTTTGGTATTTAGAGAGCCGGAAAAAGTAGTTTTGCTCATCCCGCCACTCCGCTTCTTGATTGGGGTGAATCGAGCAGCGGTTTCCAGGTAGAAGTTCCCGTTGCTCTTTAAATTCCTCACAGGAGACACAGTACCACCCTTGTTGTTGACTCAGATAAATGTCACTTTTATCCCAAACCCGCATGAAAAATTCTTTGACAATGGCTTGGTGGCGGTTAGCAGTAGTGCGGCTGAAACGGTCATACTGGATATTGAGCTTTTGCCAGAGGACATCAAATCCAGCAGCTATCTTGTCGCAATGTACTTGAGGATCTACCCCTTGAGTTTCAGCAGTCCGCTGAATTTTTTGTCCATGTTCATCTGTACCAGTAATTAACAGTACGTCTTTGCCCTGTAACCGTTGAAAACGAGCTACTGCATCAGATGCCATGGTGGTATAGGCACTGCCGATATGGGGTAAGTCGTTCACATAGTAAAGGGGTGTTGTAATGGCAAATGTATTTTTAGTAGTATTCGTATGAATCATATGAGTGTTAAAAACGCCCTCCAGCCAACTGATTTAACTTATTTAAGTGATTTCTAACCTAGTGTATGGCTACTAGTATTAATTTTAGTTGTTACTATATGTAGTATTTATCTAATCAGATTTACTTAAGTTTTAACCTTTTATAAAAAGTATCTGTCGCTACTTTTTAGTTGACGTTACTCAAAATTGTTTATTATCTTGTAACTCATTCCACCTATTTTAGTTGTGGGGTTTCGAGTCATTACTCCTTAGTCTGTTACTTATGAGTAAGGAGTAATGATAAGCAGCCGATAAGTTATCCCACTCCCTTGAAGGAATGGAATCAAGGCCACCTTCTGTCACTTGATTATAAGGAAAATTAATTATTAACATAAGTTAGTAGTCTAGTTTAGATTTAACAGGCTTTTTCTACTACTGGCTTAATGCCTAATGTGTCAAGCTACACACTTGTAGTCACTGGCAGTCTATCACCATTAGTTGTGTTGCACCTCATTATCTCTACTTTAAGGCATCTGTCAATAGATAGAATTTGAAAATAATGTTAAGAAATGTTAATTTAGATTAGAAATTGATGACTGAAACTGGTGTCTGACCATCTTCCTCTACAGGTTTATGATGCGCTGCTTGCTGCAATGGGAAGACAAATGTTCCAATATCGATGAGGATCGCATTCCTCATAAATCTGCCGTTGTAGTAGTGAGCAACCATCGTGGCTTTCTAGATGTCCCGTTGTTGATGGTAGCCTTAGGGCAACCAATCCCCATTGCTTGTGATCATTACATGGGACAAGTACCAGTGATGCGGGTGGGTTGTCCAGCAGATGGGTTGTTTCCCTCTAGAAAAACCAGAAAATACACTGTAGGCGTTTTTACAACAGGCAAGTTCAGTTTCTCGAACATAATCATTGGGTTGGGGTGTTTCTAGTCCGAGCCCAACCAATGGTGAATTTGACTCAGCCTTTGGCAATAGGCAAGTTTTATAAAGGCTTTGCCCACTTAGCTTTGTGGACATCAGTTAAACAGGCAGCGCCGCGCCTAAAGCGCGATCGCTTCCCAAGAATAAATCGTACACTCAGTGATACCGCTGGGATGGTTACGTTTGTTTGACCCATCTGAACCCCTATTTGAACAAATGGGTTGGCATCCGATGGTTATTCATCGCCGTGTGGTAGTATTAGTTGGACATTCCTCTTGGATTACACAGAAACAGCTGTAACACTATCAAGGGAAACAGATTGTCTGCCCCATTACTAAGACCTGCCGGGATTAAATTGCTAGGTTACTACAGGGTATCAAGGATAAAGTATCAAGTATCAAGTATGAAGGATAAAGGATAAAATCTGCTTGTTTGTGGCTCACTTATGGTTGAATAAAAACTTGATCCATAACCATAATTTATGTAAGCATTCAGCCGTCAGCCGTGAGCTTTTAGCTCACGCTACTTGAGGTGCCGTCAGCTTATTTTATTCAAAAGCACCTCAAGTAGCACCATCTGTAGCGCTAATCGCTGATAGCTGATAGCTGATAGCTGATAGCTGATAGCTGATAGCTGATAGCTGATAGCTTACTAATTTAAACTACCAATTTCCTAGTTCCTATTTCCTAGTTGCCATTTCCTACTTCCCATTTACTACTGGGAGCATGTCACTTATGCATAGAATTTGTACTAAAGCTATAGCCCCCTCATGTGTTTTAGCTTACTCTGATAGTAAATAGTTCATATGTTCTGCAACTTTGACCTGCTTCCCTTCTTACTTCTACTTCATATTCAAAGTCAACAATGCCAAAAGTTAAGAGTTGTCAGTGTTTCTTGACTCCGGGACAGTCTAATCGGTGATTATTTACTATTTGTTTATTTACCAGGGATGGTTCGAAAGGGTGAGCTGTTGGCAGTACAGACTCAACATTGAGAAACTGCTTTTGATGTCCGTTGTTTGGCGATCCCAACGGATGATTTAAGCAACTCTCAGAAGTTGTCAGGGGTAGTGGTTAACCTGATTGAAGCGGAACTCAACGAGGGAGCTTCACAGGACGTTTATCTGTGTGGCGAGTCGAAAGGAAGTCTGTCTGGCTTTGAAGGTAGCTCTGAAAACCCCCCATAGGATTGACCGGATTATTTTGAGTAACCGAGCTACTTCTTTTAACCAACGACCTTTATTAATGCAAAGCGCGAGTGAGGAGGGGCTGCATCAAGACAAGGCTCCCCTCTCCTTACGGTCTGAGGGGGTGACTCCCCTCGTGACGAGAGTGATTTTCCTGAAATTGACTCTAGTTTCTGATTAGAAGCTCTAATCTTAACAAATCTTTATAATTGAGCCATTGTACCTTATACTACCAAAAGACAGTAGAAAGGAGAAAAAACAAGTATGTCGGAGGCCATCAAGCCGCTGACAGTGCCCAAGGAGTTCCTGGGTGCCCCGGATAAGTTTAACTTAACGTTACTCATGTTTGTGGCGGCGATCATCTTGGTGGTCTGTTCCACCAGTGGTTACTGGCTTTGGGATTTGCCTAACGCTTGCTGCTTTAGCATTAATGTCCTTGCCTTACACATGGTAGGAACAGTCATTCACGATGCCTCTCACCATGTTGCCCACAAAAACCGTTACGTCAATGCCCTAATGGGTCATGGTAGCGCCTTGATGTTAGGTTTTACCTTCCCAGTGTTCACGCGGGTTCATATGCAGCATCATGCCAATGTTAACGATCCCGAAAACGATCCCGATCATTTTGTTTCCACTGGTGGTCCGCTGTGGTTAATTGCAGTTCGCTTTTTTTATCACGAAATATTTTTTTTCAAGCGCCGTTTGTGGCGTAAGTATGAGCTATGGGAGTGGTTTTTTAGCCGTCTATTCATCGCCATCATCATATATCTTGCTTGTCAATATGGCTTTTTAGACTACATCATGAACTATTGGTTTGTGCCAGCATTAGTTGTAGGTATAGCGCTAGGATTGTTCTTTGATTATTTGCCCCATCGTCCATTCAAAGAACGTGATCGCTGGAAAAATGCTAGAGTTTACCCCAGTCCCATCATAAACCTGCTAATTATGGGACAAAATTATCATCTAATTCATCACCTGTGGCCGACCATACCCTGGTACAAGTATCAGCCCGCCTACCGTGCTGTTAAACCCCTTTTAGATGAAAAAGGTTGTGATCAATCTCTAGGACTTCTGGCTCGAAAGAGTTTTTGGAACTTTGTATACGACATCTTTTTAGGAATTCGTTTCCACCGCAAATCATCTAATAGACAAACCGAATCAAGCTGAAAATTTTTTTTTTGATGGTTGACCATTGATGGTTGACCATTGATACATTTTACTCAATAAAATTGTATTCATTTTAATGGTTAATTGTTAATTTTTAATGGTTAATTGTTAACTAAACATTGACCATTGACCATTAACAATTTTATTTTGACTAATGACTAATAACAACTTGAACTTACCGCTGGCTAATTGGTAGGGTTAAGCCCCATTGTTAGTATAAATAACCTGACAACTAACGGCTGACTTGAGCTAAGGTCCAATCAGGCCTTAAATTTTTGGCCTGACGTAAATAGGGATGATAAATTTCAAGTTGAGAAACAGGAGTGTTGATGTGGATTAAACACCGGATACAACGCTCTAGGCTGCCCTCGACATGCATCTGTTGGACATCAAGTAAAGGAACATGATCCCAATGGGGACGTTCTCTTGCGATCGCAGCTGGAAATTTAGCATCCAAATCACGGGTCGTGGTGAAAATGGCACTAATAATTTCTTGATGGTCGATTTGATTATGAGCTTCGAGTTCATCTAGCAGTTCCATCACTGCTTCTCGAATCGCTGCTACTGTATTTTCTGAGGCAGTTGTTGCCCCTCGAATTGCTCTAACTCTCCAGTGCAAGGTAATATCCTCCAAATTTCCCTGGGAGATTTGAGATTTTAGACTCTTGTTAAATCTCAAATCTCCATGTTATCTTATGGTCGGTACAACCATAGGGGCTGACCGCTAGTTGATAGTTCAAACTCTAACCAATCTATACCAACAGATATCTGAGATCTATTGCGAATAAGGTTACCCGGTAGCAAGCGACTCAACAATGGTTTGGGTTCTTCGATGGTGAAAGACTTGGTTTTCTCTGGGTCAAGACCCACCAATTCCGCTGCCCAGCAACGGGCATCTTCTTCAGTTCCCAGGCGATCAACCACCCCCAAGTTATGTGCTTGCTCACCAGTAAAAATCCTACCATCAGCAAAACTTTTTACCACATCTACATCTAGCTTGCGACTCTGGGCAACAGTTTGTACAAACTGTTGATAACTGGTATCGATCAACTCTTGAAGAATAGTTTTTTCCGGCTCAGTCAGTTCCCGGTCAAACGCCAAGATATCTTTGTACGGACCTGACTTAATGACTTTAAAGGAAACACCGATTTTATCCAACAAGCGCTCTATATTGTTTCCCCGCAGAATCACACCAATACTTCCAGTGATTGTACCAGGGTTCGCTACTATATGTTCCGCTCCCATGCCAATGTAAACACCCCCGGATGCGGAGATATTGCCAAAGCTAGCTACAATCTTCACCTTTTCTCGCAACTTCACCAAGGCGCTATAGATTTCCTGAGAATCCCCGACTGTACCACCAGGACTGTCAATCCGTAATAGTAAGACGGGAAATTTCTTCTCTTCAACAGTTTTTAGGGCTTCGAGGACCCGTTTACGGGTACCACCAGCGATCGCCCCCGTGATTTCAATTCGAGCAATTTGTTTGAGAGATTTGCGTTTAAACGGCCAAGGCATAGGTGATTGTGAGTATCTAGTCTAGATTTAACTGATTACTGGAGCTTGTATATATAGTTTGCATCATTTTCTCAAACGGTTAGCTACTCAGAGGCTATAAATAAGTAAATAAGTAAATAAGTGTTTAACCAAATATAAAAAGCTCGTTTAATCTGTCGCCCATTGAAATTGTATGTTATTCAGTAAGCTCGAAAAACTCCAAAACTCACGCCTGTGCTCCTGAGCCCCCTGCTCCTGAGCCAAGTCAATATCTAAAGTCAATATCTAAATCAAATTTCTGAGGTGTAACTATTAACCAAAAAGTTTCTCAATGCTTTTCAAACTTGTCTAAACTTGCTAAAGTAGATTGATCGCAGTTTAGACACTATGAAGAAATATGTCACGCCAAAAGAGGCAGCCGAACACTACGGCGTCTCAACCTCAACTCTTAGAAGATGGGATAGAGAGGGAAGACTTGACAGTATCAGAACCCAAGGCAATCAAAGGCGCTTCTGCGTTGAAGGAGAAGCAACGCATTACAAGCCTACTGTGTGCTATGCAAGAGTCTCTACCTATTCCCAGCTCGATGACCTCGATCGCCAAGCTCAATTTTTACGGGCAAAATACCCAAACGCAGAAATTGTTACAGAAGTTGGATCGGGACTCAATTTTAAACGGCGCAAGTTCCTCAAAATATTGGAACGAATATACTGCGCTGATATCTGTGCACTTGTCGTCGCCTATCCAGACAGAGCAGTTAGATTCGGCTTTCCATTGCTTGAGTGGCTATGTCAAAAAGGTGGGGTCAAACTCGTGGTTCTCAATGAACGCAAGTTATCCCCAGAACAGGAACTGGTCGAGGATATTGTGTCCATCCTCCACTGTTTCTCTGCTAGGCTTTACGGACTTAGAAAATACCAAAAACAAGTCAGCCAAGCGGTACAAGAAAAAACCTCGGAACCAGACGGTGAAGTTGACACCCAACAGTGTCAAGAAACTCAGGGTGTTTCCATCTAAAGAGCTTCATAAAGTATGGAAAACGTGGCTTAATGCTTATCGCTGGATCTATAACTGGTCAATAGCTACCCTCAAAAATGGCTATCAAGGTAGTGCCTACGATTTACAAAAATTAGCAAGGGCATCGGATAGACCACAGTGGGTAAGAAAACTCCCAGGTCATCAACTACAAGAGGCAGTAGCTGATGCAATTGATGGGTTTAAGCAGGCAAAAGCTAACAAGGGTTTTGCTAAGTTTAAGTCTTGTCGAGAAACAAGGCAAGTGATCAAGTTCAAGGCTGGTAACTTCAAGAAAGGTTCCTGGTATCCAACAAAAGTCAAAGGCTTGTCTTTCCGTTCACCTCAAGGTTTTCCTGACGAGTGCATCTACGGTACCCAGTTGGTTTGGATCAAAGGCAAATGGTACGGGATTTTCCCTGAATACATTGAACCGACTCCCACTAGTGAAGATCGAGTTATAGCTTTAGATCCCGGTATCAGAACGTTTTTAACTGGATTTGACGGCAGTAATTATATAGAAATAGGTAAGAGCGATATTGGTAGAATCCAAAGACTTTGTCAGCAGTTAGATCGGTTGATGAGTCGTATTGACTTAAGCTCTGCAAAACGCCAGAGACGAGCCATGAGAAAAGCCGCCCATCGTTTACGCCAAAAGATTCAAAACCTAATTAAGGACTGTCACAATAAGTCAGCGTATTTCCTTGTTAGTAACTACAAGCTCATCTTTTTGCCGACGTTTGATACATCTGAGATGGTCGTCAAGTCAGCTAGGAAGTTGAACAAGAAGACAGCTCGCAATCTGCTTACCTGGAGTCATTACAAATTCCGCCAACATTTGATACAAATGGCAGATCGGCATGATGTAAGGGTGGTATTAGTTAATGAATCTTACACGAGCAAGACTTGTCCGGAGTGCGGTCATATTCACGAAAAATTAGGCGGTAATAGAAAATTCCAATGCCCAAAATGTGGTTTCTCATTACCACGGGATTGGAATGGCGCACGGAACATAATGATTCGTGCTTTGTCGGCAACAACCACCAGGTTTTTACCTGGTGCTATACAGGTCATTCCTGCTGATAAGTAGGTTTGCACAGGTTAAATGTTGCACAGCTGCTTGAGTGTCGGTTATTTTTGTTCTTCACCATAAATCAGGATTATGCAACTAAAAGCCAACACAATACTGTCACCAAGGTCACTACTAGGTTCACTACTGCTGATTTCCCCCTTTTTTCTATGGGGTACAGCTATGGTAGCCATGAAAGGGGTGATCCCCAACACAACCCCTATGTTTATGGCTGGGGTGCGGTTAGTACCAGCAGGAGTTTTAGTATTAGGAGCAGCAACTGTGATGGGTCGCCCCCAGCCGAAAGGTTGGCTAGCCTGGCTGTGGATTAGCTTATTTGCCTTAGTGGATGGGGCAATGTTTCAGGGTTTCCTAGCCCAGGGATTGGTTAGCACTGGTGCGGGTTTGGGTTCGGTCATGATTGATAGTCAACCCCTAGTGGTCGCCCTGCTATCAGCATTGCTCTTTGGTGAACTTATTGGACTGTGGGGTTGGTTAGGACTAGGATTTGGTATAGTAGGAATCAGCTTGATTGGCTTGCCCGATCAATGGATTCTCAGCCTTTTTACTGGCAACGCTCAAGCTATAGAATTAAGCTGGGAACAGCTGTTTGATCATGGAGAGTGGCTGATGCTGTTAGCATCCCTTTCCATGGCAGTAGGAACAGTAATGGTTCCCATTATCAGCCGCTATGCTGACCCAGTTGCTGCGGTTGGTTGGCACATGATCCTAGGAGGATTACCGTTATTTGCCCTCTCTAGTGTCATAGAATCCCAGCAATGGGTGAATATTGATGGAGTTGGCTGGATCGCATTAGCTTACTCCACTGTTTTCGGGAGTGCGATCGCATACGGTATATTCTTCTACTTTGCCTCCAAGGGGAATCTCACTAGTCTGTGTAGCTTAACCTTTCTGACACCAGTATTTGCCCTGCTATTTGGGAATTTAGTGTTGTCTGAGGTACTCAGTGCTCTACAGTGGACTGGTGTGTGCGTGACATTGCTTAGCATTTATCTAGTCAATCAGCGGGAACAAATAGCCAATCGGGTCAAAGCAAGGCTCGCAAACAACAGCGGCTAGCCAAAGGGGAAAACTGGCAGTGGAAACAACAACTGAGATCGTCTGAAGAAGGTAGTGCTAAGCTACCATAAACCCAGCAGTGAAGCCGATTTGATACAATTGAGATTAATCGAGCCAAAATTATGTTGCTCGAAGACTAAAGCACATGGGATTTAGCGTTGTGTGTTAAGTGCGTAAGCTAGAATTGGCGTTCACATTCGAGTCCTGTAGAATTTTATGACTCGCCATTGGTCTATCATACTTGTAGCTACCTGTTTGAACTGCCTAGGCTGGTTCCCAGCACCCAGCCTAGCGGTGAAATTAGAAAAAGCGATTTTCCATAGGAACCGCTTCGCGAACGCATTTTCACCCAACAACCTCCCTGACCCATTGCTAATCGCTCAATCTCCCACTTCTGCCACAGAAACTGACCAACCAATTCTGCTCAAAGGGAGTCGGGGCAAAGAGGTGGCTCTTGTGCAAGCCAAGCTAAAGCATCTTGGCTTCTACGATGGGCTTGAAGATGGTGTTTATGGTGAAGATACAGAGAAAGCAGTCGCTTTATTCCAAGAATCCGTTGGATTGAGAAAACTGGGTGTTGTTGATTCTGTTACTAGGAAGGAATTGGAGCAAGCCTACGCTGCTAAGACCACAACCACCAGCACGAGTTCAGCTCCAAACTCAGGTCAATTAGTGGCAGCCGAATCGACTACTGCAGAATCGACTACTACCGAACCTTCGACCCAGGAAAAGAGCCCGTCATCATGGTTGATCATCCCAGCCATCATCATGGCTGGTGGCGGTTTTTTCCTATTCAAGTGGCTGACTAAACCAAAACGACCCGTAGACTCACCATTAGCGTCCTCCACAGAAAACCAAGCTAAACAAGATACTACAGTCAATAACCTCAAAGTCCAAGTGTCAACTGACTCCCAAAACCACCATACTCAAAGGGATTATAACCATAGCGCTAGTTATAATGTCGCCAATTCTAGCAATCCTCAACCTCAGTCTTTAGCTGATTCCTTACATGTCAAAAAGACCACTCGCCTGACTAAATTTAGTATTGTTGAGGAATTAATCAGAGAATTAGAAGACCCAGATCCAAAAAAGCGACAACAAGCTATCTGGGAATTAGCCCAAAAGGGGGATTCCAGGGCAGTAAAGCCCCTAGTGGACTTAATGCTAGATTCTGATTCTAAGCAGCGTGGTTTGATTTTGGAAGCCTTATCCCAAATTAGCACCAAAACTCTCAAACCGATTAACAAAGCCCTAGCCATTTCTTTGCAGGATGACAACCCCCAAGTCCGGAAAAATGCGATTCGGGATGCAACGCGAATTTATGAATTACTAAACCAAGTCTTGCAGATGTTGCGTCACGCTACCGATGACCCGGATTCCGAAGTGCGAGAAACGGCAAAATGGGCAATCGATCAGTTTAATAAAATGCGCCCTTCCACTAAACTGGATAGTTTGCCACCAGCACAAAATTACCTGAATTCATCAGAAAATAATTCAAACCATTACCAAGATAATAGCGACTAGTTAGGTAAATTCATAACAGGTAATAAAAGTTTAGTAACCTTTACTTACCGTGCTATGATAGGGAAGTGTAAACCGTTAAAATGGAATAGCATAGAATAAAAGTTTACTCAGCTTTACTTACCGTGCTTGAAGATGTTTACAGTAATAAATGTTTTGAATTCAAAATTAATTAAAAGCTTATAGTTATCGTTTTGATTATCAAATGGCCAGGGTTAATTTTAAATTAATGAGTCAATTAAATTCCCTGAAATTGCTATTAATTTCCACCCCAGTTGGTCCGTTGGGTTCAGGGTTAGGTGGTGGGGTTGAGTTGACTTTACGTAACATTGCTACGGAATTGATTAATCGGGGTCACAGGATCACAATTGTGGCAACTAAAGGATCTACAGCTTGGGGAATGCCTCTGGTAGAAATTGATGGTGTTCTGGAAACTAGTATTCAAACTCAAACAAGAGACACTCCTACTATCATCCCCCCATCCTCCGTATTGGCTAATATGTGGGACTATGGGCGGCAAGTTCAAACTGACTATGACTTGATTGTAAACTTTGCCTACGACTGGTTACCGTTTTATCTAACTCCCTTTTTCACTTGTCCCATTGCTCACCTAGTGAGTATGGGTTCATTAACCGAGGGGATGGATCAGATCATCGAACAAGTTGCCATTAATTTCCCTGGCACAATAGGGGTTCATTCAATGGCTCAAGGGGCAACATTTTCCTTCAAGAATCGCTGTCGTTGTTTGGGCAATGGCATTGATTTGTCTGTGTATTCCTTTTGTGACTCCCCCTCACCCTGGCTCGGCTGGGTGGGTCGAATTTCTCCAGAAAAAGGCTTAGAAGATGCAGTGGCAGCATCAGATATAACGGCTAAGCCACTAAAAATTATGGGTCTTATACAAAATCAACCCTATTGGCAGCAGATTCTCAACGATTACCCCAATGCCCCTATAGAATACCTGGGTTTTCTCCCAACTGATCAACTCCAAAAACACTTGCGCCAGTGTCGAGCCTTACTGATGACGCCTCATTGGGTGGAAGCATTTAGTACTGTGGCAATGGAAGCCCTCGCTTGTGGAGTGCCAGTCATTTCCTATGACCGTGGTGGATCAGCAGAAATTATCGAAGATGGTAAAAATGGCTTTTTGGTAGAACCCGATTCTGTGGAAGGCTTGGTAGAAGCCTTGGGAAATTTCGATAGAATTGACCGCCGTGAATGCCGTCGCCTCCTCGAAGTTAAATACTCTAATCAGGCCATGGGCGATCGCGTAGAGCAGTGGCTCTGGGATATTTTAAAGGAAAGTCGTGATAGTTGCTAGTTCATTAAGATTTGTAAATAAAAGTAATTTTGTAGTTTTTGATACAGAATAACTGCTATAGTTATAAATGTAAGGGAAGTTAATTCCATAACAATCTTATATAAGCAATCGGAGAAAGGAAAATGTCTACTCAAGAAAAAGCTAGGGCTCTGATGATGAATCACCATCACATGATCAAAAATCGTCAGCAATCTATGCTCGGTCGCGTTGCTTCCGAAGTAGGACTAGATAGCTTAGATTCTGACTACTGGGGTACTATCCAAGGCAAACCCCATCCTAGTTTCCGCTCTACCTATGACCGTAGCCATGCTGCACTTAGCTAGTACTGTGTCAATCTAGTTTTGGGTAGTGGTAAACAATTCGTGATTTTAGCTTCCGTTACCTTTACCAGACCGTAGCCAAACCACGACATCTTTACCACTACCCATCTTTGGCGGCTGTGGGCAGAACCAACCATAGTTTTGATTTTTAGAACTCTGCACTTAAAGGAGTTCTGGGAAACGGAATTACATCCCGAATATTTGCCATACCAGTCATAAATTGCACCAATCGCTCAAATCCTAAACCAAATCCAGCATGGGGCACTGTACCATAACGTCGCAAATCCAAATACCACCATAAATCTTCTGGATTCATCCCCTGATTCTGAATTCGCTTCTCTAATATATCCAGCCGTTCTTCCCGCTGAGCACCACCGATAATCTCCCCAATCCTAGGCGCAAGCACATCCATTGCGGCTACAGTCTTTTGGTCGTCGTTTAAGCGCATATAAAAGGCTTTAATCTCTACTGGATAATCCGTGACAATGACGGGCTTTTTAAACAACTCTTCGGCTAGATACCGTTCGTGTTCTGACTGCAAATCTACACCCCAACTGACCGCATACTCAAACTTACGATCCGTTTTCTCCAGTAATGCGATCGCATCTGTATAAGTAATCCGCTCAAACTGATTATTGATAATATTATCAGCAGTAGCGAGAACATTGTTATCTATCCGCTTGTTGAAAAATTCCAGATCTTCTGGACAGTTTTCCAATACTGACTTAAATACATGCTTGAGAAAGGCTTCTGCTAAATCCATATCCCCCTTCAAATCGCAGAATGCCATCTCAGGCTCGACCATCCAAAATTCTGCTAGATGTCGAGAGGTATTAGAATTCTCGGCTCGGAATGTAGGACCAAAGGTGTACACATCCCGAAACGCCATTGACATAATTTCTGCTTGTAATTGACCACTGACGGTCAGGTAAGTGGGTCGTCCAAAAAAGTCTTGAGTGTAATCGACTGCTTGATTATCGGTTTTGGGAATGTTCTTTAAGTCTAGGTTAGTGACACTGAACAACTCCCCCGCTCCTTCACAGTCACTAGCGGTGATAATTGGGGTATGAACCCACAAGAAGCCTCGTTCTTGGAAAAACTGATGAATGGCATTGGAACAGGCATTCCGAACTCGGAACACTGCACCTAGGGTATTGGTACGCGATCGCAAATGGCTAATGGTGCGCAAAAATTCAAAGGAGTGCCGTTTCTTCTGTAGGGGATAATTGGCATCTGCTTCCCCATATACTGTCACCGATGATGCTTTTACTTCAATGCGCTGTCCCTTGCCAAGAGATTCTACTAGTATACCAGTGACTTCTACTGATGAGCCAGTATTAAGCCGTTTCAGGATAGTCTCATAATCTGACAAGTCTGGATTGAGCACTACCTGTAAATTTGCCATGGAGGAGCCATCGTTGACTTCCATAAAGGCAAAGTCCTTTAATTCTCGTTTTGTCCGTACCCAGCCTTGAATGGTCAAAGACTGATCTGGTTGACCATTGCGCAAAACTTCAGCAATCCGTCGAATTTCCATAGCTTTCCTCAAAAATCTGAGATAACTGTAAACTTTTCTAAATTACCTGGTGGTCTTTAGCTCTAAAAATCTAAGTAAATATACTTAGAAAGGGCTTAATGTAAAGTTTAATGAACAAAACTCTTTAAAATGTTGCAATAAGTGAAGTAGTCACTCATAATTATTAAACAAATGCAACGTTTGGTTAAGTTTCATCAAACGATTGGTCACCCAAGATAAGCAGTGAGCCTATTCACTTAAGCCAGGACAGAGTCGGGTTTGTCAGTAAATGGTTAGTTGGTAAAGGTGATCAGTAAGGATTAAGCACAATTACCGATTACCGATTACCGATTACCGATATATGTCCTGGGCCAAGCTTGTAGCCCCAGCTGCGATCGCACTGAGGGTAATAGCTTCCATTAAAACTAATTTAGAGAGGTATTTGTAAATGGTAGGTTTGTTTAAGCGCAATAAATCCAAGGGCTTTTATCTGGAGCTAGACGAAAGCGAAACTAGCACCCCCGAGCAACCGGCGGTAGAACAGAAGCCAGAACCGGCTAAAGCTGAGGCAACAGTGGAAACTCCGACCCCAGTAGCAACAGCTGAAGCAACAGTTGAAACTCCGACCGTAGAACCAACAGCTGTTGCTGCTGATACTAAATCTGCTCGTCAAGCGAAGAAAGAACAACTAGCAAAGGCTAAGGCTGAAGCAAAGGCTAAGAAACAAGCTGAAGCAGAAGCTAAAAACAAGGCAGCTGCTCCTGAGCCAACACCAGTAGCGGCAATCAATTCAGCAGCAGCACTTGTCAATAACAAGGCAAAAGGGCAGCCGGAAACGACCTTTGCGACCAAATACGTACCAATGATCATGCCTCGTCGGCGTCCTGGTCCTAGCATGAATAAGTTCCTCGACATGGCTGCTCAGATGCAGACCCCTCGTTAATAGATTAGTTATTACTCAAGAAACACTAGTCCACTATACAACTGAAATGCTGGATCCCAAGGAGTCTCGACCAGGCGAAATAAGTCGATATGAGACTCCAATTTTTCTAGCATATCTTGGTAGTCTAGAGCAGTTTGCGCAAAGGTGCTAAAGTCAGACCATACTGGCTTCTCAAGCAATCGAACATTTAAGTAATCAGCTAAGTTGTTCCAGTTGACTCTTGTAGTGCTTTGGTGTATACGAGAGTCTTGGGATTGCTTGTTCTGATGAGAAACTGGCTTGAGGGTTAGAGCAATTCCTTGCTGAAATTGATAATTGCGATCGCATAGTCTGAGAATACTGTGGCGCTTTGGTAAATGCAAGTCACAAACCAGGGCATAGTCTAAGGTTTGGGTTTTACGAGTTAAATTCCGTCGCGCATCTAAGTCTACTACCTTCTCAAACAAAGGCAACCGTCCTTCTACTCGTTGGGTCACTTCGGACCAGTTAAAGCTAAAAGACCCCAACTGTCCCTGAGAGTTGTGACAAACTACAGTAGTTTCCTGGTCACTACTGTCAGAAAAATACTTAACTTGATAGATATTAATTGTTTTGATATCTGCTATTGCTGCCCACAAACATTTTATTGATGCTTCTCGCAGTAAGGAGCCATAATACTTAAGTTCTCCCACAGGTCCAGTGCGGTATAAACGCCAGCCTCTCGTAGGTAGCTGTAGCCTTGCGGTGTAAGGGTCTATCCCCAGGATACGAGCTAAGTTTTGAGCTGCTGTTGGTTTCTCTTCTTGGCTGATCGGCTTTAGGACTAATACTCCCAATTGATTACTTTCAGGGTCAGCCGTTGCTTGGGCTAGGGCTTGTCGGCGCTGTTCTTTTGCCGTAGCTTCTAAGCGTGCTAGTCCCTGACGAGCTTGCGCCATAATTTTAGGAACAGGTGTTCCTTTCAGTAACTGTCGATAGATTCTTTCAGCTGCTTCTAGCTTACCTCTGACTTCCTGGAGCCGTCCTAGATAAAGCTGTGTCCAGGGATTATTGGGCTCTTGCTTCAGAAGTTGTTTAATTAATCGCGCAGCAGTTTGATAATCATGGTGCTCAAAAGCATCAGCAATTTGCTTAAGCATGATAGCGTTAGGTGTTAGATCACCAAGTGTTAGACATTCGGTCTCTCGCCTTTAACTTAAGTGTAAAATCAGATGCTCCTAGGGAGCAGTTAAAATCGCTGACTTTTTGTAGTCTTAAGGGATATTTGGGATTATTAAGGTATTAAGTTAAATTAGCGCTATACTTTAGCCGAATTTATCTAGCGCTCACTTTTTAAAGTGTTAAGGGGTATTTGGGGTAATTAAGTGAGTAGTTTAAATTAGCGCTATACTTTAGCCGAATTTATCTAGCGCTCACTTTTTAAAGTGTTAAGGGGTATTTGGGATAATTAAGTGAGTAGTTTAAATTAGCGCTATACTTTAGCCGAATTTATCTAGCGCTGAATTTTTGGGGTGTTAAGGAGTATTTGGGATAATTGAGGGAGTAGGTTAAATTAGCGCTATACTTTGGTCGAATTTATCTAGCGCTAATTTACAGCTGTTTTCAGATGAATCGACCTCACTCCCTTTAGCTACAAGCCCCCGTGGGTCCCCCAATTCTGGGGGACTTTAACTCAATTTCCCCCCAAAATTGGGGGGCTAGGGGGGCGAAAATTGCTGTAAATCAAGATAATTACCGTTAATCAGAATCTTCTCTATCTCCCTACTCCCTACTCCCTACTCCCTACTCCCTGACAAGTTTGTTACAAAACTTTTAAAAAAATGTTATAATTAAAGATTATTTATATGCTATAATAGGATTATAGACGTGAAAACGTTAAGAGCCAGCCACGGATTTTCGACGCTCTAGGGCTGGCTCTAGTACCCCACTTAAGGAGATACTTAGAATTATGACCTACTCCCAACGCCTCTATCCATGGGCGGTCATTCACCTATTGCCACAAATGCAACGGGTCGTTGTTGGTCGTTACCGGAACCGGTCCGATGCCGAAGGGCATTTGCAGGCACTTAAACGACTGATGCCTGATGGGAAATTTATTATTATTTTTGATTTACCTGAGCCTATGGAGAAAGAATCTGAAGAGTAAGATCGAAGAATGTGATCGCTTGTGCGATCGCATAATTTCTTAGATTGTTGGAATTTACGATAACTGTTGAAATTTCCAACAGTGAACGATTTTCACCCTTTGTTGCTGTTGCTAGTAGTATCCTGATTATCGAAAATTGCTGGAAATCCCGACAGTAAAGGATTTTCAGGCTTTGTTGCTGTTGCTAGCGCTATCGTGATCATCCGAAATTGTTGTAATTTTCGATAACTATCGCGCGTTGATTAAGCTAGCGCTATCGTTATTAGCCCAAATTGCTGGAATTTTCGATAACTATCGCCCGTTGCTCAACCAACGCGCCATTGACATGCAGTCACGCTACGCTCCGGAAGCGTTTCGGCAAAGCCGACGCTACGCGAACGCGCCCCGCGTGGCCAAAGGGCTCAGCTTCCGCGCTTATGCGATCGCGAATTGCTGGAAATCCCGACAGTAAAGGATTTTCAGGCTTTGTTGCTGTTGCTAGCGCTATTGACCTTTGGTCACGCTACGCGAACGTGATCATCCGAAATTGTTGTAATTTTCCATAACTATCGCCCGTTGCTGTTGCTAACGCGATGCTCGCTACGAGCCGCTACGCGAACGCATGATTTCTAAAATTGCTGGAAATTCAGACAGTAAAGGATTTTCACCCTTTGTTGCTCAACCAACGCAGTATCGAGATTATCCAAAATTGTTGAAATTTCCGACAGTAAAGGATTTTCACGGCTTTGTTGCTCAACAAGGGGGGATCACATTATTTCTAAAATTGTTGAAATTTCCGACAGTAAAGGATTTTCAGGCTTTGTTGCTGTTGCTAGCGCTATCGTGATCATCCGAAATTGTTGTAATTTTCGATAACTATCGTGGGTTGATTAAGCTAGCGCTATTGTTATTAGCCCAAATTGCTAGAATTTTCGATAACTATCGCGCGTTGCTCAAGCTAACGCGATCGCATTATTTCTAAAATTGCTGAAATTTCCGACAGTAAGGATTTTCACGGCTTTGTTGCTGTTGCTAGTAGTATCGTGATTACCCAAAATTGCTGAAATTTTCGACAGTAAAGGATTTTCACCCTTTGTTGATTAAGCTAGCGCTATTGTTATTAGCCCAAATTGTTGGAATTTTCGATAACTATCGTGGGTTGATTAAGCTAGCGCTATTGTTATTAGCCCAAATTGCTGGAATTTTCGATAATCCAAGGATTTTCACGGCTTTGTTGCTGTTGCTAGTGCGATTGACATGCAGTCAAGCTACGCGATCGCGATTAGCCCAAATTGCTGGAATTTACGACAGTCGGAGGATTGAGTGGAAAAATTTAACTACTGTTATAGTTATTGACCGCTTTTGCTGGCCAATGTGAATGATAGGGCGATCAACAAGGCTGAAGGCGTACGCATGATCATCAAAAATTGCTGAAATATCCGACAGTCAACGAATTGGAGTGAAAAACTTATCCCAACCTTATGTCATTAACTTATCATTATTGATAATTACCCAGTCTTTAAAACTGGTTATACCTCAAGATTTAGAGCATAGTTCACCGAAAAATAATTGAATTAAAGAGATCTATTAAGCTGATACTTGGATACTAACTTAGATTGCTTAAAAAGTGGCTTAAAAAGCCTACTTTGCCAGGCCCAACCCGTTATCAATGAGGCTAAAAAGCTATAAATATTAAAACTTAGCAAAAAAGTATATCCTAAATTTGCGCCTAATACTAGGGTGAGAGATATTATTTCGATAATATATTGTTTATTAAACCTATTTTTACGCAGTTTGTAAAATACAAATCCAATCACAGCTAAGGCTAAAGCTATAGTGGGAGTAATTACCAAACCCCCAGCTATAGCTACAGGTAAGGCAATAGAAAGACTTAGTATACCAGCAATTCCTAAATAGAATGGTCTATTACTCCTAAGAATACAGCGACGAAACAATGGATTACATCCTTCTTCAATTTGAATTCCTGGAAAAGGATGGTTTTCAATTCGACAACGACGGAGAGTAGGATTACTGTTATTATTAATTTGCACTCCTAGACTAGTATTAGCATAGATGTCGCAGTCTTCTAGAGTTCCTAATCCATTGTCTGTAATCCCAATTCCGAAACTTTTACCATCATAAATACGACAGCGACGGAGCGTGGGATTGCTACCTTTATCAATAGACACTCCTAGACTAGTATTACCATAGATATCGCAGTCTTCTAGAGTTCCTAATCCATTGTCTGTAATCCCAATTCCGAAACTTTTACCATCATAAATACGACAGCGACGGAGAGTAGGATTGCTACCTTTATCGATCTGCACTGCTGAATAAGTATTACCATAGATGTCGCAGTCTTCTAGGGTTCCTAATCCATTGTCTGTAATCCAAATTCCGTTTTGTTTATCATCATAAATACGACAGCGACGGAGCGTGGGATTGCTAGCTTTATCGATATCAACTCCTCGATAAGTATTACCATAGATGTCGCAGTCTTCTAGGGTTCCTAATCCATTGTCTTTAATCCAAATTCCGTATCCTTTCCCATCATAAATACGACAGTTACGGATAGTGGGATTGCTAGCTTCAGAGATAACCACTTCTTCATAAGTATTACCATAAATGTCGCAGTCTTCCAGGGTTCCTAATCCGTTGTCTATAATCAAAATTCCGAAACTTTTACCATCATAAATACGACAGCGACGGACCGTGGGGTTGCCACCTGTATCAATAAACACTCCTGGAGCAGTATTGCCATAGATGTCGCAGTCTTCTAGGGTTCCTAATCCATTGTCTTGAATCAAAATTCCGATTTGTTTACCATCATAAATACGACAGCGATGGATCGTGGGATTGCTACCTTTAGAGATATCTACTCCTGAAGCAGTATTGCCATAGATGTCGCAGTCTTCTAGGGTTCCTAATCCATTGTCTTGAATCGCAATTCCGATTTGTTTACCATCATAAATACGACAGTGCCGGATCGTGGGATTGCTACCTGTATCAATAAACACTCCTGGAGCAGTATTGCCATAGATGTCGCAGTCTTCTAGGGTTCCTAATCCATTGTCTGTAATCCAAATTCCGGTTTGTTTACCATCATAAATACGACAGTTACGGACCGTGGGATTGCCACCTGTATCAATAAACACTCCTGGATAAGTATTGCCATAGATATCGCAGTCTTCTAGGGTTCCTAATCCATTGTCTGTAATCCAAATTCCGGTTTGTTTACCATCATAAATACGACAGCGACGGATCATGGGATTGCCACCTTTATCGATCTTCACTCCTGAATAAGTATTGCCATAGATGTCGCAGTCTTCTATTACTCCTTGACCATTATCTTGAATCTGAATCCCGTTACCTTGTCCATCATGAATACAGCAGCGACGAATAATGGGATTTGCTTTAGAATCACAAATAACTATACCACAGTCATAGGCGGTCATATCACAATTTTCAAGGATTAACTGTCCCTTGGGGACACACACACCTACAGTGCATTCTCGCAAAGTTAAGCCTCGCACTATTGCATAGTCTGTTTGCATCAGAATGCAGTTCAGATTAGTGGCCTCAATAACAATATCGGAGACTTTCCCATCTCCTAAAATTTCTAGAGATTTATCAATAACAATGCTTTCTCTATAAATCCCTGGCTTTACTAAAATTATGGTTTCAGGTTGGGCATTTTTAATCGCCTCCGCAATTGTTGTGTAGTCAGCCCTATCCGATTTAGCAACAACTACAGTTTTCTTTGAATATAAATTACTTGTCACAGTCTAAAAGTATTTAACGATTCACTGCTAGTTCCCCTAAACAGACCCAAAAATAGTAAAGTCCCACTAGCCAAAAAGTTTGGTCAAAATTTCCACAGAAGGATCAACTTCCAGCCACACTGTAGCTCCACAATCCTTGGGACAATTAGGTTGATAAACTAACCGAGACGGTCCTTTGATTTCCACATAATGACCGTAGGTGTTGCGATTACCTTGTTTGACGGTTAGGACAGGCTCGTAGGTGTCGTTCTTTTTATTTTGCCTAATGACGTTCTGGTTGACATGAACGTAAGTGGCCACCTTTTGGAAACCTCTTCTCCAGGTTCCCTTTGGTCCACGGCGACCGGGACTGACCTTGGGCAAGCCGTTAAATAGGGGAATTTGCCAAAATCTGCCAACTTTTTGAGCACCCTTAATTCTGCCATTTTTGAGAAGTTGACGGACTCGTTGGACACAAATTCCTAGAAGAAAAGCTGCTTGGGTAGTTCCGACTACGGTCATTTTTTTTGCTCCTTTAATTAGCGCTATACTTATAATAACACATTATTTCTGTATTTGCCAAATTTTTACAAAAATTCATAAAGTGATACCGGAAATTTAAATAGCGCTACTCTTTTAGGGGTTGTAAAGAGTATATGGGATGATTAGTGTTGATGGCTATACTATAGCGCTAATTTAATTTTGGGATTCATGGAAGCTATACTATAGCGCGAACCTTATTCAGGGCTTACGGGGTGTATAAAGTAATTGGATTTAATCTTTTTTTAAAATAGCGCTATATTTATTTCGAGCAAAAATTATCTAGCGCTATTTTTATTTCAGTTAGCTTACTATAACGCTATAGTTTGCGAAAATTTGGTGATCAAATTTTTTTTACTAGCCCTACCCTTTTAGAAGAGTTAAGGGTTGTATGGGTTGATTAGATTGAATTTCACACTTAAACTAGCGCTATAGTAATTGAATTGAACCATGGACAAACCCAGTTTATTGCCTAAGTTGCCCATGGATGTTATTAATTGCTTAAGCAAAATCCTCACCGTTTGCCTTAACTGATGATTCCGACACTGCTGCTACTATAGACAAGCTAACAATAGGAGCAGTGATAGCTCGGAGAATACGACTTCCTAGAGAAACAGCGATAAATCCAGCAGCAGTGGCTTGTTCTAGCTCTTGAGTTGTCCAACCACCCTCAGGTCCGGTAGCAATGACAATGCCAGGATGTTGAGCAGGGTCTGTTTGGCCAGTATCCAATCCTAATCGTAAATCTAATAAGCAATTGAGTAGATGGGGAGCCTTTCCCCGAGCTACACAAATATAGCGATAGGCTTCTAGGGTTTCCGGTAACTGAAGACTATCGGAAAAGTCAACAGGGTCAAGAATTTTCGGTACAACTTCCCGTTCTGATTGCTCTGCTGCTTCTTGGGTAATCCGTCGCCACCTCTGGAGCTTTTGAGGGCTAGGATTGAGTAAAGTGCGATCGCTTTTCAACGGCACAATCCGAGTCACTCCCAACTCCGTTGCCATCAGACAAATTTGCTCAAATCCACTCCCTTTAGGCATAGCCGCCATCAAGGTTACCTGTTTAGGCAATTCCGTTTGAATGTGCTCAGATGCGACAATTTTAGCTTGAGTCAAATCACCTTCTAGCTCGCTAACGTACCAGCCACCCTCTCCATCCATAGCAATAAAGCGATCGCCCTTTCTCAGCCGCAACACTCTAATTAGATAATGCTGTTGGGCATCAGTTAAAACAATCCCTTGGTCTTGACACTGTGTAGGTGATATCACCAAGCGTTGGATACTCATTGCTTTTGCTACAGTTGTAGGGAACTCTGGATCACAGACAACGACAGATAGCAGAGTGGGACTTTGGAGAATAGTTTTCGACTGTTACTAATGCTCGATTAGCCATTACTCCTTTGTTTTTCAACCTCCAACCTTCAACCTCCAACCTTCAACCTCCAAACCTCCAACCTTCAACCTCCAAACCTTGGCCTTTGGCCACGCTACGCGAACAACCTTCAAACCTTCAACCTTCAACTTCTCCACCAACTACCACATTCCGAATCCTTAAACTTGGTCCTGCACAGCCTACAGCTAAGCCACTTTGTCCACCTTTACCACAGCCACCGGATTCATCCCAATAGAAATCATCACCAATAGCTTCAATATCAGCTAAGGTCTTGAACACGTTACCAGAAAGGGTGACATCTCGCACAGGTTCAGCAATTTGACCATTGCGAATCATCCAAGCTTCTCCAGCGCTAAAGGTAAACATTTCACCATTAGTCATACCTCCTAGCCAATTTCGAGCATAGACTCCTACTGTGATATCATCGAATAAGTCTGCTACTGGAGTAGCTCCGGGTCCTATCCAAGTATTAGTCATCCGAACAATCGGCGGATAGTGGTAATTGAGACAACGAGCATTACCAGTAGGGGTTTCACCTAATCTACCAGCAGTTTCACGGGAGTGAAGACGTCCAACGAATACACCATCTTTAATCAACTGGGTGGTAGTGGCTGGAGTGCCTTCATCATCGTAGAAATAGCTACCTCGGTGTCCTTGGGTCGCAGCTCCATCAAAGATTTGCAATTCTTTTGGGCCAAAACGACGCCCTATACTCATCACTTCTAGTAAGTCAGGATTTTCATAAGCCATGTCAGCTTCAGATAGGTGTCCAAAGGCTTCGTGGACAAACAAACCAGTAAGGATGGGGTCGATGACTACTGTATAATTGCCACCAGTTACAGGTGGTAATGACAAAGCATCGACAGCGCGTTGAGCTGCTCCATGGACTTGTTGATCAAGATTGGTTAGATCTTCATAGCCTTGGCGAGAACCAATGGTTTCTCTACCAGTTTGGACACTATCGCCATTACGAGCAGTAGCAGCAAAACGCATTTCCAGATCTGCCCAAGACTGCTCTATCAAGGTACCTTCGGAAGTAGCAATGATGATGCGTTGGTTAATATCCCCATACCGGACAGAAGTAGTAGCAATGCTATTGTCATAACTTCTGAGAATTTGATTGTAGCGATCGCATAATGCTTTCTTCTGCGCCAAGGGAATTTCCCTAGGGTCTGTACCAGTCAGGGGTAACTTACAAACATCCTGTATTGGTTCAATGGGAGCAAGGGTGGTTTCTTGATTACCCACAATCCTAGCTGCTGCGATCGCATCTTCGACTCGTTCTTTAATAGCGCTAAGCTGGTTAAAACTCGAAAAACCCCATCCTCCATTATAACATGCCCTTACTTGTCCACCGATAGACAGACCTTCACTCAGGGTTTCTATCTTGTCACCCCGTAATAAAATGCTAGTTCCTTCGGCTTCTTCTAAGCGAATGGCTAAGTAATCGACGCGGGAGCCATATTGAGCAATTAGGTCACAGAGTAAGTTTTTGGTATCGGTTAGGACAATGGGCATAGTAGAGGATATAGCAAATAACTATTCTATTGTGCAATGAGTAGGGTATCTAGTGCTATTGTAAGCATTCAGCCGTCAGCTATCAGCTTATGTTCTTTGTTTTACGTGAGATGATGTTAAAACTTACAATATTATAGCACAATTTACCCCTTAGATTCTTCAACATAAGCAGCAAGGTAACCCTCAACCCTAGTCACTTCAATAATATTGACTACTTGTGACAATTCACACTATTCTCCAGAAGGAGCATCAACATCTCAATACCAAATCATAACTATTAACAATATTGATAATCATAACAAGAACCAAAAAACTACTGAAACCAATAATATTATTGCTTACCCCTTGATTTAGTCTCTATTATATTATATAGCACTACGCATTCAGATGTTTGACATTCATAAACTCCGAAACTTAGTCATAGCTTACTTTTGACTTCTGACTTCTAACTTCTGACTTGCGCGTAGCGCTATACTTCCCGATTTTTCTGGCCACTATCCCAGAATTATCACTAGGTTTCAGCAAGAGATTGAGGGCGAGTGCTATTAATAATCTGTGACAGAATACCGAGCAGAGCCTCTAAATTACCAATAAAGTGTTCTTCTGACTCAATATAAACCGAATTTTTGACCAATTTCATAAATTTCCAGAGGCTGCCAGTTGTTACTCCACCATAGATAAACGGAATAGGATTATTTTTGTGCTCATTAAAAATTTGAGCAGCAACCATTTCAGCAATACACTGAGGGATAGCGGATTTAAGGTTATCGTTTTTTGCTTCAACTAGAATAGCAATGGGAGCAGTAACATCCAACTGTTCAGGAGAATGACTAATGATAAAATCACACCTACCGTTTAGCCCTTTACTCTTATCAATAGTAAACTCTGTCCCAGAGAAAAGGCTAATTTTACGGTTAAATTGCTTGCGAATTTCAACTAAAATAGGAGCAACAATCAATTCAGAGCGGGCTTTTTCGGTATCGATTTCCAATCCTAGAGGAAGGTTTTCTTCCAAAATCTCGTTTAATAAAGGGCTAGGAGTAACTGGTTCAACTGATTCAAATAAATTAACTCGTTCTTGAATCGATAGGTTAAATTTATTTTTGAGTGTATCTAGAGTAAATTCACTGTAAGACATTGTATTAACTATATAGATTTGATTTATATCTATATACAGATGTTTTTTATCGGTTTAGGGAGAAAGTGATGGGTTAATGGGAGTAGGGAGTAGAAAGTAGGGAGTAGAGATAGGGAGTCAGGATTCATAACTCATAAATTTGACGTATTGTTAAGGGGAGTATTGTTGCCAAAAAAAAATCGGATTACTAGATGGGATTACTAGATGGGATTACTAGATGCGTTCGCGTAGCGGCTCTGAAAGAGCATCGCACTCAGCTTGTAGAATAACAAAATAGTAACTAATTATGGTAGCATCAACATTAGTTTGTCAGGTAGCAAAAATTATCTCTTTAGAATACTGGCTTAAGGATTACCGGAATAATACCAAATAGGTAGAGGGAGAATTAGTTAAAAAAAACGGTATCACCTTAAAGCACAGTCTAATTCACGCTAAACTCCCCACTTACTTGGGTAATAAACCATGAAGCTTCAACAAACTAGCTATCATTATCGACCTCGACAATCTCAGTATATTCAAACTGATTTGGACTACGCCTTACCAAATCATAACGATTTCCAGCTAGCTCAATAACATCTTCTTCACAATCAGACTTAGGAGAATTGTAAGTCAACACATACTCTTTACCAAGAAAAGGAAGTATCTCATCAGCCACTTCTCCTCGCCACTGAGTCTGAGTCACTAAAACTACTAATTGATTCGCCAGTCTAGGTAAGATATTAGCAATTCGCCGACGATAGATTTCATCCAAGCTTCCAAAGGGAGAATCCATTACAATAGGAAAAGTACTACTATCAGGTCCCATCAGAGAATGCTCTTGACTCCAATCCCTAACTCGGTCAATAATTCCGCCGATAAAGGATAAACTTAGAATCTGATTTTCTCCCGTAGACGCAGCAACTAGATTTTCTTCTCCAAGAGTACTTTCTACTAAGGTTAACTCATACTTATCACTCAACTTAGGGATATAGGGTGTAAAAGAAATTGAGATAAATATCTCCTGGACCCGCTTCTCCAAAGAAGTACGAAACTGAGTTTCCAAACGTTCCCTCACTTCAATTAACCGTTCAATAGAATCTTGAGCAGCAGCAATCCGTCGCTGTATCAACGCCTGCTTACTTTCATTCATTTTGTGCTTAGCAATCTGCTTATCCTTTAAGTCAATGTCTGTATCCAACTGTTCAAGTTGTTGTTGATTCCCTCCTTGTTCTAGAGTTAGCTCCCGAATCCTAGTATCTATCTCATCTAATTGTTGTTGGAGCAGACTGATATCCTCATCGGGAAAGTTACGTAACTTTTTCTTGATATCATCTAGTTGGGTCTCAATTCTAGAAAGCTCAGTTCTTCCCTGAGCAATAGTATCTTGTTGTTGGTCAACATCCTGCCAAAACTCAGGCACCTGTTGGTTAATTTCATCAACCTGGGAACCCATCCTTATTGCGGTTTCTTCCACTTCAGCCATTCCGGCTTTATCCATCCAGGCTGCTACTTGCTGATGAGCATGAGTTCCCTCAGTTAATTCTACACCACAGATACAGCGCTTGTGTTTAAGTAAATCCCCAACAAATTGCCGCTTAATTCCAACAGGTAATTCCCCTCTTTCGGTGATTAAATCTTTGACAATTTCTTGAAAAGTTGAGCTTACCTCTGAGAGCAGCACGGTATAGCCACGAGTTGATATAGCTCGTTTCAAAATATGTTGACTTTGTTTTAGCTGTTCTCTAATTAACTTTTCTCTAGCTTCTAGTTCATCCCGCAGCTGTTGTAACTCCTGAGCGCCACCGAGTTCTAATAACCGTTGACCAATTGTCTTCTTTAGCTCATCTTGATCCTCTAACTCCTGCTTGATTTCCCTTTGACGCTTGATTAGACTCTGGCTCTTCTTTTCCGATTTTCGCTGTTGTTTAAGCAATTGCTTAGTTTCAGAGTCACCAATTAAAGATAATTCATAGTCTAAGGTTTTTTTCGCTTCCCTTAAATGTTTAATGGAGCGATTTAAAACTTCTACCCCTAGCAAGGTCTTGGTTGCTTCCGCAACTTCTGACTTTTTATCGGAGCGTACCAGTTGTTCAATTCGTTCTCCATCAAAAAAGAAGTATTGGTGCAAACTAGCTGGTAAAATTTGACCAATAATATCCTCAGGTAGTTGTTGAGGCAATAACCAGCGTCCATCATCTCCAGCGATTTGGAGATACAATTCTGTGTTACCTTGCTCGACTCCTACCTCAGTTTTGTAAGTACGACATAGACGTTTGACTTGGTAGCGTTTATTATTGTGTTCAAATGCTACTTCTACCCAACAGTCTACTGGTTTATTGAACTGAGCTTCAGCAAGAGCTCGCTTATTCAGCAGTTGGTCTTCTGAAGCAAAAGCAGCACTAAATCTCTCATAGAGTACCCACGAAAAAGCATTCAGGATGGTAGTCTTACCAGCACCATTATTCCCATGAATAATCGTAGTGTTTCGCTCGCCACTAGCTAACACAATCACGGGAGTCTTACCATAAAACTGACGAAAATTACATAGCTGAATCGATAGCAGCTTCATAAGTCTTCGCGGCTTTCGTCCCCATCCCTCTACAGGGTGGGTACGAAAGCCGCGCCTCCAATTAGTGGTTTACAATTAAGCCCGTTGAACGTTTTAGGAGTCGGACTTTGCGGGCAGTGAATTGTCCTATCCGCTTCCAATCGATATCGCTAACGGAAACCTGTTTTGCTGTTCCGCCGCTCACCCAACCACGGGTTACTTTTCCGGCTTTAACAGCTTCAACATAATCTCCTTTGCGAAAACCATGACTAGTAGTTGTTCCACCATATTTGCGCCGTTTTCCACCTTTAGAAAATTGCAACAGGTGTAATTGACGACGACTTATAGGAGCACGTCTAATAACAAAGAGTAAAGTGTTAGTTATATTGCAGTTTTCTGGAACACTCAATTTGCCTTTACTGTGATAGTAATTATTGCGCCGGAAGAATTGAGTAGCAGCTAAAGCTATCCCATCTACCGCATGAGTGTTGACTGACTGCCGACTTTTGTCGGTTTTGTCCTTGACTAGTCCTAACGCTTCCCTTTTTAGAGCAGTCTCCCAGCCTTTTTTTTGAGTGACTGGGGCTATTTTTTCTAGCTGAGATATTGACCAATATTGGCCTACCATAACAGGAGAAAAACCCTTGTTTCCCCTAGCCTTGACTATTTCATAAACGATGACTTTTACTGGGTACAAAAGACTAAGTTCTTTGGCTACTCTTTGCTCTAACTGGCGGTTTGCTCGAATTGAAGGAGGTACCTTTTTGCTTACTCTATTTGAGAATCGTTTTTGTTTATGAGACCTTTGCGAGTAAGGTACCTTGCGGTTTATTCGACGGCTTCTACGAGTTTTTCGCATCATTTGTCGAGTATCCATGCGCACGCGGACTTTGTTGTACGGCAACACTAAATGCCCTGTCCAAAGAGTGGCATTATTTGACTGAACAGCAATACCAGAAAACATTTTTCCAGGATCAATCCCAATAGCAATGTCCTGAGTTTGTTCTCCAGACGGTTGGTTGACTAACTGAACAGCAAAAACATTTAGATCGTTTTGGTAAATAACAGCTAAACCTTGATTAAGCCAACGCCGAGCACGAGAGGCTTTTGTAGGCATCAATGGTTTGCCATCAGGTGAAATAACTGGAACTCGTAGCATGGTGATAAACCTCACGAGAAAAGTATTTGGGTTGATTACCCGTCCCCTGGCCGTAGGCCACGCTACGCGAACGACCACCGAATCTAAGATGTCCTGTCTAACAGCAACTGACGACACAGTTTTGAAGAGATCCGGACTGGGGAAGCATCCGGATGTTCGTACCAAAATTCGGCTCAATGGTCTAGTCAAACACGGACAGTTGGTCGTCTACCCAAGCCCCAACCTAAGAGGATGGGGTTATTGACTGAACTTCTTCCTTGACAATTTTCAGGATATCATCATTAATATTACGGGGAGTTTTCATATAGAGTTTATCCTTTTCTGCCTGCAAGACTCGCTCTATAATTCGGCGCACTTCTAGGGGAGCAGTGATAATCGGCTCCTGGACATCATGGAGTTCATTCTTGCTAGGAGAATAAGTAGAATGTTTTTCAGCTACTCTTCTGGAAATGACTGATGTAGCACCACTGGTAGAGTATCTAAATGCCATAACCGTATTTTTTTTAAAAGCGACTAACCTTTCAGATCGTGTCCGGTTGTTTCGGTAGTATTCTTTGTTGTTGTTTGTTTTAGGAATCGGTAAGGGTGAATAGGGAATAGCTTGGTAGTAATCACACTACTTACCAATTCCCCATTACCAATTATCAATTACCCATGCTTTACAAGAGCGATGTTTCCGGACATGATACCATATCTAGGCTGATTAAATTTATTTTAATACTTTATTGTTTATTTATACTATAACCCAAAAATTTTGCAATATCTTAATAACGAGAGTCACCCAAAGCAGTACTCTATCTCTGTAGGTTTTTAGTTTTGGCTTGAAACCTGCCCACAATCACAGACAATCAACGATGAAAAACGCAATTACGGCCTTCGGATTTTCTCTATTCTCTTTAATGTTGCCCTCTGAAGCTAGGGCATATGATTTAGATTTTAGTAATCTTTATGTGTTTGGTGATAGCCTATCGGATTCTGGCAATTTGTTCAATATCAGTAAGGCAAGCAATCAGCTAAATCCCACCATTCCCATCACCCCCCAGAGTCCACCCTACTTTCAGGGACGTTTTAGCAATGGTCCTATCTGGGTAGATTATCTAGCAGATGCTCTGGACATAGAGGTGAAGCCATCTACTGACTTGTCCGTGGTATTACCGGAATCGCCGATACTTTCTCCAATCACTATCACTCCCGATGGCCCTCGGGTGAGTTTTTTCTTCAATGGTGCGACGACTAATCAAAGCGTAAACTTTGCTTTTGGTGGTTCTCAAGCCGGATTAGCTGGCCTTGGTGAATTCGGGGCGTTGTTACCGGGATTACTCACCCAAGTCCCAGGGTTTACCAATGACCTAATCCTATCTGATCAGATGGCTGACCCCAACGCCCTCTATATTCTGTGGTCAGGTGCTAATGATTACCAGAGTGCGGACCCTCCTAATCCTAACCAGGTGGTGAGCAATATACAGACAGCCCTGAACTCCCTGTATAACTTTGGTGCTCGCAATTTCCTAGTGCTTAACTTACCAGATTTGGGAAAGATACCTCAATCACTGAGACTAGATAGTGTATTATCGTCTGGCCTCACGGATTTGAGCGAGCAGCATAACTCTGTATTGGACTCCACCCTTAACGTTTTGAGGCAATCTTTACCTGACATTAACCTGATATCCGTTGATCAGTATGACCTATTTAATCAGGTTTTGACCAATCCTGGAAACTTTGGTTTCACGAATGTGACGGAAACGTGCTTAGATGGAACAACATTTATTGCCTGTGCTAATCCAGACGAGTTTTTATTCTGGGATGGCTTCCACCCAACGACAGCTGGCCATCAGATCATAGCGGAATCAACCTTAGCCGCACTGAAGTCCCAAGACAAGGCTAAGACTAAGTCTGTACCAGAACCAGTTTCTTCTGCCTCCTTAGGAGTGATAGGGCTTGCCTGGTTGCTTCGGAAACAGTTGAATAAATCCTGCTAGAGTTTACTATTAACTATAACACAGTGGCATCTACCCCAGCTGTCACCGTTGATACTAAATTGATACTTAATAGTTTGATACTACTATTGGTAAATTCTATGGGTAAATTTCTGTTAATCTTATCTGCGATCGCTTACCTGTCTCAGACTGCTATAGCTCAGACAAAACCAAGGCGTTGGGTCAGAGTCATGTCAAATGCTCAGACAGGCAATATCCACTACTTCGATATCGATTCTTTGGTCAGGTGCGGCTTGTTCTGAGTAGGAGCCTCCCTCACCGGGAGGGGTATGACTCAGGTAACTCGCGGGGAAAACCCCAAAAAGAGTTATAACTATTCATCTGGATGGCGGTGCAAACCCGACCCCTAGAAG